>CABUVO010000003.1 GCA_902495075.1 uncultured Porphyromonadaceae bacterium
AAGTAATGAAATCTTGCACTATAAAACTTGTTCTTTTTGGCTGTTTTCACCTTGTAATTCAGTCGCATATGCCTATATGCTCCTTCTTTACGCGGCAAAAACATCTCAAAAATAACTGCGTTTTATATGTGCATTAATTTATCTTACTTACTTAAAAAATGACTGCGGATATTATTTACCCACAGTCACAAAATTACACAATTTTCTTCTATTTGCAAAAAATATTTAGAAGCTGTTTAAGAGAGTGTTTGAATTTAACACGAATTATAAGTAAGAATCTTTAGAATTAATTCTTTTCACTCACATGAATGGTCTTTCCGGTGAATTTCACCAAGTCTCATCAGTCGCATAGCCCGCTATGCTCCTTCTTCAACTCGTGAAATTCCCTCGAAAATCCCTCTTCATGTGAATGAAAGTTAAATCCAAACACTCTCTAAATTTTAGCAACGTTAAGCACATCATCTCCAATAATCCCTCATCGGCATGATCATTGTTTGCATAATTAAACTGACCCAAATCAAACCATTAAAACCATTACAAACCACTCTATTAGTGCCCCTGATCTTCCATCAGCTCATTACACAATACTCTTATTGAAGTTTAAGTCCCAACCACTTTCAACCACACAACAACCACATCTGATGCTGATAAACCCTCTCCTCTCTGATAAAAAATGGTTGTCTCATGTTTGCAAGTGGTTGGAGACCATATACTCTTCAAACCATCAACATAGGGGAAAGCTTTAGATTCAACAATTTAAATACTCGGCGACTTCGCCGGAGCGAAGTACACCATAATAAATTGCATCCATGCTTGTATATAAACTTTTTTTGCCTTAAATTTGTAATTGAATTACAAAAAGGAGCATAAAAAATATGATTTTAAACTTTAGTGTAGAAAATTTCCTCTCTTTCGCAGATCGTCAAGAGATCACATTTGAGGCATCAACCGACAATACATCCGAAGTGAGTCTTGTAATAAAGGTGAGACATCCCAAAACCGGGAATATTACCCGCGTTTTGCGCATGTCTTCTATTTATGGCGCCAATGCATCAGGAAAGACAAATCTTCTCTACGCAATTGCTGATATCTGGACTAAATTATATCAGCCATGCACATCTAAAGACGAGAAAATTCGTTTTCAACCTTTTGCGATGCGGCGCAATGAAAACACTAAAATGAATGTTTCATTTTTTGTAAATGGTGTGAGATATGACTATTCCATTGAATACAATGGGAATGTCATTGTCTATGAATTGCTTGAATTTAATCCCAATGGTGTTTCTTCACTGTTCTATGAACGTAAGCATAACTTCTCAACAAATCTTCCTGACATAACATTCGGAAAGAATGTCGGTCTTGACAATAAAACAGCTACAATAATCATTACAAACACGCTTGCCAATCACAGCGTGCTATCTACATATAATAAGCTATCAGTTGATGCTCCTGCTTTTGAAACAATAGTAAGTTATATCCGTAATTCGATTCTGACACCTCAGATGCGAATGGACATAAACGAATTGCTTAAGGCAACAATAGTTCAAAAAGAAAGAAAAGATTTTCTATTGAGAGCCGTAAAGGAAGCAGATTTCAATATTACCAATATAATTAACCGTCCAATAGAAAAAGGAGACTCAAAAATTGAATTTGAACACGATTATGACAAAGGTCGTTTCACAATGCCCATTGAATCGGAATCTGATGGCACGCTATCGTTCGTCGAGAAAATGGACCTGTTATTTGGAGCAATAAAGTCGAACCAATTCCTCTTGATTGATGAACTTGACGACTCTCTTCATCATGACCTTTTGGTATATTTCATTCAGACATTTTTGTCGAATGAAAGCGAAGCGCAATTACTGTTTACCGTTCATGACCAGCTTATTTTAACAGAGGATTTCATGCGCCGCGACATGGCATGGTTTACTGAAAAAGATAAAGAAACTGCTTCAACGGAACTGTTTTCCGCCGATGATTTCAACTTACATAAAAACGCCTCTATTTTTAACGCTTACAAACTCGGTAAATTAGGGGCTCGTCCACAAGTTGGATCTCCTTTCCTCACCATAAATCCTGACAATATATGAAAAGATCGGATCGAAAAAAACGCTCTTTCAGACAAGGATCGGGTATTGCTGTAATTGGAGAAGGCGCGACGGAACAATACTATCTTTTATCAATACAGGGACTACTGCCGATAAACATCTACCCCAAAGTTGTAAAGGATGGAATGGATTATCTCATTGCGAGAGTCGAAGAATGTATTGCCGAGGGATATGACAAAATATATTGTCTAATAGACATGGACAATAAATCTGGACAAAAAGAGAAGACAGCATATTCAAATTTCCTACATCAATATTCAGGTAAGCAATTCAAGAATCGACAGACAGGAGGTTGTTCTGAAGTAATCGTCATTGAAAACCATCCATGCCTTGAGATCTGGTTTTATTATTATTTTCGACTTACAACCGGATTATACTCCTCATATGAGAATGTCAATCCGCTAAAACCGGAGTTGCTAAAATTTCTGCCGGAATATGAAAAACGGACTGAATTTTTCAAAAAATGTGGGGGATTACATCAGTATTTAATATCTAAAGGGGGGTCTATAGAATCTGCCCTCCGACACTCCGAATTATCCATTGCACACAAAACTGCCAGCAATAATGGAGCATTTAGTGAGATGTGTCGTCTAATTGGAGACAAACAGCTTAAAAATAATAAGTAAAAAGGGGATACAACCCTCGAAGAGGGTGATTATTTATAACCCCATATCGATTAAGCACTTATGAAATTGTGCTTAATCGGTGTGAGGGTGCACAAATCGCGTCGCTGCGGCCTCGGAGAGGTCGATTAACTTCTACGACAGGCTCGGCGACTTCGCCGGAGCAAAGCGACCTCCCGTATCTCGTATCAAAACTTCGCTCTTCGCCCCTTGGCGTCTGAATAATATTGATTAAAGTCCAGCCTATTTAAGCATTTGTAAAGAGGAGCGGCAGCTGATGCTGTCGCTCCTCTTTGTGAGATTAGTGATAATAGTTATTATCAATGTATATTATATTTGGTTATAAGGAGTATTAGAGGATAACCTTGCGGACGGAAGTACCCTGACGCATGATGTAGATACCTTTTTCCGGGTTAGTAACCTTCACACCCTGCAGGTTGTAATACTCAACAGGTGCATTGCTGTTGTCAACAACGATAGCCTCAACAGCAGAAGACGTGTCTTGGGCAAGAACCAGATTTCCATTGCCATCGCTTACCAGTTTGTAACCTTCATTAGTCAGTTTGAACTTAGAGGCATCGTTACAGCCGGTTACAATTGCATTGACGGCTTCATCTGCACGAGTTATACTTTCATTAGCAACTGTTGGCAACATAGTGTCAGCAAGTGTCAACTCTATAGGAGTCTCATTGCTAAGTTCATTAGCAGAAATACTGTTATATGCAGATACATATACTTTCAGCCCCTCATTTGCACCAGAAAGAGAAAGAGAATTAGCATCTTTGATATTAACAAACCCTGGGGTGATGGTTGTATTTTCGATAGTACCGGTAGTGGAGCAATTATTGAACTTCACATCCTTAAGAGCAAGACAGCCTTTCTTGATATTAAAGAGTCCATTGGCATTTGATGAAGAAATACCATTAAGAGTTACATTCTCAAATGTCAAGGTATAATCCACATTTTTAGGGGAATTATGTTCAAACATTGCTGCGCTACCAGGACCTTTGGTAGATTCAAATATAACATTTCTGAAAGTCATATTGCTCTCTTTACCATTGCCTGTATTAAACAATATCGAATTGCCATTACTGGTTGAGATATTTTGAATAATTTTCTCTTTTCCTGTTGCGCCAACAATAGTAATAGTTTTCATCTCTTTACGCTCTGTAAGCGTTAAATCAGACAACAGAGAAAGGACTTCATTTGCCTGTACTGCGTCATAAGCATCCTTAAAAGATGTATATTGTGTAGACGTTGTAGTATTTTCTACAACTGGGATTGCCCATTCAAAATTCAAATTGCCATCCTTAGCTATCACATTGAATGGTTTGGTAGCTGTTGCTATTACCTTAAAAAGTTCAGGGTTTGCGCATCCAGTTACAATTATACCATTTGCCCTTGTATCGGCGACATACAAATTAATAGGATCTGTATTGGTAAGTTCTCCTTCAGTCATTATCGACTTGTTACCCTCTAAAGTAATACTTATTGTATTTTTTCCACTAACTGTAAGATTATTATTCCCGTTCCCCAAGAAAATAGCACCTTGGTTTTCAGCGAGTGTACAATTTTGTATAGTTACATTTTTAATTGAGACAAATCCGAAGCCACCACTATTCTTAACATTGAATAAGGAACCTCCCTTAGAATGATCGCAATTAATTATTTTAACATCTTCAAGATTCAACGTGCCATTGTGAGATGCCTCCAATGTGCATTTATCCTTATCCATAGACAAATTATCACCATCTATAGATATCCCCTTCAAAGTAAGAGTGGAATTAGATGCCAACAAAAACAACATTGTATTCCTAAAACCTAATCGTTTTATTGAGGAATTTTCATCTTTTCCAACAATGGTAATATTCGTATTCGCTTTCAATCCGATGCGACCAGTAACATTAACGGTACCGTTAATGTTTAGAACATTAGGAGTATTATCGGATACAGCATCAATGGCAGCAGACAGTGATTCATAACCAACTCCTGTTGTTTCATTGTACACAGGTTTGTCAGCCTCTGCCTGTGCGAAAGCTGTTGTGGCGAAAAGTGCCGTCGCGAGTGTTAGTAATATTTTTTTCATATTTTAATTGAATTTTGGTTTGTTTATCTGATTATACGATTGGTGTTTTATCAACACTCAACCAAAATCAGATTTTTTTCATTTTTTACAAAAAAATCATGCCTAACAAAATCTCCTCGGCTATCTTCTTAATAGAAACAATGGGGTGTGCGAAGCCAGTTGAGTGAAGGCACCTGCGGTGCCCCATTTCCCGTCGTAATCAAATTCCCTATAGATCAAGATACTATATTATATAGAAAGCTATAATGACCTATACGGAGCTACGACATACGGGGCACCGCAGGTGCCTTCACTCAACCGGCTTCGCCTAAAATCTGATTCTACTCAGTCCGCTTGATTCCACACAGGTTGCTTGATTTAATTCAGTCTGTTTGATTGGCAGCTGGATATTGATTTCTTGCACTGCGGATTTGTAGTCGGAATCGCCATCAGCTTCGAGACAAACCGTGATACCTGTCCAAAGCCTCTCGGGATCCTTGCCGAAATAATCATCATCAACGCGGAATGTGTATTCACCCGTCTGAATGGCAGCGCCCGAAATCAAGACTACCCTCGGTTTCACACTTGCATGTTGCCGAGTTGGCTTCCTGTCGACATCGCAGAAATATGGCTCGACAGTAAATTCCGTTCCCGAAACCCGCGTATTCATTTTTATATGTTTGGTAGTATCGAGAGGGATAACCTGACCATTGATTTTTGCACCAAGATATTGCAGTTTCTTTCCTCTCGAAGAGGCATAGATTGCCTTTGTCATATCCACCATCTCTTGGTCCTGATACCAGAAACAATCGTGCGGATCCTCGCTCTCTGTGCCATCGGCACTCCAACGCGAATAGAGCACTCCTTCCTCAGGACGTGGATTTTCAAGAGCCTTTTCAATGAATCGTGCAATATAACGCTGTGTCTCTTCAGAAAGGTCGAAATGTCCTTTCCCGGCATCACACAGAAATGAGATGCGGCTGTCAGGATACATCATCCGGAATGCAAGAGCCGGACGGACACGTGCCTCCCACCATTCATATTCCCCTTCTATCATCAGTCCGGGAATCTTATCGATATTACGGGTCCGCCCCCATTCTATGTTTTCACGACCATATCCGCAGAGGTTTGTTCGAGGTGCATCGCCATGAAAAGAAATTATGCAAAGCGTGCGATCCGGATTCCATGCAGCGAAATTCCAAGGGAATGTGGCTTGAGCCGAATGACCGAAAGGGATTATCGGAGCCGAAGCGATCTCCGGATGTTCCGTCCGCCTGGCAAAATCATTCATTATCTGTTCGAATCTTTCCTGACACCCTGTTGTGACATCCCAATTCTGCGAACCCTGCTGAATGAACACCATAGCCACACCAAGACTATCCATAGCCTGACAGAATTCCCGACTCCGGAAGAGCACTTCTTCCGTCATGTTCTGATGACAATACAACACTGCTTTCACCTTCTTTTCTCTCTTCGGCAAACGGATATATGCTCGGTTTCCCTCCTCTCCAATAGAGTAATCAAACGCAACTTTGCCATTATAACTATCTGACTTAACATTATCTGCTGTTTTACCACTACTGACTTGGAAACACGCAATAACGCCAAGTAAAATCACCGATATTATATTCTTTACCATTTCTGTTTAAATCTTCTATTTATAAAAAATACGCATGAAGAATATACAACACCTATTCAACATACAAAAAATCACCGCTTAGGCGGTGATTTTTGAGAGTATTGACTTGCAATATATTTTAGATCATTGGCGATAGAACATCAGGGTGGAGCAACCGAGCTGGTCGAATCCTCCGGTGTTGCCGTCATATTCGCCGGCACCTCCATCAGGACGCAGATATTCTGCCATCTCGTCTATGTAGACTGTTTTTATGCCGTTTTTCTTGGCATAGTTCAGATAGATCTCCCATCCCGGACGCTTTGTGCCACGACCGCTCGAACCAAGTTCTGTGCGCTCTCCGGTTTTATTGTTGCTATCCGGACACCAGATGTATGTAGTGTAAGGAAGTGAAGCTGCCGTATGCATGAAATCACCTTCTCCTCCAGGCGTTGTAATACCCATGCGGGGCGTATTATATTTGGCGATATATTCAGCCATGGCTATCATTCTGCCGTTGTCATAAGCGAATAGATCCTCACCAATGTTAAGAGCCATCTGGCAGAAGGCACCCATCAAAACCGCGCACATTGTGCAGTGACCTTGGTCACGACCAGACTCATTGCACTGAGCGAGTTTGATACCGGTAGGATCCGGATCATCATACACGAAATTCGCAGCTTTCTGATAGTTGCCCGCTCCGATACCATTCTTGAAATAAATGATAGCTTCATTGATCTTATCCTGATCATCAGTAAGGATTCCTATGGAAAGAATCGCGGTCATCGAGGCGAGATCCCAGTTTAGCCAGTAATGATCGAAGGTGTTGTTATGACGCACAAGGAAGTCAGATGCACCATAATAGAATTTTTCTACAAGCCAGTCGCAAGCCTTCTTGAAATCCTCACTCTCTCCATAATTGTTGAAAGTGCGAAGGAGTTCCAGACCATTGGCAAACTGATGCACCTGGAAATTGATGAGCTGCTGGTTTGTATCTCCATTGCTATGCACACCATCGCAGTTCTCCACCCATGCCTTCACATTGGCGATGGCGCGAGCAGCCGCAACCCCATCATCCTGGAGCACCCAGCGCAAGGCAAGCTGATAGATTGTGGCGCAATCACGACCGAAATTTACGGCATTGTTAGGGCACTCAGCATTTCCGTTCGTACGAGAAATAAGCTTGGTAGGATTTGCAGCCCTGTTCACATCGGAATAAGGATTGCTTTCGAATTTCGTCCAGGCATCCGACCATGGAGCAACATTAAGATTCTGGCGTACATAATCGATATCCGCCTGCGAATGCATCATTGCGGGATGCTGGATGGTATAGACTTGCGGTTTTGCCACATCCTCCCAGGAGTCCATATCGTTCACTCCATCTTTTATCTCGGAGCAGGACGCCATTGCGATGGCGCCTGCCGCGAGAAGCATATATTTGAATGCTTTCATTGCTTGTTTCAATTATTAATTCTTGTTTTTGATTTCATCCTCGGCAAACTTCACAGCATCCTCCTTGCTCTTGAAAGAGCGAATCCAGAAGATATCGTAGTAAGCCGCATTCTTATCAACATTCGCGTTCGGGATATCGGCGATCTTCACCTGGAAGAGGTTGAAGCCATGATAGCCCTCCCATTTTCCCTTGGCAGCTTCCCAGATAAGGAGACGGTTGCCGTCACTAAGGTCTGTACCCGCCTTATCGTGAGCGGATGCATCGCGGATATCAAAGGTGTTGTCACCACCTTTCTGCAGATTTGTCTTGATTGCATATACCGGATAATCGCTGTGCCACCACGAGAATAGGTTGTTGTTATTGCAGTCGATCTTTATGTCACGACGCCATTTGCCCGAGCCAGCGTCCGGGAAATTGATTCTCCAGAACTCATTTCCACGATCCTGCGGAGCATCATTATTAGATGTCATCCAACCATTCCATCCGTTTTCAGGACCCCAGTAGCAAAGACCCGGAGTAACGCTCACTTCAATTGTAGCTGTCTCGCCTGTAGCGCGGCATGTTGCAACTATCGTTGTGGATCCGAAACCTGTTGCAGTCA
The DNA here is from genome assembly GCA_902495075.1 of uncultured Porphyromonadaceae bacterium. Classification (GTDB taxonomy): domain Bacteria; phylum Bacteroidota; class Bacteroidia; order Bacteroidales; family Muribaculaceae; genus Lepagella. The sequence goes on from CABUVO010000003.1 coordinate 8,466, forward strand.
CTTTTCCCCGCTCAACAACGCAGACCTTGTCATCATTGGTTTCCCAGTCTACGGAACCGATTGTAGCTCCTGCCGGTTCATAAGTCACATCCACAGGAATCTCATATCCTGGGAGAGAAAGACCTGTAAGGTTACCGTTCACTATAACTTTCTCAACAGCGATATAAGGATCTATATGAAGATTGAATTCTCCTCGCACATTGCTCTTGTCGTGAGTGAGACAACGAATAACTACGTCCCCTCTGCCAACACATGTCACTCTACCGGTTTCATCAACTGTAGCCTTGCTCTCATCACTCGAAACCCAGGTCACATAGTCATAGGTATGATCAGCGGGAAGAAGAGTCGGCTTGAGCTGGATAATGTCGGTTTCATAAATCTTGCCATCATCCCCTGCGGGTGTAGTGTTTTCAAGTTTCACTTCAGAAACCTTGATTACTTCAGGAATAACCTTAACTGTTACTGTTCCTGTCGCTCCGAAACCAAGACGCTCGGGCACCGCAGTAATCACAGCTTCGCCAACAGCCACAGCATGGATTGTACCTTTCTGGTCAACGGTTGCAATTTTTTCATCCGATGATTTGAATACGATTGGAAGTTCCTTAGCATCTTCTGGTCCAACGGAATAGACCAAAGTAGAATCCATTCCAACTGCAAGAGGAAGAACGTCGCTGACCTTAAAGGTGATCTCGCTTGGCACGACAGCCTCTGTATACCAGGTTGTGTAGACCTTATCGTCATCGCATGAAGCCATTGCCAAGGCGATGAGAGCAGCGGGAAACAGACCTTTCAAATATTTTGTGTTCATATTGAATCTTTCTTTAAAAATTTAATTGAATTTAGCTTGCCCAGCCAGGATTCTGTTTTAGATTCTTGTTGAGCTGAAGCTGATCAACGGGGAGCGGGAAAAGGTAATTCTTATCAGCCCAAATACGACCACTCTCCCAAATTACACGACCTTCGTGATCAACACGCGATGCAGGGAAGTTCTTTCTGCCGAATTCCGTGCCGGTCACATGAACACCCACAAAATCCTGAGGCATCTCCACCTCTGCGGTTTTCCAACGGCGCAAATCGTCAAGACGGAAACCCTCACCATAAAATTCCACGCTACGTTCGCGACGGATCTCGGTGCGCATGCTCAATCCGTTATTGTTTACCAAAGCATTGGTGAGTTTCGGCATGTTGGGATTAACACGGCGACGAACAAGATTGAGCGATATGTCAAGATCCTGGTCTGAGATATAGTTGTCACGCTCATACACTGCCTCAGCGTAAGCCAAAAGCACTTCTGCATAGCGGATGAGAGGAAGGTCATAAGTCTCCTTGCCGGTTGTCACCTTGCGTTCGCAAGCCCATTTCTGTCCGAAATAACCTGTGCCGCTGCCGGGAGCAAAATTGATAAGATATCTGCGGCTGTCATCACCATCATTAAACTCACGACCACCATTGGGATCATCTCCCTTCCAGAACGACTGACCCGGACGCATCAGGGCATTGCTCATGCGGTTGTCGCGGTTCTGCCACTCGGAATCCATTGTGTCATAACCTTTGAAGAGCGGTGAGATTTCAATTGGAAGACCATCCGAGCAAAGATAGAGATCAGCTATTTTGTGAGATACAAGCTGAGCGTTACCAAGACATTCGGTCGTGATATTGAAGCCTATTGAAACATCTTCATTATAACGGCGGCTCCAGATATACTCCTGATTGGCACTCTTTGTAATGCCGGCGGGATTGCTCTTCACATCCTCAAGAATGAAAAGGTACTTATAAGCGTTCGTACCAAGTTCTGAAGGTTTGAAGATTGAGAACTGTTTGGAATCGATCACTGATTTTGCAGCTTTCGCAGCCTGATCGAGAAGTGCTGTTGCTCGCTCAGTGTTACCACGGAATTTCTGCCATGTTCCTTCGAAAAGCGCTACGCGAGCTTTGAATGCCATTGCTGTTTCTGTGCCAACATATCCTGCTTCTACCGAACTTACCGATGGAAGAAGCAATGCAGCTTTGTCAAGATCTGCAAGGATAAGGTCTGCAACTTCAGAGCGGTCATTACGGGCAGCATAAAGCTCCGGACTTGTAACGTCAAGAGTGCTGGTCACGATTATGGCATCTCCATAAAGGCGTAGCAGTGTGTAATAATTATATGCACGGAAGAAATATGCTTCGCCAAGAGGTTTGGCGATATCCTTCTGATTTGCAAAACCGGCTGCCTTTTCGATAAGTATGTTGCAACGACGGATCTTGTCGTAGCTGCCGGTATAGTTGCCGTCAGAGTTGGGGACAGTGTTCGTACCGTTTGATATCGTGTTCATCGAACCCTTGTCAACCATAAAGTCGCTGTTCTTGTCATTGTCCTTTGCAACGGACTGCATGTTAGGAGTCCAGTTATAGAACAGATTGGCAAACGACTGGAAATCCTTAGCGGTCTGCCAGAGATTTGGATCCGCCATCTGTGCCTGAGGTTCCAGATCAAGACAGGATGTGCACATCAACGCTAATGCGGCAGCCGAGATTGTCTTTAATATATTGTTCATTGTTGAAGTCTGTTTGAGATTAGAATGCGAGATGAACTCCGAATGTCACATTGCGAAGGAAAGGATAACGATTGGCATTGGTCACATTGCGTGATGCCTCAGGATCCCATCCGTCTTTAATCTTGGTTGTTTCCCAGAGATCCGTACCGGTCACATAGAAACGCACCTGAGAAAGGACTTTCTGCTTGGCAAGAAGTTCAGAAGGAAGAGAGTAGCCGAGTGTAATATTCTTAAGACGGAGATAGCTACCGTCTTCAACCGACCAGGAAGAGCACTGGTAATTATAGTTATTGATGTCGCTCTCATGGGTAAGGGGAGTATAATAACCATTGGGATTGCTCTCGCTCCACACGTTACCGATGAAGTGATCTGAGAAGTTCTGATACCATGTGCGTGTCGGGATTCTCCAGGCATCAGCCGTGTTGCCTTGCTGACGCCATACCGTACGTCTGCCTGCACCCTGGAACACCACGTCAAGATCAAATCCTTTCCAGCTTGCACCGAGATTAAATGAGAACTGGATTTTAGGATCATCAGTACCGAGATATACGAGGTCTTGAGAATCAAGCTTGCCATCCTTGTTAATATCCTCATACATATTTGAACCTACACGGATCTTAGAGATATTACCCATTGTGGTTGTAGCGGCATAATGATCCTGATATTTCTTCAACATCTCGGCATTCTCGATCTTGCCGCAATAACGAAGCCCCCATACAGAATTCAGAGGATAACCTTCCTGATCTGAGCGCACACCTGAACCGATAGCACCAGAACCGCCATTGTTAAGAAGCTTGTTGTCAGCATAGGTGAAGGTTCCACCAACATGATATTCCACATTGCCAATGCGATCATTCCAAGTGGCATTGAGGTCATAACCCCATGCTTTGAATTTACCCTTGTTGGCTGTAGGAGCCTTATCACCAAGCACACCGGGATAGATCACGTCGATAAGCATATTGTTCACTTTCTTCCAGTAAGCTTCGAAAGTTCCTGACAGGCGACCATTGAAGAATCCGAAATCAAGAGCGACGTTATAGTTGTGCACTCGCTCCCAAGTGCGGTCAAGACTAACAAGACGACCGTTGGTATCGATCCATGAGATCTTGCCATTGCCGATAATGATGTTCTGGTTAGGTTTGAAATTATAGAGACCAACACCTGAATATGTATCAATACCACTTTGGTTACCAACATTACCATATGATGCACGAAGCTTGAGTTCGCTTAGCCATTCACGTGTACCTTCCATGAATGATTCCTCCGTGATACGCCAACCTGCCGATACACCCCAGAAGAATGCCCAACGGTTTTCAGCCTGAAATTTGGAACTACCATCGTAACGTGCCTGCGCCTCGAAGAGATATTTGGAGCGGAAGTCGTAGTTAACACGACCGTAGTACGACAGAAGAGCTTCCTGCCATTTGTTGGCTGTGATATTGTGAAGTCCCTGCCCATTGACAATTTCAAGTGAAGGAATTATATCTTCCGCTGTATTAGTGTTGGATTCATAATCAGTATATGAATACTGCACACCGAGCATTGCCTTGAAGTTATGGTCTTCAGAGAAAGTCTTCATATAATCGAGATAAGCCTGAACTGTGAAGAGTTCGCGTTTGTCCCACCATTTTTCATAAGAAGTCTTGTCTTCAGTAGGAGATGTAAACCAGATCTTATTGCCAGCATAATTGTAATAATCCACTGAAAGGCTCTTCTTGTCGCGGGTATTGCCTCGATAGTTGTAACCAAAAGTGGCATTAAGACTTAAGCCTTTGATAATATCATACTTGAATGCTTCGCTAACATTGACCGAAACTGCTTTGTATTTGTTGTCTCCACCAAGCTCAGCCTCCCAGTTTGGAGCTTTCCAGTCACCACCCCATCCATAAGGCTTGCCGTCAATCGTGGAAGATGGGAAACCCGGCTGAGCCACGCTGGAAGTAAGACATGACCCGATACGAGTAGGAGCTACCTGATCCTGACGGTTGAGAGCGATCGAGGACGTCAGCTGGAATTTCTCATGAAATTTAAATGTATTGTTAAGGCGAATATTAAAACGATTGTTATGGTTATTACCCCATTTCAAGTTAGAATCGTCATACATATATGCTGCAGACACACGGTATGTTGCCTTTTCATTACCACCCGATACAGCAAGGTCATGACTTGTTGACCATGCACTTCCCCAAAGGATATCATTCCAGTCGGTGTCGAAAAAGGTAAGATCGGCAGTATCGCCAAACATATTGATAGGATTCTTCACATGATCGAAATCGAAATACTGGTCTTTATATTCGATCATCATCTGACACCATTTGATACGGTCATATGTGTCATCATAACCATCATTGCGATATGCCTCGATCTGTGCATTTGCCCAGTCCACAAGACTTGCTGCATGAGGTTGGTTACCTACGAACTTACCAGTGAACGATCCGTTGTAATCCACACGCACACGCTCGGAAGATCCCTTCTTTGTTGTGATGAGAACTACACCACCTGCTGCCTTCGAGCCATAGATAGAGGCTGCGGCATCCTTAAGAATGTTCATCGATTCTATATCGGAGGGGTTAATCTGGTTGAGAGCACCAACGCCTTCATATTCAACGCCATCAATGATCACGAGAGGATCGCCACCATTTTTAGACACAGAACCACGTATTTTCATATTCCAGCCCTCCTCACCGGGAGCGGAATTAGAACGTGTAACGATAACACCCGGAACCTGACCCTGCATTGCCTGCACGGGGCTGGCAAGGGTTCCTTTGTCTTCGAGCTGCTGGCTTCCAACAACTGTCACGGCGCCTGTCATCGTAGCTTTCTTTTGAGTACCATAACCGACAACTACCACCTCATCAAGAAGTTCGCTGTCTTCTTCGAGCACGATCTTCATTGGATCTGAAGTGGCTTTAACTTCTTTAGAACGATAGCCAACATAGCTCACAACAAGCGTGCTGCCAACAGGCACATTGATTGAGAATTTGCCATCAATATCGGTTGATGCTCCTACACTCCCGGCTTTAAGCATTACGGTTGCACCGATAAGAGGCTCTCCGGTGTTGTCTATTATCTCACCGGTAACCATTGCTGTAGCTTGCTTCTGCACCGCAGGAGCCGAATAAGCGGGAACCGGAAAGGCAACAACCGATGCCGCCATCATTAACCCTCCAAGGAGGATATGATACCGACCAAACGAGTTATTACTTCTTTTTCGCATGAAATTAAGGTTAGTTATTATTTATTTTATTCGTTTATCCTACTGCTCTAAGATATTCGCGCACATCGCGACGTCCGAGACGCAAATGGTTTTCTACCGTGCGTGTGGAGAGATTGAGTTCCAAAGAGATGTCCGACACCTCCATGTCATCGAAGCGGCTTCTCATATAGATTATACGTCGCTGCGGGGGAAGACACTCAACACGACGCTGCTCGAGTTCCATTATCTGACACACATAGAAATCGGTTTCAGGAGTTGTATCTATTGCTTCATTCTCCACATCGCTAAGATCGGCATGACCCTGACGCACATACAAACTGCGCAGGTAATCCCTCACCTGATTGGCGGCTATCTTATATATAAAAGGGAGTGCCGTTTCTTCATTAATAGGCTTTCCACATGTAAGAGCCTTGAACCATACATCCTGTGCCAGATTTTCAACCATAGCGCGATCGTTCACGCGCACGGCGATATAATTAAGTATCTTTTTAGAATGTTTTCGATAAAGACTATCGATGAGAGTGTGGTTGGAAATGTTTAAGTTTTCCATGTCGGTATTCGGTTTTGTTCGAGTTTAGATTTTAACTTCCAGACATCGTTTTTCACAATGTCACGATGCAAAATTATTCTCAAAAAATCGAGATCCCAACTAATTTAAGGTTGATTATATCTCGCAATATTTATTTAGACGAATTTGTTTCATAGGCTTTGAGTATTAGAAGTTTAAGAGATTGAGATTTTAAGTTTCACAATAATTTGAGACTGACTTTTCTTAATTAGGAATTAGAAATTAGGAGTTAGGAGTTAATTCCTTCTCGACAAATTTATCTAATCATGTGACAATTCTTCATTCCTAATTCCTAACTCCTAATTGCTAATTCCTAATTCTTCTTAAGGAATTCAGCGGGAGTGATGCCCGTTATGTTCTTGAAATGACGGAAGAAGCTTGCACGCGATGAAAAACCGCTTTTCTGAGACAAGGCAGTCAATGTATATTTTGATGTGTCGAGTTCTTTTACCATGCGTTTGAATTCAGCCACGCGATAACCATTTATATAATCATAATAACTGGTTTTCAGATATTGGTTGAAGAGGAAAGAGAGAGCATGAGCTGTTGAGTCTATCATCTTGGCAAGATCTGAGATCTTAAGATCCGGGTTAGTATATGGACGTTCATTTTTCATAAGATGATCAAGCTTCTTGTTTAACCTGATACATTCCTCATCTGAAAGGCGTGTGGTCTTGTAGCTTGCACGACGTAGTTCCATTTCTGTCTCTACCTCTTTATCAGCCTGATCTTCGGAGTCAACAATGGCTTGAAGACGTGAGCGGTGGCGATACACAATAACCAGCCATACCACCACACCGACAAGTATCAAAGAAAGCAACCAGACCCATATCCCCACCCCTGATGCTCGCCTGATTGTCATTATTTTCTCGCTACCGGGCTCACCGGGTAGACGGAAATGCAGTTTACTTGTGCCGGAGGGGAGATTGAAATAGTGAATAGGAATGGCTCCGTTTGTGATCCGCCAACCACTGTCAACTCCTTCTAAATAATATTCGACTTCAAAAAACTCAGGATTACTGAAATTGAAATTCGCCACATCGATCTCGATATCAGACTCATCGCTATTCAGAGACAATTCCACCTTATAACGGTCTGTTTTCATCTTGGGAGAAACACTTTCTCCATTACTCTTCACATCCGCTATACTTACTTCCGAAATAAGACTCCTGCCCGACTTCTTGAAATCTCCGTAATTGACCTTATAAAGGCCATTGACTGTGCCAAACCATATATCACCATTCTTTTCTCGATATGGAGGACAGAGTGTGAAAACCGGAGCCGGGGTGCCATTAAGATTATTGATTACTGTGGGCTGCATGCCGTCACGATAACGCCACAGACCCTTATCTGTGCCTACCCACAAACCGCCATCAAGATCTTCTGTGACGAATGTGCGCATCTTGAAACGGTTATCCGATTCATCTCCGAGCACTGATATTTTCGACAGCTCGATATTAGACCTATATATGGATCCTCGATCCGGCACGAAATACAACCGATTTTTTGAATCTTCATACACAGCCCTTATCTTGGCGCCGGCGGGAAACCCTTTAGGGAATCCGGCAGCACTCACAGTGCTGCCATTCCACATAGCCATGCCTGATTCTGTGCATAACCAACCCCTCCCCATTGAATCAAAAAAGATCTCATACACATTTCCGGAAGGAAGATGGGAATTTCCGGAAGTATATTTGGCAGTAGGTTTGTCGGAATAGCTGTCGAACCGGTATACACCGGAAGATGTGGCAACCCATAGGCGGTTTTGTGAATCTATTTCTGCATCAAATACGCTCTCCACTGCCATCTCAGAGGGTCCGAACGCGCGAAGCGCATATGTCTTCGGATCGAACACATACATACCTCCATGGTATGTTCCAACGTAAAAGTACCCCCCCCAGGCAGTTACACAAAAGATCAGATTCGACTTGATTTCAGGTTTATGGATATGACGCACCGAACCCAACCTTTCATCAACAAAGAAGAATCCATCATGTGTCCCGATCAGACGCTGCTCTCCGGTAATAGACAGAGACCTGACAGCAGATCGGGAGAGATCGGGCAATCCGGGAAAGCTATATAGTGTAAAGGAAGCATTATTACTGGGTGTGTAATCAACACCGCTCTGATAATAACCAACCCACAACCGCCCCCTGTCATCAACAAGAGTAGAATATATGGAATTCGACCGAAGCGTGGTCGCGTCCCTCGAAGTCTCGGAGGTGGAGATATGCGATTTTATTCTTCCTTCAGTAGGACAATAAAGGAATATGCCCTCTCCATCTGTGCTGACAAGAATATCGTTTTCATCAGTGGCACAGATGGAGGTCACAACATTGTTGCCGACCTCTATGGATGGGAGAAAACGCAGCGCCTCGGTATCGAAAGGGAGAAGTCCCGTACCTGAAGTTCCGACATAGAGTGTATTGCCGATTCTGCTCAGATGCGCCCCCTCAGACTGGACTTCTATCGGATATGTAGTGATCGATTCATTATCAAACAGAAAATGGTGTAGCCCACGCTGTGTCAATATCCACAATCCTTTGCCCGGTTCGAGACTCAAGGCTTTGATCTTGTTTGACGGCGACATAATATCCGGCACAATCAACTGCTGCGCCAACTCTTTCTTTCTCTCCTTATATATATAAAGCCCATTGTTGGTGCCAATGTAAAGATTACCCTTTCCATCATCGATCAGACTGCTCACAGCACCGTTCAGCTTATCCTTATAAATACGCACAGGAGTAGAACTTCCTGGTGCAAGTTCGAAAAGCCCGATATTTGACCCTACGAATATGCTGCCATTACTTCCGGAAGTTATCGCATTCACACGGCGCGATACATTTCGCGAATCAGAATCAAGTTTGAAAGATTTAATACGGTTGCCGTCAAAACGGTCAAGACCGGATTCTGTGCCAAACCACACATAGCCGGTTGAATCCTTGTAAATGACATTAACTAAAAGATCACTCAATCCGTCTTTTGCAGTAAGAGAGCGCAATTCGCCACGACCTAAAGCCCCGGAGGCAATCAACCCCGGATACATAAAGGCTGCGATAATCACAGCTAAAATCTTTATTATTGCTCGATTATGTTTCTGCATAGTGATTAGTTCGTGCGCAAATTTAGCAATTTCCAGCACATCATGCAAGAGGAAAAAACAATTTTAACAACATAAAATTATGAATTTTTGTGTCACGATATGGGCTGCTACCCTTTCCTACAAAAATGTCAAGGTGGACTAATAGTCCTTTTTTGCGGTAGATTTAATTCATTCTTTCCCGTTAGGTTGATTTACCGGCTTATTCGTATTATATTTGTAGTGCGCTTGAATTTCTCTTCGGATCTTCAGTTGCACAGATGCAAATAAAACAATACAAATCTAAGTCAATATGATTTTAAATCAATTTTCACTCGAAGGTAAGGTGGCACTGGTCACAGGAGCCGCTTACGGGATCGGTCTGGCGATAGCTCAGGCTTTCGCTGAGGCAGGAGCCAAAATTGTGTTCAATTGCTCGCGACAGGAAACCATAGACCGTGGTCTCGCCGCATATAAAGAACTTGGCATCGATGCCAAAGGGTATCTTTGCGATGTCACAAACGAAGAAGACGTTAAAGCGATGGTTGCTGACATAGAGAAAACGGTAGGTACAATCGACATCTTGGTGAATAATGCCGGTATTATCAAGCGTATCCCCATGGAGGAGATGTCGGCTGAGGATTTCCGCAGAGTCGTGGACGTGGATTTGATCGGTCCGTTTATCTGCGCCAAAGCCGTGATTCCCGGTATGATCAAAAAAGGACACGGCAAAATCATCAATATCTGCTCCATGATGAGTGAGCTCGGCAGAGAAACCGTAAGCGCCTATGCCGCTGCTAAAGGTGGCCTCAAAATGCTTACCCGCAATATATGTTCGGAATATGGTGAGCACAATATTCAGTGTAATGGCATCGGTCCGGGCTATATCGCCACAGAACAGACCGCTCCGCTCCGCGAACGTCAGGCTGACGGCAGCCGTCATCCTTTCGACAAATTCATCATATCCAAGACTCCCGCAGCACGCTGGGGAACACCTGAAGACCTTATGGGACCTGCGGTATTCCTCGCATCAGAAGCTTCAAACTTTGTTAACGGTCATGTGCTATACGTTGACGGAGGAATCTTGGCTTATATCGGCAAACAACCCTAAGCTCTCCGATAAATATGAACAAGATTATATTTGCCGCCGCTTTTCTTTCATGCATAGCCTGCACCAGCAATAAGCAGGAGATTGTGGTGAGCAATGATTCGCAAATTGACCGCACTGAGGAGATGGTAAATATCGATGCCGCCTCTCTGACCGTAGCGGCACCGGGAGCTTTCCGCATCCTCGATGCGGAAGGGAAAGAACTCCCCTATCAGCTCACCTACGACAACCGCATCATATTCCCCGCCTCGGTGAAAGCCGGTTCCAGTGCTGTCTACACGGTGACCGCTGGCGAGCCTGCGGTCATAGATACCCTGGTATGGGGACGCCAATTCCCGGAACGCAAGGATGATATGGCATGGGAAAACGATCGCTCTGCATATCGCGCCTACGGACCGGCTCTTCAGCAGTCGGGAGAACGGGCATTCGGCTATGACATCTGGACAAAATCCGTATCCAAACCGGTGCTTGAGAAACGCTTCGCGCTTGACAGAAATGAGCATATATCCTTCCATGTGGATCATGGCGAAGGTATGGATGTCTATGCTGTAGGTCCTACACTCGGAGGAGGCACCACTGCCCTTCTCGATTCTCTCGGCAACATCGTGTATCCTTATTGTTATCAGAATTATGAAATTCTTGATAATGGTCCCTTGCGCTTCACGGTACGCCTGGATTATGGACCCGTATCGGTAGACGGTGATACAGCCGTAATCGAACACCGCCTGATATCTCTCGACCGTGGTTCATGGCTCAATCGCACGGAAGTAAATTATGAAGGATTGTCTCATGTCGCAAAACTTACGCCGGGTATCGTGGTGCATAAACAGAATCCGCAAGGATATACCCTTGCAGATGGATATATGGCATATGCAGATTCAACGGAGAACGCCGCCAATGGCAACGGTGTGATATTCGTTGGTGTTGTATCACCTGAAAGCAAGGATTATATGTATCAACAGCTCGCAGAACCGGCAGGAGATGCCATCGGGCATATTCTCGCACCTGTCGACTACGAGAACGGCAAAACTTTCACCTATTATTGGGGCTCCGGCTGGAGCAAAGGTGGAATGCCTGATGCCGACACATGGAACGAATACTTGAAAACATTCTCTGAAAACCTGAAATCTCCCCTCAAAGTCTCAGTAAAATAAAAAGAAATGCAAAGTGTTTTTTCATATATAATCAGTCTCGGCGCCGCTGTGATGATGCCGGTGATATTCACCATTCTGGGGGTATGCATAGGCATCAAATTCGGAGATGCACTAAAATCAGGTCTTAAGGTAGGTGTCGGATTTATCGGACTTTCGATCGTGACATCGTTGCTTACATCCGCGCTCGGTCCGGCTCTGGATACCGTAGTTGATATCTATGATCTCCAGCTCCGTGTTTTCGACATGGGCTGGCCCGCGGCGGCAGCTGTGGCTTACAACACCGCTGTCGGTGCTTTCATAATACCTGTATGCTTAGGGGTCAACATTCTCATGCTCCTGACCCAGACCACACGCACCGTTAACATTGATCTCTGGAACTACTGGCATTTTGCCTTCATCGGCGCGGTGATATATTTCGCATCCGATTCCCTTGCATGGGGGTTCTTCGGCGCGATAATCTGCTTTATCATCACTCTCGTCTTGGCAGACATGACCGCAAAGAAGTTTCAGGGATTCTATAAGGATATGGACGGAATCTCTATTCCTCAGCCTTTCTGCGCTGGATTCGCTCCGTTCGCATGGGGTCTTAACAAAGCTCTTGATAAGATTCCTGGTATCGGACGTCTTGAGATCGATGCAGAAGGATTGAAGAAGAAATTCGGACTTTTAGGTGAGCCACTTTTTTTAGGAGTAATCGTAGGTATCGGCATCGGATGTCTTACCTGCAAATCCTGGCAGGAGATTGTTGATAAGATTCCTTACATTCTTGGTCTTGGCATAAAGATGGGAGCGGTGATGGAACTGATTCCGCGTGTAACAGTCCTTTTTATCGAAGGTCTGAAACCGATTTCAGATGCAACCCGCAGCCTCATTGCCCGCAAATTCAAGAATGCGGATGGTCTTAACATAGGCATGAGTCCTGCTCTTGTGATCGGACATCCCACAACCCTCGTGGTATCGCTGCTCCTTATTCCGGTTACGCTGATTCTCGCGGTAGTGCTTCCAGGCAACCAGTTCCTCCCCCTCGCCTCTCTTGCAGGAATGTTCTATGTCTTTCCCCTTGTGCTTCCATTCACAAAAGGCAGCGTGCTGAAGACATTCATTATCGGTTTGATAATGCTTACTGCGGGTCTTTACATGGTGACCAACCTTGCTCCTGCATTCACCCTTGCTGCAAAAGATGTGTATGCCACTACCGGAGACGGAGCTGTAAACATCCCAGCCGGCTTTGAAGGAGGGAGTCTTGACTTTGCGTCCTCTCCCTTGGCATGGATAATCTATCAGTGCACGGAAAACCTTAAATGGATCGGAGCCGGGCTACTCGTCATCCTGTCAATGGGTATGATGTGGTGGAACCGCGTGCATATCATCCGCAACCGCAAAGCAATGGTTGCCGCCAATTCAGATAAATTACAGACAACAGAATAACATGAAAAGATTTATTATTGCTTCTGCCTTAGCGGCTATCACAGCCGTTTCGGCAAATTCGCAGACAACCTACAAAATGCTTGTAGCTTGTCATCCAGATGATGCCAAACGTTATGACACGGAACAACTCCGTTCCCATTTCATGATGCCTGAGGTGATGACAAAAGACAAAATCACACTTACGTATTCTATGTATGACCGCCTGGTCTACGGAGGTGTGGTGCCGGTGACAAAAACCGTTGTGCTTGAAACAATCGATCCTCTTAAAGCTGAATATTTCCTGGAACGCAGGGAGCTTGGCGTTATCAACACAGGTGGGACCGGCATCGTGAGCGTTGACGGAAAAGATTATGAACTGAATTTCAAAGATGCTCTTTATGTCGGACGAGGCAAAAAGAATGTTACCTTCCGTAGCAAGAATGCATCCGAGCCCGCAAAATTCTACATCAATTCCACACCTGCACACAAGGAATACAAAACACAGCTCATCACTATCGACGGTCGCAAGGGTTCCATCAAGGCAAACTGCATCAAAGCCGGTTCGATGGAAGAGAGCAACGACCGCGTGATCAACCAGCTCATCACAAACAATGTGCTTCAGGAGGGTCCCTGCCAGCTCCAGATGGGTCTGACAGAACTGAAACCGGGATCCGTATGGAACACAATGCCTGCGCACACCCACACGCGCCGCGTTGAGGCATACTATTATTTCAATGTGCCCGAAGGCAACGCCATCTGCCATCTGATGGGAGAGCCGCAGGAGAACCGTCTCATCTGGCTTCATAATGAACAGGCGGTAATGTCGCCCGAATGGAGCATCCACGCTGCTGCCGGCACAAGCAATTACATGTTCATCTGGGGCATGGGTGGCGAAAATCTCGACTACGGCGATATGGACAAAGTTCAATATCTGGAAATGAAATAATATCGAATACGAGATGCCATAAAAATAAAGTCCGCTAATCGGCGGACTTTATTTTTATGTACATACAGCTGTGATTATTTGCAATCGCTCATCGGACAACGGGGCTTTATCTGTTTAAAGAAGTCGTTGCCCTTATTGTCAACAAGAATGAATGCGGGGAAATCTTCAACCTCAATCTTCCATATTGCCTCCATTCCGAGTTCGGGATATTCGAGACATTCCACGCTCTTGATAGAGTTCTTGGCAAGAATCGCCGCCGGTCCACCGATCGATCCGAGATAGAAACCTCCATGCTTCTTGCAAGCGTCTGTAACCTGCTGGCTACGGTTACCTTTTGCAATCATTACCATCGAACCGCCGGCTGCCTGGAACTGATCAACATAAGGATCCATACGACCTGCAGTTGTCGGACCAAATGAGCCTGAAGGGAGCCCTTCCGGCTTCTTGGCGGGACCAGCATAATAGATAGGATGATCCTTGAGATATTGTGGCATCGGCTGACCGGAATCAAGCAATTCCTTAATCTTGGCATGAGCGATGTCTCGACCCACGATAATAGTGCCCTTGAGTGAAAGACGTGTAGAAACAGGATATTTGTCAAGCTGTGCAAGGATCTCAGACATCGGGCGGTTAAGGTCGACGTTCACTACCTCTCCCTCTCCGGCATTGCGCATCTCTTCGGGAATCAGTTCACCGGGGAATTCATCAAGTTTCTCGATCCAGAGACCATCTTTATTGATCTTGGCTTTCACATTGCGGTCTGCAGAACAGCTCACACCCATACCTACAGGGCACGAAGCGCCATGACGCGGCATACGGATCACGCGGATGTCGTGAGCAAAATATTTACCACCGAACTGCGCGCCAAGACCAAGGCAATGCGCTGCCTCGAGAAGTTCTTTCTCAAGTTCCACATCGCGGAATGCATGACCATATTCGTTGCCTTTTGTGGGAAGGTTATCGTAATATTTTACAGATGCCTTCTTGACTGCAGCAAGGTTTGCCTCAGCAGATGTGCCACCAATCACAAAGGCTATGTGATAAGGAGGACACGCTGCAGTGCCGAGGGTTTTCATCTTTTCAATAAGGAAAGGCACAAGTGTCTTCTTGTTGAGGATCGCCTTTGTTTCCTGGTAAAGATATGTCTTGTTGGCGGAACCACCACCTTTTGCCACGAAAAGGAAGTTATATTCCATACCTTCGCAAGCGTGTATCTCTATCTGAGCCGGAAGGTTGCATCCGGTGTTAACCTCATCATACATGGTGAGGGGTGCATTCTGGGAATAACGCAGATTATTCTCGGTATAAGTTTTGTAAACACCCTCGGAAATTTTCTCTTCGTCATCACATCCTGTCCATACCTGCTGACCTTTATAACCGGCGCAGATGGATGTGCCCGTATCCTGACAGAAAGGTAGCACCCCTTTTGCTGCGACTTCAGCATTACGAAGCATCGTAAGAGCCACGTATTTGTCGTTTTCAGAAGCCTCGGGATCATGAAGGATTTTGGCTACCATCTCATTGTGTTCGCGACGAAGCATGAACGAGCAATTGTGTGATGCCACATTTGCCAGAAGAGTGAGAGCTTCTGGATCCACTACGAGCATTTCATGACCATTCCAGTTCTCTACTTTTACATGGTCTTTTGTAATGAGCTGATACTCGGTAGTGTCCGGACCGAGCGGAAACATTTCCTGATAGTGAAAAGGTTTTGTTGCCATTATTATATTTTTTAGGTAATTATAATTCTTTGAATTCACAAGCTTAACCTTTGCCGCATTTTTTACTACAATGGGCTTCGTGAATGCGAAGTTAACACAATAATCGCGATTTAACAAATTTTACAACGGACGTTTTGAGAAGAGTCTTTCTTCACTTGCATTGCAGCCGTTTTTTGATTAATTTTGTAGTCTGACAAGTAGAAAAAAATGAAATTTCGCAGATTCTTATATATAATCATAGCAATAATAGTGGCAATAGCCGGTTTTGACACGACCGAATCTTACGCCGCAAAAAAACGCTCAAAAGCAAAAACGACACAGACTTCTTCAAAGAAATCTACAAAAAAGAGTTCTAAAAAGAGATCTTCAAGAAAGAAAAGGTCAACACGCAAAAAGAGATCCACAAGATCAAAGAAGTATTCACGACGCACTGTCAAGGTAGTGGTACCACCACCCGAGCAACCGTCAAACGACACTCTGACACTAACCGTCAACGAGCGGCTGCTCGAATGGATTCCTGCCAATCTGAATCCCGGTGGACTGCGTGTAAACAGCGTGAAGCCGGATAAGATGGCAAAAGTGGCGAAAGTGAGTCTCAACGAGAATTTCACTTACCTCCCCGTAACACGCGAACTGATTGACTCTCTCGCCTTTCACGCGCAAGCAGCCCTGCCGGATTCCATCTCCGATTATCGCGTCAATCTCAACGTGGGTTCGCGGTCGCTCGCATATTATATAACCAAAGTCGACAAACTCCCTGAGAAATTCCGCAAGAATCCCCCTTTTGTTGTGGAAGCACATCCATATGGGAAAACCGACAAAGGAATGGAGAATGATATCGTGGCACTCTGGCATTCACATGGAAGATACTTCAAACCGGGATCCGGGGCATGGACATGGCAACGCCCGTTCCTCTTCCAGTCGGTGGAAGACACCTACACCATGAGCTATATCCTTCCCTATGTCGTGCCAATGCTTGAAAATGCCGGAGCATATGTGATGTTGCCACGAGAACGCGACATAAACCGTAACGAGGTGATTGTCGACAACGACACGTATGAGGGTGGTCAGATATACTCACAACCATATTACAAGGAAATGACAGGGTCAAAACAATGGGTCACAGGTGATCTTGAAGGTTTCATCTATGATCTCCCCGATTTCCGTGACACCGAAAATCCATTTGAAAACGGCACATACAGGCAAACATCAACCATAACAGGTGGCAAGCCATCGGTTGCAGCTTGGTATGCCGACATTCCGGAAGATGGAGAATATGCTGTATATGTGAGCTACAAATCTTTCCCAAATTCTTCGGAAGATGCCCATTATACCGTCAATTATTCCGGAGGCAGCAAGGAATTCCGCGTAAACCAGGCCATGGGTGGCGGCACATGGATATATCTTGGAACATTCCCACTCACGAAAGGTTACAGCGATACGGAACCAGTCGTAACTCTCACAAACCTCTCTGACAAAGGGGAAGGAATGGTCATCACCGCAGACGCAGTGAAGATCGGGGGAGGCATGGGCAACATAGCCCGCTCCGACCGTCGCTCCGACATCTATTACGATCCCTCCACCCCCGAAGAGCCTTCTTCAAATCTTTCTAACCGTGCTGAGCCGGAAGGCGAAGAGGAAGTTGCCGAAAATGAGGAGGAAGAAGAAGAAGATGAAGAGGATGAGGAAACAGTGGGCGAAAATGAGAATGAGGGCGATGAAACTGACGAAACCCCTGACACCAAACCTGCCGATACTTCCGTTCCCGCAGAGCCGATGACACCCCTCACTCCGAGACGGGCACCGACATTCCGCACCTCAGGGATGCCTCGTTTCCTTGAAGGAGCACGCTATTGGCTCCAGTGGGCTGGATTTCCCGAACCAGTGTACGCGCCTTATCACGGCTCCGACGACTACAAGGATGACTATACATCGCGAGGGCTTTGGGTAAATTATCTTGCCGGAGGGTCGAGGGTGCTTCCCAACCGTGAGGGTCTAAACATACCTGTCGACATGGCATTCGCTCTCCACAGCGATGCAGGCAAAAGGGCTGATGATTCTTTCGTGGGAACACTTGGAATCTATTTCTCTCAAAATGGTGATTCATATCGCGACGGAACCCCCCGCATCAACTCCCGTATGCTTACTGATCTGGTGATGCGACAAATTTCCAACGACATCCGACGCCAGTATGAACCATCATGGACACGCCGCTCCATGTGGGATAAATCATATGTGGAGGCGAGAGTGCCGGAAGTGCCGACAACACTCATTGAACTGATGAGCCATCAGAATTTCGCAGATATGATGTATGGTCTTGACCCGACATTTAAATTCACCGTGGGGAGAGCAATCTACAAGGGCATAGCACGATTCCTTGCGGAACGTAAGGACAGAGAGCTTGTGATCCAGCCCTTACCCGTAAAGAATTTTGCAATTACCCGCGAAAAGAAAAATCTTTACAGGCTCAGTTGGCAGCCCACTCCCGACCCCCTTGAGGAAACAGCGATGCCTGACAAATACGTGATTCTCTCACGCAACCAAGGAGAACTTGGATTTCACAAAATTGGCGAAACATCCAAAACTCACTATGACCTGAAAGTCGCCGACAATGAGATTCACAGTTTCCGCATAATAGCACTTAACAGAGGAGGTCAGTCTTTCCCCTCTGAGACCCTCGCGCTACGCGAATCTCCCGGAGCTACAAAGCCTGTGCTGATTATCAACGGATTCACCAGAATCAGTGGACCTTCGAATTTCAAAGATGGCAATCGAGCCGGATTTGATGCAGAAAATGATTTTGGAGTGCCCTACATAAGAGACATAGCGTTTACCGGAGACCAAATGGAATTCAACCGTAATGCCGGTGAATCGTTCGGAAGAAGCGCAACAAACTATACTACGCAGATAATTGCCGGGAATACTTTCGACTATCCCTACATTCACGGTGAATCCATTGCAAATGCCGGCTATGGATTTGTATCCGCGAGTGTCGGAGCTGTAGAATCAGGAGATGTAAAACTATCTAATTACAAGAACATAGACCTTATTCTCGGCAAACAGAAAGCAGGCATCGTCGGTAATGGCAAAAGCGGTGTGAATTTCAAGACATTTACTCCTGAACTTGAGAGAGAATTGCAGATTTTTTCCGACCACGGGGGCAATCTGCTTATCAGCGGCGAGAATGTGGTTTCCGACATATTCAGCTACAGATATGGTGAAGGCGATCGTCAATTTGGCGAAGTCGTAATTGGAGTTGTTCCTGCAGAGACTCCGGAAGGATGCCCGGTCAAAACACGCTCCGGGCAGTTACGAGCTTCCGATGGCAGAACAATACGATATTCAAACACCCTTAACGATAAATGCTACATTGTTCAGAATCCCGATGCTCTTGCTCCTGCTCCAGGTGCGAAAGCAGAAGAGATATTCACATTTACCGATACCGACCAACCCGCGGGATATGTCATTGACCGAGGACGCAGCCACAACATGATCCTTTCCATTCCATTGGAAACAATCACTGAAAGTTACGACCGAGACCGCATCATCGCCGACTTCCTCAAGAAACACTGACCTCCCCCTTTAACCTCTTACCTCTCCCCTTTAACCTTTTACCTCTATAAGTTATGACCATCATAAGATTCACCAACGTCAATGATCTCCGCGAAGCGATCTTTCACGCTCCACTGGAGCAATATGTGCTCGTACAACTCGACGACAGAGAGATAGAACTCGATCCTGACTGCATACACCGTTACACGGAAATAGCATCGGAAATAGATTCAACGCTTACGTATTCCTATTTCCGCGAACGTAATGAAGACGGGAGTCTGATGCTTCACCCCGTCAATGATTACCAGCCTGGATCAGTGCGTGATGATTTCGACTTCGGTCCCCTTGTGCTGCTGAATGCAGCTGATGTGCTCTCTGCGACAGAAGATTTCACAAGTGAGGAATCGGAAATGCTCGATGGCGGATGGTATGCATTGCGCCTGCGCATCACAATCGGCAAGATGATGGCGATGATTCCCGAATATCTTTACACCGCAACCCGCGTGGATTATCGTAAAAGCGGTGAAAAGCAGCATGACTATGTAGATCCTCGCAACCGGGAATACCAACTCCAGATGGAGAAGGCCCTTACAGATCATCTTAGACAGATCGACGGACTTGTGATACCGGAATCGACCACCGTTGATTATGACGCAGAGAAATTTCCCGTAGAGGCATCTGTGGTGATACCGGTAAGGAACCGCGTACGCACTGTGATGGACGCTGTCAATTCAGCATTAAGTCAGGAATGCGATTTCCCGTTCAACGTTATCGTTGTGGATAATGAGTCGACAGATGGAACACGCGAACTTCTTGAGGACGTAAAAGATCCTCGTTTTGTACTCATTAAGGTAGGTGTGGAAGAGAACCTTGGAATCGGAGGATGTTGGAACCGCGCCCTGCTTTCCGAACATTGCGGACGTTTTGCCGTGCAACTCGACTCTGATGATCTATATAATTCTCCAGATGTTTTGAAAACAATCGTCAACCGGTTCCGTGCCGGCAATTTCGGCATGGTTATCGGAAGCTATATGATGGTTGATTTCGATGGGAATCCTATTCCGCCTGGACTTATAAGCCATGATGAGTGGACAGACACTAATGGTCCGAACAATGCATTGCGCATAAACGGATTCGGCGCGCCACGCGCATTCTTTACTCCGGTGGCACGACGCTTCCTGTTTCCTAACGTCAGCTACGGAGAGGATTACGCCATGGCATTGAGAATTAGCCGGGAATATAGCATCGGCAGGATTTATGAACCCCTGTATCTTTGCCGCCGATGGGAGGGAAATTCCGATGCCGCACTCTCCATCGAAAAGACTAACGCCAATAATAATTACAAAGATTGCCTCAGATCAATCGAACTTATGGCACGTGTGCGCCAGAACATGCAGAGCAGACCTATGCCGGGACTGCCAATCCCCGATTTAGGAGCATTGATGGGACCCGGACACGACAGAGGGGATTCATGGAACGAGGACGAAGAAGATGAGGATGATTTCGACGATTTCGATGGTGACGACTCTGACATTCAATTTTAATTCACAGGCGGTATGCAGACATTATCTATCGACCATATCAATGACCTTATCGAAGCTCAGTTGCAAACGTGGCAAGAGGCGAAAGTAAATTTCGATCGCCTACGGGAGATCGAGCGCAAGCCGATGCCGTTAGGCAATTTCCCGGTTGCGGCTCAATTGAATCCGGCACGTATCCGTTCTACAGGTGCGTCTGTCGATAAGGAATCCATCTCCAAACGCAGCTGCTTCCTATGCAAGGCAAACCGTCCAGAAGAGCAGATGTCTGGAATATGGCCTACGGAGGAGTGGGAACTTCTCGTCAACCCCTTCCCTATTTTACCGGTGCATTTCACAATTGCATCTACCAAGCATATTCCTCAAGCAGAAATTCCTGCTGATATGGCGATAATGGCAGAGAATGCTCCATCCTTGATATTTTTTTATAATGGTGCCCGTGCCGGAGCCTCAGCACCGGACCATCTACATTGTCAGGCAATGCTCAAATCCGAACTTCCCATAGTTGATCTCGTGGAGAAGCATCATCCTGAAAAAAGAGGGGGATGGATGAGCAGTGAAGAGTATGGATTGGATCTTCCGTTCAACTTTATGAGCGCAATCATAAAACCGGGGTTACCGGGAATGTTCAATCTCTCACGCGCTTTGACAGCATTCGGAATTGACAGCACGACGGGAGAAAAAGACACAGGGCTTATAAACGCTTTCTTCTGGATTTCCGATTCCGGATTCCTGCGGATAGTGATAGTGCCCCGACGTGCCCACCGGCCATCGCTATATTTCCTTCCTGAGGGAGAAAGATACATGATCAGCCCGGGAGCCGTCGACATGGCAGGTCTTATAATTGTGCCCCGTGAAGAGGATTTCCGGCGACTCTCACCTGAAATCATATCCCGCATTTATGCCGAAACGGCTTTTGCAGAACCGCTACCTGAGGAAATAAAAGCGAACTTCAGACCTCCGGAAAATTTATTAGACTGATATGACTGAAACAGCGACATATACGCCTCCCACCGGGAAATCTTCACCATGGCTCTGGATTCCCACAACATATATTGCCGAAGGTCTCCCCTATTTTGCAGTCAACACGTTGACAGTGCTGATGTACCACAATATGGGAATCGGACTGGCAGAAATGGCTTTCTTTACCGGCTGGCTGTATCTTCCATGGGTAATAAAGCCCTTCTGGAGTCCTTTCATTGATCTTATAAAGACCAAACGCGCCTGGACTATTGCGATGCAGTTTCTTATGGCATTCTCACTTGCTGCCATCGGACTGTTGCTGCCAACATCATTCTTTTTCACTTCCACTCTCATTTTCTTCTGGCTAACTGCATTTTTTTCAGCAACCCACGACATTGCGGCGGATGGATATTACATGATTGAGCTGCCGGCTCATGATCAGGCAGCTTTCGTAGGGGTGAGATCCACATTCTACCGTATTGCCTCCGTGATCGGACAGGGTGGACTTGTAATGCTCGCAGGTTATCTGGAATTGCATTGCGAATCGGTATCTGCCGCATGGTCACGCGTGTTCCTTCTTCTCGGGCTCATATTTCTACTTATAGGACTATACCATACCCGCTTCATGCCGAGACCGGAAGGCGACAAACCGATGCCGGGAGTAACGCCCAAAACAATATTACGGGATTTCGGAAGAACTTTCGTAACGTTTTTCGAAAAACCACACATCGTTTCCGCCCTTCTTTTTATGTTGCTATACAGATTGCCTGAGGCAATGTGTCTGAAACTGGTGCAGCCATTCCTTGTGTCTCCTCGCGAAGCCGGGGGACTTGCTCTGACCACATCCGAAGTCGGTTTTGTAAACGGCACGGTTGGAGTGGTGGCATTGCTTGCAGGGGGAATACTTGGGGGAATAGCGATTTCTCGCGGAGGATTAAAGAAGTGGCTGTGGCCGATGGCTCTCGCCCTTACTCTGCCGTGTGTTTTCTACTGCGGATTGGCTATGTGGCAACCCGATAATTTTATCCTTATCTGCACTGCCATATTCATCGAGCAGTTTGGCTACGGCTTTGGATTCACGGCATTCATGCTTTATCTGATATACTTCAGCCGTGGTGAAAGCAAAACATCCCATTATGCGTTCTGCACCGCTTTCATGGCTTTGGGGATGATGCTGCCGGGGATGGCAGCGGGGTGGCTTCACGACACCTTCGCTCAGTATCACATATTCGGAGCCGACGGACCTCAGGGATATGTCAATTTCTTCTGGTGGGTGATGCTTTGCTGCGCTGCTACATTTGCAGTGTGTCTCGGTGTGAAAATCGAACCGGAATTTGGCAAAAAGAATTAAGTTTGACTAATTTTGCATTGTGAATAAAATTTCCTTAAAATATCTGCTCTTGATGCTGTCGGCTATATTGCTGGCAGTAGCATTGCTGTCGGGATGTTCGTCGGCTCGTCATGTGCCGGAGGGGAAATTTCTTCTTGACGACGTAAAAATACACCTTAACGATTCAACAGGACGCCTCAATGAGCAGCAGCTGATGACATATGTGCGCATGCAACCCAATCACAAGATGCTGTGGTCTACTAAATTCCGTCTCGGGATATACAATATGAGCGGCAAAGACTCAACAAAATGGTGGAACCGCTGGATACGCAAACTTGGTGAAGCTCCCGTGATTTTCGATTCAACAACGTCTCTATCCGATGCCGAGCAATTACGCAAGGCGATGGTGAATGCAGGATTCCTTGATGCCTCGGTATCCATTGATACTGTTGCCAACCGCAAAAAACGCAAAATGAGGGTTGAGTATGACCTGTCCGCAGGTAAACCTCACATAATACGCACAGTTGATTATGCATTTCCTAATGACACTCTGCGCCAGCTCATCATGCAGGATTCCAACCACTTCACTGTGCGTCCCGGGGATCCGCTCGATATCTCTTTGCTTGAAACTCAACGGGATCTTCTGACCACTCGTCTCCGCAATCATGGCTATTATGCATTCGGGAAAGAGTTTATCACCTTCAATGCAGACACCACGGAAGGATCTTACGACGTGGATCTCACCATGACCGTAAAGCCAGCCTACCCCTCCGATTCGCCTAATTATCTGATCGATACACACAAAGAATATGTCGTAAAGAATATATATTATATAATGGATTATGATCCCGGTGTGACGGAAGATTATCGCCATTATCATGCTGTTGACACCGTAAACTATAAGGACATAACCATCTTATACGGAGCAAAGCGTTATCTCCGACCCAGTGTGCTTTATGACAACTGTTTCATTCGACAAGGGAAAAAATACAGTCTTCGCGATGTCAACAATACATATTCTGCTCTCGGAAGGCTCACTATACTAAAATTCATAAACATTCGGTTCAATCCTGTCGGCTCACTTGGTGACCTGGGGATGCTTGACGCCTATATTCTCCTGACTCCCGGAAAGAGCCAGAGTTTTTCTGCCGAACTGGAGGGCACAAACTCCGAAGGCGATTTAGGTGTGGCTGCCGGATTGAGTTATTCACACCGCAATCTGGCCAAAGGATCGGAAACGCTCACTGCCAAGCTACGTGGCGCTTATGAATCGCTGAGTGGCAATCTCAGCGGACTGATCCACGACCGCTATCTTGAACTCGGCGCGGAAGTGGGTATCAATTTCCCTAAATTCAAGGCTCCCCTCCTCAGAGAAAGTTTCAAACGGCGCATCAAGGCTACTACCGAATTCAATGTCTCCATGAACTATCAGGAGCGACCGGAATATACCCGCATTATCTCCACTGCAGGCTGGAGCTATAAATGGTCGGAACGGTTCAACCGCAACAGGCATACCTTCACGCCAATTGACATCAATTATGTGTATCTCCCGGAAAGTACCAACGACTTTCTTGACGAAATAGCACCCGACAATCCTCTTCTGCGTTATAGTTATGAGGATCACTTCATAATGCGACTTGGCTATAGTTTCTACCATACCAACAAACGGCAACAGACTCCATGGTTGCGTTCTCTTCAGAGCAACATCTATACAGTCCGGGTAAATGCGGAAGTGGCGGGTAATTTCCTTTTTGCGTTGAGCAGCATCTTCAACCATCGTTCCGATTTCCATTCCCAACCCTATAAAGTGTTTGGAATCCACTATTCACAATATGCAAAGATAGACGGAGATTTCTCCTACCTTCATATTTTCGATACGCGCAATTCACTGGCGTGCCGTTTCGGACTGGGCGTGGGTGTGCCTTATGGCAATTCGGCAGTGCTGCCATTCGAGAAACGTTTCTATGGAGGAGGAGCAAACGGAGTGAGAGGATGGGATGTCCGCACGCTCGGTCCGGGACGTTTTCCGGGAACTAATTCCGTAAGCGACTTTATAAACCAATGTGGCGACATTCGCATTGATCTGAGCGTGGAATACCGGGCGAAACTGTTCTGGATTCTTGAAGGAGCCGTTTTCGCTGATGCAGGAAATATATGGACAATCCATAATTATCCCAACCAGCCCGGAGGAATGTTCAAGTTTAATTCGTTTTATAAAGAGATAGCCGCAGCCTATGGCATCGGTCTGCGTCTTGACTTCAATTATTTCTTACTCCGATTCGATATGGGTATGAAAGCGCATAACCCGGCAATGGGACAAGAACCCTGGCCCTTGATTCATCCCGACTGGCACCGCGACCATTCTTTCCATTTCTCCATCGGATATCCATTCTGATTATGAAAAAATTAGTGATATTTGACCTTGACGGAACTCTACTGAATACCATCGCCGACCTCGGTGATGCGTGCAACTATGCGCTGCGTACAATGGGATATTCCGAACATGCTCTCGCAACATATAATTACATGGTAGGAAACGGCGTTCGTAAACTCATAGAACGCGCTGAGCCGGATGCCGACAAGACAACGATAGACCGGCTGCTGGAGCTCTTTCGCGAATATTACGACGAACACTCCACAGACCATACCACTCCCTATCCCGGAATACCGGAACTTCTGACAAAACTCCATGAGAATGGAGTGGCGATAGCGGTTGCATCAAATAAATATCAGTCTGCCGTCGACAGGATCATACCCCATTTCTTTCCGGGTATTCCGTTTGTGGCGATAATGGGACAGATTGAAGACCGCCCTGTGAAACCGGATCCTTCAATTGTTTTCGCCATCCTCAACAAATATCCCACACCGAAATCAGATGTGCTTTACGTAGGTGATTCTGCCGTGGATATGGAGACTGCAAGACGCGCCTGCATTGATTCAGTTGGAGTGACATGGGGCTTCCGTCCTGTGTCTGAACTCCGCGGGGCATATGCAGACAATATAGTGACCTCTCCATCAGAAATAATAACTCTTGCCGGAGTAAAATAAGAAATTCAACTTTTACAAGCAAAAAGTTGAGGTTTATAAGTTTAATTGCGCAGAGCGCAGTTTATAAGTTAATTCATTGCAATGATTCATACTCAAACTTTCTTCAATTCTGCTAACGAATCAAATCCGGAAGGAGAACTTGCCGTGAATGTTCTGGTGAGCAATATAATTGAGATTGCAACTGCCCATGCAAACGCACTGGGGATAGGTAATCCAACAATGGCACATCTCGGAGCCGGATGGGTCCTCTCTCGCCTTACTCTTGAGATGACACACTATCCAGCATGCAACACATCCTATACAATCAGCACATGGGTGGAAAACTGGAACCGCCATTTCTCCACTCGTGATTTCTCTGTCGAAGATCAGGAGGGAAATGTGTTAGGCTACGCAAGGTCTGTCTGGATGGTGCTGGATATGAACACCCATGACAATTTCGGACTTTCCCATCTGTCATTGCCCGAAGATGCGGTAACAGATAAGGAATGTCCTATAGCTCCGCAGGCAAAACACGTTGAGATCATGCCTTTTGACACACCTGTTGAGAATATACCTGCCCGTGCGCTCAAGGCAAATTCTCCCGATGCTGAATATACATTCAAATATAATGACATAGATTTTTATCGTCATGTCAATACTGTGAGATATATCACAATTCTCCTCAATCAATATACCCTCGCGGATTTCGACAGGAATTTCGTCAAACGTCTTGAACTGTCGTTTCTCCATGAAGGTAGTTTCGGCGACACAGTGAGTATCTTGCGGCACAATTCCTCGGACTCGGATTCATCATATTCATTGGTATCACACAAAACCCGACAACCGGTTATATTTGCAAGATTATCCCTATCTTCAAGAGAATGATTTTGCACACTATGTGCACTTTGAATTATATAAATTTGCAGCGTCACAATATATTGTGACGCTGCAAATTTGTTATAACATCAAAGATTCAGTTATGTGTGAACATTGTCATAATCATTCAACATACAAGGTGGAAATTTTCTCCGGCATGCTCCTCCTCATTACCCTTATTCTGGAGCATTCCGGCATTTTGAACCGGATAGCCGATGCTTGCGGCATAAAGCTCAATATTGCTGAAATTATCCTTTATCTTCTCGCACTTATACCCGTAGGATTTCCGGTGGTCAGAGAGATGGTGGAATCCTGGACAAAGGGTAGTTTTATGAATGAGTTTACTCTTATGGTTGCCGCAACTGTGGGGGCATTCGTCATCGGAGAATATCCGGAGGGAGTGGCGGTGCTTCTCTTTTATTCATTCGGAGAAAAGTTGGAAAACTCGGCATCCGATGATGTGAAGCGACGCATAAAGGCTCTACTCGGCAAGCTGCCTGATGAAGCGACAGTAAAGGAAAACGGCATATTGAGCAAAGTCAGTCCCAAAGATCTCAAGCCGGGATCTATATTGTTAGTAAAACCGGGTGAAAGAGTAGCGATAGACGCAACTCTAATGGGAGATCATGATGTGGAGTTTGACACGTCGGCAATCACCGGGGAATCCGTGCCCCGTGCATATAAACCGGGAGAGGAGATATCCTCAGGCATGATTCCTGTTGACCAAGCAATTGAATTGAAGACATTGCGTGCATTCTCCGACTCTTCCATGAGCCGCATAATGAAAATGATAGAGGAGGCACAAGCCACGAAATCGCCTACAGAGAATCTTTTGCGCAGAATCACGAAGTGGTACACCCCGGTGGTCTTTATCCTTGCCCTTCTTGTCTTCTTCATCCCTTGGATAGTTGATGTTGTCAATGGCAATGCGTTTGACTGGATGAAATGGATGCGCCGTTCTCTCGTATTCCTTGTATGCTCTTGCCCTTGTGCACTTGTTGTCAGCATACCGCTCAGCTATTTCGCGTCGCTGGGGAACGCTTCGCGTCGCGGACTCCTCTTCAAGGGTTCCAAATATGTTGACGGCATGAGGGACGTTGATACCGTGGTGTTTGACAAGACCGGCACGCTCACAACAGGAAAATTCCATATCTCAGCCATAGCACCGGCGGAAGGCATCGACAAAAGCCAGGTACTCTCAGTTGCGGCAGCCCTCGATGCGGAATCGAGCCATCCCCTTGCGGAGGCAATACTATCTCAGGCGAAAGCTGATGGCATTGAAGAACCGACGGCTTCAGATGTCAAAACCGTTTCCCACGGCATCACAGGTATGATTGGAGGAAAGGAAGCTGCTGCAGGCTCGCGAACACTTATGCACCGCATGAAAACTGATGTGCCTGCAGCAAATTCTGATGCAACAGAAATATGTGTTGCCCTTGACGGCAAATACATAGGCTCTATATATCTACTCGACACTGTCAAACCGGAAGCAGCCGATGCTATTCGCCGCCTTCATGACCTTGGGATAAGATCGGTAGAGATATTATCAGGGGATAGAGAGGAAGCGGTTAAACGCGTTGCAAAGGAGATTGGAGCAGACAAAAGCCATGCCTCTCTCCTTCCGGAAGATAAGAAAAATATTATTTCCGAACTTATTCAGCAAGGACATAAGGTTGCTTTTGTGGGCGACGGCATCAATGATGCCCCGGCAATAGCTGCTGCAAATGTCGGAGTGGCGATGGGCACACTTGGCACAGATGTAGCAATGCAGAGCAGTGATGTAGTGATTGCTGGAGATAATCTTGAGAAATTGCCGGAGGCGATAACGCTTGCAAGAAAAGTAAGAAGGGTCGTGACAGAGAATGTCACCTTTGCAATCGGAGTCAAAGCATTGGTAATGATTCTCGGCGCATTCGGGATTGCCTCACTTTGGGCAGCCGTTTTTGCAGATACCGGCGTAACCCTCATCACAATACTCTGGACACTTCTCCGTCTACGCAAATAAACCGGGATATTTAGCGTTGATAAAATAAGTAAGTTTTGGTTATGGACATGTCTCTTGAAAATAGGATGAAATCTCATGGCGTACGCCCTACGGCGGTGCGTAACCTGATATTGTCGGTTCTCGACAATACCACGCACCCGATCTCAGCACTCGACATAGAGACATGTCTTGACACGGTTGACCGCTCATCAATCACCCGTGCTCTTGCATTATTCACGGAAAAAGGACTCGTACATATCATTGACGATGGCAGTGGCTCGGCGAAATATGAGATGTGTCGTGCTGCACATTCCCACTCGAACGATCACGAAAATACACACTCTCACGACAGCCATCTCGACCACGATGACCTTCACGCCCACTTCCACTGCACAGTCTGCGGCAAGACCATCTGTCTCCCTTCCGCTCCCATTCCCGCCATCGACCTCCCCTCCGGCTTCACTCCCACCTCCGCCACCTACATAATAACCGGCACCTGCCCCGCCTGCTCCAAATAGCTTATACGTCAAAATATAAGGCGAGTAAAGCTTTTTATATAAGAAATTTGTTGTATCTTTGCATAAATAATTAAACACATTTCATTATGGCTCGACCAATAAAAGAAACTCCAATACTTTTTGGTGAGGATGCCAAACGTTTTGAGCAACGAATGAAAAATCCTCCTAAAGAATCACACACAGACCGTTGCAGACGAGAAGCCAATTATCGCGCTGCTATGTCTATGTTTGTAAAATAAACACCATGACAGCTTCCGAAATAGCACAACGCTATCAAATCCGACGTCTCGGAAAAGGTGAAACCGTTTTATCTTTTGATTGCGGAGATAGAGATTTGAATGACTTTATTTTAAATGAAGCAATTCTTTACCGACAAGCTCGATTAGCTGTCACATACGTTATTGAAGTCAAGGACTCAACTAAAGTTGTTGGCTTTTTCAGTCTTGCAAACGATCGAATTTCAATCTCCGATTTTGAAAATAAAACTGAATTCAATCGCTTTCGGAAGAAACGGTTTATAAATGAGAAACGTCTCAAAAGTTATCCGGCAGCTAAAATTTGCAGACTTGGCATTGATTTATCCGCGAAAGGACAGTCACTTGGAACATTTATTCTTGATTTCATCAAGTCTTATTTTGTAATTGACAATAAAACCGGCTGTCGTTTTATTACAGTAGACGCATATACTAATGCAGTACCATTTTATCTCAAAAACAATTTCTTGCCACTAAGTTCCGAAGCCGACACCGATCATACCAAACTACTTTTCTTCGACCTCGATGCAATCGAAGAATAAATAACTTTTTGTAAACACACTTGATACGACTTTGACAGATTAATAAATATCAACGCGGGAAAGAAATTTTTTGGAGAGGATGTAGTTTTGGGAAAGAAGATGCGTCTAAAGGTGTGAAAGCACGAAAGAAAGTGATGAATAAAACAGCTAATAATCAGAATCTCGAATTCCAACGGATTGTCATGGAGCAGAAATCCACGATTTATTCGGTCTGCTACATGTTTGCTACGTCGAAGATGGAGGCGGACGATCTCTTCCAAGAGTCACTGGTCAACATGTGGCAGGGATTCGATCGGTTTCGCGGCGATAGCAATGTCAAAACGTGGGTATATCGCGTGAGTCTCAACACGTGTATTTCGCATAAGCGGAAGAAAAAAGTGAAGACAGTGCCTCTTGATGTCTCACTGGAAATCCTCAGCGAAAATTCCCCTTCTGGGCGCCAGAACGCGATGCTCCACGACCGCATCACACGTCTCGAACCGTTCGACAGGGCAATTATCCTCCTGTGGCTCGAAGACATGCCTTACGAGGAAATCGCCGCCATCGTCGGCATCTCCGTCAAGGCTCTCGGCGTGCGTCTCGTAAGAATCCGCCAGAAACTAAAAAACCTCAATCCACAACCTTAAAAATAAGAATTATGGACGAACTTAAAGAGCTCCGCGACCAGATGGCAGCAATGAGGAGCGATCTCAATAACTATGCGATTGTAAACGACCGACTGATGCAGACCGTGATGAGACAGCGTTCGAAAAGTCTCAACTGGTTTGTAAACGCCGAACTGATTGTCACCCCCTTCCTGATATTGTTCTTCTTCGGGATATGCTACATACTGCACATGTCGATGTGGTTGGCGATCACGATGTCGGTAGCATGCATAATCAGCGGTATTATAGACCTTAAGACGATGAGGGTGTCGTCGAAGCTCATCAACAGTCTGAGCCTCCGCGACCTCCGCTCATATCTAATCCGCCAGAAGCGGCAGCGCACGATTCAGATGATAATAGAGCTTCCTCTCTGCATGGCATGGCTCGTGTGGTTCATGCTTGACTATTTCAGCAACGAAGTAATGTTTGCCGACCTTCAGAAATCAGCGATTTTCCAATGGGTAAAGATAATAGCAATCGCGATAACTGCGATAATCGCCATCATCGTGATAGCCGTAATCTTCAAGAAATCGCAGCGTGTCAACGACACCATGATCGAAGACATCGATTTGCAGACATGTGACGACGAAGCGATTGACTCAACTTTCACAAGCTAAGTTTTTTAATTGAAAATTACCATTCGAAAGCGGCGGTTACGCCGATACTGTTGAGGGTGACGTTACGTTGCCAGCGGCTCCAGTAGTTGGATGTAAGGAGTTTGTAGGTGACGCCGATATCAAAGGCTTGCTTTGGATTGTTCTTGCTGAGCGGTATACGCACTCCCATTGATGGCTGCAGATAGAAATATTCCTGATTCGTCAGATAACCATTGTTGATGCGGATATAATCATCGCTGCAAAGGAATGAACAACCGATCTTAAGGTCTATAAAGAATGCGGCACTTGATCCTGGCTCACCATTAGCAGGATTACCTCCGATATTGAAACGGAAATCAGTAAATAACGGTATCATCACAGCATTTACGGAGCTGCTATGGTTTGTATCGAATCCATCTCCCGGATTCGAAGGATCCGTCCAATCATCTCCCCAATTGTCGTTGACATTCGAAAAAAGGAAATCAACACCTAAACCCACACCCATGTAAAACCAATTCGAATAACGGAAACCCTGCGATGTCGAGACCGTAAGGAAATTGGCTTTATAATGACCGAGACCTTGAGTATATGAAGTCTCAATAAATCCCTTATAGTTCACTGAACCTGAAAGGGCAGGCTGAATCAGTCCAGACAAACGATTGGCAAGTTCATAATACTGCGCCATAGCGTGAACATTCACCAACGCCATCACTGAAACAATTAAAGTACGTAATAATCTTCTCATAGCATATGGTTCTATAAATTGTTTTAAGTATGATCCGCAAATTAGTTAATTCATTAAATAATTTCGATGTCCTACTTATAATAAAACAATTCAGATATTCAATTTGATGCTTAAACAAAAAAATCCGCGTTTATTGGGCTGCGCCTGATAAATCGGAATTTAAATTTTTAAATAATTATCTGATTTTTAAACTTCCTCACGGAAAACCGTGATTTCAAAAAGATTTCTTTTTCCTTATTTTGCATGTACAATGCATGTTTCGAATATTTAACAACTTAATATTATGAGCAAATTAAGGAAATCCGGCATCATTTCTACCATTTTAGTGTTAATGATGTTTTGCGCCGTAGTGCCAATACATGCGCAATTATATGTCGAAAAGACTTTCACGGGCGAGGAAATCAACAATAACTGGCGCTTGCTGGATATTGACGAGACTACACCCCGTGAATGGGCTGGAACCGCTACCATCGATTATACTACCGGCTCTGAAATGTATCTCATCTCTAAAAATTCTTTTGCAGATGTATCGAAGATAGTTATAACGTATGAGAATACATCCGGCAGAGTGCTATTCAATATCTATGAAGCCAAGGTTGGTGACACGCCATTCAATAATAGCAACAATCTGGAAGAGGGGGAAGTATTCGATTCATATGTCTGGGAGAAGCCTTCGGCAACGACCCCATGGGGCAATATATCCTTGATGACACAATTCAACAAGGGGACAAGTACTTCTGTTACCATAAGAAGCATTACCATTACGTATGACAGCACTGGAGCAAGAAATCTTCGGTGGTCGTCAAGCTCAGCCACTGCTACCTTGGGAAGTGACTTCACTGCCCCTACCCTCCAAGGGAGATATCTTGGAGGCATCAGATATTCAAGCAGCGACATAAATGTGGCAACAGTAGAAGCATCGACAGGAGAGGTAACGATTATTGACCAAGGTGAAACGACCATTACCGCCTCTGCTAAGGCTGACGGACCATGGAAAGAGGAATCTGCGTCTTATAAGCTTACAGTGACACGACCGACATCCTTCGTAAGCGAGACCATTGATGTGACCACACCTGGCTCGCTACAGGATATGCTTCTTGATCTTCCAACGCGTCCTAAGGAACTCACGATAACAGGCAACATCAACGCAACCGACATAAATTATATCAATTCCGGTGCTGGTAAAATTGCAGGTGTGACCATTCTCGATCTATCAAATGTGAAACTGGTTGCCAGTGACATTCCTTATAATACTACACAAATAGGCACATCTGATGTGGGAATCGGAGCAATCATGATCCAATTCTATATATCCGATGAATGCCGCATCGAGACAGTCAGCACCGGCGGCTCACTTGGTGGCAGCGGAACTTTATATAAAGTTTACAGCAATGCTCTTGCAGGAGGATTCTTTAATAATAAAAACCTGACACGTGTCATATTGCCCCGGGATCTGCCAGCCATCGGAATGTACATGTTCAACGGATCAATGGTTGAAAATATAGTCATGCCAGATTCTCCCTCTGAAATAGGAGTGCTTGCCTTCGCAGGATGCGCTCTGAAATCAATCTCTGTTCCAGCATCAGTGACAAAAATAGGCAATGCCGCCTTCCAGGGATCTGCAATATCGGATATAACCCTACCGGAATCTTGTATTGAAATCGGGGATTGTGCATTCAAAGATACGAAACTAAACTACATAAACCTTAAACATTTACAGTTCATCGGGGAAGATGCTTTTGAAGGTGTTCCATTAACAGGAACTATAGATCTTAGCAACATAACGAATATACCGACGGGGGCATTTGCATATACCAAGGTCAATGAAATCATATTCTCTTCTGCACTCAAAACGATTGGGGCATCGGCATTCAAAAACAACTTGAATCTTAAGGTCATCACTCTCCCAGAAGGTCTTGAATCCGTTGGAAACTATGCCTTCAATGACTGTCAGTCACTTACCTCCATAGTTCTGCCTGAATCTCTTGTCTCCATCGGAGAGTATGCCTTCCCTCTGGAATGGGGATTAAAACAGCCTGCTGAAAACAACATAATCTATATCGGAAAAGTCGCCTACCAGCTTGCCTCAAACCCCACACCTGTAAGCGAGCTTACTTTCAAAGAGGGTACTGTTGCAATATCTTCAGGCTTACTGAATGTTGCAAGAGCTGGGTCTGAGAAGACAGCATTTGTGAATGGGATTAAGAAAATAGTATTCCCCTCCTCGTTGAGATACATCGGGAATAAAGACGACCATGATTGCTACTCTTTCCAAGAAATGAAGAACCTTGAGGAAGTGGTACTTAATGATGGTCTTCTACAGATAGGTCACTATGCCTTTTCCGATTGTCCTAAACTTGATATCAGTTATTGGCCCGAAAGCCTTGAATACATCGGCTATCGTGCTTTTCGCAACACCAACATCAGCACTCTAATTTTAGGCAAACACTTAAAATATGCGGGCGCACAAAGTTTCTGGGGATGCTCAGCATTGTATGATTTGAAACTTTATTCTCCAAACCTAATTATCGGTAGCCAGTATTATTGGGATCAGGAAGACGAATCATATTGCATTTTTACAGCCAATGGGCTTGAGTCAGTCACTATCGGTGCGGAAGTAGAGAAGGTTCCAGGCAGTTTCTTAAATGATGCTTCCATCAGAACCAATCTGAGACGTCTTATCATAGAGCCATCCTCCACACCATTAGAAATCAGACAATACGCATTTTATAGATTCCCGCTTACAATAGATAACTTTCCTCGTCCGATAAAGTACGTAGGGCAATCCGCATTCTCGGAATGCAACTTCTCATGCGACATTGATCTCGACAATTGCAAATATTTTGGCAACAACGCGTTTGAAGGGAGCTCAGGTATAACAAGTATTACGCTTAATGATGATGTTGAATATTTAGGAGACAGAGCTTTTTACAATGTGGCTACACTCGATTCCGTATATTACAATATCCCTAACATCGAAAAATCCTTCAATGGGAAAGGGTTTATTCAGCCATTCTATGAATGTAGCAATCTTAAATCGCTTGTGATAGGGAAAGATGTGGAATATATCGGACAATACGAATTCTCCAATCTTTCGGCTCTTGAAAACATTACTTTTGAATCTCGCGATGAAAAGACCCGTGCAGAAGCTGTATCGTTACAGATCGACAACCATGCCTTCCGGTTCGCTCCAATGAGCAGCCTATCATTACCAAACTGCCGCACTGCCATTGGTGATTATGTCTTCGGTAACTGCACCAATCTCCGGGAAATCAGATTCAGCGAAGGACTCGAAAATATCGGGAAAGGTGCTTTCTATTCATCTGGAGTGGACCACATTGATTTTCCGAAGACCTTTATGGCATTCACCGGTGAAAATGCGTTCCAATCCGCCTCCAATCTCAATGCTTTGTATTTTCACACGCAGCAGACCCCTGCCAACCTTGCGAATGCCGGTCTCAGGCAAACAGTTGTGGTCTATGTTCCTCAAACTGCTGTTGAAAATTACAAACAATCAACTTCCAATGAAGTGCGTCCAATCAGTATAAGCTCATTCTCCATCAGCAAGCAAGAGATCACGATGCAAGAGAACAACTCCAAGCAGCTGACAGCTCTAATATCCCCGCAAGACAATTCTGGGCTACAGATCAACTGGACTACTTCCAATCCTGATGTCGCATCTGTAGATGCAAACGGGATGGTGCTTGCAAAGAAACAGGGTGAGGCTACAATCACCGCATCCATTGCCTTTATGGAGGGTTATGTTGCCACATGTAAAGTCAAAGTCGGCGACAGCTCTGACATAAACGATATTGACGCCGAAGGCTGCAATGTCAGGATAATTACCAGACCAGGTTGCCTTGAGATTCTTGGAGGAAATCCCGATGACACAGTGCGGATATACACCATTGATGGTAGTCTTGTCTTCTGCAATACAGGCAAGGTAATTGAAGGGCTTACCCAAGGCATCTATATTGTCACCATCGGCAATCAAACTTTTAAGGTTACCATAAACTGATAATTTAAGAAACGGTTATATACAAATGAAGGGGCGCTCCTGACGGAACGCCCCTTCGGGTTATAGTTGGGTTGGGTTAGGAATTCAATTAGATGATGCCCTGTGCCATCATTGCGTCTGCAACCTTGAGGAAGCCGGCGATGTTGGCACCCTTCATATAGTTGATATATCCATCGGGCTGTTTGCCATATTCAACACAAGCCTCATGAATGTCGTGCATGATCTGGTGAAGCTTCTCGTCAACCTGAGCTGCCGACCACTGCAGATGCTCGGCATCCTGAGTCATCTCAAGACCAGATGTAGCTACGCCGCCTGCATTGACTGCCTTACCGGGACCATAAGGAATCTTGTTCTCGATGAATGTATCGATAGCTTCGGGTGTGCAACCCATGTTTGAAACCTCTGCAACGAGAAGAACGTTGTTGGCAACAAGCTGCTTCGCATCGTCACCGTTAAGCTCGTTCTGAGTTGCGCAAGGAAGAGCGATATCCACTTTCTGCTCCCAGGGTTTCTTGCCTGCGAAGAATGTTGAGCCGGGGAACTTGTCGGCATAAGGAGCAACGATGTCGTTGCCGGATGCACGAAGTTCGAGCATGTATTCGATTTTCTCAGCATCAAGACCGGCGGGATCGTAGATGTAGCCGTCAGGACCGGAGATGGTAACAACCTTACCACCGAGTTCTGTAGCTTTTGTTGCGGCACCCCATGCAACATTACCGAAACCGGAAATTGCAATGGTCTTGCCCTTGATGTCCTGACCAAGGTCTGCGAGCATTGCCTGAGTGTAATAGAGAGCACCGAAACCGGTTGCCTCGGGACGAATACGGCTGCCACCGAATGAAAGACCCTTACCTGTGAATGTACCTGTATTCTCACGGGCAAGTTTCTTATACATACCATACATATAGCCGACTTCACGACCGCCTACGCCGATATCACCGGCGGGAACATCGCGATCGGGACCGAGGTTGCGCCAAAGCTCAAGGATGAAAGCCTGACAGAAACGCATGATCTCTGCATCGCTCTTGCCACGGGGGCTGAAGTCTGAACCACCTTTACCACCACCCATCGGCAGAGTTGTAAGAGCGTTTTTAAATGTCTGCTCAAAACCGAGGAATTTGAGGATTGAAAGGTTTACAGAAGCGTGGAAACGGATACCTCCCTTGTAGGGACCGATAGCGTTGTTAAACTGAACGCGATAACCGATGTTATTCTGAACCTCACCTTTGTCGTCAACCCAGGATACACGGAAAGTGAAAATACGATCAGGCTCAACCATTCTTTCGATAATCTTAGCCTTCTCGAATTCGGGATGCTGATTGTAAACTTCTTCTACAGAGAGAAGCACTTCTCTTACAGCCTGGAGATACTCTTTCTCACCGGGGTGTTTGGCCTCAAGATTGGCCATGATTTCATTAATGTTCATGATAATCTTTTTAGACTTATGGTTAGATTTAATTTAATGTTAAATGTGTAATGTTTAATGTTGAATTACGATCTCGCAAACCTAAAGCCCAATGCCCATGACCTAATGCCTAAGACCTAATGCCTAAAGCCCGAGAGATACGTTTCAATGCTGCAAACTTACAAACTTTATTTAACTCCACAAAATAAATCGTAGGTAATTTTTTATGTTTTGCAACCATAAAAACGGACATAGACAAAAAGGAGCCCCGCCAAAAGCGGGACTCCTCATCGTTACGAAGAATTATATTATTTATCTTTACCTGACCTTTGAATCTTTTCTATTATTTCTGGGTGAAGATCACGATACGGTTCCAGTCATTGGTGCTGTAAGGCTGAACAGAAGAGCCGTCATATTTGATTGTCAGACGATCGCGGCTGATTCCGTAAGTGTTTACAAGAGCATCGGCAACTGCATTGGCACGTTTCTCTGAGAGGGCCATATTGTATTCGGATGTACCGGTATCCTTGTCGGCATAACCGCAGATAACGACCTTCTCTTCAGGATTAGCTTTAAGCCATTCCGCCATGTTGTAGACATTTACTTCCTCTGTAGGCATGATCTTGTCTGAATTGATGGTGAAGCGGACAGTTGTCATAAGAGGTGCGTTCACGCAGTCTTTCTGCACGGGTTCGGGGCAAGGAAGCTGAGCCTGAAGGGCTGCAACCTCTTCTCCGCATGCGAGAAGCTGAGCACGGAGGTCATTGACCTGACCATTAAGAGCTGCAATCTGAGATACATATGCACACTGGTTGAATGTGCCGAAGCTACGGCCACCGATATTGAAGTTGAAACCACCGAGAACTGCTACATTGGCATCAATTGAGTTTCCGTGAACGCTGTTGTTCCAAGTGTCGGCATAGAAAGATGCACGAGCCTCAGCGAAGAAATCAACATATTCGCAAAGACGGAAGCGGAACTGCAAACCTGCTGATACAGGAAGAGACCATGCCACGCTCTTTGGTTTGTTGTGACGATTGAATACGTTGGTTCCAACAGGTTCATTTCCCTGAGCATCGCGGAAATCCCATGTTGCGTCACCACCAAGACCTACGAACGGAATGATAGAGAATACGCGGTTGTCATTCACTCCACCAAGAGAGTTAAACATATCCCACATGAATTCAGCCTGGAGATTAACATGTTTTGCACGGCTCCAGCCGTTCATCTGAGCTGCGCTCATTGGATTATCCCAGTGCAATGCACCTCCAAGAGCCTTGATGCGGAAACCGATGTAAGGAGATACCCAACGACCGAAACCTACACCATAAGTAAGAGTCATTTTACGGTGGTTCACATTGTCACCGGGAGTCTTGGCATTACCTCGTTCTACGAAAGGCTGGTTTATACCGGCTTCTACTTCGATAAACCAATTGTTACGCCAATTGGAGAAGTAGCGTGTGGTGTTGTCGCATGTGAATTCAGTTACCGTAGTAGCTTCATCTACGAAAACATCCTGTGCGTTCGCGGGAAGGCAGAAAGCTGCTGTTCCGGCGCAGAGCGCGATCGCGTAGTAAAGATTTCTTGTTTTCATAAAATATTAATTTAAGATAAGTAATTTTTAAAACTTTCTAAATTGTTTTTTGCAATTTTTACCTATCTAACACTGCAAGGAAAAATTTTGTTTGCTCCCCGTGACAAATTTTAACATGAGAAATGCAAAAATTTCCCTCAATCCCTTATCATATCACTTATTTTCATTAAATTCGCGATGCGAAACCGCGATACTAAATGAAGCGTCATCCAAAATACCGCATCCGCATCGAGGATGAATCAAGACTTGAAGACCTTGCGGATATAACGCTATCGCCGCTGTCGTTATGGACGGGGGCTATAGCGGCTTTGGTTGTGCTCATTATGATATCGGGTGCAATCGTAATGGTCACCCCCCTCCGCACGCTGCTGCCCGGATATATGAAACAATCCGAAAGATCAGCCACAGAAGACAATATCCTGCGTCTTGATTCCATCTTCGGGGCATATGCTCAAAACCAGGATTATCTCGACAATATCCTCAAGGCTTTTGACACTGATCGAACCCCTACCGCAGACTCGCTGGTGATGACTGCAAACTTGCGTGAGATGTCGCCGGATTCCCTTTTGCCGCCATCCCCTCTTGAACGTAAATTTGTAAACGCAATGGAGGAGAGGGAGAGATTCAATATTTCTGTGCTCGCCCCACTTGCCGCCGACGGCATGATGTTCTCCCCTCTCAGCGATAGCAGCATCTTCAGTGCTTCATCACGCGCTGAAGAGAAAGGCAACGTCATTATGCCTCCTGATGAATCCGTTAAAAGTGTTGCCGACGGCTCAATCCTTGCCTCTTACTACTCCGCAGCAGAAGGGGGATATGTGGTGATTATACAACACGCAAAGGGATTCGTAACGCGAATAGCAAGACTCGGATCGCCAATGGTATCTGTCGGAGATGCCGTGCTTGCAGGACAAATGCTCGCCTTGGGACCAAAACCCGATGGCAAGGGAAGAAGATACATTGAAGTGATGATGTGGCATAATGGTTTGCCACTGATTCCCTATGATTATATTGGAAATCCGGAATCCACAATAGTGAAAGATGCCCCATTCGAGGCTCCTCGCGGAAAGTATTAGGATTCAAAAAGCCATTATAGAAATAAAGAGATGAATGATATAAAAAACATTGCGATACTTGGTTCCACGGGATCAATCGGCACGCAGACGCTCGATATAATCGAGGAGCATCCCGAACGATTCCGCGCATCCGTGCTTACAGCTGCCCGCAATTGGGAACTTCTTGCCGCCCAGGCTCGCAAATTCATGCCCGACAGGGTTGTGATCGCCCGAGAAGAGTTCCTCCCTCAACTGAGGGAGGCTCTGTCTGACCTTCCGGTCTGTGTCGAAGCCGGAGCTGATGCTATCGCTGAAGCAGCAGCGATGCCGGGTGTAGACATCGTAGTCACTGCTATGGTTGGATACAGCGGTCTGATTCCGACTGTAAAGGCTATTGAAGCCAACAAAACAATCGCGCTTGCAAACAAAGAGACCCTTGTAGTGGCAGGAGAAGTAATCACCTCTCTGCTTAAAGAGTCCGACTCACGGATTATACCCGTAGACAGCGAACATTCAGCAATATTCCAATGTCTTGTTGGGGAAAACCGTGAAAATGTTGCAAAAATCATCCTGACGGCAAGTGGCGGACCGTTCCGCACAAAAACGCTTGCCGAGTTAGAGAATGTTACGGTTGACGATGCCCTCCGTCATCCCAACTGGAACATGGGTGCAAAAGTAACGATCGACTCAGCGTCGATGATGAACAAGGGTTTTGAAATGATCGAAGCGCGATGGCTCTTCGATTGTCCTCCTGAGAAAATTCAGATCGCCGTTCATCCGCAATCGATAGTGCATTCGATGGTGGAATATATCGACGGTTCAATAAAGGCTCAACTTGGCGTGCCCGACATGCATCTGCCCATCCGTTATGCCCTAAGCTATCCTGAGCGCATCACGAGCTCTCGAGAACCTTTGAAACTTTCACAATATTCTAATCTGACATTCGAAGAACCGGATATGACGAAATTCCCGCTTTTGAGATTTGCGTTTGAAGCAATAGCTGCCGGTGGCAATATGCCTTGCATTCTTAATGCCGCCAATGAAGTGGCTGTTGCAGCTTTCCTAAACCGCAGGATCAAATTCATGGATATTCCCCGTTTGGTGGAAAAAGTGATGATTGAAACTCCTTACATCTCAAAAGTCTCTCTCGCAGATCTTGTAAGCACCAACGCGGAAGCCCGCGCCCGTGCGGAGGCAGGTGTTAGACATTAGGCATTAGGCGTTAGGCATTAGGCGTTAGGTCATTTCGGCGAAGCATTCTAAAGCCTAAAACCTCAAAATTAAACATTACTCATTACACATTAAACATTATTTAAGCTTGGATACATTTCTCATAAAAGCTGCACAGCTTATTCTCGCATTCGCAATTCTTGTGATAATTCATGAATTCGGTCATTTCTTCTTCGCCCGCATATTTGGAGTGAAGGTAGAAAAATTCTATATATTCTTTGATCCCTGGATTGAACTTTTCAAGTGGAAACCTAAGAAATATTACGGCGGTCTCGGAAAAACAAAGGAGATCACATGCAACGACTCCGAAACACCTAAAAAGAAAAAATCATCATTCTGGGGAGACACGGAATATGGAATCGGCTGGCTTCCTCTTGGAGGATATTGCAAGATTGCAGGTATGATTGATGAATCAATGGATACCGAGCAGATGAAGAAACCTGCCCAGGATTGGGAATTCCGTTCCAAACCGGCGTGGCAACGGCTCTTGATAATGATAGCAGGCGTACTTTTCAACTTCCTGCTTGCAATCATCATATATGCCGGGCTTGTATACGCCACCGGTGAGAAATACGTTCCCGTGCAAGATGCAAAAATGGGTTTCACATATTCGGGAGAAGCGCGTAAGATTGGATTCCACAACGGAGATATTCCACTCACCGCTGATGGCGAAAAACTTGAGAATCCCGTGGAAGCCAGGCTCAAAATGATTCAGTCAAAGGAGGTGACTGTGCTTCGCGATGGTCACGACACTGTCAGCATTTCAATACCTGACAAATTCATCTTTGCTCTTGATGATGAAG
The DNA here is from genome assembly GCA_902495075.1 of uncultured Porphyromonadaceae bacterium. GTDB lineage: Bacteria > Bacteroidota > Bacteroidia > Bacteroidales > Muribaculaceae > Lepagella. The sequence continues at coordinate 50,877 of CABUVO010000003.1, forward strand.
CAAAAAGCGACACTGCTACAGTAAATTTCTTCGCATACCGAATGCCGACACGTATCACCCAAGTGATGCCAGGAGAAGGAGCTGCCAAAGCGGGAATAATCCCGGGAGATGAAATCATTGCCATCGATTCTGTGTCAACTCCCTCTCTTGACGAGTTCTTCTACAGCTTGCAGGGACACAATAACGAGACTGTTGATTTCACCATTGTGCGGAAATCCGAAGCAAAGACAGACACTTTGGTTTTACCTGTCAAGCTCTCTGACAATTCCAAAATGGGAGTTGGTCTGGAGATCAATCCCTCCGCATTCTTCAACACGAAAGAAATACGTTACAACATATTCCAGTCAATACCTCGTGGAGTGGAGATGGGCACGGAGAAACTAACGTCCTATGCCAAGTCCATGAAGATGGTATTCACCAAAGAGGGAGCCAACAGCATCGGAGGCTTCGGATCAATCGGATCCATCTTCCCTGAAAAATGGGACTGGATCGCATTCTGGAATATTGCCGCGTTCCTTTCCGTAGCACTCGCGTTCATGAATATCCTTCCCATTCCTGCTCTTGATGGAGGACACGTAATGTTCCTTATTTATGAAGTTATATTCCGTCGTCCGCCAAGTGAGAAATTCATGGAGCGTGCCCAGATAGTGGGTATGACGCTGCTGATACTTCTCCTTGTCTATGCCAATGGCATGGATATCGTAAGGCTTTTTAAATAATGTGGAATGTTGAATGTTAAATGTTAAATTGATGAAAACCATAAAGCTTAGACCGGGTAAGGAAGAATCACTTCTGCGCCACCATCCATGGGTGTTTTCAGGCGCGATCGCCACTCTCCCTTCTGACCTTGAGGAAGGAGATGAGGTTTGCGTTACAGATTCCAAGGGTAACGTGCTTGGCGCCGGTCATTATCAGATAGGCAGCATAGCTGTCAGAATACTTGAATTCGGAGTAGAGAGCATCTCGGATGATTTCTTCAGCCGCAGATTGGCATCGGCTTTTGCCTTGCGCCAGACGTTAGGACTCATCCGCGAAGACAACACCTGCTTCCGTCTCGTTCATGGCGAGGGTGATTTTCTTCCCGGGCTGGTGATCGATATATACGGTGATACCGCCGTAATGCAGGCGCATTCCCCTGGAATGCACTTCGCGCGACACGACATTGCCGAGGCTCTAACTCTCCTTCCCGATGCGCGTATTCGCAATGTATACTACAAAAGTGATACAACTCTCCCCTACAAAGCTCACCTCGATCCCGATAATGAGTATCTGATTGGCAACTATGACGGCAACATTGCTCTTGAAAACGGATTGCAATTCAACATCGACTGGCTCAAAGGACAAAAGACAGGATTCTTCGTTGACCAGCGGGAAAACCGCAAACTTTTAGAGCATTACGCAAAAGGGAGGCACGTGCTTAATATGTTCTGCTACACCGGCGGCTTTTCCGTATATGCCATGAGAGGTGGCGCATTGAGTGTGGATTCCGTGGATTCATCCTCAAAAGCTGTTGCATTGACCGATGCCAACATTGCACTTAATTTCCCTGGCGATGAACGTCACCACACTCACGACGTGGATGCATTCAAATTCCTTTCCGATATGGAAGCGGACAAATATGACCTCATAATACTTGACCCGCCGGCATTCGCAAAACACCGGGGCGCAATCAAGAATGGTCTTATCGGATACCGCAAACTCAACGCAAGGGCATTTGAGAAAATCAAGAGCGGAGGAGTGCTTTTCACATTCTCTTGCTCGCAAGCGATAACAAAAGATATGTTCCGGATGGCGGTATTCACTGCTGCTGCAAAATCAGGACGCAAAGTCCGCATCCTGCATCAGCTCACTCAACCTGCCGACCACCCTGTAGACATCTCCCACCCCGAAGGTGAATACCTGAAAGGCCTGGTCCTCTACGTAGAGTAATTCGTCCCATGCAGCCCTATTCAGCCCCATCTCGCCCCATTGACTCCCATAACCCCAAAATAAGAAAGAACAAAATATGAAAAAAATCCTTTCCACATTAATGATCGCAACTATGGCATCAGCCGGTGCAAATGCCGTTGAAAACAAGAATTTCAACTATCATGTCGACAGATTCGCCGACATTGAAGTGCTTCGCTATGAAGTGCCTGAATTCAAGAATCTTACTGTCAACCAGAAGAAGATGCTCTATTATCTGTCGCAGGCTGCGCAGATGGGACGTGACATCATCTGGGATCAGAACGGACGTTACAATCTGCAACTCCGTCAACTGTTAGAAAAAATCTATCTAAAATATGACGGCGACCGCAACTCAAAAGATTTCAAAGCTTTTGAGAAATACCTCAAGCAGGTTTGGTTTGGCAATGGCATCCACCATCATTATTCCACCGACAAATTCCGTCCTGAATTTTCGCAGGCATTCTTTGAGGAACGCGTAGGCAAACTCCATAACTGCTGTCTTCCCCTGAATCCGGGACAGACTCGCGAACAAATGATGGCAGAACTGATCCCCGTGATATTCGATCCTTCGGTAATGGCAAAGCGCGTAAACCAAGATGGCACACAGGATGTTGTGGCAACATCTGCCAACAACCTTTATGGTCCTGGCGTCACCCAGGCAGAGGTTGAGGAATTCTACGCCAAAATGAAAAAGCCCAATGACCCCACACCAATCTCTTATGGTCTTAACGCAAGGGTGGTAAAGGAGAATGGAGAGATCAAGGAACAGAAATATAAAATAAACGGTCTTTATGGTCCGGCAATCGCAGAAATCATCTATTGGCTCGACAAAGCGAAAGGTGTGGCGGAGAATGACGCGCAGAAAGCTTACATCACAAAGCTGATCGACTATTATATCACGGGCGACCTGCGTCTCTTCGATGAATATTCCATCCTTTGGGCTGAAGACACAAAATCTGATGTTGATTTCGTAAATGGCTTTATTGAAAGTTATGGCGACCCTCTCGGCATGACCGGTTCTTGGGAATCATACGTTAATTTCAAGAATAAGAAATCGTCTGAACGCACGGAAGCGATCTCAAGCAACGCCCAATGGTTTGAGGATCATTCTCCGGTAAATCCGAAATTCCGTAAGCCTCATGTAAAGGGTGTGTCTGCAAAAGCCATCACAGCGGCAATGCTTGCCGGCGATGCATTCCCCTCCACAGCAATAGGTATCAACCTGCCGAACTCAAACTGGATTCGTGCTGCACACGGATCAAAATCCGTGACAATAGAAAACATCACAGAGGCATACGCCATGGCATCCCAAGGCAACGGATTCAATGAAGAATTCGTTATTGATGCTCCGACACGCAAGCTTTTAGACGATTATCTCTATGTCACAGATATGCTCCATACAGACCTTCACGAATGTCTGGGGCATGGCTCCGGACAACTTCTACCCGGTGTTGATCCCGATGCCCTGAAAGAGAACGGTTCAACCCTCGAAGAGGCAAGAGCAGACCTCTTCGCCCTCTACTATCTTGCAGATCCGAAGCTCATTGAACTTGGTCTGCTTGATAATCCGGAGGCATATAAGGCTGAATATTATAAATACATGATGAATGGTCTTATGACTCAGCTCAACCGTATAGAATTGGGCAACGATGTCGAAGAGGCACATATGCGCAACCGCCAGCTGATTGCCAAATGGGTGCTGGAACATGGCAAGAAGAAGGCAAAAGGTGGCAAAGACGTGGTTGAACTGGCAAAAAAAGGTGGCAAGACCTACGTCAAGATCAACGACTACGCCAAAATGCGTGAACTTATCGGAAATCTTCTTGCAGAGATGCAGCGCATAAAGAGCGAGGGCGATTATAAGGGTGGCAACGATATCATACAGAAATATGCAGTTAAGGTCGATCCTAAATTACACAAGGAAGTTATTCAAAGATTCTCCACACTTAACATACCTCCCTATCGCGGTTTCATCAATCCGGTCTATACTCCTGTTACAAACAATGCTGGTGAAATCACCGACATAGAGATATCTTATCCGGAGAATTATGTTGAGCAGATGTTGCGTCTCAGCCGCGATTATTCACCTCTGACAAAAAAATCCGCTAAATCCTGTTCCGCTAAATGATGGTGTCTTTGCAAGATATAAAAAAGAGTTTCTACACTTTCCGCAACGGAATAATCGCAGACACGTTGCGGAAAGCGGGAATGCCCTATAAGGTGATTTTTGGTCTCCAGATTCCACAGATTGCCGCAATCGCCCGCGAGCAGCAGCCATCGATAGAATTGGCTGACACATTGTGGGAAGACAAGGACGTCAGGGAATCGCGGATTCTCGCCACTTATCTTTATCCACGCGAAGAAGTCACTGAAGAGAAAGCATTGGAGCTGCTTCGCTCGGTGGTAACCCCGGAAGAAAGCGACATGCTGGCGTTCCGTCTTCTCAAACATCTGCCGTTTGTTGCGGAACTTGCGGATAAAATAGAAAACGATCCGCAAATCCCCGCATATGCGGTAGCCTCCCTAAAGAGACATTTATCTTAATCAAAAACGAAACTACTACGTTATAAATAATGGGACGCTCTCAGATGCGTCCCATTTATCAATACATCAGCTATGAAAGAAAATAATGAAATCCCGGTTCTTTTGCTTACCGGCTATCTTGGAAGCGGCAAAACCACGCTCCTTAACCATATCCTTACAAATGAGCGAGGCATACGTTTTGCCGTAATCGTAAACGACATAGGCGAAGTAAACATAGACGCAGACCTCATCCAGAAAGGAGGAATCGTCGGGCAGGATGATTCCGGCGACCTTGTAGCCCTCCAGAACGGTTGCATCTGCTGCACACTCCGCACTGATCTTATCAAACAGATTTCCGACCTCATTGAATGCGCCCGTTTTGACTATATCGTGATTGAGGCAAGCGGCGTTTGTGAACCGGCTCCGATTGCTCAGACCATCTGCTCTATGGAACAGATGATAAACCCGGCACGCACTGACATCATCCGTCCGCGACTTGACGCCATTGTTACTGTTGTTGATGCGCTACGTATGAAGAGTGAATTCGGTTGCGGCGCAAATCTCGAAAAGGAGGGTATTGACGAAGAAGACATCGAGAATCTTATAATCGAGCAGATAGAATTCTGCAATATTATCCTCCTCAATAAGATCTCTGAGGTTACAGCCGATGAGGCTGCGCATATTAAGGCTGTGATACGCGCATTGCAACCTAAAGCTAAAATCATCGAATGTGATTACTGCGACATTGATTTAAATGAACTTATAAACACACATCTCTTTGACTTCGAAGATGTAGCGACCTCAGCCACATGGGTGAATGAGATTGAAAAGCCGGCAGAGGAACAGCTTCATGAGCATGAAGAGCATGAACATCACCATCATGAACACGAAGATGAACACGAGAATCATCATCATGACCATGAGGAACATCATCACCATCACGATCATGATCATCATCACCATCACCATGATGGAGAGGGAGAAGCTGAAGAATATGGAATTGGGACATACGTATATTTCCGTCGTCAACCATTCAATTTCGAAAAATTCGACAGATTTGTGAACCTAAACTGGCCCGCAAATATCATACGCACAAAAGGTGTATTATACTTCAGCCATAACCGCGACATGTCGCTTCTTTTCGAACAGGCAGGCATCCAGAAGAATCTTAAAGAAGCCGGCTACTGGTACGCCACCGCTCCGGAAGAAGAATTGATGGTGATGATGGAAAGAGAACCCGGACTCCGTCGCGACTGGGACGAAGAATACGGCGACCGCATGATCAAGCTCGTCTTCATCGGTCGTGACCTCGACCGCACTGCCCTCGCCTCCGCCCTTGACGCCTGCCTCGAACCCCGCTAAACAACATACGATAACAACAAATCTCAACATTTTTGAGGCATTTCTCAACAAATGTTGAGATTTGTTGTCACAAAAGGTAGTAATTTTGTGTCATTATAAATGGTGACATTAAAACGATAATTTTATTCGTGATGAAAACTATATCTACCTTTTTATTGACACTCTCCCATTTATCCATACTCTCCTGCCCTTTGCTTGCATCGGCTCAATCCGAAGCCACAGATTCCGTTTCTGCGCATGATCTCAATGAGTTTGTTATTGAGGCACCAAAAGTTATCCGCAAAGCGGATATGGATGTTTACCATCCGTCCAAAAGTGCTGTGGAAAATGCAAAGAACGGCATGCAGCTTCTAAACCATCTTATGATTCCTTCGCTTAACGTCAGTGATGCTTTAGGCACAATTCAAGCTGCCGGTCAGTCAGTTCAGGTTCGCATCAACGGACGTGAATCCACCATCGATCAAGTGCGGGCTCTCTTGCCTGAAACTATCAAACGGGTGGAATGGATTGACAATCCGGGACTACGTTATGGAGGTGCCAACTATGTGCTGAATTTCATCGTAACGAATCCAACCATTGGTGGTTCATTTCAAGGTCAGGTGCGACCTGCCCTCAACGAAGCATGGGGATTCTATATGGCTGATGCAAAATTCAATGTCGGATATTCACAATGGGAAGTATATGGAAGCTGTAAGCTAACGGAAAACTTAAAAATTTATCGCGACTACAAAGAGACCTTTACCTATCCCAACGGCTCCTTACTCTCCCGATCAGAGACACCACGATCCGGACGGTTAGACAACACGCTGCCTTATTACTTTGCGTCTTACAGTTACATCAAACCGGACACAACAGTCTTTATGGCTCAGTTCACCAACCAACAACATCTAAACAACAAGACGGAATATAATGGACTTATGTCGCTAAGCAATGGCAATGATGACATTATGCTTACCGAAAGATATGGCGATAAAGGAAACTATCCCTCGCTGTCTCTTTATCTCCAACAGAATTTCGCCCGCAAACAGATGCTGGTCGTAGACTTCAATGCTTCAATGTATTTCGGTCGCTCATGGTCAGACTATATCGAGCAGCTACCGGGCACGTCAAACTACCTTAACGACATACACACGAACATCCGAGATCGAAATCAGGCTTACGCCATAGAAGCGGATTATATCAAAAACTGGAGTAATGCCCGCTTCACTGCTGGCGCTACATACACGGCAAACCGCAATCGCTCAGAGTATGAAAACTTAAACGGATTGATATTCCACCAGCGTCAGGATAAGATTTACCTCTTTGCAGAATATTTCCACCGTTTTGGCAAATGGACCGCGACGGCTGGTATGGGCGTACAATACACCGATTTCCTTTTTAAAGAATCAAATCAGGGAAACCATTCCTGGAGTCCTCGTCCTCAGGCAACAATTACATATTCACTGAACCAAAACCATAACTTCCGTCTTAATTTTACTTCATGGCAGTCTACACCTACCTTGGCTGAAACAAATATTGTTCCGCAACAACTCGACGGCTTTCAATGGCGCGTCGGAAATCAGAATCTCAGAACGGCAAATTCATATATGCTTACTTTCCGTTATGGATTCAATCTCCCGCGCGTAAGCGGTTCTTTCGGCATCAGAGCCTTCACCTCTCCGAACGCAATTACCCCTCTTCTTCTATGGGAAGATGATCGTCTAATCACTACGTACGAAAACAGCAAAGGTCTTCAGAACTTATCGTTCTTCCTTGCCCCGCAAATCGAGATTATTCCGAACTGGCTTACGGCAAGCGGATATCTCCAATATAGAATGGAACGTATGCGTGGTGCATGCTATTCACATCATAACAATGCATGGAGCGGAAATGTCTCCATACAGCTTATGCACTGGGGATTTATTCTCTCAGGTCAGTATATCCGTTCACAACGCGATCTATGGGGAGAGAAAATATCATGGGGAGAAGATCTCAATATCATAGATTTGAGCTACAACTGGAAATCCTGGCAGTTCAGTGCCGGTATCATCATGCCCTTTGGCAAATACGATCAGGGAAGCATGTCACTAAGTAAATGGAACAGCAATGAGCAACACATGCGTATTGACATGCGTATTCCATATCTTTCCATAAGCTACAACCTGCAATGGGGAAGACAGAAACGCGGCGCACAAAAAATCATTGATGCCAATGCAAATACCGATCGTTCAACAGCCGGTGGCAGATAACGTTTCTATTGCGACATTAGTCGATGCGTAACAAAATAGCGTGAATAAATAAGGATGCAGGTCAGGAATTCTGCCACTGGGATGGCAAGCCATAGACCTGCAACCCCAGCCACGCGGGGTAGCAGAATAAAACTTGGCACAAGAAACACCACTCCTCTAAGCAGCGTATAGACCGTTGAAACAGCCGCTTTCTCAATACTCTGGTAATAACCTATGAAGGCTATGTTCAAAGCAAAGAATATCGCACATATTGCAAACAATGGTAATCCTTTAACCGCCAATTGATATGCCCCTTCCTGCGGACTCAAAAACATAGCAACAATCCCTTTCGCTCCAAGCCACAGACACAATGTCACGGTAATACCACATATCAATGCGGTAAAAAGAGATACGCGGAGTGCCTTACTTACACGTTTCGGCATATGCGCCCCGTAATTGAAACTGATAATCGGCTGAGCCGACTGTGCCACGGCATTGCTAATCGAGAATACAATCGGGAAAAGATAGCAGGCAATGGCATATGCTGCCACTCCATCCTCCCCAAGAAGAGATATGAACATATAATTGCCCGTAAGCATCATCACGCTCATCGCCAGCTCAGTCAGGAATGTTGCAAAACCTATCTTTATCATGTAGCCTGTGTTACGCAGTGTCAGCAGCAAAGATGTTACAGAACACTTAAGTCGATAGAAGCGCAATTTGTCTGAAAACCAGATGAAGTATATCAGCACCATGATTCCTCCTATGATACATGCAATAGATGTTGCTAAAGACGCACCCATCACTCCCCAACCAAGCGGGAAGACCATATACCAGTCAAGAACAATGTTGACCACTGCTGCCACAATCTGAATCGTCATGGCATATTTCGGTGAACCGTCAAGACGGATTAGCATCATTCCGACGCATTCGATAAAGAGGAAAAACAAACCGGGCAATAGCCACAACAGATAATCCACTGCATTTTTCTCAAGCGTTTCGCTGCAGCCGAGGGCGTAAACCACCGATTTAGGAGCTAAAACGCTAACAACACAAATAATTCCACACAGCAGCAATCCTACAATAAATGCTTGAGTCATTATTATTCGCGCTGCCTTTTCATTGTTTTCCGACAAACGGATGCTCGCCACCACTGAAGAACCAATTCCGAACATCAATCCAATTCCGGTAGCTACCATAAATATTGGAGCCACAATATTCACGGCGGCAATACCCTCGGCTCCCACACCACGACCAACAAAAATACCGTCAATCACCGTAAGAGCCGAATTGAAAATCATCCCTATAAGTGTAGGGAAAAACAACGCCCTGAACAATGGACCTATTTTCCCGTTTGCAAAATCAAGTTTATCTCTGTTCAGATTCCTTTCTTTCATAAAAGTTGTTTAATTTAAGTTTCGCAAACTTCAACTTAAAGTTTAAGAGTTTATCAGATGCGAATATGACTGAGTTTATATTTATTCCCATCAAACAAATAAACTCATAAACTGCGCACAGCGCAAATAAACTTATAAACTTCAACTTTTCATTTGCGAAAGTTGAATTGTTTAAAATAAACCGATTGCAAAAATAGATATTTTATACTGAATAATAGGGGTAATTTTCCGCATGATAATGGTATTTTTCAATACTAATATTTCCATTTTATTAAAATATTAACTAATTTCAAAGTGTTTTTTAATATATTCGATTATGATATCACCTACCTATCCGAATGAGTCGAGCGGCATAACTGATTGGAAGAAAAACACCGGACGGGCAATCAGGACTAACGGATGTGTGTGTTTCCTATGCACTTCGGGGGAAGCTTCCGTATCGTTAAATCTACACAAAACCTCATTCGGCAAAGGAGATTTAGCTATCATCACCTCCGATGTGTATTTTTCAGTAGCGGAAATTTCTGCAGATTTTTCCACTTGTTACGTCGCCTTGTCCGAAACAGTGATTGAAACGGCATACTATCGCATCACGGATGCTACCTTCTGGGAATATCTTCATCACGAACCTATCTTGAAACTGTCTTCCGAACAATTCCGGTTAATGTCAGGATGGATGGATCAAATTCATTGGATATTATCAAATATCAGCGCGACCAATCTCATGACTCTGATCAACAATAATGTCTATAATCTTTTCATCGCCATACGTACAGAACTCGATAAAAAGCTTAAAGACAAATCAAGAATATATAAAAACAGTGCCTGGGAAATTACGACACGTTTTTGGTCGCTTCTCACCAGACACTCTCACAAAGAACGTTCAGTACATTTCTATGCCAACGCCTTAAGCATCACCCCCGACTATCTTAATAAGGTCTGTCATCGCGCATACGGAATCACACCTAAAGCATTCATCGATCAGCAAATCATTTTGGAGATCAAGAGTTACCTTCTCGAAACAACCCTTACGGTTGCCGAAATCGCGGAACGACTGAATTTTGAAGATGCCTCATATATGTGCCGTTTCTTCCGGCGTAAAACCGGTTTGTCACCTCTTGAATTCCGCAAACAGAATTGAAATCATAACCTCGACCTAAGATCTGTCGGAGTTTCTCCAAACGCTTCGCGATAACATTTGGAGAAATAGGCGGGGGTTGAGAAACCTACCTCATAGGCTATTTCAGAAATCGACTTGTCGGTGGTGGTAAGTAAATGGCGCGCCCTTTTCAGCCGGAGGTTGCGGATAAGTTCTACCGGCGAATAATTGGTAAGAGCCTTTATCTTGCGATAGAACTGTGATCTTCCAAGTCCCATCTCGGAAGCCAGCTGATCAACATTCATTTCCGGATTACCCATTTCCTGCTCAACCAACTCAAGAAATCTGGAATAAAACTCATTTTCCACATCTTTTGGAGCAACACGATTTTCTTTTGTGACCACAATCGGCTTATCAAGATCCCCCTCACTTCTCGAACCTTCTTTACTCCAAAGGTTACGGATCCGCCGACGATTCGTTATCAGACTTTCTATCCGAGAGCGCAACACCGCACTGTTGAATGGTTTGGATAAATATCCGTCAGCACCGCTCTCATATCCTGCCGCCCTTTGCTCATCCATAGAACATGCGGTAAGAATCAGCACCGGAACATGAGAAGTTGACACCTCCTCTTTTATATGGCGGCAGCATTCCAGACCATCCATTACAGGCATCATTACATCACATACAACAACGTCAGGCACATATCTGGCAGCCAAACGTATCCCCTCTTTGCCGTTGGATGCAGCTATCACGTTATATTCCCCTGCAAGAAGTTCCTTAAGCATTGACCGGATGTCTTCATTGTCATCCACCACAAGCACCAGAGGCTTCTCGTTATCAAATTTTACATTTTCATTATCAACATCCCCTAATTCCGCTTCAACTTCTTCACTCTTTATAACCGTAGACGGCATATCAGTTTTACTGTCGACATGAGCAACGGGAATGACGACAGAAAACTCTGAACCTTTCCCCACTTCGCTTTCAAGCATGATAGAGCCTCCATGAAGCTCAACAAACGCTTTTGCAAGAGACAGACCTATTCCACTTCCCTGTGGATGAATCTTGTCAACCTGATAGAACCTATCAAATATACGTTTTCCATCATCTTCAGCTATGCCGGGACCATCATCTTTTACTGAGAACCGAAGCGTTTCTCCATCGCACGAGCATTTGAATGTCACATTACCATTTGAAGGAGTATATTTCAGAGCATTAGCCATCAGATTATATACGACCCGCTCGATCTTCTCAGCATCAACAGCCAATTTGAAATCCTGATTTTCAGGAATCTCCACGTTAAGCTTTATATCTTTTTTGCGTGCAACGCTGCGGAAAGCATCAACCCATTCCGAGGCAAGCGCGCTGAAATCCACTTCCGTGAGATTCACATTAAGTTTACCGTTTTCATATGTGCGAAAATCAAGAATCTGATTGATAAGGCGTTTCAAGATTCTCACATTTTTATCGGCAATCTTTATCAATGTGTGTTGCGATGGCGTCAGATTATTCGCGGCAGCAAGTTGCTCCACCGGTTCGGCAATCAATGTCAGAGGCGTGCGGAGATCATGCGACACGTTGGTGAAAAACATAAGCTTTGATTGCGTGGCTTGTCTAAGCTGCTCATTGAGTTTCTTCTCCTGTTCGTGTTGCGCTGCCAGCAGTTCATTTTTACGCAGCAACGTTTCCTGATAGTTGCGCCTTTGCCAGAAGGCTTTGAGAAGCAGAAACATCGATACACACAGAAGCACAACGAACGCTATGCTGACATAAAACAGCGTTGTCTGCGCGGAGTGCTTGTCCCAATAGTTGTCAAGATCCGATTTGAGACTCTTCATCTTCGAGGTCTCTTCTTTTAACGATTCGTTCTGCACGAGAAGAATATCGGCATTCTCGAGATTCACTGCAGAAGGAATCGGAAGAGTGGCAATTGAATCAAAAGGCTCACCTTTAAGAATGGCAAGGGCTGTGCGTATCAACCGATGACCTTCCGTGGGATAAAGGAAAGTCGCATCTATCACAGAATCCTTTACCGCCTTCATCCCGATTTCAGGGGCGGCATCTATACCTATTATATATGGGGTGATCTTGCGCTCACGCGCAGCATCGGCAGCAGCTATCGCCATGCGGTCGTTGTGGGCATAAATCAAATCGACATCGGGATGTTTCTGCAGCATGGAATCCGCCAGACGACGTGCATCATCATAATTCCAGTTTCCATATACGCTCGCCACCATTGTAATGTCCGGATTCTTATCAATCTCTTTCTGAAATCCTTCATGACGACTGATTGCCGGAGTGGAACCTTTCAATCCGTAAAGCTCTATTACTTTTCCTTTGCCATGCATCAGATTTGAAGCATAACGGGCGGCAGATTCCCCGAGCTTTTCGTTGTCGGCGCCCTGAAATGCGGTGTAACAATGTCCGTTCACGTTACGGTCGAATACCACTACAGGCATTCCGCTATCGTACACTTTCTTGATGGCAGGTGTTATTGCATCCGCCTCATTAGGAGCTACAATGAGTATATCGAAACCATTATTTGCGAAATACTCTATATCCGCAATCTGCTTCTCATTGCTGTCATCGGCGGAACGAATCTCAACCGTCGCTTCCGGATGCACAAGAATCTCCCTTTCAATCTCTTCGTTCATCTTGTTGCGCCAGTCGTCACGGCTGCACTGCGAAACCCCTATCTTATATGTCTTCGTATCCTCTTTGCAAGAATTGGATAAAAGACTTATTGCGACAAGAGATAGGATTGTAACAAACCATAATCGAGTTTTCATAATGCGGTGGTTAAAACATAAAATATGTTAGGTTAACTACGCAAATATAGCTATTATTTATAAAAAAATTGCATCCTCTTATAAAAAAACAGCCAATGCAACAAATGTTATATCTCTTGCTCTAATCTTTATATACGTATGCACTCTTTTATTTCTATATTTGCACTGCAAACTCCGAAAGAGTGTTTTACTCCTGTGTCGGATGCGCAGCCTTTATGATTTTCGAAGAAAAACTCAGAAGTTGTTTAAACTAATTTTTATGGTAAGATTTTTTAAGATTTTGGAACAGGTTTGGTCGGTTGAAGAGGAGCCAACCTCTCGGTTGACTCCGATGAAAACGGGCAAAGATGCCCAAAAGGTTAATAAAGATTGCCATAAAGTTTATAACTTTTAGAGTTTTTGATAACATAAATTAGTTTAAACAACTTCTCAAAGTTAAGAAAAGATTGTTTTTGAACTGAAAAAAACGTAACTCATGAATTTAATTTTCAGGAAAGGGTTAACCTTAATAACCATCACGGCGGCATCACTCGCTTGCTTCGCCGATGACATCGAGATCAACCATCTCGGACCCAACCACACATATGTGCGTGTAACGGGTGACGACAAACTGCTGATTCTTCCAATTCAGGAATCAATAGATGATGCACGGATAAATGTATTGGTAGACGGAAAAATCGACCGCACGTTTTATGCGCGTCTCGCCAAATCGAAAACCGATTATACCGTGCCTTTCGATCTGTCACCTTACAAAGGGAAGAACGTTATTCTTGACGTAGTGGCAAACCATAGCCGCGCCTCGGTGCGCGAGGCGCAGGATGATGCTTGCTGGAGCAGCATCACTCTTTCTGATTCCTTCAACACTGAGAACCGAGAGAAATACCGCCCCCTTTTCCATCACACACCTTCATACGGATGGATGAACGACCCAAACGGAATGTTCTATAAAGACGGGGTATGGCATCTGTATTACCAATGGAATCCCTTCGGATCAAAATGGCAAAATATGACGTGGGGACATTCCACCTCAACTGACCTTATCAACTGGGAACACCATCCCGCCGCAATTCTCCCCAACGGCATAGGCACGGTATTCTCAGGAAGCTCCGCCATAGATCGTGAAAACAGTGCTGGCTTCGGTAAGGATGCGGTTCTTGCAATGTACACTTCTGCCGGCGACAGCCAGACCCAAAGTCTTGCCGTGAGCCATGACAATGGTGAAACGTTCGACATATATCCCGCCAATCCGGTGCTCACTCTCGATTCAGAGGCTCGCGATCCGAATATGTTCTGGAATCCTGAAACAAAACTTTGGACGCTCATTCTTGCTCATCCCCTCGAACATGAGATGCTGATATTCACTTCTCCGGATATGAAGGAGTGGACTCTTCAAAGTTCTTTCGGCAAAGGACTCGGCGCTCAGAAAGGTGTTTGGGAATGTCCCGACCTCTTTCAGCTGCCGGTTGCCGGAACCAATGAAAAGAAGTGGGTGTTGATTTGCAACATCAATCCTGACGGACCTTTCGGAGGCAGCGGCATACAGTATTTCATCGGAGATTTCGATGGAAAGACTTTCGTGCCTGAAACTGATGCCGAAGGGAAGGTTGCAACAAAGTGGCTTGATTTCGGTAAAGATAACTATGCTCTCGTAAGCTGGAGCGATGCACCGGAAGGAAGACGCGCAGCAATAGGCTGGATGAGCAACTGGCAATATGCGGCAGATGTGCCGACCATGCAATATCGCTCAGCCAACACCCTCCTCCTCGATGTAGTGCTTTTCAAGGGTAAGGATGGTCAGACCTATGCCTCCACAACGCCGGCTCCTGAATTGCTGAAACTCCGCGATAAACTTATTGTCAGCGTTGGGAAAACCGGTATCGGAACAAAATCAAAGGTATATAACCTCCCTACGTCAAACAGCGGAGTCTGTGAAATCAATCTGGACATTGATCCGAGAAAGTCAGACAAGGTTATTCTCTCCCTTTCAAATACTCAAGGCGAGAATGTTGAGATGACTTACGATCCTGCAGCCGCTACATTCTCCTTCAATCGCGAAAACAGCGGAATCGTGGATTTCAGCAAAGACTTTCCGGCAACAACAGTAGCACCAACTTTCGGAACTACTTCAAGGCTTTCACTCAGAATCTTCATCGACACCTCAAGTATCGAGATATTCGGCAATAACGGACGTTTTGCCATGACAAACCTGGTTTTCCCGAACTCTCCCTATACCCAGCTTTCCGTAAGTTCGCAAGGTGGCAAAGCTGAAATATCAAACCTTAAGATTCATTCTTTAAGCAAGTGACCATATTATGAACGCAACTCAATCTATCGCATCAAAAGGAAAAAGTCCACTGATGCAACTCATCCCCGTGATGCTCTGCTTTTTCGCGATGGGATTCGTGGATCTTGTCGGGACTGCCACAAACTTTGTAAGAAACGATTTGAATCTCTCCGTTTCAGAGGCAAGTCTCTTCCCTTCGCTCGTATTTTTCTGGTTTCTTATATTCTCAGTGCCCACGGGTATCCTGATGAATAAAATTGGAAGGAAGAACACTGTGCTCGTATCGCTGGTAATCACAGCTCTTTCTCTTATTATTCCGATTTTCGGAGACTCCTACGCAATCATGCTGATATCTTTCTCCCTCCTCGGAATAGGCAACGCTGTGATGCAGACTTCTCTCAATCCTTTAGTAACTAACCTTATCAGTGGCGACAAATTGGCATCAGCTCTTACTTTTGGTCAATTTGTAAAAGCCATAGCTTCCTTCTTAGCTCCGATTATTGCCACATGGGGAGCAACCACCCTGTTCCCTACTTTCGGACTCTCCTGGCGCGTCCTCTTCCTTATATACGCAGTTATCAGTGTTCTTGCAGTAGCAGCTCTCGGAGCCACTCCAATCGAAGAGGAGCGACCCGACAAAGCATCCGGCATACGTGAATGCGTGAAACTTCTCGGACGTCCCTTCATTCTCTTATGCTTCATTGGCATAATGTGTCATGTCGGAATTGATGTCGGCACAAACACCTACGCGCCAATGATTATCATGGAGCGCCTTAATTTCTCACTCGAAGACGCTGCATTCGCCACAGGACTCTATTTCATTTTCCGCACCCTTGGTGCATTCACAGGTGCATTCATCCTCCGGGTGATGAAAGCGAAAGTGTTCTTTGCCATAAGCGTAGTCATGATGGTTGCCGCAATGGTGATTCTCTTCACGGCTCATTCACAGGCTGCACTATATACAGGCATTGCACTCGTAGGCTACGGCAACTCCAACGTGTTCTCAATAATCTTCTCTCAGGCTCTTCTCTCTTCGCCCAATGAAAAGAATGAAGTATCTGGACTGATGATCATGGGGCTCTTCGGAGGTACAGTCTTCCCGCTCTGCATGGGATATGCGGCAGATGCCTTCGGACAGCTCGGAGCTGTGGCTGTAATGACAGCCGGCGTGATTTATTTGCTCTGCTATACAATAAAAATCAAAAAAGAGGCATAATTAATATAGCAGCAAATATTAATTCAATGAAACTTATTAAATTGTTATTGTCATGAAAGACTTGGTAATTGGCATGGGAGAAGCTCTTTGGGACGTTCTCCCCGATGGTAAAAAAATAGGTGGCGCTCCTGCCAACTTCGCGTATCATGTTTCTCAGTTCGGGCTTCCGAGCCTTGCAGTGAGCGCCATAGGCGATGATGCTTTAGGTAAGGAACTGGTAGAAAATTTCGATGCAAAAGATGTAAAATATCATCTCGACACTGTCCCTTATCCCACAGGCACCGTGCAGGTAGAACTCGACGAAGCCGGCGTACCGCAATATGAGATTAAGGAAAACGTAGCATGGGATAACATTCCATCCACCGAAGAACTAAAGGCTGTCGCCGCCGAGACAAAAGCTTTCTGCTTCGGTTCCCTTGCTCAGCGCAACATTGTATCGCGCACAACCATTCAGGAATTCCTCGAATCAATTCCCAAGGAAAATGATCCGTTGATTGTATTCGATGTAAACCTTCGTCAGGGATTCTACAACAAAGAGATACTGTGCAGCTCAATGAAAGCTTGCAATATCCTGAAGATAAACGATGAGGAGCTGGTTACTGTAAGTCGTATGTTCGGATATCCCGGCATAGACCTTCAGGATAAATGTTGGATTCTTCTCGGCAAATATAATCTGAAGATGCTCATTCTCACATGTGGCATCAACGGAAGCTACGTATTCACCCCCGGCGAAGTCTCCTTCCTACCCACACCGAAAGTAGAAGTCGCAGACACAGTCGGTGCGGGAGACTCCTTCACAGCCGCATTCATCGCCAGCATCCTCAAAGGCAAGACCGTAGCCGAAGCGCATCATAAAGCCGTAGCAACCTCAGCATTCGTATGCACCCAACACGGCGCAATGCCCACGCTACCTGCAGACCTGACAGAGTAGAGGCATTAGGATTTAGGGGAATTAAATCGTAGCTGCTGTTGCTTGCAACTGCAGTAAAACCAAGGACAATATTCCTATATCTCGTCGCGAGGCAGCTGTTACTTTCAACAGCTGCCTCGCGACTTCTGCACTCTTACTTCTCATTTATTCTTTCTCACTTCTCACCTATTCCTTTTTACTTATTATACAAATTATACAAATTGCTTTGTTAACGAACCTTACTTATATTTAAACTCTTGTAAATAAATGGCATTAAGGCAACTATTGCCTATTTTACACGTTTAAAAGGTACAAAGCAATATGGATAAGACCCTCAAGGTTTCGTGAGAAAGTTTGCGAGTCGAAGTTTAGTTAGATATAGTTTATAGTGGAATCGTGATAAGCCCGCATTGACTGCGGGCTTATCTATTTATTATCAACTACTTATTCTCGTTCATCAGAAATCGGGGTGATTCGAGAATTGGGAGGTTGGATTCGGTGGGGACGTAGATCACGGTTTTGTCATTCAGATTTGATTGCTGACGAACCCATAGATATTGGATATAGGTTGGTGTGATGCTCCCATTCTCAATCCGAATCGCCTCGGCTGCACCTTTTGCTCTCTCAACCTCTGCCTGCGCGTTAAGCTTCTCAGCTTCAAGATTGGCTTTAGCCTCTTCTATCTTAATCTTACGGTTCTGCTCAGCCTTGGCAAATTCTGCCTTACCAGCCATCTCTTGCTGCCATACGTTATACCAGGGCAACAGAAATGCCGCTCCAATCACCACAATCACAAGTGCCGTCCCCGACCACACAATACTCTTTACATTCTTATCCATAATAATCTTTTTTATTTGTTTCTATTTATTTTATAATCATATCAAGATTATAGCAGTCAATGTTACGTTTTACCTGACGATTTCCCTATTGTCGAACTAACAAGAATTTCTTGTTAGTTGCATCTATGGCAAGTTCTCCGTCCTTATAGATATTATCTACATGCTGGCTAATATTCTGTTGCGTAGTGCAATATATTTCAGCCAACTGATTTTGCGTCAACCACAGATCTTCATTGGCAAAACGTACAGAAACACGTGTTATCTCGTTATCGTCCTGATAAAGTATTATTTTGTTTTCTTCATTCATTAATCAACACATCTTTTTGCGAGTCACACTTAAATGCACCACGCAAATTTATAAAATTTATTTAAAAATGCCAACTCGCTTCTTCACGCATGCTTAGCAATCTGCATTAAGCCCGTCTGGCGAAGCCGGTTGAGTGAAGGCTCCTCGGTGCCTCCTGGACAATCAAAAAAGACACGGGGCGTAGTAGCCTCGTGTCTCGCACTATGTATGTAAGAATTTATTATTTGAAATTATAACCAACCGTAAGTTGGAAAAGATTCTGGTGATAGCTCGCAGAATAAAAACGTTTGTTGTCTTTAGCTACGTGATAGGCATTCGTCATACCTATATCTCCGCTTAAACCACCGAAGAAATTCTTATAGTTGACACCGACACCAATCCTCCAGTCTAAATTGAATCTGTTGAAACGATCGTCATCAT
Organism: uncultured Porphyromonadaceae bacterium; assembly: GCA_902495075.1. Classification (GTDB taxonomy): domain Bacteria; phylum Bacteroidota; class Bacteroidia; order Bacteroidales; family Muribaculaceae; genus Lepagella. Next base: position 70,180 of record CABUVO010000003.1, read on the forward strand.
CCGGATTCTCGGCTTTATACATCGACCCAGTTTCCTTAATTTCTACATCTTTAACTTTCGCCTTGATGTAATAATCCATGGAGAAACCGAGATTGATCACAGGGCCCATATAAACCGCAACATTGAAATCTCTCGTGAAATCGAAATGATATCCGAATGCTACCGGAATACGCATACCCGACTGCCGAACAGAATGGCAGACAAGCTCTCCACCAAGCTCTTCCAACTCGTCAAGAATATCATCTATATCGTCTGTTTTGATTGGCATGGCGTTATAATAGAAACTTAATCCTGGCTCAATATAGAAGTTTGCCACGATCGGGATATTATACACACCACCTACGCTGAAACCGACACCGGCATCAAACACCTTCTTCGACAAGGTATAATGATCTTCATAATCATTAAGGTTGAAGTTGCAGGGTGTCGGCACGTCGAGAGTGGCGCGAAGTCCGAAATAGGGTTTATTATTGGGATTATTGAAAATACGACTTTGGGCAGAAGCCGAAAAGACGCCGGCAATTACAAAAAGAGACAATAAGATCTTTTTCATAATATTTAAATTTAAGACAACACTTGTTTTGATAGTCAGTACCTATTTAACATTAATAAACATAATTTTGTTTAAAATCATTTCTTGAATCACGACTATAAACAACCTAATTCCTACAGTCATAAACCCTTAGCACTATAAAAAAAGCATTCGCTGTAATTCCATTGGGAATCATAGCGAATGCTTTTTAGAAAACAATTGTCTGCGAAACTATTTTATCTGGGAGCGGAGGCGACTCTTAAAGCCGTCACTGATGATTGGCATGGCATCCGTCACGTTATAGAGATTTGCGCGGTTCTCGTCGAAGTTCTTAAGATACATGCCGATGTTAGCAGGATCTTCAAGTATGAAGTTCGGGCACTGCGAAACCTTCAGATATTCCTCCGGAAGCATCTTCATCCCTTCTCCGTGCATTCCCTGCTCTTCCTTGAAGAGAACGGTCAGATCCTTGCAACGATTGAAGATTCCTTTCTTGCCGTAGAGCTGCTGAGATTCTCCATTGCCTTCATCGTATATCAACTCCACCTCTATATCCTTATTCACAGGAAGAGCTTCAGTATATACCACGGGCTGCAATGAATAACCGTCGTAGGTCCAGTTGCCGGCTTCCGGGAAACGGGAATATTTGTATTCCTTGCCGTCTACCAAAACCTTGCTCGGAGGCAATGTTGCCGGGAAGCGCAACTCGTAACTTCTCGCTGCAGGAGCGTCCTTATAAGATCCTTCCCTTGCTGCAATCTTTACCTTCTGACTGTTTGCAGCCATTGTTTTGGAAACATTGGTAATCGCAAACGATTTGTCATAATCATTGGAGATTCCGTCATCTTCATAGTGGCGCAATGTTCCGTCGGCTCCCGGGATGAAGGTAAGTACAAGTGTATCACAAGGCATCTGAAGGTTCTTCACCTTATCGGGATTCATCGGGATGATTGCACCTGCCTTCACATAGAACGGATTTTCCGACAATGTGTATTCCAGTACCTTCTCATTGTTACCTTCTATCATTTCCCCTGTGGCAAAATCATACCACTTTCCTTCAGGGAACCAGATCTTACGTTCGGCAAGTCCTGAAACGGTATCGACCGGATTACCAATGGGTGCCGTCATGATATCCGAACCAAAGAAGAACTGCTCTGGATGATTGTATGCCTCCGCAAGAGCGGGATACTCATAATACATCGGACGCGTCATGGCAACACCCGTGTCATAGTTTTCACGTGCAGCATTGTAGATATAAGGTGCGAGAGCATATCTCAGCTTAAGGGCATCACGCATGTCAAACATATAATCCGGGAACGCCCAGAAATAGCGGATGATATTGCGGTCTTTTGTGGAGTGGGTCTTGAAGATCGGAGTGAACACGCCATACTGCAACCAGCGGAGATAAAGTTCCGGATCTGTTACACCGGGTTTATTCTTGAACATGTGTCCGCCGATGTCATGACCCCAGTAGCCGTAATTCACGTTTGAGGCGGTCGAAGTGAAATAAGGGAGGAATTTCAGAGTCTCCCACGAAATGAACGTATCGCCCGAGAATCCGAGTGGATAGCGGTGACTGCCAAGTCCTCCCCAGCGGTGATAGATGAAGGGACGCTCGTTGCCGGCTTTCTCTTTGGCATGATTGAAGAAGACATGGTTAAGCCAGAACGTATTTGACAATCCGGGGGTAAACTTCGATTCCTTCCACTGCTGCCAGTCGAGCCACCAGAAATCAACGCCATCGCGCTCCATCGGTTCGAGCACGGTCTTGAAATAAGAGTCAGCCCATTTTGTCTCGTCGATATGGAAAGGCACACTATTTGTGGTATCCTTCCACTGATAGTCCTTTACAAAATCCTTGTATGCCGCCTCATATGGCTGAATCCCGGAGGCAGGATGAAGGTTTAGCGCGGTTTTCAGGTTCTCTTTCTTCACCCATTTCAAGAAATTCTGCGGATTTGGGAAAAGTTCCTTCTGCCATGTATACCCGGTCCAGCCTATACGCTGTCCGTATTCATCCTTGGCGGAATTCTTCGACTTGAGACCGAACGTATCATGCCAGTCCATGTCAACGATAAGCACGTCAAGAGGCATATCCATCGACTTGAGTTTGTCCACAAGATCCTTGAACTCATTGTCGGAATATTGCCAGTAGCGGCTCCACCAGTAGCCGAAAGTATATTTGGGAGGGAGGGGAGCCCTGCCTGCCACCTTCTGATAGTCGGCAAGAGCCTGTTTGTAATCATTGCCATAAGCAAAAAGATAGAGATCCCGACGGTTACCTTCCGGACGCACCGTCACCCACTCTTTCCAATGAGAATCGTCAGGAACAAGAATATGATTCTTGCTGTCATCAACCAATGCCCAGCCGTTTCTTGATACGATACCCTGTTCAAGTGGACCATTCTTAAGATTATATCCATCGGCACCATCGAGCGTGCGGCATGTGCCTAAAAGATTTCCATCGTCAGTCATTCCGGGACACCACACAATCTGTTTCTTCCCATCCTTGATCTTAACTTCAAGATTCTTTTCATTGAATTCTTTTCCGTCATTGTTATAACGTAGGGTCAGGAAATCGGTGGTGATGTTGGTCTTGTTTCCCTTCTGAGCGACCTTAAATCTGGGCACCGGAAGATTGCGGTTCACGAACGTCAGCGACTTGCTGTCTTCAAATTTCCCGTCATCGCTCCATTCCATACGGATAAGACGCGGAGTCAACACGGTGAAACGTGCATTCCCCGCAACCACAACAGCCTTGTCGTCAGCCTTCGGATTCTGAACCTCCGAAGTATTGGCGAGCATTGTCGGCAATGTTAACACAGCCATAATCATGGCAATCAGAAATTGTTTCATTTAGTTAGGTATTGATAGATATTAATTTCTTAAAATTAATGCAGAGTACGGAGCAAGTTCAACCTTGCCACCGTTGAAGAGCGTAGTCTCCGCCGGATCGGTAAACTTTCCGTCTTTAGCCACAATCACCCATTTTCCCTTCTTCACATTGACGGTTTGAGGATTGGATGCGCCATTGAATATTACCTTTATCTCCTTCCATTCATCGCCATTGGCGTTATCTTTCAGGGAGTAAGAGATAAGGTTGGGAGTCTTCTTGGAATCTATCTTATCGAATACAAGATGACGGGCAATATCCTCAGCAGAAGTCATGCGGAAAGCAGGATGCTCCTTACGCAATTTGATAAGATTCTGATAATATTCAAAAAGATCCTTATACTTCGCTTTGTTGCTCCAGTCGATGGCATTTATCGAATCGGGGCTCTTATATGAATTATGAACACTTTTCTTATCGCGGAAAACCTCCTCGCCGGCAAACATAAACGGTGTGCCCTGCGAAGTAAACACTATTGTCTGTGCAAGTTTGGCGGCATTCAACATATTCTCCTCGCTCTCGCCAGCCATCGATTTCTTGAGCTTGTCGGTGAGGCAAAGGTCATCGTGACACGACACATAGTTCACAATCATCTCCGGAGACTTCGCATACGCGAATTTGGAATTGTTTCCTTTCGAATAATCCACCTGCGGATGCGCCGTGGCAGCAACAATACCAATCTTCACTGTCTCTTCAAGACCCGGCTTGCCCGTAGCAAAACCGCGATCCGCGGCGTCAGTATAATGACCTTTCACGGCATCACGCAAATCATCTGAGAAAACTGCGATATCTGTCATCTTCGATACATTCTCCTTCAATGCGCGGCGATCCTTGGCAAGTGGTGAATCCCCCGCTGTCCAACCCTCTCCATATACGAATATGGAAGGATTGATCTTCTTCAACTCGGCGGCTACACGGTTCATTGTCTCTGTGTCGTGAATAGCCATGAGGTCGAAACGGAAACCGTCGATATGATATTCGTCAGCCCAGTATTTCACGGAATTCACGATATAATCGGAAGTCTGTTTTAGGTCGGAAGATGTTTCGTTACCACAACCTGAAGCATCCGAATATTTGCCGTCATCCCAATGACGGTAGTAGTAACCGGGAGCTGTGAGTTCAAAATTCGAACCATCGTTTTCTGCCGTATGGTTGTACACCACATCCATGATCACGCCAATTCCGGCATCATGAAGAGCCTTTATCATCTCCTTCATCTCACGCACACGGGTAGCGGGATCAGACGGATTTGTGGAATACGATCCCTCGGGAGCATTATAGTTCTGCGGATCATACCCCCAGTTATAGGTATTTTTCTGTAGGTTGGTTTCGTCTACAGAATTATAGTCATAAGACGGAAGAATGTGCACATGCGTAACGCCCAACTCTTTGAGATGATCGATACCGGTTTTCTCTCCCTGCGGAGAAGTTGTGCCCGGCTCGGTGAGAGCAAGGAACTTTCCTTTGTTAGCGATTCCGGATGAGGGATGCATCGACATGTCGCGATGATGCATCTCATACACAATCACATCTGAAAAATTCTTCACTTCCGGACCTTTATCGCTGTTCCATCCATCGGGATTAGTCTTTGCAAAATCTATGATTGCTGCGCGTTTACCATTCACTCCAACAGCTTTTGCCCACACACCGGGTGTCTCGGCAAGCCATTTACCGTTATGCTTCACCTTGAAGGTGTAGAATTTGCCATAAAGCTGTTCCGGCACGGAAGCTGTCCATGTGCCCGTTGCGGCATCCTGCTTCATGGGAAGCGTCTTGTAAGCAGCGCCCGTGTGACCATTGTCATAAAGATTCACCACAACATCCTGAGCCTTCGGACTCCAAAGACGGAAATGGGTACCCGAAGCATTCACGGTGAGTTCAAGGTCATCACCGGAATACGTAGGATAATCCACAAATTGCGCATCATACGCACTTTGCGCAAAAGCAGGCACACAATTAATATTTCCCAAAGGTAAAATCAAACCGATTGCGGCTGTCATGGCTATTAGGTTTCTTTTAGATCTCATCATGTATTTGAATTTGTTAGTTAATTTAAGTTTCGCAAGCTTCAACTTAAAGTTTAAGAGTTCATAAGTTTAAAAGTTTATCTGGTTTGATTCGAATTGGATTCTATATTAACATTGCGGCAAACAAATAAACTTATAAACTGCGCACTGCGCGATAAACTTATAAACTTCAACTTCCGCTTGCGAAAGTTGAATTAGTTAAGCATTGGCAAATATAATAATTATTTACCCAAGTAGCAAAACTATTTCTTTTTATCGACCGATTGTCCACGGCTCTTTCATTTAAAAATGCCTTGTCCTTCCGAATAACCTGTTATTTTATAGAGTAGGATGTCTGAATGGGGAAGGGTGGCTTCCGTATTCATATCTCTGATTTTCAGTAAAATAAGTGGTGTAAAAATTTGGTCAAGTGGCCAAATTTTCGTAACTTTATAGGTGATAATCAAACAGTTATGAATAAAAACAAGCCACTCGACCAAGTATGTTCGACCGGCGCAAATGCGCTCAATCTGATTTCAAAATTAGTAAATAAATCTGAATTCAACGGCAGTATCCTGGAAAGACTGATGGATTTCGCCGGTTCCGTCCCCGATTTCCGCAGGTCCGACAAAGGAAATATCCGTCATCGGCTTGATGACATCATCATTCTGATGATATTTGGCCGTGCCTGCGGTTGTGCCGCCCGCGCCGATATAATAGAGTTCTGTCGTCATAACATCAATAAGTTCCGTAAAATTAAGATGTTCAGGAACGGCATACCCTCGGAGTCGACCCTATGCCGTGTTGAAAACGGAATCAATGACCTGGCTATGGCAGACAGGATGCAGGAATTTGTCGAGGCCTTCCATGCCGAACTGCTCGGCTCTGACGGTGAAGGAGAGATAATATGCATTGACGGCAAGTCCGAGCGCGGTACAGTCCTGATGAACGGACGCAATCCGGATATAGTGTCGGCATATTCTTTCAATACCGGCATCACATTGGCGACCGAGGCCTGTCAGGAAAAAAGCAACGAGATAAAGGCTGTGCCGCAGCTTATTGACAAAATCGACATATCCGGAAAGATCGTAACCGCAGACGCCATGTCCATGCAGAAGGACATAATCGACAGAATCAGGGAGCAAGGCGGAGACTTCCTGATAGAGCTCAAGGCCAACCAGCGCTCCCTGCGCTACGGCGTGGAAGACAGGCTTGAGGGGCTCACACCGGTTTATACATATACCGAAGGGCCCGAACTCGGACACGGCAGAATCGAGACCCGGACTTACCGTATCTACGACGGTCTTGAGGTTATAGCGGACAAAGAGAAGTGGGGCGGCAATATGACGATTATTGAATATGAAGCCCGAACAGCAAGGAAATCAACAGGCGCGCATACCTCCGAAAAAAGGTTGTATGTAAGCAGTCTGCCAACCGACACGCCGGTTCTCGGGGCATATGTGCGGAACCACTGGTCAATAGAGAGTATGCACTGGGGACTGGACGTCAATCTCCTGCAAGACAGCATAAAACGGAAGTCACCCAAAGCTGCCCGCAATCTTGACACCATCCAGAGAATAGTCCTCTCGGTATTCTCCATATGGAAAGGACTTCGCAAAAAGCGCTCCGACAAAAGAAAAGGAATGGCGGAACTGATGAGACATGTCTCTATGAGCTTTACTCGACTACTTCGTTTTCTGAGCCAAAAATGAAAAAAATTAGATTTTGACAAGAAGATAAATTACTGACATACAACATCAATAAAATTACCCGATTCGCATTGAACCGGGTAAGGGGATTTTTGTCAACTCTTTATTTTTAAATGAAAGAGCCGTGACCGATTGTCAATAATGTTAAATGTTAGAGGGAATAGGTTAAAGGTAAATTGGCACGCCTCAACAACCAAAGCCAACCTCCTATTCAGCCCCTCGTCAACATCAAGATGCTTCAGTGCCGTTTCAAATTTAACATTTCACATTAAAAATTAAAAATTAGTTTAAAACCAAATCCGAGGGATTGTTGTTTCAAAATTAGCTAATTAATATAAACCTCTAACAAGATCTGATTTATGGAAACTGTTAATTTCAAAGGCACACCGGTGAAACTTTCCGGTGAACTTCCGGCTGTGGGCAGTGAAGCTCCCCTCTTCACACTCGTTGGACAAGACCTCGCTGATATATCTCTCAAGGATTTGCGCGGCAAACGGGTAGTGCTCAATATATTCCCAAGTCTTGACACAGACGTATGCGCTGCTTCAGTGCGTCGTTTCAACAAAGAGGCGGCAGAACTTGACAACACAGTTGTGCTTTGCGTCTCAGAAGACCTCCCCTTTGCCGCTGCGAGGTTCTGCACCATCAACGGCATTGAGAATGTTTTCACAGCCTCCGGCTTCCGCTCCGATTTCGGCAAGGAATATGGTGTAGTTATTGAAGAGGGTCCCTTACGCGGACTGTATGCCCGAGCACTTGTTGTGATTGACGAGAACGGTAAAGTCATCGGCACATCCCTCTGCAAAGAGATCACCGAAGAACCCGACTACACCTACGCCATCGATCTCCTGAAAAAAGAAAAATGCTGACAGAGGCGCGGTGACTTGACAGAAAACGGCAGGATTCACATTGTGATGATCCTGCCGTTTTTTAATTAAATTTACTACCCCTACCTAACGTCTCCGTTGTCTTAGAAATAAGGAACTATTTAGATTTCTTACTTAACAGTTTATTAGACAACGTTAACTTTGAATATAATATATGAACGCTTTTTCAGTTTTTTGTTTAATCACCGCGCTGTCATTGCCGGCAGCGGCAATGACAAAAAATATAACTACCCTAAGTGCCGGAGACGTGCAACTTTACTGCCCGAATCCCAATGGTTGGAATTTCTCCATATCCAAACAGGACTCCGATGGATTTGAATCAATAAAAATTGAATTATCACATTCCGAACCCACATCTCCTCCTGCCTTTAACGTGAGTTTTTCAAAACCCTTAGGTGATGTGAGATACTTGTGGCATGCAAATGATGACGGCAGATGCGCTCTGTTGCCCTCCTGGTTGAAAAAATATCACAGCGACATAGCCTCCGGGATTCCAGTTTATACTTTCCTCAATAATTCCAATGCCAACCGTCTTACATTTGCCGTATCTGAGCCTTTCCGCAATATAGAAGCTGTTGCAGGCGCAGTAGAGGATGATGCACTCATCGAAGGTAAACTTTCGTTTTTCTCAACACCGGAAGCCCCCATCACGTATTATTGCACAGAGATAAGATTCGAGGCCTCCAACCGCTTTTACGGCGATGCAATAAAAGATGCAGTGAAATGGATTTCCGACAGATGCGGCATCACATCCGCCCCTGTACCAGACACCGCCTTTGATCCGCTCTATTCAACATGGTATCAGTTTCATCAGCAAGTTAATGCCGAAGAAATTGAGAAAGAATGCTCTTTGGCAGCATCAATGGGAATGAAAACAATAATACTTGATGACGGATGGCAAACTGGTGACAATAACCGGGGTTATGCCTATTGCGGAGATTGGGAAGTGTATTCCGGGAAAATTCCGAATATGGCGCAGCACGTGAGAAATGTGCATAACCTCGGTCTTAAGTATATGATATGGTATTCAGTGCCATTCATAGGGTTCAAGAGCAAAAGTCATGACCGGTTCAAAAATATGTATCTGACCAACCGAAATGACAGAAACGTGCTCGATCCGCGCTTCCCTGAAGTAAGAGAATTCTTATGCAGCACCTACGAGAAAGCATTAAAAGACTGGGATGTCGATGGTTTTAAGCTTGATTTTATTGATGAATTTAAAATCAATGGAATTGATCCGGCAATAGAGCAAGGTTATGCGGGGAGAGATATCAAATCGTTGCCCGAAAGTGTTGACACCCTTATGACCCAGATTAGAAAGCGACTTGAAAAAATACGTCCTGATATTCTTATCGAGTTTCGACAAAAATATATCGGTCCGGCAATACGGCAATACGGTAATATGCTAAGAGCCAATGATTGCCCATGCGATGCACGAGGGAACAAATCGCGTATTGCATCGCTGCGTCTAACTTCCGGTAATACCGCAGTGCATTCCGACATGCTCGAATGGAATGTCACAGACACTCCCGAAACTGCTTCTCAACATATACTGTCTGCCATCTTCGGTGTGATTCAATACTCCATGAAGCTGCAGAAATTACCGGATTCACATAAAAAAATGATGAAACATTGGATTGATTTTTCTCAAAAACACCGCACAACTCTTCTGCACTCGGAATTTCGTCCATATTTTCCGCAATTAGGATATCCTGTCATCGAAGCTGAAAGCAAAAGTGAATTGATTATCGCCACATACGAATCAGACCGCATAATATCCCTAAAACCTACAGATAAAACAATTTACATACTGAATGCCACCGATAGCGGAGACATTCCTGTGGAATTGCAGTCCGGCTCAAAGCAGGCAGAGATATTCGATACTTTCGGCAATTCTATACGAGCTTGTAAACTGCACCCTAGAATAAAAAGAATCAGCATTCCCATGGGAGGTTATATCGTGATTTCAAATGCTTAGAAGTAGTTTCACAAAACATCCATAGTCGTCATGAATAAACTTTCAGCGATATTTCTTTTGAGCTTGGCAATGGTAATGCCGGTGCATGCCACGATAAAGCTTCCGAATTATATTACGGACAACATGATCGTGCAGCAAAACAGCGTAATGAAAATTGCAGGGTCTGCAGCTGCCAACTCAAAAGTGACGGTATGGGCGACCTGGGATTCCCATCCCATGCAGACAAAAGCCGACAAGGAAGGAAAATTTGAAATATCACTTCCTACTCCTGCAGCGGGCGGTCCCTACTCGATAATAATAACAGATAAAGATAATAAGGTAAAAATCGGGAACGTACTTTCCGGAGAGGTATGGTTATGCTCCGGACAGTCGAACATGGAATTCCCCGTTGAGGGATGGTCATCCGTGATGGATGCCGACCATGTTGTTTCCACCGCCAGGAATCCCGACATTAGATTGTTACAGGTCAAAAGAGGAACATCGCTTGCCCCCATGGATGACATAGAAGTCAACATGGGAGGCTGGGTGGAGGCGGCGCCCAACACAATGGATTTTTCCGCGATCGCGTATTTCTATGCCAAAGAACTTCGCGACAGCCTCCATGTGCCGGTGGGAGTTATCGATGCCACATGGGGAGGAACACCGGCGGAGGCATGGACATCTTCCGAATATCTTAAGGATATTCCCGGATTCGAGATTCATAAGCAACAGGAAGAGAACAGAGAATGCCCCTCCGTTCTTTACAATGCGATGATCCATCCGTTACGAGATTTTAAGGTGAAAGGGGTGCTATGGTATCAGGGCTGCAACAATGTAGGGAGAGCTAAGCAATATGAACCTCTGTTCCTGTCGTTGATCAAAGACTGGCGTAAGACATGGGGCGAAGATTTTCCTTTCTATTTTGTACAACTCGCAGGTTATCGCGCACCCCAGGCAGTGCAACCAGATTCCGAATGGGCAGCTCTACGCAATGCCCAAAGCAAGGCACTGCAGCTGCCCAACACTGCAATGGTAAGCGCAATCGATCTTGGGAATCCGGGAGACATTCATCCCCGCGAGAAACAGACCGTGGCACATCGTCTCGCCTTAACGGCATTAGGTCGCGACTATGGATTTAATACCAACTACAAAGCCCCTCTATGTATCTCCACGAGAAATAAAGGAGACCGGATAATTCTTGAATTCGATGATGACCTTACGGCAACCTCTTCCGCGATGCTCGGTTTCATCATTGGTGACATTAATGGTAATTTTGATCAAGCCATTGTAAAAAAGATTGACAACCGCACTCTTGAACTGTATTCCCCACTGGTGAAGAAACCCATATGCGCACGCTATAACTGGGCAGACTTCCCTAACGGCAACCTTTACAGCCGACACGGTATTCCTGTGGCTCCTTTCGCAACAGATAAATAAAAGTTTAACCACTACCCTCTACATTGAATCCTCTGTCTTTAATATGTAAACGATTTAAATTCCATTTAAAGGATATCTAAACTTTAATTAAAACAACTTAAAACAGGTAACATGAAAAATTTTACATTTTTGTGTGCTGCCATGCTCGCAGCCAGTGGTACAGCTTTTGCCGCTGACAATGTGTCGGAAGTAACCAATTCCGGAGTCGCCAATGCAATTGAGAAGTGCAATGGAAACGGAATATTTGATGTCTTCATTCTTAGTGAAGACGCTGTTCAGACTATAAAAAAAGCTGAAGGCATCACTTTAAATAATTACAGATGCGGCACAGACCAGACAACAACTATTGAGGGAGGTGGCAATATCGGATGGACAAGCTCGTACACTGTTCCGGGACTTGACAACAACGACAGCTATGGTTCTTTTGTAATTGACGGTTCCAAATGCCAATGGTGGGCGGGGATGTACGTGAAAAGCAATGCCGGCACACGTGATTTCAGCCACATAAATAAAAACACTCATATACATGTAGCAATATGGACAGATTCTCAGATTCTCTGTGATTCACGAGTCAAGGTTCATTTCCTTAAAAACGACGGAGCCGATGCCGGTGCAGCTCAGGTAAATCTGTGTTCCAATCCGGATGATCCCGATGCCGCGCTTCCAATTGTGGGCTCGCTTCAGGCAGGTAAATGGGTTGCGTTGGATATGACATACGGAGAGATTGCCGCTCTTATGGAAGAGGAGTTTGATATGCCTCTCGATTACAGCAGATTCACTAACAGCGCGGCAATGGTAGAGATGATGGGATTTGAGCCACCTGCCGGACAGGATGGAGCGGATGCTTCAGCGGCAAAATGCGACAAGGCTAAATTCTGTGTGGATGCTTTATATCTCTATACACCCAAAAACTCTGGAACCGGAATCTCAGACATATACGGCACAGACAACAATCAGATCATTGTTGGCGACAAGACAATCAGCACAACCGGAAGCGAAGGCATTGAACTTTATAATGCCGGAGGCATGATGGTTAAGAAAACTTCCGACAATATTCTGGCAACAGAAGGAATGCCTGCCGGCATCTATATCGCCAAAGCAGGTAAAAAAACTCTCAAAGTTGTAATTAAATAATTCAACTTTCGCAAGCGGAAAGTTGAAGTTTATAAGTTTAATTGCGCAATGCGCAGTTTATGAGTTTATTTGTTTGATACTAATAAATGAAAACTCAGTCACATTCGCATCGGATAAACTTTTAAACTTATAAACTCTTAAACTTTAAGTTGAAGCTTGCGAAACTTAAATTAAATAATTCTACAGGATAATATAAAGATCGGTCACGAAGGGGAGCAGGGGGCTGTCTCCCCTTCGTTAGTAATTATCTTATTATCTTTACGCATGCGCTCCAATGATCAACAATTAATCAAAGCTTTGAAGGCGGGGAAGGAGAATGCGTACAGGCAACTATACGAGAAACATTACTCACTTCTTTGCGGAATCGCATACAATTATACCAACGATACATTTCTTGCCGAAGAAATCGTAAGCGAAGTGATGGTGAATCTCTATTCTATCCGTGAAAACCTGGATATAAAAGTCTCCTTACGCAAGTATCTGTCAACAGCTGTGCGTTATCGATGTCTAAACTATCTGTTGAGTCAGAGCAAACATCCGGAAGTCAATTTTTCTGAACTTGACGACACTGCCCGACTCATGAAAGTTGAGAGCGGACTGCCATTGGGCACCCTGCTGGAAGCAGAGCTTGAAGAAAAAGTAAAAGCTGCGATTCGAACAATTCCCATTGATTCAAGAAGAGTCTTTATGCTAAGCCGTTTCCATGAAATGACTTATGTTGAAATATCTGAAAAACTCGGTATATCTGTCAACACCGTGAAATATCATATAAAACAAGCGTTGGCTCATCTGAGGAAAGAACTTGAAACATATTTAAAAAAATAGACATAACGGTATGACAAGCGATGACAGAGGTCAATATTTGGTTATTGATTTCCTCACGGGGAACATGCAACCCGGAGAAATGGAAGATTTGAGACAGTGGCTCTCGCAATCTGAGGAGAACCGCAACTATTTTACCGATATGAAAGATTTGTGGTTCTCTGTTGTCTGTGATTCAGAATATGAATTTGACGCAGAAAAAGCTTATGAAGAATTTTGGAACCGAATAAACTCATCACAAGCGCCGGGCAGTAGAAATAATTTAAGAAACAAGTATAAAGGATGGATAAAATACTCCGCAGCCGCAGTATGCGCTGTAATATTAGGGGCAACATCATTCATAATTGGCAAAAACTCCCCTACTCCTCACGCATGGACTGACGTTGTGGTTCAAGTGCCAATGGGGGCACGAACAAATGTATTGCTTCCTGACAGCACTGAAGTGCAACTTAATGCAGGCACACGAATGGTGTATTCACAAAACTATGGCATTGAGAACCGCAATATAATTCTGAATGGTGAAGCCTGTTTCAAGGTGAAGCATAACGAAGAAATGCCATTAACGGTGAGATCAGGAGAGATGAAAATTCAGGATGTAGGCACAGTTTTCAATATCCGCAATTATAACAACGATGACACAGCGATTGTAACGCTCATTGAAGGAGAAGTAAAAGTTATGCTCGATGGCAACAAAACACAAAGCAATCTTATACCCGACGAACGCCTTGTGTTTGACAAGCGTGACGGGAGCGTAAGGATTGATAAGACAGATGCGACGGCATCTACACAATGGACCATCGGCACGTTGCTTTTTGATGAAGAGAAGCTGACAGATATTGCCAAAAATCTTGAACGCCGATATGGTGTCAGCATAACAATAAAACAGGAAGATCTCGGGAATCGTCGCATTTACGGCAACTTCTCAAGCGATGAACAAAGCATAACAGAAATCATTGACAATATTTGCACGGTTGCCGGAATCAGATATTCGATTGAAGGAAAAAGCATAACACTCTATTAAGAAACTGTTTAAATTTATTACGAAAAAAATATTATAGAGATTCTTTCGGAAATTTTGAGGTTCTTTTTGGCTGCTTCCGCCAAGTTTCGTCAGTCGAAACCGATAGGTTTCTCCTTTCTCAACTCGCGGAAGCACCTCAAAAATAACTCTCAAACTTCCTCGAAAATAAATTTAAACAGTTTCTAAGAAATTTCTATAAATCGCACCATCATAGAACAATACCATAATACCATAGAACTGATATTCTTATGATTAAAAAAATTTTATTGCTAAGTGTGCTGATATTATCAGCGACACTTACCGTCATGGGACAAAAGGTTGAAATAGATCTCCCGTCGACGACCGTTAAACACGCCATCAGCGAGTTGACAAAACAGGGATACTCTTTTGTCTATCAGGCAGGAGATATCGACACATCGAAAAAAATACGTGTCAAGGCAACGACTCTTAAGAAAGCTGTTGACCAAATCCTTGCTGATCAGAATGTAACCTACCAGATTAACGGGAAAACGATTTTGGTGAAACAATCTGTAAAAAAAAGTGCCCCCGAAAAAAAGGAAAAAGCTGCCAGCGAAATAAGCGGGCAGGTCATTGATGAACAAGGAGAACCTGTCACCGGTGCGACAGTCATGTTGAAAGGCACAACCAGAGGAACCTCTACAGATCTTGACGGCAAATGGACACTCTTAGCCAGTCCGGATGATGTTCTGGTAATAAGTTTCATATCCTATGCGCCTCAAACTGTCAAAGTAGGCGACAAACGAAATTTTAAAACCATTATGGTTGAGGATGCCGCCCAACTGTCGGAAGTGGTAGTAGTGGGTTACGGTCAGCAGAAAAAAGTTAACCTGACAGGTTCTGTCGTTGCTGTTGATGTTGCAGAGCAATCCAAATCGCGCCCTTTCACTGATCTCTCCCAGGCACTTTCCGGAGCAGCTGCAGGTTTGAACGTCATGAGCACAAGCAGCCAGCCAAATTCTGAAAATTCATCCATATTGATCCGAGGTATCGGAACTCTGAATAATTCCGCTCCTCTTATTCTTGTTGACGGCATGGAAATGTCGTTGAGCGATGTGAACCCTAATGATGTCGCCTCTATTTCCGTCCTCAAAGATGCAGCGTCATGCGCCATCTATGGAAACAGAGGTGCTAATGGTGTTATTCTTATCACAACTAAAAATGCCGACGAAGGGCACATCTCTGTAACTTATTCCGGCAGACTGACCTATGAAACAACATCCAAACGCCACCGTCAGGTTACAGACTATGCGACTTACATGGAATTAATGAATGAAGCATGTGAAAACACCGCCCAGACTCCTTATTTCTCAAACAGCACTATTGATGCTTGGCGCGCAGCGGCTGCCAATCCCAATGCATTGTCGGAAAGCGGATATCCCAACTATGTTGCCTACCCGAACACTGATTGGTATAAGGAAATCTACAAACCCGCACTGATGCAGGAACACACTGTATCACTTCTCGGGAAAACCAAAGGCACAAATTATTCTATCTCTGGAACATACCTCAGCAATCCGGGTCTTGTAACCGGTGCCGGCATGAATAAGTATTATATGCGAGCCTCGGTGGAAACAAAAATAAAGGACTTTATCACCGTCGGCATAAAAGCCTACGGGTATCACGTGGATCATGAAGCTAACGACATCAGCATGTTGTGGGGTGATGATATGAAAAAGACTGTGCCGGGTGTCTATCCCTATTACGATGGATGGTATGGCAGTCAGGAAACACCAGAGGAGGAAAGTTCAGTCCATAATCCTGTTCGTGTATTAGACACAGCACTCGGATGGGACAAACAATCAAAATATAATGTCAACCCATATATTCAGATAGATTTTCTGAAAGATTTCTCTATAAAATCTCAATTTTTCTATACTGATTATTCT
The DNA here is from genome assembly GCA_902495075.1 of uncultured Porphyromonadaceae bacterium. Classification (GTDB taxonomy): domain Bacteria; phylum Bacteroidota; class Bacteroidia; order Bacteroidales; family Muribaculaceae; genus Lepagella. The sequence continues at coordinate 86,482 of CABUVO010000003.1, forward strand.
TCACAAAACAAATATCTGTCGAACGGATATATTCCTGCAAAAAGTTTCCAACGCGATCTTGAATCATCGGTGAAGCCAAATTCCACAACAATGGCAAACTGTTCAAACTCCGACACTCGTAATACAGCCAAGGAATGGAAATTCACAAACATGCTCAACTGGAGCCATCGGTATGGAGAGCATGACATAGCAGCCATGATCGGTTATGAAGAATACCGGGCTTGGTCGGAATATATGAAAGTGGTAAAGATGGGAATCCTTAATTTTGACCTGACCGACTTTGATGCGTTGACCACCCCGCAGTCGATAGGCGGCAATACTACGGAATGTTCCTCCCGCTCTTTATTCGGCAGGGTGAATTATTCTTATGGCGACCGCTATCTTTTTGAAGCAAACATTCGTCGCGACGGATCCTCAAGATTCGCACCCAAAAGCCGCTGGGGAACATTCCCTTCGGTATCGGCTGGATGGAGAATATCACAAGAGAAATTCATGGAAGATATTACTTGGCTTGACAACCTTAAACTTCGTGCTTCATGGGGTAAATTAGGAAACAACTCAATTTCCAATTATATCTGGCAGCCATATTACAGCACTGTGTCCTATACATTTGGAGGCGAGTATGTAAAAGGATTCCGCATGAACAATCTTCCAAACACATCTTTACATTGGGAATCAACTGCCGTGACCAACGTCGGACTCGATTTCTCGTTGCTTGGCTCAAGACTATCCGGATCAATAGAATATTATGACAAAAGAACTGACGGCATTCTCTACGCGCCGCATATGCAACCGACACTTGCAGATTATATCCCTCCTATGCAGAACTTTGCAAAAGTCAGCAACTCGGGAGTTGAGCTAACCCTTGAATGGAATGATCGTATCGGAAACGTCACTTATGGAGCTTCCGGAAATTTCTCCTACAATAAAAATAGAATTACAGAATTGAAAGGCGATCTTATAAATGAATGGCGAACTGATGAAAACGGCAACCGTTACTATTACACAAATTTTGGAGATGTAGCAGACGACACCGGAACCACTGTCCGTCTGAACGGACACATGATTGATGAATATTACCTTCTCAAAACATATAAGGGTTCCGGCAGAGGCTATGCCGCCGACGGTATTCATGGTGGTCCCAAAGATGGTATGATCCGCACAGACGAAGATCTGGCATGGGCAAAGTCGATGATAGATGCAGGCTATAAACTTCTTCCGGGTTCAAGTGTAGGGAAACAGAATATCTGGTATGGGGATTACATTTATGCCGACATAAATGGAGACGGAACATACGGTGACACTTACGACCGCGACTTCTGCGGTGTTTCCTCAACTCCGAAATATTATTATGGCTTGCAAGCTTATCTAAAATGGAAAGGTCTCGACTTCTCCATGAACTGGACGGGAGCGGCAGGATTCAAGATATATTATTGGTCGCAGTCGCAAAACTCCACATCGATGACCAAAGGATATGGTATAGGTCTTGATGTTGCCAACGACCATTATTTCTATGATCCTCAGAATCCCTCTGACCCGAGATCCAACATCAACTCTGCCAATCCCCGTTTTGTCATGAATGATACGGGACAGAATTCCGCCAAAGCCGAATGGAAACTTCAGAATGGCAATTATCTTAAATTCAAGAGTCTGACAGTAGGCTACACTCTTCCTCAGAAATGGACAAAAGTAGCACTTATGCAGAATGTCCGTCTTTATTTCACTGTCGAAAACATCTGTACGATAACAAAATTCAAAGGGCTTGATCCTGAAATGATGAGTGGAGACGGATATGCTCCGATGAGAGATTTCACTTTTGGATTAAATGTAACTTTCTAAGACACCTTCTTAATACCGTAATAAAATGAAATATAAGTTTTTTAATATAGCACTTCTCGCAGCCGGTGCGATCTCTATGGCTTCATGCGTAGACATGGACCTGGAATCTAAATCTGATTTGAGTTCCGGTAGCATCTGGAGCGATGAAAACACAGCCCAGGCTGTCATAACGGGATGTTATAATGCATTTCGTGGCGTTTGGGCTGACTGCGGAAACAACTGGCCCGAAAACATGGGAAGTCAGATCGACCGTGAACCATCACGCTTCACGGTAGGCTTGCTTCGTGGCACACAGACACCGTCGGAAGACTGGGGGAACTGGGCTATGTATTATCATCAGATTTTCGATTGCAACAGCGTCATAGACCATATGGCAAATGTGCCTAACATTGATCCCAAACTTGCATCCCAATATATTTCTGAAGCTCGTGTGATCAGATGTTACAATTATTACATCATGAATGTAGAATATGGTGGATTGCCATGGTACGAACATGAGCTGGTGGATATTGATAATCTAAACGAGCCACGCGGCACCCGCGAAGAGACTTTCAGAAAGATAATCGCTGACTTGACTTTGGCAATTGAAAATCCTGATTTTCCGGGTAAATTCAGTGCGGGCAGTTCTGACTATGGTCGTGTCAACAAGGGAATGGCTTATATGTTAAGGGGATTCAGCTATATGTGGCTTAAGGAATGGAGCAATGCCGAAGCTGATTTCCGCTCTGTCGGAGACTGTGGCTTTAAACTCTACACTGCGGGGGAGAAACCATTTAAGGATCTTTTCACTGTGGCGCAGGAGCGTTGCGATGAGATGATCTTCTCCATTCAATACGACCTTGCAAGCACATTCTGGAATCAAAACGGATATCAGAGAGCATACGGAACACGCAGTGCTTGTGGTTGGGGATGGGCAAACTATGTGGCAAATCCCTATTTCATCGATTCGTTTGAAAATGCTGACGGAAGCAAATTCAACTGGGATGACGTAATTCCCGGCTACAGCACAATGGAAAAGAAAGCCAGACGAGTATTCTTTTTACGCGATGGTCTCACCGATGCAGAAAAAGAATATCAGGCAGAACAGGGAGCAGACATGACTCAGTACCTTCCAGACGGCAATGAGGCAAGAATCCGCAAAGCATATGACAACCGCGATCCTCGCCTGGAAATGTCAGTTATCACTCCCTACGCTCAATTTATCGGAGGCAATGATGGCATGAACAGAACTTATACATTAAGATTCCCATTCCGTACTGACAAGAGAAAGCCATGGGATATAAGATACGACAAAAGTGATCAATTGTTCTATTTCGTCAGAAAGAATGTTACGGAAGGAATAGACAATGCAAATCATCTTGGAGGAAGCGAGCTTGACCATCCCCTTTTCCGATATGCGGAGACTCTTCTATGCCTCGCGGAATGTCTCAATGAGCAAGGAGACGTGAAGGGAGCGGTAGAAGTTATCAATCAGATACGTAAGCGCTGCGGAGCTCAGCTCCTTAACAGCAATGCAGCAACGACCGTAGCTGATCAGGATGATATGCGCAAACGCATCCGCAATGAATTCAAATGGGAACTTTTTGCAGAGAATGAAGTTTATTGGCACGAATTGCGTTGGGACACATGGAAAGATGATAAGTTCGGCATGTATGAGGGTGAGCCAAACGGATGGATGCAAGTTTGGGGAACACGAGATTATTATTACAACTGGGGTGGCGATCACTATAAACTTTACCCAATCCCCCAGGAGGAAATTCTGAAGAATCATAATCTTGTTCAGAATCCCGGTTGGTAACAACAGTTAAGTAAGTAATCAACTTACTTACTTAAATTTCTGATAAATATATTATTTGAGGGGGTGTGTTGTGACACCCCCTCAAAAATAACATAAAATATGTGAACATGAGAAAAATAATATTTCTTACCTTAATGATATTTGCAATAGGCACAAATGCCGCTGAAATGCAAAAATATATACGGAACTCAGGAGGTAATTATCTCGGGAGTAACAAAACGATGAGAGCAGTCCTGAAATCTGCAAATTCGTCAGCTCCGATTATGACATTCTCCCCTCAGGCAGACGGAAGCTATTCAATAAGTTTTGATAATGGAGGAACCCGGGTATACCTTGCAGCAGGAGCAAATGCGGATTCCCCATTGACATTCCAAAGTGAATACAATGCTTCCATATGCAATTTCAATCTCGAAAAAGTAGACAATACATTCTCCCGAATCAAAAGCAAAGCCACGAATAAATATGTGGGTGTGGAAAATGTCATAAGCGGTACAATCGTCTACGCCAAACATGACGGATCGTCAAGCCTCTGCATGTGGATGCTCAATGATACCGAAACCCACGATGAGGTAGCTGAAGAGAGGGATTATTATTTATTCCCGGCTCAGAAACTTCAACGCAACGAAGGAGCGGGAGTGAGTCTTTGTTTCTGGGCTAACATGTGTGGCAAAGAATTGTGGAATGATTACTATCTTGACCGCCTCATCGACTGGCTCGTAGATCCTGAAGGTCTTAATATAAACCTGTTCAGGTATAACATTGGCGGAGGTGATGACCCCGAATGGAAGAATTGTGATGAACATCATTTCGTAACTACAGGAAAAGGAGCCCGCGCTGAATTTGAATCTTTCAAGGATGGTCCTGACAAGCCTTATGATTGGACAAGAGACGCAGCGCAGCGTCGTGTGATGTTGAAAATCAAGGAAAAGAGACCGGATGCGGTTTTCGAAGCGTTCTCTAATTCAGCTCCGTGGTGGATGACCGTCAGCGGATGCTGCGCGGGAGGACCGACAACCAAAGATGACAACCTGAAACCTGAATATTATGAAGCATTCGCACATTACCTTGTTGACGTATGCAAACATTACAAAGATGTATACGGCATCGAGTTCAAGACATTAGAACCTTTCAACGAACCCCAGGCAGAATACTGGGCTGTAGGTCTGAGTCAGGAGGGTTGCCATTTCAGCACCGCTTCGCAGGCTGAATTTCTCAAAGTGCTTGCTCCGATTCTGGCAGAAAGCGGACTCTCCACTAAAATATCTACAAGCGATGAAACGAATATCCTCCATGCTCTATCAGATATAAAATACTTCAAAAAAGCAGGCGTTGATGATCTTGTGGGTCAGTGGAACACCCATTCATACATAGCCACAGACAGAAGCCGTAGCCAATATGGCAATCTCGTCAGAGCAACCGGGAAACCACTATGGATGAGCGAATATGGTCCGATGCAGATAGGCAGCGGAATTACCGGTAATCTCGCAACCATGCAGCAGAAGTTCAATGATCTCCATTATCTGATGCCGAATGCCTGGTTCGACTGGATGTACATGGATTACAGCGACCAATGGAGCACTGTGTCTTGCGCCTATGAAAACCCGGAGAACGCCGTAAGATTGAAAAACTATTACGTGCATGCTCAGGTAAGCAGATTTATAAAGGCTGGGTACTATTTTGTGCCATCATTATCATCCAAGACAATAGCAGCCGTAAGTCCGGATGGGTCGGAACTTGTGATAGTGGCACTTAATGATTTGGCTTATCAATCAAAACACACCATAACGCTCCCCTACTCTACAATCAACGGCAGTATTGTGTCTTATGTAACAGATACGGAAAAGAATATGGCTTCCGGGAATGAGTGTGAAGTTTTATCTGGAAACAAAATAAGATTTTCCGTTACGCCTCTAAGCATCGTTACATTCATTGTTCCCATAACATCTACTGCCGTTAATGCCACCCCATCATATGGCGATAAGTTTGTGATAGTGCCTCAGTCGGCACATGAGATGGCAGTTACAGCCGATAACCAATCCTTGGTTTTGAGCGACATTATTTCGGGAGAGGAGTCACAGATATGGACGGTGACGGAAGGTGACAATGGATTAATTCTTACAAACGGAAACGGAAAAACAATATCATATAGCGCTCCTGATTCAAAACTATCTTTAACCAACACCGGAGGGACACCATTCACCTTCACCACTGTTGCAGATTATTTTCATGCGATACAAAATTCAGGCAAAGGTCTGGCGCTCACAGGAAATGCTCTGACGGCAGGCACTCAGATAACAATGGGCTACGATGCCACAGATCCGGAACAGGATACCCGCCATTGGTTATTGCTTAAAGTTGAAGGGAATCAATCTTCGGGTATCAATGACATAAACGAAAGTTTAGAAACCGAGACCACCGGTCAAACTGAATATTATGATATCCTCGGACGCAAACTCAATGGACTCCAGCCGGGACTTAATATCGTCAAAAAAGGAAAGAAAGTCACCAAAATAATGAATTGAATATTATAATGAAAAGATTTGGAATAAGTTTAATTTTAGGTGTAATGCTATCCGGCGGAGTCATGTCAGCAGACTCCGGAAACAAGAAAATGGATGCATTCATCAACGATCTGATGGGCAGAATGACACTGCGCGAAAAAATCGGGCAGCTGAATCTTGTGCCTCCGGGTGGTGAATTTGCAACCGGAGAAGAGGTAAAATCCAACATCTGGGAATTGTGTCGAAAGGGAGAACTGGGAGCCGTGCTGAATCTTGCGGATGCACAACGCGTCAGGAACATGCAAAAGGTAGCCGTAGAGGAAAGCCGACTCGGAATACCTCTGTTTTTCGGTATTGATGTAATTCACGGTTTCCGCACCATATACCCTATTCCGTTAGCACAGGCATGCAGCTGGGACATGAATACCATTGAGCAATGTGCCCGTTTTGCAGCAGAAGAGGTGAGCAGCGAAGGGGTGAACTGGACCTTCTCCCCTATGGTGGATGTCAGTCTGGATGCGCGCTGGGGGCGGATCATGGAGGGAAGTGGAGAAGATCCTTTTCTCGGAAGCCGCATAGCGGAAGCAATGGTGCGCGGATACCAAGGAGACATGTCAAAACCGGGTAATATCATGGCGTGCGTAAAACATTATGCTCTTTACGGCGCATCTGAAGCAGGCAGGGATTACAATACGGTAGACATGAGTCATCTCAGGATGTACAATCAATACTTTCCTCCCTATAAGGCGGCGGTGAAGGCGGGTGCTATGTCTGTGATGACGTCATTCAACATAGTTGACGGTGAACATGCCACAGCCAACCGCTGGCTACTTGATGATGTGATGAGAAATCAGTTTGGTTTCAACGGATTTATTGTAACCGATTACGGCAGCATCGGAGAGATGACAAATCATGGTTTCGGAGATTTAAAAAACAATTCCGCCAAAGCCTTGAAGGCAGGCACAGACCTTGACATGTGTTCCCTCGGTTATTTGAACACCCTTGAGCAGGCTGTTGCCGACGGTCTTGTTGCAGAGTCAGATATCGACAAGGCGTGCAGAAGGATCCTTGAAGCTAAATATCGTCTTGGTCTGTTTGATAATCCTTACAAGTATTGCAGCAAAAGCCCGGAAGAGGTAAACAAGATTATCTTCAATCGCAAATACCGTGATCTTTCACGCAAGATGGCTGCTGAAACTTTCGTGTTGCTTAAAAACGCACCGGTTTCAAAAAAGCCATTGCTTCCACTCAGAAAGAGCGGTAAGATTGCCCTCATCGGACCTCTTGCCGATGCGCGAGAGAACCTTACCGGCAGCTGGATCTGGCCTGTTCCGAAACATTGCAAATATAAATCTCTGCGGGAGGCAATGGAGGAAACACTTAAAGGTAAAGCTGAACTTCTTTATGCCCAAGGATGCAATCTCTGTTCTGACCCACAATTACAAGAAGACGTGCAGGCGTCATATATCTTGCGGGGAGATAATGAAAAGATGAACGAAGAGGCGTTGCGGATAGCAGAACAGGCAGACATCATAGTATGCGCCATGGGCGAAGGGAAAGACTTTTCCGGCGAAGACCACAGCATGGTCAATATATCCATGCCCGATACTCAGCTGGATCTACTGAAGAAACTAAAAGAAACCGGCAAGCCTATAATACTCCTTAATTTTTCCGGCAGACCAACCGTGATGAAATGGGAAGAGGAAAATATTCCGGCTATTATGAATGTATGGTTTCCGGGAACCGAGGGGGCGGATGCTATTTGCGATGTCATCTTCGGAGACAAGTCCCCATGCGGACGTCTCACAGTCAGTATGCCGCAACATGTAGGACAGGAACCTCTTTATTACAACCAATTGCCCACCGGACGCCCCGTAGGAGAAGGAGCCGATAAATTTGTTCTTTGGAAATCCAATTATCTTGATGTCCGCAATGATGCGCTTTTCCCATTTGGCTATGGATTGAGCTATACTTCTTTCAATTATGGGGAAATGAATGTAGACACAGATGAGGATAGTGTAACGGTAAGTGTAGATGTTACAAACTCCGGAGACTGTGACGGATACGAAGTAGTGCAGTGTTATATCCACGATCTTGCCTGTCGTTATTCGCGTCCGATAAAAGAGCTGAAAGGTTTTGAGAGAGTATTTCTCAAAAAGGGTGAAACCAAAAAGATTCACATCAAATTGAGCAAAGAGGATCTCAGCTTCTACGATTCGGTGGGTAATCTGATTTTCGAACCTGGAGAATTTGACATAATGATCGGTGCAAATTCAAGAGACCTTCAATCAAAACGAATCTTAATGAAATAAGTAATTCAACTTTCGCAAACGGAAAGTTGAAGTTTATAAGTTTAATTGCGCAGTGCGCAGTTTATGAGTTTATTTGTTTGGTGGGAATGAATATAAACTCAGTCATATTCGCATCGGATAAACTTTTAAACTTCTAAACTCTTAAACTTTAAGTTGAAGCTTGCGAAACTTAAATAAGTATAAATTATGAAGAGATTATTCGGATTAGTGATACTCTTAACGGTTTTGAGCAGCATTAGTCATGCTCAGGATTACCGTGGCAATGAACCTCAATCCGTCAACTACCTTCAGGGGAAAGTCCTGTCGGTAGTGGGCGACAGCGAAGCTGCCGGTGACAAAAACGGGATAAAAGATACGTACGTCTATTATATTGCCGAAAGAAACTGCATGAAGGTTAACAATCTTGCTCTCAATGGTCAGAAGTTGTGCAACGCCATAGAAGGTAAGGACTGGCCTGCCTTGATCGACTACTACCGAAACATCCCTGAAGAGTCGGACTATATCCTGGTACACATCGGATATAATGATGACTTCAATCCGTATGAATGCAACGAATCCTGTGATTCGCTATCATTCAAGGGGGCTTTCAATCATTTGATCAAGGGGCTCACGGAAACATATCCAAATGCCAGAATCGGCGTAATATGCCCGTATCATTTCAACGGAGAGCCCTCTCGCAAGGACCGGGCTGAATGGATGAAACAACGTTGCAATCAACTGCACGTTCAATGTATCGACGGATGCGCGGCTTCAGGTCTTGACTGGAATAATCCCAATCAGAAGGATTTTTTCCGTGATGAAGTTCATCTTTCAATCAAAGGGCATAAACGAATGTCTTACATATATGAGCAATTTTTAAGAGGGTTATGATGAATAGGCAATTTATCCGACTGATGCTCTTAGGTGTTCCATTCGCAATGTCTTCAAACATATGTGAAGCAGAGAAAACAGTTAGACTGCTGCTCGGCGACGAACGCGTAATCGTACGCGGTATCCGTCCGGAGGAACACTTGTGGGGACCTTATCAGTTTCCTCGTCCATTTAAGGATGGCTCACGGCTGTTGGTATCCGTGCATGTGGAAAGCGATGACATTGAATCGTATGGCAGCACAAGCCGTTGGTTTGAAAGCACAGACAGAGGGCACAGCTGGAAAGAGGTTAGCCCCAAGGTAGATGCAGAATGCGGCTTGCGACTCCCTAACGGAGACAGGCTATATTTCCCGCCTCAGTCGGGAATGGATGTGAGCGACTATAAAATGACTCCGATAGAGTTCTATACGCCTGATTACGATTTCAGCGCAAAAGCCGATTCCCTGACACTTCCCATTCCTGACGGCATCACTTACTGGATGTGGAACACAGAGATACGTGCTTACGATGCAGACAGACTTCCGGAACCACTTTGCAAAAAGGAATGGTCTGCGCTCCGCATTCCATCCGGCTCCGATCAACCTGTGATTGAAAATGTGAAAATAGAATGGCCTCGACTCACAAAAGTTGTGCATACACAAGGAGGCAAATCGATAATGAAAGGTGTATTTCCACGAGGAAACTCCAAAATCGGACCGGATGGAGCCATATGGGTTAGCGCATTCTCCGGAGAGGGTCATATAAATCCTGAAAACGGACAATACAGCCCTTATTATTCAGCAGAATTGTTTCGTTCAGACGACATGGGACACTCCTTTAAACTCCACAGTCATATGGAATACCCTGCCAATGGTAATGAGTATCCTTATTTAAGCGGAGGTTTTTCGGATAGTGACTTCGAATGGATGCCGGACGGCTCTATGGTTTGGTTTTTCAGATCCAACTGGTTTGCCAGCACGGGAGAAGAATGGTCGCCTATGTATATGTCTCGATCAACCGACATGGGAAAGACATGGAGCAAACCGGAACGTTTTTCTAAGTTGGGAACATTACCACGTTTATGTCCTCTTGAATGCGGAACTACTTTGTTATGCTACGCTCGACCTGGCACCTTTGTGCAGGCGACAGTTAATGACAGCGGCACATCCTGGACCTCTCCTCTTGAAATAATGACTCCGGACGACCGTTCTTCTCTCGGTAATATAAAAGTGAAAGGCAAGCCTAATTTCCATCAGTGGACAGGATCCTGCAATAACCCTGAATTGATTGCGATAGATGATAACACAGCATTGATTTTCTATAGCGATTTCTATTATCCCGATGAGCATGGCGTCAAGCGCAAAACCATCCTTTGCAGGGAAATCAAAGTAGAAATCATTGATTAACATCAGCGCAAATATCATTTGCAGTTAAAAATCCGTTAATTAACAGGATACGCATCGTAGCGTATCCTGTTAATATTTTGTGCAAATGAGAGCAACGATTATCTTCATATTATTTTTCTTTTCATGCGTTTTGGGTATGGCGGAGGTTTCTACGCCGTTCGAGGCTATACGTCAACACCGCGAGTGGATGAGCAAAAATACTCCCAAACCGGAAACACTATCCGACGAGGATCTTATGCTTCATGCGCAGCAGATAATCGATCTGCGTCTTCAGGAACCGGAAGCATTCGATATCCTTGTGGCTGCCTCGAAAAAGGTGCCGGAAGTTGAAGCCTACATCAACTGGACTGCCACTCTCGACTGCGACACCCTTTTCCATCGCAAGCGCGATGCTTTCCGCGGCATGGCGGATTTCCTCGATACCACGCATCCCGGCTGTTATGGCGCCCGCAAGATCAGAACAAGTTGGCTCGGGGTTGAAAGTATCTACCGCGATGTCATTCCTGAGTTCGATAAACTGATAAAAGAACAAGAGAAAACTTGTAATAAAAACTCTTCAAAGAGAGAAAAAGCTTTGCTTTTATTAATGCGCATGGCTAAATTCCAATGCCGAGCTACGCTTGAACAGGTCGACAATCCGCTTCACTACCCGGAGATGTGGGAGATTGAGGATGAAGTGCTAAAGCTCTACCCTATCGCTTCCTCTGATATTGATGCCGACCGTATCGATCTTTATACAGAAATCGCATCTTTGAAAAGCATGCCTCAAACCGACAGTAATGTGCGTCTTATGTTGGAAGAAGACAGGGATCCTTTCGATAACCGCACGATGTATCAATACATTGGAAAATATCGCGATTACCAATGTAATTCCGGTTACTATCTTGAAAAAGCTTTTGAACTAAGTTCCAAGATATTTGGAGATTTCCATCCCTGCACGGCAACAGTTTCTTACTTTCACACACAATTCAATGTGCATAATACAGTAATGGATGAGGATCTCGCAGACAATGTTCGTAACCTCAACGACTATTTCTCTTTTTATTATCCTTCACGATCCCTTGAAGCAAAAACCGTAAGGACGCTCAAGGCTCTTGCCGATCAGATTCTCACCGGAAATGCAAACATTGATTCTGATATTTCCGATATTCTTTATGTAACGGGTCTAACTTATGGGAATGACAATACCTATTATCTCAACACACTCTCCCTCTTAACCACCTTCCAGATTTTTAACAGTACTGATTACAAATCATGCCTTGATAATTACGAGAATCAATGCAAAAATATATGTAAGGACATTCTTCATCAATCCTACTGGATGGCTTATAATTGCGCAACCATGAAAGACCGGGATCCCGGCGAGGGAGTTAGAAGAATGTCAATTCTTAAAGACAATTATCTTAAATATCACGATGGATCAGCCATATCTGTGACTCTTGGTAATGAACTCGCAGATTTCTATAATCTTTCGGCTTACGACCCGGTTACGTCTTCTGAAATCCATAAAACACTATTGCAGGATACCGAAAAACTTTATGGTCGTCCGTCAGCAATGTATTATCAGGAAGCTCTTGTAAGTCATATTGTTTCAAACAACGGACAAAAGGCTGATGAAATAAACAATCTAAACAATCTTATAAAAGAGGTGGAAAAAGAACAATTCACCGGCAAAAATTTTATTCTCAGACACATGCGGGCACAAAAAGCAGCATATTTTTGGTTGTGCAATCAATATGAAAACGCCCATAAAGCTTATCAGGAACTATTTGCTGTTACCCCGGATAAGAGAATAATACTTCTTGAACGGATTCGAGACGCACAATGTCGCGTTCTTGCTAATATTGATAAACATAATATCGATGCTGTCACCAAAGAATTGAGAAAAGAGATAGATGATGAGAATCAGAATTATTTATCTCCCGGCATTTTTATGGAAATGGGATATTTATACAATCACATTAACATGCACGATGATGCTCTCGTCATGTTTGAGAAAGCTCTTGAAGCCCATAATTACCAGACTGCATCTTTTGATGACGAGTATCTTGAGATTTCACAACAACTGGCATCGCTGTATAAAATAACCGGTAATAGAGTGGCGGCTGCTCGTTTAATTACTAAAGACCGAGAATTAATACGCAACTCGCATCTCCTAACCCCGAGTCCTCAAATAGTAAATTACGTTATAGACGGATATTATAGGGCCACAGGCAACAATGATTTTAATTCTGCGTTCCTGTATCTTTCAACTGCGTGGAATCTTATAGATAGAATGGTCACATCTTCCGGAAAATCTGATTATATCCTTTACACATCAGGAGTAACAATATGTCAGGCTTTCACTCATTTAGCATATAAAATTAAAGCCAGCATAAAAGAAGCTAAAGAGAGCATGGGAGAGGATGATTTTGCTGAATATTCATCAGTCTTAACCCAGCTTGACGAGCAGTTTATGCAAGTTTTTCCTACGATACGCGATGGAATGTTAGAAATGGAAGAACGGTTCCCTTCTGTTGACTATGATTACAAGACCAATCCCAATTACCTCTCACTTCTCAAAGCATTGAGCACATATTATGTAGCATGCGAGCCAGATCTCAATAAAGCTGAAGCCTATATGCAAAAGGCTCTTGCCATCTCGGACAATCCTTTTGATCGACGAGATGTTTGCTTTGACCTCGCAGGAATATTTAACGAAGCAGGAGATTCTACGCGAAGCAAGCACTATATGGACATGGCATACGACATCACTGAAAAAAATATTGAAAGCATGGGGATTGAAGACAAGGCACGACTCATGTCATATCGTTTCAATTCAGCAATGGAATCCGGCGATATCCCAACCACCTCTAAGCTTGCAAAAGAGATATATTCCGAAAATCGCAAAATGCTTGACCGCAATTTCCAGCTGATGTCTTCAACGGAACAAGACCAGTTCTTTAATTCTTTCGGAGACCCGGCGTGGGCTCTCACATCCGTGCTTGAAAAAGAGCCGGAGAAATTTGCCTCGGATGCATACAATGCAATAGTTTATCGCACAGGAATGCAGTTACGGTCTCAGCAAGAGTTGCGCAAAATAATCAGCACAAGCAACAACCCGGAAATCCGGGCACTCGCCGATTCAATAGCTATGCTTCATGCTCAAAAGAAACAAATCTCCATAACACCGGAAATGTGGACTACACAAGAAGGAATTGAACTAAACAATCGCTCTGCCAGAATCTCATTCACTTTGGAGAATTTGGAAATGCAGCTGCTCGACCTTACCGCCGACATCCGCGAGAAAAATAATCCTGACATCACATGGCAGATGGTGCGGGATGCGTTGAAGCCTTCACAAGTTGCTGTTGAATTCCTTTTCTCCCAATCTCATATAATGGCTTTGGTTTTGACTCCAGGATGTGATACGCCGCGGGCTGTAACGTTATGCAAATGGAAAGATCTCTCTGACGCTCTTGATGCGCTTAAAACAAAAAACTCAGCATCTCTCGCAAAACGATTATACCGGTCGCAATCTTCCGTCAATCTCTACTCTATGCTATGGGAGCCTTTGGAATCGGTATTGGGATCTGCCAAGACTGTCTATTTCAACGCTCCGGGTATTCTACATTCGATAGCTTTCAATGCCATCGAAATGCCGGACGGCAGTTATCTTATCGACAAATATGACCTGCGGCAACTCACCACCACTGCGCAAATCACCTTCCCTGAGGATGAACGTGCACCCAAGTCTGCCGGACTTTTGGGAGATGTGATCTTCGACCCTTCGCAGGCAAAACTTGCGGGAATCATACCTGACGTCACCGGTGAGAGAGCCATCGAAGATGACTATGCTCTAGATGAATTCGACAGCCGAGGCGTGTCGCGTCAGTATTTCCGTTATCTCCCCTTCACCGGTAAGGAACTGAAGGAAATCTCATCCACGTTCGGACAGCAGAAGGTAAAGATGATTGTACGTGAGAATGCCACCGAAAGTGAACTGCGCAATCTCTGCGACGCTTCACCCGAAGTGCTCCATCTCGCCACTCATGGATTCTTCATCTCATCCGAGCAGGATGCACTTCACGTGCCTTTCATGAGACGGTATTCCTCGCTTGTTGGATCGGCAATGCAACGTTCCGGCGTGGCACTTGCCAACGCAGAAGCCACTTGGAAAGGAACCGAGGAACTGCCTGAGAACAACGACGGCATTCTCACAGCCAATGAAGTGTCAAATCTCAATCTTAAGAATACACGTCTGGTCACGCTTTCGGCTTGCGAGACAGCATTAGGCGCATACAATTTCGAGGGAATACACGGGCTCACAAGAGGTTTCAAGCAGGCGGGAGCCAAGTCGCTATTAGTAAGTCTATGGAGCGTCAACGACCAATCTACAGCCACCTTCATGACTGAGTTTTATCGCCACTGGATAGAAAACGGCGACAGACATGCCGCTTATCGCAGTGCTGTCGCCGCCGTTCGAGAGAAATATCCGTCACCCTTCTATTGGGCACCTTTCATTCTGCTGGATTGATCAGGATTATTTGGTAGTTTTCGCTGTTTCTGCCGGACGCTTAAAGCCATCCTTCTCGCAGCGCTTTGTCATCGCCTTGATGCGTGCTTCAGTTTCGGGATGAGAAGAGAACATTTTGTCCATGTAGCTCATCTTGACACCGCCGCCCTGCTCCATCTTCTGGAATTTCTCGAAAGCCATCACCATTCCCCAAGGATTGCGACCTTTCGACACAAGGAAGTCATATCCGCAGTTATCAGCCTCTTTCTCCTGTTTCTGTGAGAACTTGGCACCGATAAGCGACTCTCCAAGCGTGCCGAGCTGAGAATCCGTCAGCGCAGCCACCTTGCTGCTGGCAGCACCGGCTGCATCCTTCAAAGCACCTGTAAGCAACTGCTGGCGGAATGCATTCTTGGAATGATGTTTCATCACATGTCCGATCTCATGACCGATAATGCCCATAAGCTCGTCATCGCTCATAATGTCCATAAGAGAAGAAAAAACACGCACGCTGCCGTCTGGACATGCAAATGCATTAACATCCACTACATGGTAAACCTTGAAATTCAATGGTATTCCATCTGCATCTGTGATTCCTTCTGTTAGTTTACGGAGTCTTTGGGTGTAGGGATTGTCTTCAGGAAGCACAGGATTGTTCTTATCCATCCAGTCTACCGATTCTTTCACATAACTTGCCATCTGCGCATCGGTAAGAGTTGCTGCCTGAACGGCTTTAGCACCTGCACTTACAGCTTTTTTCAGATTGAACTGAGCCGAAACAGGCATTGCACAACACAGCATAAATAACGCCATGAACAATTTTATCGTCAGTTTTTTCATCACAAAAAATTTTTATAATTTTGGTTTAAATTTGATTTACGCAGTGCAAAATTAAAATAACTTAAAAACATGGGCAAACTTTCGGGCAGAAATATCGGCAGGGGAATAGTTGCCGGATTCCTTCTGTTTTTAATGCTTGGGGCTTATGGCGCAGCTATCACGCTACACAGCAGGACACTGATATCCTGGTGGATACCACTTCTCATAGCATTCTGTCTTGCGGCACTAACAGGAATCGTGATGTGGAAATCATGGCGTTGGCTCACCGATTCCGGTTCATTTATTCTGAACTACATTTGCCACGTTGTCTTTTCCTGCGGGATATTTCTCACGGCAATCTACGGACTCAACTTTTGTTTTTCCCACGAAGACACAGCAAAAACACAACAAGTCACTGTTGAGTGTAAATACACAAAAACACGACATCACCAAAAACGCGTTTCTCGTCGCGTATATACTCAAGGCACCCCCTACTACGTATATTATTTCAGATTAAGGTTTGAAGACGGCACGGAGAAAGATATCAACGTTCAGCGCGAACGTTACAACCGCACCCGCTACGGCTCCACAATCACCATCTCCACTCAGACCGGACTCCTCGGCGTCCCCGTCATCAAACCCTACAATTCCATCTGACTCTCCTACCCTCTGATCCTACCTATCCTCTCTCCCCATCCACATCCCTCCCTATCCCGCCCCATTCAGCCCCATCTCCGCCCCATTTCCGCCCTAACCCCCTATAAATCCGCAAATTTATTTTGCAATTCGCAAAAAATAGATTAACTTTGCGGAGTTATTGCGCATTGTGCGCAAACAAAGAGAATTAATTAACATATTTATTAACCAATTTTTTGCGTGTTCATCCCCGAGCCGGATCCACTCCGCAACCGAGGAAGACGCGCACAAACAAAAAACAACAGTTCATTTATAATGGCTGAAACAAAAGTACAGACCGCCATCGAAGACTTCGACTGGGAAGCATACGAAAATGGCGAGACAGCTGGTTCGAAGAACCGTCAGGAACTTACCAACACTTATGACGAGTCTCTTAAGACAGCTAAAGAAAACGAGGTAGTGACCGGCACCGTTAAGTCGATCTCAAAACGTGAGGTTCGCGTAGACATCGGCATGAAATCAGATGCCATCATCCCCGTAAGCGAATTCCGCTACAATCCCGATCTCAAAGTTGGCGACGAAGTGGAAGTATACATCGAGACTCTCGAAGACAAAAACGGACAGCTCCGTCTCTCTCACAAGAAAGCTTGCCAGACCCGCAGCTGGGATCGTGTCAACGAGGCTCTTGAGAAAGATGAAATCATCAAGGGTTATGTCAAGAGCCGCACTAAGGGCGGTATGATCGTAGATGTCTTCGGCATCGAGGCGTTCCTCCCCGGCTCACAGATCGACGTTCGTCCTATCCGCGACTACGACGTATTTGTTGACAAGACCATGGAATTCAAGGTTGTCAAGATCAACCAGGAATACAAGAATGTTGTTGTGAGCCACAAAGCCCTCATCGAGGCAGAGCTCGAACAGCAGAAGAAAGAAATCATCTCCAAGCTGGAGAAAGGACAAGTGCTCGAAGGCAAGGTCAAGAACATCACTCCTTATGGTGTATTCGTCGACCTCGGCGGTGTTGACGGTCTCGTCCACATCACCGACCTCAGCTGGGGCAGAGTGTCAGATCCCCGCGAGGTTGTTGAGCTCGACCAGGACATCAAGGTCGTTATCATCGACTTCGACGACGAGAAGAAGCGTATCGCACTCGGTCTCAAGCAGCTCATGCCCCATCCTTGGGATAACCTCGATCCCAACCTCAAAGTTGGCGATCACGTTCACGGTAAAGTTGTCGTTATGGCAGACTACGGTGCATTCGTTGAGGTTCAGCCGGGCGTAGAGGGTCTCGTTCACGTAAGCGAGATGAGCTGGAGCCAGCACCTCCGCAGCGCTCAGGACTTCCTCAAAGTGGGCGACGAAATCGAGGCAGTTGTCCTCACTCTCGACCGCGACGAGCGCAAGATGAGCCTCGGCCTCAAGCAGCTTAAGAAAGATCCTTGGGAGAACATCGAGGAGAAATATGCTATCGGCAGCCGCCACACAGCAAAAGTTCGCAACTTCACCAACTTCGGTGTATTTGTTGAGATCGAAGAAGGCGTTGACGGTCTTATCCACATCTCCGACCTCTCTTGGACCAAGAAGATCAAACACCCCTCTGAGTTCACTCAGGTTGGCAACGACATCGAGGTTCAGGTTCTTGAGATCGACAAAGACAACCGTCGTCTCTCTCTCGGCCACAAACAGCTCGAAGAGAATCCCTGGGATGTATTTGAGACTATCTACACTGTAGGCTCAATCCACGAGGGCACAATCACCGAAGTTATGGACAAGGGTGCAGTTATCTCACTCCCCCACGGAGTTGAAGGTTTCGCTACTCCCAAACACCTCGTTAAAGAGGATGGCACACAGGCTAAACTCAACGAGAAACTTGACTTCAAAGTGATCGAATTCAACAAAGACAGCAAACGCATCATCCTCAGCCACAGCCGCATCGCTGAAGACGCCAACAAACCTGAGCGTCGCGAGAAACCTGCAGCACGCAAGGCTCCCAAGGCAGCCGCTGAGACTGCAGCAGCTCCCGCTATCGAGAAAACAACTCTCGGAGACCTCGGCGCTCTTCAGGCTCTCAAAGAGCAGATGCAGAAACAGGAGAAGAAAGGCTAATCCCTTTTAGCTCTAAATAAAGAAAAGGCTTGCCTCTCGGCAAGCCTTTTTTCATCCCCTCCTCCCCCATATCTCTCCCCATCCCCATTCAGCCCTATACCGCCCCATCCCTCCCCATATCCCCCATCTCAAAAACAAAAATCCCGAAATATTCTCTAAAATTTAAAAAGATTTTGTAACTTTACGAATTAAAATAGAAGATATGAGATTTCTGACCGGATATATTCTTGCAGCCATGGCGTGTATCGCCCTGGCAGGGACGGCATACGCCTCTCCCGGAGGATGGGAACCGGCAAAAACCGAACAGGTCTCAACAGCCAAATCGGTGATGAAAGATGCAGACTTAGAGGTGAAAGCCTCTCCCGGCATCATCATAGTCAGCACTAATCATCAGGTTCAGATCAAAGTCTTCACAATCCTTGGGCGACTCGTGAACAGTGAGACCCTCCCGCCAGGCACATCCCGGCTCCAGCTTCCCACGCATGGGGTCTACATCGTCAAGGTAGGCGACCTTACATGCAAGGTCGCTGTTTAACAGGCAACATACTAAAGACCAACCTATACCAACATACACATGGAAACACCCGACATTAAATGGGAAGAACTTCCTTTTGGATATGTTCCCACCGACTACAATGTTAGATGCACATTTAAAGATGGCAAATGGGGCGAAATCGAAGTCAGCGACTCCGAATACATACCCCTTCACATCGCGGCAACCTGTCTCCACTACGGACAGGAATCATTTGAAGGACTGAAAGCCTTCCGTGGCAAAGACGGCAAAGTGAGAGTCTTCCGCATGGAAGAAAATGCTCGCCGTTTCATCCGCAGTGCCGAAGGCATCAAAATGGCACCCATGCCCGAAGAACTTTTCTGCGAGATGGTGCGTAAAGTCGTAAAACTCAACGAGCGCTTTATCCCTCCCTATGGTTCAGGAGCATCGCTCTATATCCGTCCCTTCGAGATTGGACTTTCACCGCGCGTCGGCGTAAAACCCGCTGATGAATACATGGTGGTGATGCTCGTCACCCCTGTAGGTCCCTACTTCAAGACCGGCTTCAAACCCTGCAAGGTTTGCCTCTCGCGTGAATACGACCGCGTTGCTCCGAAAGGCACCGGCTCCATCAAGATCGGTGGCAACTACGCCGCTTCTCTCGTGGCAGGAGAAAGAGCTCATGATCTCGGATATGCCGTAATGCTCTATCTCGATCCTAAAGAGAAGAAATATCTTGATGAATGCGGAGCCGCAAACTTCTTCGCAATCCGCGGTAACAGCTACATCACTCCCGCGAGCGAATCGATCCTCCCATCGATCACCAATATGAGTCTCCGCAAACTTGCCGAAGAACTCGGCATGACTGTGGAACGCCGTCATGTTCCTTACGAAGAGCTTGGAACGTTCGAAGAAACAGGCAATTGCGGCACAGCTGCAGTGATTTCGCCTATAGGAGAGATCCATGATCTGGACAACGGAAATGTATTCACCTATTGTCCCGACGGGAAGCCCGGACCGAAATCCACAATGCTCTATAATAAGCTTCGTGGCATTCAGCTTGGCGAGGAACCGGATACTAACGGATGGTGTGAAATCATCGAATTCAATGACTGATCCATTAGAAATTATCAGGAAATATTATAGGCCCGGTTCTCAGCTTTACGAAACGCTGGTGATCCACAGCGAAAAAGTGAGAGACAAGGCTTTGGAATGCATCAACCGCAGAGGTCTCGAAGTCGACAAAGACTTCGTTGCCTCTGCGGCAATGCTTCATGACATTGGGATATTCCGATGCGATGCCCCCGATATATATTGCACAGGATCCCTGCCATACATTTGTCATGGAGTGGAGGGACGCAAGATTCTCGAAGCCGAAGGGCTGCCGCGACAAGCCCTTGTATGCGAGCGTCACACAGGTTCGGGACTTACTGTAGAAGACATAATCCGTCAGAACTTGCCTCTACCCCATCGCGACATGACACCCCGCTCTCTTGAAGAGAAACTGATATGCTACGCAGATAAATTCTATTCCAAATCCGGAGACATCCGCGCTGAGAAAAGCCTCGACCGCGTTCTCCGCTCCATGGAGCGCCACGGCGCCGACACGCTCGCCCGATTCCTCGAGTTCCACGCCCTTTTCGGATAAACACATCCACCACGTGCAGATAAAAAAATCTTAAAATACCCTCCATTATCCATTATTTTTTGGCTAAGTCTGCAATAATATCTAAATTTGCAGGATATATTGCTCTAACACCCCTTCCCTCAAAATGTCAAGGCAGGGGTCTAACTTGAACATCAGCCGCAATTGAGGCAGTTAATTATATATATTGCAATCATCCTGGCGTTAGGCATTGCATGGGCTCAGAAAAACACGACTCCACGCAGAGCGGCGCTTAAGGCATCTACATCCGACACCCTGCAAAGGCTGCCGGATAATGTAGTTTTGACCGACAGTTCATCTCCCTTGCTTCCCCTTCTCAAAGACTCTCTCAGGCTTAAAAGAGACTCCGTAACACTTAAATCGGATTCGCTTGCTGTCGACTCTGTTGTGGCTACGGACGACTCTCTCGGAGCACGCAAAGGCTTCACTCGCATTGTCCGCGACAAGGTGGATCTCGACAATGCGTTGAACTTCTCGGCAAAAGATTCGCTTGTGCTTGTAGGTCAGCAAAACGCATTCCTTTATGGCGACGGAAATGTCGACTACGGAGAGTTCAAGCTCAACTCAGCAGAGATTCGAATGGAGATGGATAGTTCCACGGTATATGCCGAAGGTGTTGTTGACTCAATCGGTGAGCTGCAAGGAAACCCGGTGTTCCAACAGGGTGGCGATGAGTACGAATCAAAGTCGATGAAATATAATTTCAAGACAGAACGCGGCTACATCACCAATGTAATCACCGAACAGCAGGACGGTTTCCTGTTAGGCAACAAAGCCAAGAAGAATCCCGATGGCAGCTTCTTCCTTGAGGATGGATTTTACACCACTTGCGACGATCACGAGCATCCGCATTTCGGTTTCAAGATCACACGTGCCAAAGTGCGTCCGAAGAAAGATGTAGTGACCGGACCGGGATACATGATGCTTGTGGGAATCCCTCTTCCTCTCGCTCTCCCTTTCGGATATTTCCCATTTTCGGAAAAATATTCGAGCGGTATCATTTTTCCTTCATTCGGCGATGACTATAACCGAGGATTCTATCTCCGCGACGGCGGCTATTATTTCGCCATCAACGACAATGTAGACCTGGCTCTCCGAGGGGAAATATATACCAAAGGATCGTGGGGTATTTCAGCGCATTCATCCTACGTAAAACGCTATAAATTCCGAGGCTCTTTCGACATATCTTTCCTTACAACCATCACCGGCGACAAAGGTTCTCCCGACTATTCCAAGATGAAGAACTTTCAGGTGATCTGGAGTCATCAACAGGATACAAAAGCCAACCCTGCGCTTAATTTCTCGGCATCCGTCAACTTCGCCACTTCAGGCTATTCACGCAACGACCTGAACTCATATTACAACCAGAACTTCACGGAGAATACAAAATCCTCAACCATCAATGCCACCTATCGGCGTCCGGGATCAAAATGGAGCTTTTCAGCTACCGCCAACATCGCCCAGCGTTCGCAAGACTCCACTCTGGCTGTCTCCTTCCCGAACCTCACCGTCACGATGTCGCAGGTAGCTCCATTCAAACGAAAGAAATCTGTTGGTGGAGAAAAATGGTATGAGAAAATCAAGCTCTCATACTCCGGACAGTTCCAAAACTCTCTTACTGCCCAACAGGATGTCTTTTTCAAGAAGAGTCTCATCAAAGACTGGCGAAACGCTATGCGCCATTCTGTGCCCGTAAGCGCCACATTCTCCATATTCAATTACCTTAACCTCTCCCCGTCGATTTCAATGAACGACCGTATGTACACCTCCAAGATCCGCCGCCAATGGGACACCCAGGCGTCACGCGAGATCCAGGATACAACCTACGGATTCTACAACATCTTTGACTTCAATGCCTCCCTATCTTTCGACACCAAGGTTTACGGTTTCTACAAGCCAATGAAATTCCTTGGCGACAAAGTGCAGATGATACGTCACGTCATCACCCCTACGCTCTCCTTCAACTGGGCGCCTGACTTCGGAAACCCGATGTGGAAATATTACGACTTCTACGAATACACTGACCAAGCCGGCAACAACCGCCGTGTCGATTATTCATACTTCTCACACGGCATTTTCGGAGTGCCAGGGAGAGGGAAAAGTGGTTCTCTTTCACTAAATATCTCCAACAACCTCGAGATGAAAGTGAAGGATGAAAACGACTCGACCGGTTCGCGCAAGATATCTCTGATAGAAAATCTGTCGCTGAGTTCAAGCTATAACTTTGCGGCAGACTCACTGAGACTCAGTCCACTGCAAACCTCAATCATGCTCCGTCTGGTTAAGAACTTCAACCTTAACCTCTCCGCCACATGGGATCCTTACGTGTATAAACTTGACGCATCTGGCTATCCGCGGCAAGTAAACCGATTCCGCTGGCAAGAAGGCAAAGGTCTGTATAAGCTTTCATCCACAGGAACATCTTTCTCATATACCTTCAACAACGATACTTTCAAACGCAAAAAGAAAGACGAAAAAAACACCGATAACCCGACTGACGAAGATGAGGAATCAACCGAAGAAGAGAGCTTCTCAAATCGTGCCGAAGCACGCCGCCGAAACAAAACTGGCGAAACAGATGCCGGTAGCGATTCCGACGGATATGCCAAATGGGATTGCCCGTGGAGTCTTTCGGTCAACTATTCCATCAACTACGGATACGGAGAATTCGACAAACAGAAGATGGATTATAAAGGGAAATGGACACAGAACCTCTCTTTCAACGGCAACATACGACCAACTAAAAACTGGAACTTCTCCTTCTCGGCATCCTACAACTTCGAGTTGAAGAAGATAGCCTATATGAACTGCTCCATCTCGCGCGACTTGCACTGCTTCACCATGACAGCCTCTTTCGTGCCGATGGGACCATACAAATCATACAATTTCCATATCGCCGTGAAGTCTTCGCTGCTGAAAGACCTCAAATACGACAAACGTTCGCAAGGCAACAACAACATCCGCTGGTATTAGAAGCTATTTAAACTTAAAAAACATATCATGAAAAGATTTCTCACAGCCTCTCTGGTGCTCGCCATCGCCATCCCGGCATCGGCAAAGACAAAGGACACTTCCAACAATCACGGCTATCCGATAGATCCGGTACCGTTTACCAAAGTCAAGGTGACCGACAATTTCTGGGGACAACGTCTCAAGGCAAGTCGAGAAGTAACCATCCCCCTCGCTTTCAGCAAATGCGAGGAGACGGGAAGATATGAAAATTTCATAAAAGCAGCTCACCCTTCGGACTCTTATAAAGTAGAGGGTTTCTCTTTCGATGACACCGATGTCTATAAGACCATAGAGGGTGCCAGCTATCTGCTGCAGACATATCCCGACAAACGCCTCGAAAACTACATCGACAGCGTGCTCGTGATTGTAGCTGCCGCGCAGGAACCCGACGGCTATCTTTACACCTCTCGAACCATGAACCCCAAACACCCGCATAATTGGGCAGGTTCAAAACGGTGGGAAAGAGTGGAAGATCTCAGCCATGAGTTTTACAATCTCGGTCATATGGTGGAGGGTGCTATCGCCCATTATCAAGCCACGGGAAAACGTAATTTCCTTGACATCGCCATAAAATATGCCGACTGCGTATGTCGCGAAATCGGCGACGGTCCCGGACAGGTATGCCGGGTGCCCGGTCACCAGATAGCGGAAATGGCTCTTGCCAAGCTATATCTCGTCACCGGTGACAAAAAATATCTCGATCAGGCAAAATATTTCCTCGACAAACGTGGCTACACCACCCGCACCGATGCCTACAGCCAGGCTCACAAACCGGTTGTGGAACAAGACGAGGCTGTTGGTCACGCAGTCCGCGCAGCATATATGTATGCCGGTATGGCTGATGTGGCTGCGCTCACCGGAGATTCAGCCTACATCAAGGCTATTGACAATATCTGGGATAATATCGTGAGCAAAAAGTATTATGTTACCGGTGGAATCGGAGCCACGAGCAAGGGGGAGTCATTTGGAGCAAATTATGAACTACCAAACCACTCGGCATACTGTGAGACATGTGCAGCCATAGGAAACGTATACGTCAACCACCGTCTTTTCCTGTTGCACGGACAGTCAAAATATTACGATGTGCTTGAACGCACTCTTTATAACGGACTCATCTCCGGTGTGGCTCTCGACGGAGGGAGCTTCTTCTATCCCAATCCCCTTGCTTCTTACGGAGACCATGAACGCAAGCCTTGGTTCGGATGCGCTTGCTGCCCATCAAACCTTTCGCGATTTATCCCATCTCTTCCTGGATATGTGTATGCAGTGAAGAATGATAACGTATATTTGAATCTCTTCATGTCGAACACAGCTGACCTCGATGTGAAAGGGAAAAGCGTGGTGCTCTCCCAGCAGACAGCATATCCCTGGAACGGCAACGTAACCGTAACTGTTGATAAAAACAAAGCTGGCACATTCACACTCAAGATCAGAATCCCGGGATGGGTTAAGAATAATCCGGTCCCAAGCAGTCTCTACACCTACATCGATAACAGGACACCGGAATATAAGGTTTTGATTAACGGGGAACCTGCCACCGGAGTGCTTACGGAAGACGGTTATTACACAATTAGCAGAAAATGGGAAAAGGGTGATGAAATAAAGCTGAATCTTGATATGGAACCGCGCATAGTAAAAGCCAATGACAAGGTAGCAGCTGACTATGGTCTCATTGCCATAGAACGCGGACCTTTGGTATACTGCGCTGAAGGGCCCGTATTCAACAATTCCGGTAAACCATACCCATCTGCCGGCAATCCCAATGAAGGCAACGTATTTTTCACGTCTGCCGGCGATGGTGTTCAAGCAAAACCTGAAGCTTTTGAAAACGACTTCGATATCCATTCCATCATACTGCCTACGCTTCCGGAGATAACTGTCAATCACAATTCTGAACGGTTCAACGGCATTGTAGAACTGTCGCTTCCGGTTCAATCAATGCTGGTTGACACAGCCGGACATCTCTCGCTATCCGACAAAAAGCTCACCCTCATCCCCTACTATGCCTGGAGTCACCGCGGTCGCTCCAACATGGCGGTATGGCACAAAACAGCAACTCGCCTTTTCAGCGACAGATAGCGGTTGATGATTATTCCCTTGCATATGTAATTTATTTTTGTTAACTTTGTGCAAATTTGGCATTGATGGCACAAACCCTCTTAAGCATTCTTGAAAAGCTGGAAGCTCGCCAGGAAGAGCTCCGGGCAGAGATGGAATCCCTGCGCAAGCGCAACAGGGAGCTGGAGGAGGAGAATGCCGACTTGCGACGCAAAGAAGCGGAAGCGCTCAGCGTACGCGACAAGGCTCTGCTCGACGTGGAATACCTAAGCGTCTCTCACCGATTGGCTGAAGACCCGAATACGTTGATCGAAACACGCCGAATCATTGCCGGATTGATCAGAAACATCGACCGCTGCATAGCAATGCTCAAGGAATGATGATGGATCAGGAAAAGATAAATATGGAAATCAATATAGGCGGTGAGCCGATAAAGATCACCGTCCCGTTCCAGAATCAGGAACTCACCCGAAGCGTGGAGGATGAGATCAACAGTCTCTTCGCCGCTTGGCGACGCTCTTTCCCGAAACGCTCCGAAAAAGGTCTTCTTGCAATGATGGTTTATCAATATGCTTCTTACTATAAGGAACTGACCATCAAATATCAGGAAGCCACCCGCAAAGCTGAGGAATGCCTCGGCAATCTGGACGATATTTTACAATAATCCCCTGTCTTTCCAAAATCTTTCTGAATTTATTGAGAATTTGCTTTTGAGCGAAAGCAAATGTTGCGTGATGCGGTTGAGTGAAGATCTCCGGCTGTGCCAGAATTGAATAAAAAGGATTTAATTAAATAACAATAACAACCAAAACTACAACTACATACGCATGGAAACAGCAATATGGATCATAATTGCGGCAGTAGCAGCCATTGCAGGCTACGTGGCGGCTACCGTGATCAGCAAAAAAAACGCTTCATCCCGCGCAAACACCATCATTGAAGATGCAAACCGTGAGGCTGAGGTTATAAAGGAGAAAAAAATCCTTCAGGCAAAAGAGGAAGAGATGAAAATCCTCAGCGAGGCGGAGAGAAACGCCGGACAGAGAATACAGAAAGCCCAGGCTGCCGAAGCCCGCAACAAACAGCGTGAGATTCAGCTAAACCAGCAGCAGAATGAAAATTCTCGCCGCAAGAAAGAGCTCGATACCCTCAAGGGGAACCTCGATAACCGCGAGGCTGTGATCGAATCACGCCAGGCTGAGGTTGACCATCTTCACCGCCAGATCACCGATGAACTGGAGCGCATCTCCGGACTTTCCGCTGATGAGGCGAAGGAAAAACTCGTTGAATCACTAAAGGATGAGGCTAAGACAGCCGCAGCCGGATATATCAACGACATCATGGATGATGCCCGCATGACGGCAACAAAAGAAGCCAAACGAATTGTTATACAGTCGATTCAGCGCGTAGCAACCGAAGCTGCCGTTGAAAATTCAGTGACAGTGTTCCATATCGACAACGATGAGATCAAGGGACGCATAATCGGTCGCGAAGGCAGAAACATCCGCGCTCTTGAGGCAGCCACAGGCATCGAAATCATTGTGGATGACACTCCTGAAGCTATCGTGCTTTCAGGCTTCGATCCCGTGCGCCGCGAGATTGCCCGTCTTGCCCTGCATCAGCTCGTTGTTGACGGACGTATCCACCCGGCTCGCATCGAAGAGGTTGTGGCAAAAGTCAAAAAGCAGGTTGAGGAAGAGATCATTGAGACCGGTAAGCGCACTGCCATCGACCTCGGTATCCACGGATTGCATCCTGAACTTATCCGTATGGTCGGCAAGATGAAATACCGCTCATCGTATGGTCAGAACCTTCTCCAGCACTCACGCGAAACTGCAAACCTCTGCGCTGTCATGGCTTCGGAGTTAGGTCTCAACCCCAAGAAAGCACGTCGCGCAGGTCTTCTTCACGACATAGGCAAAGTGCCTGATGACGAGCCGGAACTTCCGCACGCTCTCTTCGGCATGAAACTCGCCGAGAAATTCAAGGAGAAACCGGAAATCTGCAATGCCATCGGTGCTCACCACGAAGAGGTTGAGATGACTTCTCTTCTTGCCCCTATCGTTCAGGTATGCGATGCCATCTCCGGTGCCCGTCCCGGTGCTCGCCGCGAGATCGTGGAGGCATACATCAAGCGCCTTAACGACCTTGAACAGCTTGCCCTCTCCTACCCCGGCGTCGTCAAGACTTACGCCATTCAGGCAGGTCGTGAACTACGCGTGATTGTAGGTGCTGACAAGATAACCGATGAAGAGACAGAGAAACTGTCGGCAGAAATAGCCAAGAAGATTCAGGATGAGCTCACATATCCGGGACAGGTGAAGATCACCGTAATCCGCGAAACCCGAGCCATCAGTTTTGCAAAATAACGCTGCGCAGTGGAGACAGAGAACAAACAGAAATGCTCAAGTTGCCAATGTCCGCGCGGCAAACTCTTCGCCACCAACTGGCTTGACGGAATATCCTCAGGCAATGACTTCGATGTGGTGGAAGTGGTGTTCAAGAACACCCGCACTGGTTTCTACACCAATCCCAACCGCCTCGACCTCAAGATCGGTGACATGGTGGCGGTGGAGGGTGCGCCCGGGCACGACGTAGGGCGCGTGAGCATGATCGGACGACTTGTGCGCCTACAGATGAAGAAAGCCAACATCAACTCTGACTCCGAGTTGAAAAAGGTTTTCCGCATCGCTACGCAGAATGATCTCGAGAAAGCCGCAGAAGCCGCTGCGCGTGAGGAAGACACGATGATCCGTTCCCGCAAAATCGCCGAAGAGTTAGGACTCAATATGAAGATTGGCGATGTGGAATACCAGGGCGACGGAGGGAAAGCGATTTTCTATTATATTGCTGACGAGCGTGTGGATTTCCGCAAACTTATCCGCATACTGGCGGATACGTTCAAGGTGCGCATCGAAATGAAACAGATCGGCGCGCGCCAGGAGGCGGGACGCATCGGCGGCATCGGACCTTGCGGCAGACCGCTGTGCTGCTCAAGCTGGATGACGCATTTCGTATCGGTTGGCACAGGAGCGGCACGCGTGCAGGATCTTTCGATGAATCCTCAGAAGCTTGCCGGACAATGCGCAAAACTCAAATGCTGCCTGAATTTCGAAATCGATTCATACAGCGAGGCTCAGAAAAAACTTCCGCCCAAGGATGTGACTCTTGAAACAAAAGATGGTACATATTATTATTTCAAGCCCGATATCCTTGCCCGCAAGATAACATATTCTACCGACAAATCCATTCCAGCCAATCTCGTGACCATCGATGCCGCCCGCGCATTCGAGATCATCGCCCTCAATAAGCAGGGAATCAAAGTTGATGCCCTTGAAGAGACCGATGGCAAGAAAAATGAGAAACCGACTTATGTGGATCTTGTGGAACAGGAGAGCCTTACGCGTTTCGACAATTCAAAACGCCGCAAGCGTAAGCGCAATAACAATAACCAGGATTCCGACAAACCGGACAAAAAGGAGAAACAGGGCAGCACTCCTAAAGCAGAGGGGAAAAACGATTCAAAAAACGGCAACGACCGCAATAGAAACAACCGTAACCGGAACAACCGAGGCAACCGCAAGGGAAAACCGAATCAGGAAGCCCCCGGCAAACCTAAGGAATGAGCAAAAAAGCCGTCATATCCACATTCTTGATTATCCTTTCGGGGATGATGACGCTCTTCGGCTCTTGCCGCAGAGTGGACAATGTGGTTTACTCGGAATTTGCCAACTTCGACAATGAGGGTTGGGATCCGGTGTGCGTCTTGCCGTTCTCACCATGGCCTATGGATTCTGTATTGAACCCTGCCGACCGATTCGATCTCATTCTTACATTACGATATGCTCCGAACTATCCCTCTTCCGAGGTTCCTCTTGAAATCTCGGAAGAGGATGAAAACGGAGTTTTCGCAACAAACAGATTGACAGTAAGGCTCCGCGATAAGAATGGTAAGCCAAGAGGACGCAAAAGTCTATATCTCTACGAAATATCAGACACTTTGCGCCGAGACATGCAACTTTCCAACGGCTACGTTGTTAATATAGCAACCCTCTCCCCACCCTCCAATACCCAAGGTCTTCGAAACCTCGGGCTGACGCTGGCATTGACAACCTCTAAATAATCATCTCCCATGACAATACCGTTTCTCACATCGGATCTTCGTCCGGAACTGGATTTGCGTCTTGCGAAAGTGCGCGAACAAATGATTGCCGACAACCTTGACGCCATACTCGTTGGCTCAACCGTCAACATATATTATCTGAGCGGATGCATATTCCGTGGCTACATTTACGTCAGCATTGACCGCAAACCATTATTCTTTGTCATTCCGCCAAGCTTTACGGATGAAAAAGAGTTTTGCATGGCAGTGAGGAAACCGGAGCTCATAAGTGAGAAATTAGGTGAAGCCGGATATGAACTCCCCTCACGACTTGGTCTTGAATACAGCGACCTTCTTTATTCGGATGTGGAACGTCTTAAAAGATGTTTCCCCGGAGTTGAGATTGCCGATGCGTCAATGGCTCTTCGCAAAGCGCGCATGGTGAAGACCGATTACGAAATCCGCAAGATGAAGGAAGACGGAATGCATCAGGCTGCCGTTTATTCCCGCATTCCGCACTGCTATCAGGAGGGGATGACCGACATAGAGTTGCAGATAGAGATCGAACGTGAACTCCGCAGAGAGGGATGCCTCGGAATCCTCCGCACCGCCGGAAGCCGCATGGAACTGAATCTTGGTTCCGTAATAAGCGGCGAGAATGCCGACACACCCTCTCCTTACGATTTTGCGATGGGAGGAGAGGGCACCGACCCCTCTCTGCCTGTAGGAGCAAATGGAGTAACCCTCAAACCCGGCACTACAGTTATGATCGATATGAACGGCGGTTTCAACGGCTACCAGACCGACATGACCCGTTGCTGGAGCATAGAGGATGTGTCGGAACTTGCGCGAAAAGCACACGAGTGCTCATGCCACATACTCCGCCGTCTTGAAGAGATTGGTCGACCGGGGCTACCGATATCCACACTTTATTCAGAAGCCGTGGAAATTGCAAAGAGCGAGAACCTGCATGAATACTTCATGGGGCACAGAAACAAAGCGGGATTCATCGGTCACGGTGTAGGCATAGAGTTAAATGAAATGCCGGTGGTGATGGAGCGTAATCACGAACCCCTCTTAGCAAACATGGCAATAGCCATAGAACCAAAATTCGTGATTCCACATGTTGGTGCTGTGGGAATCGAAAACACTTACCGCGTCACAGAAACCGGACTTGAAAACCTCACCCCTTTCCCTGAAGCACTAACGGAGATTTAAAAGCTGAAAGATATAAACTGCGCATCGCACAATTATAGAATGAACCTGACAGAAGACCTCAAGTTACCGATTTTCCGACAGATTGGCGAGATTGCCGACAGCATGGGCCGAGAAGTCTATGTTGTGGGCGGCTATGTTCGCGACATATTTCTGAAACGACATTCCTCAGATATTGATTTTGTCACCGTGGGCAGCGGAATCGAGCTGGCAACGGAAGTGGCACAACGTCTCAACCGGGGGAATGGTCTGAGCGTGTTTGCAAGCTATGGCACTGCACAGGTAAAAGCGAATCATCTCGAACTGGAATTTGTAGGTGCACGCCGTGAGTCGTACAACCGCGACTCACGCAACCCTATAGTGGAAGACGGCACTCTTGAAGATGACCAGAACCGTCGCGACTTCACAATCAACGCCATGGCAATTTGCCTTAATGCCAAACGTTTCGGAGAATTGGTGGATCCATTCAACGGAGTTGTGGACCTTCACAATGGTTTGATTAGAACTCCTCTCGACCCCGACATCACCTTTTCAGATGACCCGCTGCGCATGATGCGGGCAATCAGGTTCGCCACTCAGCTGGATTTCACGATTCAGCCCGAGACTTTCGAGGCAATATGCCGCAACCGCGAGAGAATAAAGATAATAACCAAAGAACGCATCAACGATGAGTTGTCGAAAATCATGCGTTCCGCAAAGCCGTCGATAGGATTCAGGCTTCTTGATGAATCGGGTCTGCTTGAATTGATTTTCCCCTCAGTCTTCGCCCTCAAGGGAGTTGAGACAAAAGAGGGGCGCGGACACAAGGATAATTTTTACCACACGCTGCAGGTTGTAGACAATGTGGCTACAAAAAGCGATAATGAATGGTTGCGCTGGGCTGCGCTGCTACATGATATCGGCAAGCCGGTGACCAAACGCTATGACGAAAAAATCGGCTGGACCTTCCATAACCACAATTTCATCGGAGAGAAGATGATTCCGCGCGTTTTCAAGCAGATGAAACTTCCACTCAATGAGAAGATGAAATATGTGGCGAAACTTGTAGGTCTCCACATGCGTCCGCAGTCTGTGGGAGAAGAGGGTGTGTCGGATTCTGGAGTACGACGGCTCATCACTGATGCTGGTGCGGATCTTGATGACCTCATGACACTTGCGGAGGCAGACATCACATCGAAGAATCCGGCGAAAGTGCGTCGCCAGCTCGAAGGGTTTGCCGCATTGCGGCAGCGCATGTCGGAGATAAACGATGCCGATGCCCTGCGCAACTGGAAATCGCCCATCGACGGATATGAAATCATGGAATATTTCAAGATACCTCCATCCTCAGCCATCAAGGAGATAAAGGATGCCGTAAAAGAGGCAATCCTAGAAGGCGAAATCCCTTACACCCACGAAGCCGCCTGGGAATACGCGTTGCGCATTGCTCCAAAGATATTAAATGTGTAATGTACAATGTTTAATGTGCAATGAAATTCGAGTCTCTCCATTACACATTAAACATTTAACATTACTCATTATTAAAGAGGTTCTTGATCGAGCCGATTGATGAGAGCACAGAAGATGCCTCGTAGGGGATATACACGGTCTTGTTGTCTTTGCCGGCGGTCATCTCTTTCAAGGTTTCGATATATTTCACGGCAAGCATATAGGTTGCGGGATCTGTCTTTGTAGCCGCTACTGCTTCAGCAACCTTACGGATAGCATCGGCTTCCGCCTGAGCGTTGAGCACAATCGAACGCGCATCACCTTCGGCACGAAGTATCTCAGCCTGCTTTATAGCCTCTGCCTCATTGATTCGAGAAGCCTTCTCACCCTCTGAACGAAGAATGAGCGACTGCTTCTCACCTTCTGCATTAAGGATCTCCGCACGGCGGTTACGCTCTGCCTGCATCTGTTTCTCCATAGCTACTCGCACACTCTCCGGAGGTGTGATATCTTGCAGTTCCACACGATTAACCTTCACTCCCCATTTGTTGGTGGCATCATCGAGAATAGACTGAAGCTTAGTGTTGATGGTATCTCGCGACGTCAGGGTTTCATCGAGTTCAAGCTCACCGATTACGTTACGCAACGATGTCTGCGTCAGCTTCTCTATGGCATTGGGAAGATTGTCGATCTCATATACAGCCTTCTTCGGATCTGTTATCTGGAAATAAAGCAGCGCATTGATTTCGGTAGTCACATTATCTCGGGTGATCACCTGCTGCGAGGGGAAGTCATAAACCTGTTCACGCAGATCGATAACCGGAGTTGTAGACATCCTTACAACATGTCTGCCACCCACCATTGTGACATAACGAGTGTAAATCATTTTAGGACGATCCACAAAGGGAATAATAAAATTCAATCCCGGAGGCAAAACTGCGTGGAAGCGTCCCAGACGCTCAATGACACGTGTTTCCGACTGCGGCACGACCTTCACACCCGCCGCAATAATTGCCACAGCGATGCCGATAACGACAACCGCAACTATTATCGATGCTATACTCATAGTTATAATGTTTAATGTTTAATGTTTAATGTTTAATGTTTAATGTTTAATGTTTAATGTTTAATGTTTAATGTTTAATGTTTAATGTTTAATGTTTAATTTCTAATTTCTAATTTCTAATTTCTAATTTCTAATTTCTAATTTCTAATTTCTAAAGCCTAATGCCTAAAGCCTAAAGCCTAATATCTAACGCCTCACCTCCACATCAAGGATAATGCTGTCGTAGCCGGTAACCACAACTTCCTCACCTCGACGCACTACTTCCGTTGCCCCGGGAAGTCGAACCTGCCAATAATCGCCATCGATACGCGCTCTTCCGAGTCTGCCGGGTTTGATTTCGTCTGTCACGACAGCAACCCTGCCGAGAAGCGCATCCATGCCGGTACGCATCGACTTGTTTTTGTTACGCGCATTCTCCTGCCATTTGTTGAGCACAGGTATCAGCAATATGTAAGCCACGACTGCCGATGCCGACATATATACGACCTGCATCAGCAAAGAGGCATCGCAGAGAGCCCCGATCATCGCCACGATGCAACCGATAGCCAGACATAGAGTCCATACCCACTGAAAAGCTATCTCCGAAATCAATAGCACTCCCGCCACTGCCAACCATAAAATCCAAAGATCCATCGCTTTATATAATGTTAAATGTTAAATGTGTAATGTTTAATTAACAGGGGTAGCAAATTCAGCGATCGAAATTCCGATTCTGTTGATATGATCGACCAAATCTTCATTTGTTATAGTTGAAAAACGGTTAACATCAACGATAAAAGGAATATCGAGATCGTCAAGCTTCAACATGATATCCGTCAAATCCTTATGCGAAACATCATCTCCCTTCAACGAAATATCAATATCGGAAAAATTTTTCCAACTTCCTTTAGCTCTGGAACCATATATAACGGCATCAGAAACCGAAGGGAATGAGAAAACCACTCCCGCAATCATAGACAATACAACACCGGATAAACCGGTTATTTTTTCAATCTCAGAATTCATCCTCTACAATAGCCATCATTTTCTGCTCAAATTCAAGAAAGAGCGGAAGATAAACCTTGCAAACATTATCATATATCACTCCTGCTTCGGATTCATCGTACGCGTGGCTGGTAATGTTTCTATCCGTAATTGAATTTAGCCACCTGTCATCAGTGATGAGACCCAATTTCAATGATTGCCTGAAAGCATCTCTTGAACCCATCACTGACTCTACTCCTTGATATTCAAGATAATCCTTCATTACCTTCCATGCAAGTTCTTGAGTGAACTCGAATCTTTGGAGCAAACCCTCCTTAAGAAGTTGAACAGAATCATGGTTTAAAGGCGATGACATTGCACCCCTCACGATATCTTTAGCTTCCTCAAGACGGCGCAAAGCATTCCTGTAATTATTAAAACGCTGAATCCATCTCACATCCTTAGATTCATCCATATCATTATTCTTCATTTGCAATTATTCAACATTTGCAAATATACAACATTTATGACTTTCCGACAAATTTAGAAGCTGTTTAAAAATAAAAGTTAAATTTGGGGCGGCTATCTTACAGTTAAAATTCATTTAAGGCAAAGGAGCATAGCGGGCTATGTGACTGCGCCGCGAATGGATTTTAACGGAAGAGAGCCGGACAAACAGTAATTTCTATTTATTTACATGCTTCGTTTGTTAAAAGTTTTAAATCATGCTGTTTTTAAAGTTACCTTGAGTCTCGCATCCTTGGGAATATTTCTCCTTTCGGCTCAGTCACATAGCCCGCTATGCTCCTTCTCCTCAAGAAGAAATCTGCTCCAAGTATGCGACCCCAAATTAACTTTTATTTTTAAACAGCTTCTTATAATTTATTAGGACATGTCAAATATAATAAAAGTCATATTGAATGTTAAAACCATAGTTAAAAAGTGTTAAAACGGGGGGTATTTTCATTCTGGAGAAAAATTGTTGTAAATTTGCAACACTAAAAATTACACACGCAGTGTGTTATAAGCCACAATTTTCGAACCACAATTTTCGATATTATACGAATTGATTCGACTGCGCTGAAGCGCTAAATGGTTAGTATTCATTTAAATAAAAAAAACGACAAAATACACTTACTTGCTATATGAAGGTAATGCGCACACTGACCGTCTGCATCTTGTCTTCGATTTCTTTTTTGGCACTTGGTCAAAAACTTGCTTTAAAAACAAATATTCTGAGTGATGCACTCCTAAATCCGAACATAGGGGTTGAGGTTGCCATATCTCCCCGCTGGACCCTCGATATCCCGGTAAGTTTCAATGCATGGAACCTCAGCCACTCTCGACGTTGGAAGCACTGGACAGTCCAGCCCGGCGCGCGCTACTGGCTATGCAACACGTTTGCCGGACACTTTCTCGGTGCGCACGCGCACGGAGGTCAATACAACATCGGCGGCATCCACAACGACATCAAATTCCTCGGTACGGATTTCTCTAAGCTTACAGACACTCGTTTCCAGGGCTGGTTTGTAGGTGCCGGTGTCAGCTATGGCTACGCCTGGATTCTGGGCAAGCACTGGAACCTCGAGGCAGAGATAGGCGTGGGCTGGAGCTATAGCCGCTACGACCGTTTCCGCTGCGCCAACTGCGGCAAAGAGATCGAATCAGGTAAAAGCCACAACTACGTTGGTCCCACCAAAGCCGCCATCAATTTAGTGTACGTATTTTAAGCCACGAGCCTCATCATCATGACAATTATGAAAAAAGCCGCATATCTGGCAGCTATTGCAGCACAATTTGCCCTGTCGACACCACCGGCAGCGGCACAGAATGCCATTGACAACGCGCTGCCCCTATCCGATATCAACGTTATACGCCGGGACTCGCGCCTTGTTCTGCGCATGAATCTCGATGCGAGGGAACTGCATCCGTCGACAAACCGCGAGTATCTCATCACGCCGGTACTCATAGCCGACAATAAGACTGATTCGGCTGTGTTCACCTCGGTACTCATAAGCGGGCGCAACCTGTACATGCGCCACGTTCGCAACAACGATCTGGACAGCGTCAGCATGTATCAGTCAGGCAAACACGACACCATCAGCTACTCCGCCAGCGTCCCCCTGCACAAATGGATGGACAATGCTACCCTGCATATCCGCTCGCAGCGCAAGGTTTGCTGCAACAAAGTGGCGACCGTATACAACGATGAGGTCGCCCTGATACGCCGTCCTGAATTTGCCCCGCGCTACAATTATCTGGGACTTACCGGTGCCGATGGCACGGAGGCACTGAACGCCGCCGATACAGTCAAGATTTTTGACCTCACAGGCAGCGCATATATCAATTTCCCTGTCAACCGCACGGAGTTATACCCTCTATATATGAACAATCCCGCCGAGTTAGGAAAAATCACCGCTACAATCGACTCGGTCAAAGAAGATCCGGACATAACCATTACATCAATATACATCAAGGGCTTCGCATCGCCCGAAGGTAAATATGACAACAATGAGCTACTGGCAAAGGGGCGCACGGAGACGCTGCGCAAATATGTAGAGGATCTATACAGCTTCCCCTATGGGTTTATCAAAACAGATTTCATGCCCGAGGATTGGTCTGGACTTCGTGATTATGTAGAAAAATCGGCACTTGCCGATCGCGATAATCTGCTCCAGATTATTGATTCAGATATGGAACCTGATGCAAAGGATACCCGCATCAAGTCTTTATACCCAACGGTATATACTCATCTATTGTCGAATGTTTATCCCAAACTTCGCCATTCAGATTACATTATAACCTATCGTGTGCGTGCTTATACAAGCATAAACGAGATTTTGTCAGTGCTCAAGACTGCCCCGCAGAAACTGTCGCGCTACGAATTCTATCGCGCTGCTCAGACTATGGAGCCTGGCTCAGACGAGTTTAATGAGGTGTACGAGACAGCCGTGCGCATGTATCCCGACGATGAAGTCTGCAATCTCAACGCCGCCAACACTGCCATGCAGCGCGGTCACTATAATGACGCAGCCAGGTATTTAGCTAAAGCCGGAAACAGTCCGGAGAGCGTATATGCACGTGGATTGCTTGCCGCTTTAGAGAAAAACTATACTCAGGCAGAGAATCTGCTGCAGACGGCTGCCAGACTCAAGGTTGCCGATGCACCCGAAGCACTCCGCCAGGTTCGCGAAATGATTAAATATGGCGACGGACATGTGGAAATCATCAACCACTGACAATCCGTGTGGCAATCCGAATATTATATAAACAACTTATTCAGTAATCAGTAATCAGTAATCAGTAATCAACAATCATTAATATTTAATAATTAATTCATTATGAAGTATCTTAGCAAATTGCTCCTCGCGATTGCAGCACCGACAATGCTTTTCAGCTGCAGTAGCGACGAACCGAATGTTCTTCCCCCAGCTCCAGATGAAGGCGCCGGCTTCTATGCCACAGTCAAATTCACAGTTCCCAAAACCCGCTCAACAGATGCAGAAGGAGTAGAGATTGGCAAAGACTACGAAAACAAGGTTTCGAGTCTGCTTGTAGTGCTGGCAAAGAAAGAGAATGACACCTACAAGTTTCTAAGCTCGGCTTATACCGGCAATCCTACGACAACAAACAATACATACACGATTTGTTTCCAAAACAAGGAAGCTCTTTATGATTATGCCGGCACTACAGGCGGTAATAAAGTTTATGTATTTGCATACTGCAATCCCACTGAAGAGATAAGATCAGCCGCTGATGCTCTAACAGCTGACACTGACCTCAGGTCGTTCTTCGATTCTTCCTTTAAAGGCACATCAACCCAGCTTGCCACAACATGGAGAAACGAAGGTTTCCTGATGACAAACCATGCCATTTACGAAAGTGAACTTCCTTCACAAGAAAAACTAAAAGGGTATTCTTCGGCAAATAATCCATACGCTCTGACTTCTTCTAAGCCTCTTGAAGTTCTGCGTACTGCAGTTCGTTTCGATTATAAGGATGGTGCAAAAGATGGTATCTTGACATACAAAATCATGGATACCGTAGACGAAACCAAAGAACAGGGCACTGTTACACTTACTCGCATGGCACTTTTCAACATGCGCGATGAGTTCTACTATCTGCCACGCACTACTACAGATGGAACCAATATTACCCTCTGTCCGGGTGCAACAGGTCAATTCAACGATTTTAATAATCTGATTGTAACGCCCGCCAATCGTAATTTCCTGAATACTTTACCTTTTGTCAGCACTTCAACTGAATCGGGTGCTGTAAATCCTTTTGATCCCACTGCAATAATCAATGAAACAAAAGAATGGTATAGTATTGCCTCTGTTATTGGAGGAACGGAAGATAATGACGATGACTGGAACGGTGGCGAGACACCAGCACCAGACAAACAGGGTTATTACATCTGGCGTTATTGCACCGAAAATGCTTATCCTTACAACGCA
Organism: uncultured Porphyromonadaceae bacterium; assembly: GCA_902495075.1. Classification (GTDB taxonomy): domain Bacteria; phylum Bacteroidota; class Bacteroidia; order Bacteroidales; family Muribaculaceae; genus Lepagella. The sequence continues at coordinate 125,703 of CABUVO010000003.1, forward strand.
ACAAGCTACTCGCCAAACGAGGCAACCGGAGTTGTATTCGAGGCTGAGATCAAACTGACCGGTGAGGTCACTCCCGATGGAACCAACCCCATGTTCCTCTACAACGGAACCATGTATGCAAATGCCCGGCAGATTTGTCAGGCAGCTGAAAACAACAAAGCCAGCCAGATATACATAGATGTTAAGAATGTATTTGATTATGACGTAGATGCATCTGGGAATGTAACAAATGCCAAGCTCAAGGATACCATCGGCGATGATATTCTCTTCTCTAACGATATAAATATTTATCGTCCGAAGGATGGCAAGTATTACTGCTACTATTTCTATTTCAACCGTCATAACGATAATGATGATCAAGCGGTAACTGCCAAGGATGAGTTTGCAACTATCCGCAACAACGTCTATAAGCTTTCTGTTACCAATATCAAACTGTTCGGCACATTTGTTCCGTCTACCAAAGTTGAGGATTGGGATGTTTACTTTAATGTTGATGTCGAAGTTAAGCCTTGGACTGTCCGCATAAACAACATAGAGTTCTAATGCGCGTCTAATTCGATTAAAAAGTTTTCTGAAACAGGGAGCGGGGCATCGGCAGACGCTTACCGCTGTTGCTCCGCTCCCCATTTTTATCTTCTTCTATTGTTTTTAATCATACCAACAATCTGCTTTAACCATCATGGCAGGATTTTTTTCGACAATTAACAAGGTTATCACCTTGATGACAAGTGCAATGTTCACGCTGACTTCGTGCGGTGTCATATACGATGACCTCGAACCATGTAACGGTGGCGCAAAGATGCGTTTTGTCTATGACTATAATCTGGAGTCTGCCAACGCTTTCCCTGCGCAGGTTGATTGTCTTACTCTCCACATTTATGATGCCGATGGCAATTTTATCAAAACCGTCACCGAAGAGTCATCGGTACTTGCCGATGAAAACTGGCGTATGGAAATAAACCTTGATCCGGGCAAATATCACGCTGTTGCTTACGGCGGCATCGCATGCGACAAGGCATCGTTTGCTCATGCCCTCACGCCCGGCACCGGCTCAAATTATCAAAACATATCAATGCAGCTGAAACCAGGCGAGGCAGGCAAGAAGCTGCACGATCATTTCCATGGTGCCGTAGATTTTGAAATAAACGGCGACGATCTGGATTACACACCAGTAACTCTGCGCATGACCAAAACAACCAACAACGTGCGCGTTTTGTTGCAAAACATCAATGGCGAGCCATTGAACGGCAACGATTTTGAGTTTTCCATTATTGACGACAACTCAGTGCTCGACCACACCAACTTGCCCGTGGCTGGACACTCCACAATATATAATGCCTGGCGCAAAGGTCATTTTTCTACTGCAGAAACCGACAATCCCGACAATGCCGAAACAGATGCGACAGATACGCGTGCCTACAATGTCAGAATTGGTTACGGTGATCTCTCGACATCGCGGCTGCACCTAACCACCGGTGCACGACTTGTTGTACACAGCAACGAGTCGCAAAAGGATGTCTTAAGTCTACCATTGTGTACATATCTGGCTATGTGCAACAACTATGACTTCGGTGATCAGGAATTCCTGGACCGTTGCTCAAACTACACACTCGCCCTTCTTCTGGGCAACGACAATAACTGGATACGCATGGAAATAAGTGTTGCGGGATATACCGTCCGTATCAACAATATTGATTTTGAATAATAAGTAAAATCATCATCCGATTGTTTAAGTGAAAAAGATTTTCCACACATTGCTATTATGGGCAACGGCAGTTATTACTGCCGGCGGAATGTCCGCGTGCTCCGGCGAGCGTTACAACGAGCCGGAAGTTCCGGATTCCGTCATGCTTACAATACGCGTCAAGCTGTCGGGAAACAATCCATATTCGCGTGCGGTCGGTGATGAATACGAACCTGATAAAGAAGCGAAGGATGGCGAGAAAATGCACACCCTCCGGATAATTATTCTGGATCAGAACGGTGTAGTGGAACATAACTCGCTGTGGGATGCGTGGAGTCAGCCGGTCACTGAATCCGGCATAAAGCAATTCAAGGTCAAATCAAATGAGGACAAGACTATAATCTTTGTTGCAAACGAATCCGGCACGATTATCACCGATGCTGACGGGAACACCTTCGATGCCTCTGATTATTTTGCACGCTTCAGTCCGTCTGTTGGATCGATCATAAATGTCAGAGACTTGCGTGAGCTCACCATGTCGCGTGTGCAAACGCCACTGGCAATCAATGATATTTACACATATCATATCGGAAGTGAGCCCAATTATTCCGCCACATTCAGTATCTGCCGCGCTGCCGCCAAATATACGTTCCGGATAATAAACAATGATGACTCGGAACACACTCTGTCCTCCCTTACAATCGGCAAAGTTGCGTCAATGCAGTATTATTTTCAGAACGCTGTATTTACCGATGACAATCATTTTACATGGAGTTCCTACAACACACCACCATCGGCATCAACAACCGATATGGTCATAAAATTTGAGACCCCGGTCTCCATCCCTAACGATGGCAAGACATATGAATTTGGTCCATACTATGTACCGGAGGGCGCAACTTACGCCACACCCTACCAGGTGGGCGTGAGCATGGATGGCATCAACTTGGGGATGCACGATATCAGCTGGAACATCCCACAGACTCCCGACAACAAGACACCGATGCTTGACCTCCCCAGAAATGCGCATGTAATTACAGAGATCAACCTCAATAATACGATGCCGGTATTTAATTACACCATATGCCCTTGGGAGGTGCACAATATCGATATACCGAGCTTTAATTAGCATGTCATGATGATTAGAAATATATACAATCATATACTTAAGCAACTGTTGACGGCTATTGTCATGGTCGGGCTGTGCACAGTAGCAGCTTGTACCGATGATTTGCTTCGACACGACACAGACGATTGTCCCGAAGGACTTCCGTCACAACTTACTATCAGACTTGATTTGGGGAAACGCGACATTTTCACACGTGGGGATTTGCAACCGGGTCAGGACAACAGCATCACGTCGTTATGGGTAGCAGTGTACAATGTAAAGACTGGAGACCGGACTGGAGTGTTAAAACTAACTGATAATAAAAGCATTCCCACGCATGAGTATCAGACGCTTTCCATCCCTACGTTTTCCGGAGAGAGCTACGTGGTTGCAGTTGCCAACTATGACCACAGACTGGCGCAATCCGCTGTTGACGGTGAGATCACATCCGTATCTGCAGCTCTTGATGCTGCCGACACCTGGCAGAAATATCGTGACATAGCCGTATATTTTGACGAGTCGGGCTCAACATTTATCGATGCTCCCGCGAATGCCCTGGTTATGAGCGGATACTATGTTGCAAAGGATGATGCAAAGGATGATGCAGAACACAGCGGCAGACCGCAAATGTCAACATTAGCGATACAGCCTGGCTCAAGTTCGCCCGATGGCGCAATACATTTGCGGCGCGTCATCACACAGGTTAAATTCAATATAACGTTCAATGATGCCAATGTCAAATCGGGCAGCGTGAGCTCCTGGTCTGTATCCAATCTGCCGTCAAATTGCTGGCTCCACGAACGCACGGACGAAGACATGAACTCGTTCGACACACGTATGGCATCTGGGACTGTCGGCTACAATTCATCAGGCAGGAACACAACAATCGGAGTGTCCGGGAAAACTTATTCCTTTGATTTCTGGCAGCTGGAAAACAAACGTACAGGCAATGACAATGCACAAGATTATGCCTCGCGTGAGAAAGAATTTAAGAACGCGGACGGCACAAACTCGGGTAAATACATATCGCTCGTTAACAGCATAAACAGCACGGACCCCAACAACAACGCCACTTTTGTTTCCTTCCATGTTGTTATGGAACTGAGCGTGGACGAAAAAGGGAATACCCTGACCGGTACCAACCGACGCCTTGTAGAGGCTGATTATGTTGTGCATTTAGGATACATTGATGAAGACCCGAAAGATTTTAGCTGCCTGCGCAACTCAAAGTATATTTATAATGTCAAAATAAACAATGTCAATGATTTGGTGGTCGAAGCACGTAGAGAGAACGCCATAGAACAAAATCCGGCTGTCAACGGAAACGTAACGGATGTTTCTGATTCATATTACGAGCTCGACGCTCATTATTGTGCTCTGAACGTATATCTGAGCCAGTCTGATTTTGATAATTTCCAATATTATATTGAGGCAACCCGTTTGGATGGCTCTACTATAATAATCGATTCCCAAGTGCCTGAATCCGTACCGGCTTCCAGCTCCGATGATTATAAGTATTTAAATTGGATCGAATTCAGATACGTAGGGACGGGGAATGACAATGCCACCAAGCTTGCAGATTATAAACCTGCGAGTGATGCGGGCACATATACTCTTGTTGACCTGCACAATAAAAAGACAACGCGAGCCGGATACTACACCATGTTTGTCAACGAATATGTGTATGAAGATGCCAGCGTTGTCACTTCGGGTGATGAGTCAAATTCTTCAAACTGGAAAAACTATGTCAACAAACCGCCACGCAGAATGTGGCTGCTCGTACAGCGCGGCATTTCATCTGACACCGAAACCAAGCATTTTGAGTCCAAACTTGCCGTTTCACAGGAGTCCATACAGTGCTACTACAATGTCAATGCCGCCGGTCTAACCTCGGCTCTTGCCCTGGAGCATACCAATGAGACACTTGGCATCGCGTTACGCAACAGCTTCAATCCCAGATTTAATTCTTCAGGTAAGGATATTTCAAGTAATACCACAGGCAGAAATGATGCAGCAGGCAGATGGAATCTGGCGCAATATATTTCCGGATCAACCGGAAACAGCCTGACATGGAGAAACAACAGCTATCAGTGGTCAGATTACTTAAATGTAAATTCTTTACAGACCATTCCGCGTGTCAATAATCAAGGAGTGGCACTTAATGCCAGGACTGAGTATTTGCCACAAATTAAAACACAGACAATCTCAGAGTATAATAGAGATAATTTCAATCAGGCACAATATGACCCCAGTTCGTCAACAATCCAGGCAATACGGACCTGCATGAACCGGAATCGCGATTTAAACGGTAATGGCTATATCGACAGAAGTGAGTTACGATGGTATGTGCCTACATCTACGCAATATCTGCGTATGATTCTTGGGCGGAATTCGCTCGAAGACCCTCTGTTCGCACCGGTTGGAATTACACAGCTTGCACATACGGATGTAAGCAACAAGAACTCAAGATATATGTTCTATGCCAGCGATGGGAGGGTTATGTGGCTTATGGAGGGCACATCGTGGAGTATATATCGCAATAATCCGGCCAACACTCCGTCCCCATGGCAGGTAAGATGTGCACGCAATCTTGGCTCGAACATGTCGGTAATCAATAATGTTGCAGCAAGCACGCCCGCCTTTAAGAAAGTCAGCGGACAGAACATTATTGACGTTTCGCTATTCGATTCGCAAAGCCTGCGTCAGGAAGCATATCATGGTCCGATGCCGGTTCATCAAATCAATGACCAGCACTTCAATCGATGCTACAGGGCTTTTGAATATAAAGACGAGGTAATTCCGCTTAACTCAAACCGACTTACCGGCAACCTGGCAGTTACATCAACCGAGTCATGGTCTACATATCTTAACCGTGCCAATCCATGCGATATTTATAACACCGGTGGCGAAACAGGATGGCGAGTCCCTAATCAAAAAGAACTGGCTATTATCGGCATGCTCGGTATATACAATTTAAACACCAATGGCACAACGTATCAAGTAGGATGTTCTTTCTCATTTTTTGACAAGAACAGCTATGCTCCCGGTAATAATCCCAGTGACCCCGTTTCCAGCGGCTCTATCACATCAGCTTATCGTCATGAAATGAAATTGCGAAGTGGAGACGGTGTAATGACACAATCTGACGATATGACATCAGGTATAAATATAGCCTATTTTGGTGTGCGCTGTGTGCGCGATTACACCGGCACGATACCGAAATGAGACGTTTTGAATTTATATTATTGATAATATGTCTGCTTGGAGCCTCAGCATGCGGCAGCAAGGATAACGGCAAAAGTGGAGGCAGCGAGACATTGTCGGCTTCGTCTGCCATGACCGAACTGCCTGTGCCGATAATCCCCGATTCGTTAGTGACACCTGACGAGCGAGCAGCATACATTGTCTGCCACTATTGGGATGCCATGGACTTCACAGATCCGGTCATGGCAGGCGACAGTGCCCTTGTGGAGCAGAGCTTCAGCAATTTCATCGCATTGCTGCCATACGCAGACCCTGACAGCCGACAACGCGCCGTATCAACATTGCTTGACCGCGCTGCCAACGGCGCGACGGATGCATACAACCTGATAATGTCCACGGCTGAACACTATCTGTGGGATCCTGAAAGTCCGTACTGCTCCGAAGAACTCTATCTGCCATTTGTTGATTATGCCTTGACTCGAAATAAGGAAGACATTATCTATGCCGACCGACGCGATGTCATCATGAAGAACTGCCCCGGGAGTCTCGCTCCAGATTTCAAAGTTCGCGACCGTGATGGCGACAGCATAAGTCTGCACAATCATGATGCGGGGGTAACAACGCTGCTGATGTTCTACGAGCCTGACTGCGACCGCTGCCACGCTGCCATAGAGGCGATGGCGGCAGACCCCGCTCTGAACAATGCCATTGCAGCCGGTACTCTTCGTCTGCTTGCCGTCTACATCGGCGACAACACCGATGCCTGGACAAAACACGCCTCTACCCTCCCCCATACGTGGCAGGTGGCGATAGACAGCAAGTCGGTCATAGACCATGATGTGCTCTATACCATTCGTGCAACTCCGTCGTTCTACCTGATTGATCCCGCAGACACAATCATCCTCAAAGACTCCCCTCTTGCCCAAATCCTCTCTGCTCTCAACTAATTTCCCTGCCTTGAACTCCATTGAAACTCCATTTAAATAGAAAATTGAAATAAAAAACACTGACAATTTTGTGGTTAGGGATTTTTTTTGTAATTTTGCGAGCCGATTTTATCCAAATTAGTTGGCTGCAAAAGAGGGCATCGTTGGTTTTGGCCGACCAACCGCTTAATTTTGTGGCATTTAGAAACATTAATTTAAACATTAAAGTTAAAAGTGGATACTTTAAGCTATAAGACACTTTCAGCCACTCCTGAGACTATCGTCAAGAATTGGGTGGTTATTGACGCTACCGACCAAGTGCTCGGTCGTCTTTGCTCAGTAGTTGCCAAGATTCTTCGCGGCAAAAACAAACCGAGCTTCACGCCCAACCTCGATTGTGGCGACAACGTTATCATCATCAACGCCGACAAGGTTGTGCTCAATGGTGACAAAATGACAAAACGCGAATACCTTCGCTACACCGGCTATCCCGGCGGACAGCGCGTATTCACTCCCGCTGATCTCATGGCAAAATCAAAGAAAGCCACCATCAAAGCCGGCAAGCACCCCCTCTTCATCAAGGTGGTAAAAGGCATGCTTCCCAAGACCAAACTTGGTGCAGCACAGCTCAACAACCTTTACGTTTACAATGGCGCAGAGCATCCTTTCGCCGATGTAAACCCGACAGTAATCGACATCAATAAAATGAAATAAGAAAGAAGATGGAAAAAGTAAATGCAATTGGCCGCCGTAAAGCAGCCGTAGCTCGAGTTTATCTTACCGAGGGTACAGGTAAAATCACAATCGACAAGCGTCCTCTGGATGTATATTTCCCCTCTTCGATTCTTCAGTATATCGTAAAACAGCCGCTCACAACTCTCGATTGCGTAGAGAAATACGACATCTATGCTCATCTCGATGGTGGCGGTTACAAAGGACAGTCTGAGGCTCTTCGTCTCGCCATCGCCCGCGCTCTGGTGAAGATCAACCCCGAAGACAAATCTGCCCTCCGTGCAGAAGGCTTCATGACTCGCGACCCGCGCGCTGTAGAGCGTAAGAAACCGGGACGTCCCAAAGCACGCAAACGCTTCCAGTTCTCGAAACGTTAATATATTATTGTGTTTAGCATCTAAATTCGAAAGATGGACACGTTCCCTACTTCCGGATTGTATTTAAAAAGAACGTAAACAAATCAAAAAAACAAATGGCAACACCAACATTTGACCAACTCCTCGAGGCAGGATGTCATTTCGGTCACCTCAAACGCAAATGGAATCCCGCAATGGCTCCTTACATCTTCATGGAGCGCAATGGTATCCACATCATAGACCTCTATAAAACGGCAGCTAAGATCGAAGAGGCAGCCGCAGCTCTCAAGCAGATAGCAAAGAGCGGCAAGAAAGTTCTCTTCGTTGCTACTAAGAAACAGGCCAAAGAGACTATCGCTGAGAAAGCAAAATCAGTTAACATGCCTTATGTTATCGAGCGCTGGCCCGGCGGTATGCTCACCAACTTCCCCACTATCCGCAAGGCTGTGAAGAAAATGACCACCATCGACAAGATGGAAAAAGACGGCACTTTCGACAACCTTTCAAAGCGCGAGAAACTTCAGATCACCCGTCAGCGCGCAAAACTCGAGAAGAACCTCGGTTCAATCGCTGACCTTGGTCGCCTTCCCTCTGCTCTCTTCGTTGTTGACGTGCTCAAAGAGCACATCGCAGTTGCAGAGGCAAACCGTCTCGGAATCCCTGTATTCGCTATCGTCGATACAAACTCCAACCCCGAGAACGTAGACTTCGTAATCCCTGCCAACGATGATGCTTCAAAGAGCATCGAGGTTATCCTTGACGCTGTTTGCGGTGCAATGGCTGAGGGTCTTGAGGAACGCAAGGTTGAGAAAATCGACGCTCCTGAAGAGAAAGAAGAAGGAGAAGCAGCAGCTCCCGGCAAACGCCGCCGCGTTCGCCGCAACGAAGAGCGCGCCGCAGCCCCCGCTGAGGTTGAGGTAAAAGAGGAAGTAAAAGAGGAAGCCGCTGAGGCTTAATCCAAATCCTTAAAACAAAAACTGATATGGCAGTTAGTATAGAAGATATCAAAAAACTGCGCAATATGACCGGCGCAGGCATGATGGACTGCAAGAACGCTCTTGCAGAAACCAATGGCGACATCCAGGCAGCCATTGAGATCATCCGCAAAAAAGGTCAGGCAGTAGCCGCAAAACGCGAAGACCGTCAGGCAGCAGAGGGTTGCGTTCTCTCAGCTGTTAAAGAAGGTTTCGCTGCCATCGTGGCTCTCAAATGCGAAACTGACTTCGTTGCAAAGAACGAGTCATTCCGCGCTCTTACAAAACAGATTCTCGACGCAGCTGTTGCTGCCGGTGCAAAGACTCTCGACGAGGTTAAGGCTCTCAAGCTTGACGACCGCACAGTTGAGGAGCACATCACTGACGAAATCGGTAAGACAGGCGAAAAGATGGAACTCGGTGCTTACGAGTGCATCTCAGCTCCCAGCGTAGCATCTTACGATCACCTTGGCAACAAGCTTGCCACTATCGTAGGTTTCAACCTGGAAGGTGTTTCCGCAGAAGTTGGCAAAGAGGTAGCAATGCAGGTTGCAGCCATGAATCCTGTGGCAGTAAACCGTGAGGCTGTTCCCGCTGCTGTTATCGAGGAAGAGAAGAACGTGGCTATCGAGAAGACCAAGACTGAGCAGGTTCACAAAGCTGTTGAGGCAGCTCTTAAGAAAGCCGGCTTCAATCCCAACCACTTCGACAGCGACGATCACATCGCATCCAACATCACCAAGGGTTGGATCACAGAGGAAGATGCTGCCAAGGCTCGCGAGATCATGGCAGAGGCTGCAGAGAAGAAAGCTGCTAACCTTCCCCAGCAGATGATCGACAACATCGTTAACGGTCGTATCAACAAATACTACAAAGAGAACGTGCTTCTCGAGCAGGAATACCACCGCGATGCAACTCTCACAGTAGGTCAGTATCTCGACAAAGAGATGAAAGGTCTTGTAGCTGTAGAGTTCAAGCGCGTAAACCTCAATCAGGATTGATCGAGGCTTTAGGCATTAGGCCTTAGGCTTTAGATTTGATACAAGAAAGGCGTGATTTTTATCACGCCTTTCTTATTTTATGAATCTCGCTACTGGTTTAAAAATCTCACTACTGAATTTTAAAACATGAATCTTCAGTCATTAAAAAATCGGCTTCCAGCAATGGAAGCCGATTTAAACTTTATATTAGACAAAGATCTAAAGCCTAACGCCTAAGACCTAAAGCCTAAATTATTTACGAGCGATTTTCTTGTAGCCGTAAACAGCGCGATCGCCAAGTTCCTCCTCGATGCGGAGAAGCTGATTGTATTTTGCCATACGGTCAGAACGGCTTGCAGAACCGGTCTTGATCTGACCAGCGTTCATTGCAACTGCGAGGTCGGCGATTGTAGCGTCCTCAGTCTCGCCTGAACGGTGAGAGATAACAGCTGTGTAGTTGTTACGCTGAGCCATCTGAACTGCGCGGAGAGTCTCTGTGAGTGAACCGATCTGGTTAACCTTCACGAGGATTGAGTTAGCGCAGCCATTCTCGATACCTTTCTCAAGATACTTAACGTTAGTTACGAAGAAGTCATCACCTACGAGCTGGCAACGGTCGCCGATAAGATCGGTGAGAAGCTTCCAGCCTTCCCAGTCGTTCTCATCCATACCATCCTCGATTGAATCGATAGGATATTTGGTGATAAGCTGCTCGAGATATTCAGCCTGCTCTTTGCTTGTGAGCTGCTTGCCGTTTTTCTCTTTGGGTGTGCCGTTATTGAGAGAATCGTAGCAGTATTTGCCATCACGATAGAACTCTGAAGAAGCACAATCAAGACCGATTGTAACATCTTTCCCGGGAACATAACCAGCTGCCTCGATAGCCTTGATGATGCAGTCAAGAGCATCCTCAGTGCCATTAAGAGCGGGAGCGAAACCACCCTCATCACCTACTGCTGTAGAGAGACCGCGAGCTTTGAGCACTTTCTTGAGGTTATGGAACACCTCTGTGCCCATACGGATACCTTCCTTAAAGCAGCATGCACCAACAGGACGGATCATGAACTCCTGGAATGAGATAGGAGCGTCAGAGTGTGCGCCACCATTAATGATGTTCATCATAGGAACGGGGAGAACATAAGTGTCGCAACCGCCGATGTAGCGATAGAGAGGCATGTCGAGATAGTTGGCAGCAGCCTTTGCTGTAGCGAGAGAAACACCAAGGATGGCGTTTGCGCCGAGTTTTGACTTAGTGGGAGTGCCGTCGAGGTCGAGCATGATCTGGTCAACGCCGATCTGATCGAGGGCGCTGTGACCGCGAAGAGCGTCAGCAATAGGACCATTTACGTTGGCAACAGCTTTCTGAACGCCTTTGCCCATGTAGCGGCTCTTGTCGCCGTCACGAAGCTCAAGAGCCTCGTTCTCACCTGTAGAAGCTCCAGAGGGAACTGCTGCACGACCCATAACGCCGCTTTCGAGAATCACGTCTACTTCAACTGTAGGGTTACCGCGAGAATCAAGAACCTCGCGACCGATTACTTTTTCAATTTTCATATTTCTATTAATTATAGATATGTTTTTGTTTTTCCAATTGCAAAGTTAACAATAATTTTGCAAAACATTGATATCAAATTAATCAAATTTAAGTAACTTTACACTGAACTTTGTTAAACTTCTTAACGAATGTAAAAATAGAGTTTAGAACTTATGCCTGAGCCCTGGAAAAATATGATCACCCACGAAGCGGCGGCATCCCTGCCGTTTGAGCTGATTGCCAGCCAACGTCTGCTGTTGGAGGCGATGGAGACCTTCATGTTTTCACCGAATCCGCGTCAGGTATTCGTGCTGAACGGATATGCAGGTACGGGAAAAACTTCTGTGGTAGGTGCGTTTATCAAGGTGCTCGACAGGCTGCGCCGTCCGGTGGTGCTCCTCGCCCCTACGGGGAGGGCGGCAAAAGTGGCGCAAAGTTTTTCGGGACATCCCGCCTCTACTATCCATAAGCGCATCTATCGGGGGGATTCTACAGACCCTTCGAACACGAGTTTCTTTCTTGCTCCCAACGAACAACGGGACACTCTTTTCATCGTTGACGAGGCATCCCTGATAACAGACACTCCGGGCGGTGGACGCTCGCTCCTCTCCCATCTGATTCATCATGTGTATTCAGCGCCGGGATGCCGTCTGATGCTGATCGGCGATGAAGCGCAGTTGCCTCCCGTGGGTCAAACCTCAAGCACTGCCATGAATTTTGACCGCCTCAAAGCCTTGGGGCTTGATCCGGTGGGATTCACGCTCGACATTCCGGTGCGTCAGGCGGCAATGAGCGGAATCGTGCACAATGCCACCTATATCCGTTATCTCTTGATGCGCCCCGAAAATAACGCGGTTCCGGAACTGTATGTCAAGGATTATCCTGATGTTGAGGTTATTCCGGCTCAGGAAACAGCCGACAGACTGGCGGAGTCGTGGAGTCAGGTTGGAGAGGAAGAAACACTTATCGTAACGCGCTCTAATAAGCGTGCCAACAATTTCAATCAGGCTATCCGGAATTTGGTAATGTATGCCGAGGAACCGATTCAACGAGGCGACCGGATAATTATCTCCAAGAATGATTACTATTGGGGGAAGCGCAACGGCATGCGTAGCTTCATAGCCAATGGCGATACGGCAAGAGTGACGTGGGTAGGAAAAACAGAGAAAGCCTACGGCAGATATTTCTGTGAAATGGAACTCGAACTCACCGACGGCTCGATAGTGGGAGCAAAGCTCATGCTCCGCAGCCTTGTGTGCGACGGACCTTCGATACCTCGCCAGGAAATGGAACGGTTATACAACCGCGTGCTCGACAGCTACGAAGGAGAACTCTCCCACAAGATCAAAGGAGTGATGGAAGACCCCTATTACAACGCGCTGCAGGCAAAATACGCTTATTGCGTAACATGCCACAAGGCACAAGGTGGACAATGGAAACATGTCTACATCGACATGAGTTCGATTCCCCCGGATGCCCTCAGTTCTGACTTTTACCGCTGGCTCTACACAGCCATCACCCGTGCCACTGAAAAAGTCTTTTTTATCAATCCCACAATCCCTGTAAAATGAACTATATTATCGAAATCATCAATCAGATAAACTCTCTTGAGGTGAACATGATAAACTGCATGTTCCGTCTCGTCCTAAGTATGTTTCTCGGCATGATCGTTGGGGCCGAGCGCAAACGCAAAGGACAGATTGCCGGAATACGCACATTCGCGCTCATAGCCATGGGCGCATGTCTCGCCATGCTTCTGTCGATCTACGTGCCGCAGGTATATCTCGGTCTGAAGAACGGAGATCCCGGACGTATAGCGGCGCAGGTGATCACCGGCATCGGCTTTTTAGGTGGCGGTGCGATGATACACATGAAAGGAGCGGTGCGTGGTCTCACCACGGCTGCCGGGATATGGATGACCGCCATTATAGGAATGGCAGTCGGCATCGGCATGTACCTTTGCTCTATTGGAGCTACGTTACTCATCCTGCTTACGCTTGTCACTTTCGAACAATACGAAAAACGTCGCAAATTAGGTCAGGAATCTAAAGTGCTCAATCTTACTGTTGATGGAATCGTAACTGACATCAATCCCTATAGAGAGGCTTTCCGTAAACACCATGTACACCTGTCCACATTTTATATTGAATATGACTACGAGAACAACCGCACAGACCTCAACTTCGTAGTTCTCGCGCATGCCTACGCCGACATGCTTCCGATGCTACAGACCGTCAGCCGCGTCTGCCACACCCGCAAACTGACCCTCTCCAGCCAAATCGATATCTAATTAAAAAAGTAAAAGGGAATAGGTTAAAGAGCTGAATTGGCACGCCTAAAAATGAGTAGCAAAATGTGTCTCAGATCGTAGCTGCTGTTGCTTGCAACTGCAGCATAAACAAAGAAGAAAAGCTTATCTTACTCCCTCATAATTTCAAGTTGTGGACAATTTATCAATATGAATTCTCTGAACAAACTGTATAGATTTTGATTCATGAAAGCTCTAATAAATAATTTCCAACTTTCTGCGGTAATCATCGCCATTATGATATGCTGTTTTTCCTGCAAGGAATCTCCGAATACTCAAAGGCTTTTGGAGATAGAGAGGAATATCGATAACAAACCGGAAGCGATGCTTGATTCACTTAGAGGCATAGATTACGGCAGCCTAAAGACGGACAGAGACAAGGCAATGTATGGCATGCTCCTTGCTGAAGCATCCGACAAGAATTATTGTCTGGAGGGGTCCGACTCGCTTATATCTTTCTCTGTGGGTTATTTTGAGCGAACGGATGACCAACTCAGAAGTCTGGTATCTACATATTATTATGGCAGACTTCTATATAATAATCAGGATTATCCCCGAAGCATCGCACTTTTTCATGCAGCCAAAGATATGGCAGAGGAACAGGAGGAATATTTCTGGGCAGGCATGGCATGTCGTGGCATTTCAGACATTCACAATGAATCATACAACATCGATGAAGCACTAAAATACGCCAGACTTGAATATGAGAACATCAAACGCAGCGGAAGACAACCATATATTAATTACGCATTGCTTGATTTATGCACATCATTGTGCAATACCTCCAAACTCGATTCCGTCCAAAAGATTTCAAAGCAATTAGTTGATTCAAGTTTTAAGTATGAGGACTCGTATCTAAAACATTCTTCCCTTGAATTATCTGCATTAAGTTATTTAAAATCATCATACTATGACAAAGCCCATCCCATATATAGAACGTTATGTTCATCTCCTTTGGCAAATGTAAATGATTCTATACATTTGGCATATTGTTGCATGGAATCTCAAAATAAAGAGGAGGCAATTAGTATAATTTCTAAAATTAACGAGCACTCAAATATGCTCTCTTTCACTAAATATAAAATATATAAAAAACTTGGTTTCCTGGATAAAGCTCTTTATGAATTGGAACTCAAAGATAGCATAACTGAAGGATTATTTAAAACAAGAATCAATACAGACTTGACAACAACGACCATTGATTATTATAAGGATAAAGACATTGAGATTGCAAAATCATTAGAGCTGGAAAGATTAAAGAAATGGATTATTGTTTTATCTTTAGTATTATTATTCGGTATTTTCATATGTATTCTTTTGTTTTATTTATCAAACCAGAAAAAAGAAATAAATAATAAAGTCTTATTGGCAGAAGAATTAGCTGAATCTCTTTTGAAAGCAGAGAATGAAAACTCTAAATCATCAGAATATATTAGATATCTATTGGCATCTAAATATTCAATGCTTGAAGAAATATGCGACATTATTATCAAATCAAATAATTCGAAATTAGCCAAACAACGGATTGCTGACTCCATCTCAAACCTTATCTCCAATCTTTCTATTCATAGTGACCAAATAACTAAACTTGAAAAAGAAATAGATTCCTTATATGAAAACTTATTTACAGATTTCCGGAATGATTTACCTTCTTTAAAAGATGAAGATTACCGATTATATCTATTCTCAATATTGAAATTATCTAATAGTACTATATCCATTTTTCTACAGGAGGAAAAAGTATCAGCCGTATATGATCGCAAAAGAAGACTAAAAGATAAAATTAAACAATTGGACAAAAATAAAGCTGAAAGATATCTCTCATTTCTACAAAATTTAAGTAAAAAATAAGCAAAAAATGCGGATTATTTATGGAAACCAAATTTTAACAGGCACCTTTGACTTAACCATCTAATAATAAATTATTTATACAATGTAAAAACCAAATGAAAAAGCCTTAAAAACTTGTCATGTTAAATATGATTCCCTAATTTTGTCATGTAATCAAAAACATATTTAACATGAAGAAAATTGAACTAAAAATCTTACTGGGAGTTTTAATATTTCTTTTCACAACTCCCATTGTCTTAAATGCGGATAATACAACGAAGCCGGAACGCAATGAGCACACATCTCTTTTGATTGCCTCTAAGTTTTCAAAGCGTCCGAATGCGCCATCTCGCGTGTTCATAGAATGCCGGTATGATGAAGAAACGATGATGTTTATCATGCCGGATGGAATTGAGTATGCAGAAATCTCAATCTCTCAAAATGATGAAGTCATTATGACCGATGTCATAACACGCGATATGTGCATACTCCCTTCACCATCCCATGCCGCGGGTGAATATCTTGTTTCGTGCACCAGCTCCGATGGTAGAGTTTTTCAAGGATATCTGTATTTCTAAATACAGATATTCCAATACAAATTATATCTAACATATTCACCATATATTCACAAATAAATATCAACGTTATTTAAACAAATTTACATTATACAAAGAATTTTAAAAATTGTAAACATTATGGCAGTCTTTATTAAGATTTTATCAAAAGAAAATCAGTTTAAACAACTTAATTTGTAGAGAATTAAAAATGAAAGAATTATTGAAAAACCTTCAAGATTTAATTTTGCTGTCGATGGGGCTACTACCGGTAGTTTACCATATCGATGCATTCTACTACATAATCTGTGCTGTAATTCTTTTGTCGGGTTTAGCATACTTGTGGATTGCAATTAAAAGATTTAAGGAGAATGATGGCATATATAGGCAAAAGAATACGATTAATGAGTTAAAAACAATTGTCCTCCTTGTGTATGGACTAACAATCAGCTATTCCATGTCTTGGAATAATTTTACCTATATTTGGATTTTTCTCCTGGTAATAGAACTTGCTTATATTTTATTACCTATCCCAAAAAGTAATAATTGCACTTAAATCAGTACAAATTGCTATTATATTAAATAAATTTTATATTTTTGCAATAGAAGAATACGATTCAACCAGCAATCTAACACTATAGATATAGAATACACTACATATTAATGGAATAATAGTATTTCATATATTTACCAACATACTCTTTGAGAGCTTTATCAAGAAGAAAATAATAATAACTTTGTTTAACCTAAATATTTTTGCTATGAGACGGAATCTAACCAGACTTTTATGCTGTTGCCTCGCGTGCCTGGGGTGCGACTTGTTTGCTGCGGAGATGAGCGGCGATGTTATGTATCGTGATTTTACAACTACGGAATATGGTCAGTTGGAGGAACTGGCACAAGGCACCGGAGACTCTTTGGATTCCATAGCTGTGAAGGGCGCTTTCGGTAAAGAGGATTTCTTGACCGTGAGGAAGTGGATAAAGGAGGGCAGACTGCGTGTGGTGAATCTTGAAAATGCAAGGATCGAGAACAACGAGATTCCCGACGGCATCTTTGAAAGCACTTCCATCCATAGGATTATCCTTCCGGATGGTGTCGAGACTATCGGGAAAGGAGCTTTCCAGTTCTCCCCTCTTCGCGACATCAACTTTCCGGCTTCTATAAAAAGTATAGGTATGTCATGTTTTCGCGATTGCATCCATCTCGGACCATCCGTAACACTTCCGCCCATGCTCCAAGAAATTGAATATGCCACATTCTTAGGCTGCAACAGCATAGAGAAGGTTGAGATTCCTGACGGGGTAGAAAAGATCGGAGACTCGGCTTTTGAACACTGCGTGAAACTCAGGAATATCAAATTTCCTGAAAGTCTGTTTGCGATGGGATCTCAGGCGTTCTTCTACGGTATAGCACTTGAAGAGATTGAACTTCCCTCCGAATTAAGAATCATGGGGCAATCCTGTTTTTCCACAAACCTTGCTCTTAAACGCATTGTTTGCAATGCTGCTGTTCCTCCCGTGGCAATAAACACCATGATCAACGGTGGCGCGGATTTCTATTATTACGCTTTTAACAATGACACACCCAGAGACATACCTGTATATGTGCCGGATGAATCGGTAAAGGATTATAAAAATGTATTAGGATGGGATTATTTCACAAATATACTTCCAAAAGGCTCCATGTCGGGTATCAACAACGTGGCAATGAGCCAACAAGCTACGGTAACTGTAAACGGTGATCGCATCAGAGTCGTTACACCCGAAGGCAGTAGCCTCCAGCCGGTTCACATCTCATCCATTGCCGGAATCGGAATCTATTCAGGTGAAGTTTGTGGAGAATTTGTTTCCGAACCTCTTGCCTCCGGCATCTATGTAGTGAAATGCGGCACACAGACCCATAAACTTATGGTTCGCTGATATAATTAAAGAATTATTTCCGTAATTGGGAATAATTCACTAATTTTGCGGACGGAAATGGCTCAGAGTCATTTCCGTCCATATTTTTTTGAACAACAAAAAATTATTATAACAGGAATGAAAGCTTATGTATTCCCGGGCCAGGGTGCCCAGTTTGTCGGCATGGGCAAAGACCTTTACGACAACAATCCCGAAGCAAATGAGTATTTCGAAAAAGCCAATGATATCTTAGGCTTCCGTATCACCGACCTGATGTTTGAAGGCACAGAGGATGATCTGAAGCAGACAAAAGTAACTCAGCCTGCAATCTTCCTCCACAGTGTACTTCTCGCAAAGAGCCTCGGTGACGAGTTCAAGCCCGACATGGTTGCCGGGCATAGCCTTGGCGAGTTCTCAGCACTCGTGGCAGCCGGCGCCCTCAGCTTTGAAGAGGGTCTGAAGCTCGTGTCAAAACGTGCTCACGCCATGCAGAAGGCTTGCGAACTTCGTCCCTCCACAATGGCGGCTGTCCTCGCTCTACCCGACGAGAAAGTAGAGGAACTCTGCGCAGAGGTTGACGATATTGTCGCTCCCGCCAACTACAACTGCCCCGGTCAGGTGGTTATCTCCGGCACAATGGAGGGTATCGATGCAGCTTGCGAGAAGATGCTCGCCGCCGGTGCAAAACGCGCAATGAAGCTTAAGGTGGGTGGTGCATTCCACAGCCCTCTCATGCAACCCGCACAGGAAGAACTTGCAGAAGCTATCGCAGAGGCGAAATTCAGCACACCTGTATGCCCCGTTTACCAGAATGTTGACGGCAAACCCCACACTGATCCCGAAGAGATCAAAGCCAACCTCATCAAACAGCTCACAGCTCCCGTGCGCTGGACATACGACGTAGAGGCAATGATTGCCGACGGCGCTGACGAGTTTATCGAGCTCGGTCCGGGTGCTGTGCTCCAGGGTCTTGTGAAGAAAATCAACCGCGAAGTCGCCACTTCCGGGAAACAGTAATAAATAATGTGGAATGTTAAATGTGAAATGTGTAATGGAATCGACACAAATATTTGAATTTCGATTCAAACATTTAACATTAAACATTCAACATTAAACATTAATCTGAAATGAACATTGCAATTGTTGGAGCAAGTGGTGCTGTAGGTCAGGAGTTTCTGCGCGTCCTTGACGAGCAGAACTTTCCTATCGACAACATGCGCCTCTTCGGGTCCAAGCGAAGCGCCGGGAGCTCGCGCACATTCCGCGGCAAGGAATACGTGATTGAGGAATTGACACATGATTCCGATTTCTCCGGCATCGACATCGCATTCACTTCTGCCGGTGCTTCCACCTCCAAGGAGTTTGCCGAAGTCATCACGCGCCATGGCGCACTGATGATCGACAACAGTTCGGCATTCCGCATGGACGATGACGTGCCCTTGGTTGTGCCGGAAGTAAACGGAGAGGATGCACTGGTTCGTCCGCGCAATATCATCGGTAATCCAAACTGCACCACCATCCAGATGGTTGTGGCATTGAAACCGATTGACAATCTCAGCCATATCCGCCGCGTGCGTGTTGCCACATATCAGGCAGCCAGCGGAGCCGGAGCGGCAGCGATGGAGGAACTGAAGGTGCAGACAGCGCAGTTAAGCCGTGGCGAAGAACCGACAGTGGAGAAATTCAAATACCAGTTGGCGTTCAACGTCATTCCTCATGTAGATGTTTTCACTGAAAACGACTACACCAAAGAGGAGATGAAGATGTTTAACGAGACACGCAAGATAATGCACTCCGACATACGCGTGTCCGCCACATGCGTACGCGTTCCCGTTCTCCGCGCCCACAGCGAGGCAATTTGGGTTGAGACAGAATCTCCGCTTAGCTGCGAGGCTGTGCGCAAGGCATTCGAAGAAGCTCCTGGTCTGGTTGTTATGGAAGAGAAAAATGGTGAGAAATTCTATCCCATGCCTCTACATATCGCTGACAAGGATCCTGTATACGTAGGCAGACTTCGCAAAGACCTTTGCGACGACTGCGGACTCAGTTTCTGGGTCGTAGGAGACCAGATAAAGAAAGGCGCTGCCCTCAACGCTGTGCAGATTGCGCAGTGGCTGCTTGCCCACGATCCCCAATTCAAAAACTGATTTACGTTATATCTATCAAGAAGCATCGGGATATCCCGATGCTTCTTGATATTTTTTTAAGATAATTTTTTCGTAAGTAAGTAAGAATAATTAATGCACATATAAAACGCTGTTATTTTTGAGATGTTTTTGCCGCGTAATGAAGGAGCATATAGGCATATGCGACTGAATTACAAGGTAAAAACAACCAAAAAGAACAAGTTTTATAGTGCAAGATTTCATTACTTACATATATCGTTTAATTTTTATTACTTACTTAATAAATTTAAACAGTTTCTAAGCCATCTAATAAATTATTCAACTTTATGAAAGACATTAAAAAAGTCATCCTTCTGTGCATAGCTGTTTTATGCATGGCAACAACTAATGCAGCAAACGTAATTCCCGACGGGCTTTATTACATCTTCTCTGCTGTTGACGGCAACTACACGATAGACGACAACGGCAGCGGAGTTTACAACGGCAATAATATCCATTTATGGAAATTGAATAAAACGAAAGCGCAGCAATGGAGAGTTGAAAACCGCAATGGTGCAATTATAATCCGCAGCGCACTAAACAATAATTTTGTAATTGATGATAATGGTTCAAACGCATTCAACGGAAACAATATCCATCTTTGGGAATACAATGGTTCCAACGCCCAATTGTGGTATCCTCAAAAAGTTGATTCGCGTCGCGAACTTTATGTTTTGCGAAGTGCTGTAAACAGGAATTATGTTATTGACCTTAACGGAAGCAATGCCACTGACGGAAACAATATCCATCTGTGGGAATACAACGGAAGCAACGCTCAGAAATGGATTTTCATGAGAGTCGGTGACGTTGAATTCACCGATGCCTTCTGGGACTCCCTCTTCGGATTGTGATTTACCGCACCCGCCGCTGAAAGATATTTTGAAAACACCTTTACCCCAGATGACGCACGTCAGCGGACACAAGGCGCAAAAGATCTTCATGATCGACATCAAGCTATCCTCCGAAGAGATAGCTTACGAAATCGACACCATGTCCAAGAAAGAGAATGATCTGTGGTAAAATTCAGCGCTGAAATGTTAAAAATATCCTCAAAGTGAACTTTGGAGGCTGCAAAGCATTGTAATTCCAAAATAAAATGCTAAATTTGCACTCAATATGACCTCCCACGCTTCCCGTAAGATTAGCGCACCCGGGGAGGTCTTCGAGTTTATATGGACTACACAAAACGCCCACTTACCCTGCATCAGCAGGTGGAAAAACTGCGGAGCCGTGGGTTGCTCATTGACGACGAGCAACTTGCGGAGCGTTACTTGTCCAACATTAGCTACTATCGTTTCAGAGCATATACCTATCCATTTCAAAATAATTCAAATCCTGAAAAAGACCATAGATTCGAGAAAGATGATATATATTTCTCGGACATAGTTGATTTATATTGCTTTGACCGGAGGCTTCGCTCATTGATGTTTAATGCAATTGAAAAGATTGAAGTGGCAGTGAGAGCAAAGATTGTTCAAGCATATTCTGAGGCAACAGGCAATAGTCATTGGTTTAATGACCGAAGTTTATATAAACACAAAGATATAGTTGACCGCGAAGGGCAACAAACCACTGCCTATGATTTGCTAATGAAAGACATCAAAGGTGAAATCAAACGCAGCAATGAGGATTTTATCAAGCATTATTATAGTAAATATGATAATCCTTCTCTTCCTCCAGCATGGATGACACTTGAGGTCTTGTCACTCGGCACATTAAGTAAACTGTATCAGTTGTTGAAGAAATCATCCCAAAAGAAGGCAATAGCCAAGCAATTTGGGCTAAACGATGACCGTGTTTTCTCCAACTGGCTTCATGCGATTGCAGTATGGAGAAACTGTTGCGCACATCATAGCCGTGTATGGAATCGGAGGTGCATCATAAATCTTAAAATGCCAACTAATACTGATTTTCCATTTTTGGATAGGCAAACGTTAAATTCCATGCATCCCAACAAAGTGTTTACTGTTCTTTGTTGCATAAAATATATAAGCAATATCATCAGCCCGGATAGTGATTTGAAGCGAAATATACTTTCAATCATTGGAGATGGTGGTAATTTGTTAAACTTGCAAGAAATGGGGTTCCCTAAAAATTGGAAGTTTCTTGATGTATGGAAATGACAATTAGAAGATGAAACTTTCGCAAGAGCAACAAAGACGAATTGAGGATTGTATTGAATTTAGGTTTTATTCAAGCCTCAGATTCAGTATGATTACAGATTGGCTTCGGAATTTTGATGATAGTGAAATTGATATGGCTATATCAATTTTAGAACATATCGACTATTATCGCACTGAAGATATTTCGTCTATTTTGATGAATGGCCTGGATAAGCTATTGGCAACAAAAAAGAAATTACATTTTGTTGCAGTTGGACAACCTGGGAAAAGTGGTGGTCATATACTTTATTATGTAAAAAATCTGTTTAAGTATTCACCTTATAATAAATATACTAATAGAAATTTCTATTGGAATCTTTCTGACATTGACTGCTCAAAATTAACACAAGACGATGAGTTAATTTTTGTTGATGATATCATTGGTTCAGGCAATACCCATTATGAAGAAATTATTAATGCAGGTTTTCCAGAGAAGCGAAATTTCAGTATTGGATTGTTGGCAGTAATAATTAATAAGAAAGGCAAATCATTTTTAAAAAGGAAATTTCCTGAATTAGAGATTTATGGCGAATTCAAGGTTGATGTATTTGATGATGAGCAAAGGCTATTCGGTACTCGAATCAGGACTAAGGCTATACGAGAATTTGCATATAAATACGGGAAAGGACTTGATGCTAAAAATCCGTTAGGTTATAAGAATAGTCAGATGTTAGTGATTTTTGCTCACTCAGTACCAAACAATACTCTTCCAATTATATGGAAAGATACAAAAGAATGGAATGCGTTGGTTCCGAGATCTCATTTTATAAAGAATGAAAGAGCCTTCAATAATAGACAGGATAATACTAGATGGCTGGTTGGATTAAAGAATCTCTTTAAAGTGAATCCAGATAATCCAAAGGGACTATTTGGTACGGAGGAATACGCACTTCTATATGTCCTTAGAGGTCTGTACAAAGGGAAATTATTACCGGTGATTGCTAATGAAATGAGCATTCCTTTACATGAATTAGATAAGATATACCTTGATGGAATAAATAGAGGGTTGTGGGATAAGCATGGCAGTTTAAGTATTATTGCAAAGTCGGAATTAGATCAGGTGATGAAAAGAATGAATTACCATAATTCTGACAACGTAATCAATGACTACAACGAAATACATGAAATTTATATACCGCCGACTTTCAGGGAACTAACATGATGATTATAGATTCCTTTAATCGTAAATCCGATTGTCCGTGTTCCGGGAACATGGATTGGTTAAAACAGTTTTATACTGCCATTTGGCTACACGCTGGCGCGGCAGCCAAGTGCCACTCCGTGGCACAAACGTATAGTTATCATGGAAGAAACCTGGGAGTCGCGGTTTATTAATACTGCGAAAGCGCAGGGACATAGTAAAGCATTTATCACAGAATGCTTAGGGTATGCACATAAATTGATGTCCCATAACGTACCTGTCATATTCGATGTGCATCATTTTTCTATTTTGCTTGGAATTGAAGTCAAACAGATCTATGCAATCATAATAAATATAAATGATAACTATAAAAAATATAGTATTCGAAAGAAATCAGGTGGTAAGAGGGATATCTGTGCTCCTAAGCCGATATTGAAACAGATACAACGTTGGATTTATAAAAATATCTTATTACATGAAAAGCGTATAAGCGATTATGCACATGGATTTATACCTAAAGATGGAGATATGACAAAAGGTATAATATCTAATGCTAAGCCTCATGTTGGGAAAAAGGTTGTCATATCTATGGATTTAAAGGATTTTTTTACCAGCATTTATAAAAAGAAGGTTTTTGATTACTTCTTGGAATTGGGTTATGATAAAGAAATCGTCGATTGTCTAACTTCTTTATGCTGTCTCAATAGAAGTTGCCCACAAGGAGCTCCAACAAGCCCAATACTATCTAATATAATATTTAGGCCAGTTGATGAAAAAATTTCAAACTATTGTAATAATAACCATTTGACATATAGTCGGTATGCTGATGATATTACAGTATCCGGAGATAATATAAACGCCATTATTATTACTGAAGATATAACAAAAATACTTAGGGATAATGGTTATAGAATCAATAGGAAGAAAACTAGAATCAGAATTCGGGGAACAAAACAAGAGGTAACAGGTTTGACTATATCTGATGGAATACATGTGCCTAAATCTTATAGACAAGATGTATGGAGAGAGCTACATTTTTGTAAAAAATATGGAGTAGTAGAACATATTAAACACTTAAATAATCGTAACAAATGTGATAGAGGTTATTATAAATCCTGGCTTCTTGGCAGAATTCAGTTTGTAAGACAAGTTGATAAAATAACAGGAGATAAAATGCTTACTGCTTTCAATAAATTAGCATGGGTTATTTAATTAAATTATATATCAAGAATCTAAAAAGACCGATGATATTATTTGAATAATGAGCCATAAAGATTGATACATTGTGGCTATCACGAAAGAGTAGAAAGGTCAAAGATTTGAGAAAATATCGTTATAATCCCCCAAAAGTGGGTCAAAAGAGGTAGATTTGGGGGATTGTAAGCACAATTTGTGATGCTATGCTGACCATTCTTGCGGACATTTCGCGAATTGAAAATCGCCGAAGACTTATTAATCTATCCCCTCTGAGACAAAAGAACAGAATCAGAACGTACATTCACGGACATTGACCGTAAAAATTTGGAGAATATGGCGAGATGATGCCATCTTTGCCATGCAAAACGGTGTGCAGACAGCAAACCCACTCAAAAGATGTTTTAACGAATGCGATCAATTTTTAAGCCATATTCGATTCCCATTCGTATCATTTTATCTATGTTAAATATACCCCATTGTGTCGAAACTGCAAATAGTACTCCGTCATTTGATTTAATCGGATATTTTTCAAACCATCGTTTATTTTTTGATTTATCTTCAGTCAACGATTTCCAAATACTGATTTCTTCAATTGTTTTTATGTTATCTCTCCACGTATTGAATATCCTTGTCAAGTCCTTATATGATAGATCCGAATGATTTGCAGAGACCTTAGATACTATTGCCAAAGCCAATTTCCCTACACCATATTCTCCTTTGCCATTAATAGTAAAGACAGCTTTGCCCTGATTATTTTTTGTTTGTACAGGAGTGTTATTTTGCAAAACCGGGGAATCAATCGAAGAGGTTTCAACTTGTGGGCGAATCTGGATATTTAATTTTGCCATCACTTTGTTTATTAATGGTAATTCTACACCCAACCTTGATAGATGTTTCTTTATTGCATCTTCAACTAATTGAGTCCCATTAGAAGAGGTCAACTCAGACATGAGTTTCGATACTTTTAAATTTTCCTCTTCTAATCTCAATGCTTTCTTATACAAAGCTTTTATATTTTCAGCATCGAAAGAACTATTTGAGAACATTGCTACAAATTGTTCCCATTTTGAGTCATCTGCAATAAGTTGCAACTCAAGTAGTTTAAGCGACAAATTGTTCGCTCCCAATTCTTTATAGTAAACTTCTACTTTTTCACCGAAATAAATACCAATGTTAATCTCCAATTGTTTCATATATGAAGTCAATTGAAGAATATCCTTTTCTTGTTGCTTATGATGATTTGGTTTTACTTCAATAATAATGACAGGTCGTCCGTTCTTTGATAAAACTATATCCGGAACAACCCTTTCTGTGGAGCCTAAATTTAAAGATAGCTGTTGTTTTATATTCTCCTCTTCCCATCCTAATCCAATGGAAACAAGAATTGACACAATCCGCTCTTGATATTCCTTCTCAGAATAAGGAATATGTCTGAGAAAGTTTGATAATATTTTATGCCAGTTATTCATTTTAATTTTGCATAGAAATTAGAATTCCATTGTCAAAATATAGATAAAAAATTATTGTATGCCCATTAAGAATTTGACAAACTATCAACTTGTCATTGATTGGAGCACACCAATCCGAATGCAAAGATACGAATAGTTTTTGAGAATTAAACGTTTAAAGGTGATGATCCTGCAAAAATTTGACTGAGGTCATAACATTATAAGGCTTGATTATGATAAAAGTCTGTAAAGGTTGGGAAATTCGGGTTTGCAATATCAGGTTGGACGGTTTTGAGTTGGACCATTGTGCTCAGATTATAAGCAATTTAGCCAACCGTAATAAAAGATACACGCCCAATTAGGACACATAATGCACAAGAATAGAACGCGTAAATCGTCGATGTTAGCAGATACACGGACACATGCCAAGGATCGTCAACAAGCACCTGACTAATCTGATATTTGAAAAGTATTTTTGAAGAAAATTTTGTGGATTAAAAGTATTGTATTATTTTTGTAGCAAAATAATATCAAAACAATATCATTAAAATGGAACAAAATTATCAAAACAAGGAATTTAAATATGCCGGCAGGATCTTCAATGGATTCGCTATGTTGGCTATGGTGCTTATCGGCATACCGGCTTTGGCTATATGCGTGGCAATAGGTATAACTGCCCTTTTCGGAATCGAAGAGGGAGATCCCACAATTGGGGTATGGGTCATAACTGCAATTGTAGCTGTACTGGTAATGGGCATCCTATCAATCGGTTTCTTTACCCAGCAGCCGAATCAGTCGCGGGTGATGATCTTCTTCGGAAATTATCGAGGCACATTCCGTGGCACAGGCTTTTACTGGGTAAACCCGTTCATGAGCCGCAAGAAGGTATCTTTGCGCATTCGCAACATGGACATCGCTCCTATCAAGGTCAACGATAAGGTTGGTAATCCTGTAATGATAGGCATGGTGCTCGTATGGAAAGTGAAGGATACTTACCGCGCGGTGTTTGACGTAGACGCCGGAGGCATGGAAGACGTGAAGGTAACCACAAAAGGTGACAAGACGAATTTCGAAACGGTAGACACAGTAGCCAAAGCTCTCAATGCATTTGTCAGCATCCAGAGCGATGCCGCCCTCCGTGAAGTTACAGGCAAGTACGCATACGACGAAGAAGGAAACAAACATGACGAGATTACACTCCGCAGTTCCGCTCATGAAATCAACGAACAACTGGAGGAGAAGCTCAACGAGCGACTTTCAATGGCTGGAATAGAGGTTGTGGAAGCCCGTCTCAACTATCTTGCCTATGCTCCCGAAATCGCAGCGGTGATGCTTCGTCGCCAGCAGGCATCGGCAATAATCGCCGCCAGAGAGAAAATAGTTGAAGGTGCGGTGTCCATGGTTAAGATGGCTCTTGACCAGCTGAAGATAGAGCAAGTGGTAGAACTTGATGAGGAGCGCAAAGCCACGATGGTCAGCAATCTGCTCGTGGTGCTCTGTGCAGACGAGCCCGCACAACCGGTTCTCAACACAGGATCGTTATATCAGTAAAACGGAGGGACGTAATGGCGAAACAGCAAAACAAAGGTTTTCTCTTGCGGCTCGACCCCGAGACGATGGAACTTGTGGAGCGTTGGGCTGCCCAGGAATTCCGCTCCGTCAACGGTCAGCTACAATGGATAATAGCAGACTCGCTGAAACGCCACGGCAGAAAACCGAAACAAAAAGATGGCGATGCCTGACCATGCTTTTGGCATCAGCCTTCAAAACATAAAATCAGCATTGCATACAACCATACGCGATAGCAGGTCAATTATACTACAGAATCTCCATCGCAAATACGCAGCTTATCCTGCTGTCAGATTGAAAGGAATGGTCAGTCGGAAGTCTTAACATTTACAATCTAAATAGGAATCTGTCATTTTAATGAATTTATCCTATCACAAGCACATTTGACATGATCAAGACCATATAGATATCTTTTACTGTCTATACCAAGCCATTCTGTAAGTGTAAGTATTTTTTGATAGATAAAATCTATATAATCTGTAGTGATATTGGCAAAACCTGTGGAAAAGCAAATTGGTTCGTGATGTGCGATTCGATTCCTTAAAGAATTGACATGGTCCAGTTCGTTGAATATAAATGTGTTGTTATACTGAACCTGACGCGTTGAGGTCGGTCTATTAGGAAATATTCCTAATAGGATACGCCCACTGGCTCTGTACTGTGGACTTGAAAACAGATATTTCCACACTCCAAACTCCATCTTTGATAGAAGATGAGTGTGAGAATATATGTTTTGCCTAACCAGTCTCTCGTATGCAGAACGTATGATTCGGGCGTGGTCGCGACATTGAGGTATGTCAAAGATGCCACCGGGCATTATCGCATCACGTAACCAATCACTCCCATATCGATCAGTCATCGCTTTGTCAATAGCATTGCGAAGGGCAATCTCAAATGCACCTACAACAGCAAACATCTGTAATGAGACATTGACATTCGCACGATACAGAAGGACCGCTTTTGCTGCTTTCCCATCGCATGCAATCAGGTATCTATGTAGCCTTTCTGACGATATTATATGTTCGAGTTCTGAAAATTTCACACTCAGTCGGAAACTTTTTTCAGTTAATAATTTGTTTAATATACAGAAAAGCACTAACTTCGCAGTGTTGATCCCCGGTAGTCCCTGTATATCAAACTATCGGGTTTTGTTTTTTATAGAGACAAAATTAATGTTTTAACACGAAATATACAAACATTCTGATGCTCACTAAGAGAGTCGTATAAATGTACGACTCTCTTAGAGAATAAAACGCATTGCTGGAATATGAGACTCTACTTTCAATCAAAAAAATCCGCATCGGAATTCCGATGCGGATTTTTATATCTAATGTCTAAAGCCTAACGCCTAAGGCCTACTTAGCCCTTTTACTATCCTGAATGAGATAGATGATAAGGAGGGCGTAGGCAACGCAGCCAAGGATCTGGGTAAGCTCAAGAGAGAGCGGAGACACATATTCAAAGCCGGCAAAACGGGTGATTGCCGCGAACACTCCGAAAAGCGCTCCACCGGCGATGAGACCGGAAGAGATGAGCGTGCCGCGATCGCGACGCGCATCGTTCACTTTCTTATCCTTAGATGAATTGGATACGAAATATGACACCGCACCTCCGACAAGCATCGGGGTATTAAGTGACAACGGAATGAACATACCGAGACAGAACGCCAGAGCCGGAACACCGAGCCAGTTGAGAATAAGCGCCAAAATAGCACCAACCATATAAAGAATCCAAGGGGTCTCGCCACCCATCATAAGGGGCTCGATAACTTTCGCCATCGCGTTTGCCTGCGGGGCTACGAGAGCGTTATCGCCTGTGAAGCCATAAACCTTATTGAGCACGATGATTACACCGCCCACGGTAGCTGCCGAAACGAGAGTGCCGAGGAATTTCCAGGTCTCCTGCTTCTTGGGAGTAGAACCAAGCCAATATCCGATCTTAAGGTCGGTCACGAATCCGCCAGCCATCGAAAGCGCAGTGCAGACAACGCCACCGATCACCATGGAAGCCACGATACCGGATGTGCCGCTAAGACCGATCGATACGAAAATCGCTGACGCCACGATAAGAGTCATAAGTGTCATACCGGAAACCGGGTTGGAACCTACAATCGCAATAGCGTTGGCAGCAACCGTAGTGAAGAGGAATGCTATAATGGTAACCACGAGCCAAGCCACGAATGCCTGCCAGAGAGTATGGATAACACCAAACCAGAAGAAAAGGAGCACAGCCAAAAGCGCAAGAGCAATGAAGAAGACAACCTGCTTCATTGAGATATCCATTTGCCAGCGGATTGGTTTTTCAGCGTTTTTGGAGCCGCCCTTGAATTCACGTCCGGCGAGACCTACTGCCTGACGGATTATAGGCCAGGATTTAACAATACCAATCACTCCCGCCATAGCAATACCGCCGATACCTATCATACGGGCATAATCCTTGAACAGCGCATCCGGAGCCATAGCCTGGAATTCCGGACTGCCGTATGTGCCAAGCAGGGGAATTATTATCCACCACACAAAGATGGAGCCGGCAAAAATAACGAATGCATATTTAAGACCCACGATATATCCGAGACCAAGAAGGGCAGCTCCGGTGTTGCAGCTGAGCACGAGTTTGGTTTTCTCAGCGATTGTCTGTCCCCACGCGGAAGCTGTGGAAGTAACCGTCTCAGCCCACCATCCGAACGTCGCCACGATATAGTCGTAGACACCGCCGATAAGCGAAGCTATGACCAGAGTCTTTGCCTGACCACTGTTTTCAGCGCCGGCAGCCTGCTGACCTGACACAAGAACCTGCGTTGTGGCAGTCGCTTCCGGGAAAGGATATTTGCCGTGCATATCCTTCACGAAATATTTACGGAAAGGAATAAAGAAGAGGATACCCAAGATACCGCCCAACAGCGAACTGAGGAATATCTGATAGAATTCCACCATGATGTCTGGATAAGACGCCTGTAGGATAAAGAGAGCCGGAAGCGTAAAGATCGCACCTGCCACAATCACACCCGAGCAGGAACCTATCGACTGGATAATCACGTTCTGACCCAAAGAATTTTTCTTCTTAAGGGCATTGCTCAGACCCACGGCTATGATTGCTATAGGGATTGCAGCCTCGAATACCTGTCCTACCTTTAGACCGAGATATGCCGCAGCCGCGCTGAATACCACAGCCATCAACAGACCCATACCCACGGAATAAGGAGTAACCTCCTTCTGATCGTGGGCGGGTTTCATCACCGGAACATACTGTTCGTCGGCAGCCAGCTCGCGAAACGCGTTTTCAGGCAGACCAGTGTCGGTGGTGTAAACTTCGTCGTTTTCCTTCATATTTTGTCAGATTAGTAATTTTGATTGCTAAGTTAAGCATAAAAAATTTCTTAGCCAAATTAAACCTTTGGGAGCTGTAGCGGTCATATGGTATGTAAGTTTATAGAAAGGTGATGAAATTAAGGTATTTTCTAATGGCGGGGATGCTGGCATGCCCCGCTATATTGTGTGCGAAAGGCACAGTTACAGGTAAAATAATAAACAAAGGAACCGGCGAACCTATGGATTTCGTGACAGTCCAGGTGTTCGATTCAACCGGTAAAAAGCCATATCAGATAGTTGCTTCCTCCGACAGCGAGGGTAAGTTTACCCTTCCGTCACTTTCCGATGGTTCATACATGATAAAGATAATGAACGTTGGCAGTATCAACCAGGAGCGCCCCGTAAAGATTGTCGGTGGAAACATTGATCTCGGCACAATTGCCCTCGTTGACGATTCGAAAGTTCTCAAGGAAGTTGTTGTAGAAGGGATACGCAGCCAGATGCGTTTCGAGCTTGATAGGAAAGTATTCACCGTAGACGCCAACATCGCGGCTGCCGGTCAGAGCGCAAGCGAACTCCTCGAATCCATTCCTTCTGTGGAAGTTGATCAGGATGGTGAGGTTTCACTCCGAGGCAACAGTTCGGTAACGATATGGATCAACGGAAAGGATTCTGGACTTACAGCCGACAACCGCGCCCAGATTCTCGAACAGATCCCGGGCGAAAGCATCGACCGCATCGAAGTAATCACCAATCCCTCTGCCAAATATAGCCCTGAAGGAACTGCCGGCATCATCAATATTATACTGAAGAAAGACCGTCGCGGCGGTTATTTCGGAAGCGCTGAAATCGGAGGCAACACTCGTGGCGGTGCCAATGCATCTGCGAATATCAACTACAACACAAAGAAGTGGGACACGTTTGCATCAGTCGGATTCCGTATGCGCCACGGCACGGGAGGATCGGAAACACGTCGACTCTTCGATGACGGCACATTCACAAACTCCGACGGCGAGAGCCGCTCACACGGCAACAACCTTTTCTTCCGCCTTGGAGCCACATATCATCTTACCGACGAAGATGAATTTTACGTAAACGGCTTCGGGATGTTCGGCCGGCGATATGGAAGAAGCACCACGGATTATTCCGCCAACCGTCCCGACCATTGGCTGAGCGACATCCAGATATCGAGAAACCACGGTATTTCTCGCGGAGCACACGTGGAATGGGGATATACGCGCCGCTGGAACGACAATCATTCGCTTGAAACAATGGTCAGCTTCAACCATTGGGGCGGTCCCTCGTGGAATTCATATAGTGAGACCGAGACATGGGCAGACGAAACTGAGACCCGCCAATATCGCGAACAGACAATGCCAATCAACGTGAACACATGGGAGGCAAAGGTGGATTACACCAACAAACTTACGGAATGGCTCAAGCTCGAAGCCGGATACAATGGCAATTACAGCCACGAAAACACACCCAACACCACCTACAAACTTTATCCCGACGGTGAATATAAACTTGCTGAAGAACTTTACAACCGTTTCATCTACACCAACAATGTATCTGCCCTGTATCTCACATTAGGAGGCAAGGTAAAGGATTTCAGTTTCTCGGCAGGATTGCGTTCCGAGTCTTGGCAGGTAAGAAGCCGCTCGCTCGCTTATGGAGAAGATCGTAAAGATGTGCCTGAATTCAAAAAGAACTTCTTCGCTCTGTTCCCTTCGGTGTTCCTATCCTACTCTCTTCCCAAAGACAACGAAGTGCAGATCAACTATACACGGCGCATACGCCGTCCGTGGGGAGGAATGCTGAATTCTTTCCACAACATCTCTGACCCGACAAGCATTTCCTATGGTAATCCTGAGCTTGAACCCCAGTATTCAAACTCTTTCGAGCTCAATTATCTGAAAAGCTGGACATACCATATGATTTCCTTCTCGGCATATATCCGCACGGCTGAAAACATGATGAACCGCATTGCATATATGGATAACGATGTAATGTATTCAACATGGGCGAATGTCTCCAAAATGGCGAACTCCGGCTGTGAGATTGTAGTGAAGAATTCCCTCTTCCGTAGCAAACTCGATCTCACCACCACCGTGAACCTCTATAACAACCATATCAGCGGTTGGAATTATGATTTCATCACCGAAAGCGGCAACACAGTGCATATCTCCAACGACAAGCAGAACAGTTTTGCCTGGGACGCACGCATCATGGCGAATGTAAAGCTTCCTTGGTCGCTTTCTTTCCAAGCTACGGGACGTTACTCTTCCGAACATAAAGAGGCGCAGGGATCGCATCAGGGTGGATGGAGCGTAGATGCCGGTCTCCGCAAGATAGCGGGCAACTGGTCGTTCTCTCTCAATTGCCGCGACATCTTCGATTCGCGCAAATGGGAAAGCACAATATACGGACCAGGCTACACACAGACTTCAAAACGTTGGCGCACAGGACGCATATTGAGCCTTACCATCAAATACTCATTCGGCAATATGAAGGCAAACAAAAAAGGGAACCGCAATGATTCTGGCGAACCAATGGGCGGCTCCGGATATGAGGAAGGGATGGAGTAATTAATGGTTAATAATTAATGGTTAATAATTAATAATTAATGGTTATTAATTTTAGAGGTTGAAATAGAAGGTACCGGTTGGGAGGACGGTGTAGAAGGAATATTCCACGCCACGGAGATAATAATCAGTATTATAAGCCGGCGTGTCAACACCGCGGTCCCATTGATCGGTCCAGGGATTCCAGGCGTTCAATACATTGACGATGTATTGGACGCCATTATATTGATAGCTTACTGTCAACGGCAGCACTCGCCATATGCCCTGCGCATCATAACCGCACGCCACGACTTTTGTGACACCTTGATCAGACAGACCGGCATTGATTGTAGGCTGCACTACTATCGTAGGACTATTGTTCCAATCGGAATACCATGGACTACCCCAGTTGCCGGGATACATCGGACCTGGGTTCCAACCGATGCCGTTGGGTCCCATCGGACCACCCATATTCGGACGGAAGCTGCCACCCGACCCTGGAGCCGGAAGACTGTTCTGCGCCATCACACCGAAAGCGGAGACCGCCATAAACAGAAATGCCATGACACCTCTTGCCAGTCCTCTACGCGTCAATCCTTTCCGCGTTGATCCTTTCGAGAATAAATTATGTGTTTTCATAGCAATAAATCTTTTATAATCTTTTCATTCTTTTCATTAATAACAATCAACTCGCCCTAATTCCTCATTCCCTCCCTACCTTTTTACCATCACATCTCCCCTCCCCGGCTAATATACCGGAGAATCAAAGTTCCGTCTCTCACCCGATACAAAACAAACCGACTTCGACACTTTTTTAAGTGTCGAAGTCGCCTGTAAAGGTTGTTATTTCTTTATGTTGTTATATCCTTACTGAGCAATATATCAGCGCAACACCTTAAAAGATGCATAGTCTGTGCGGATAAGATATATACCACGAGACTTTCCGCTGAGGTTAACTTCACTTCCGCTACCGTGCCATACGACATTACCGCTAATATCGTAAACGATAATAGATGTGGATTCCTGCGCCAGACGATAAATGCCGTCACCTACTTGGGCAATTGCCGTTTCCACCTGGAGCATGACATCCGACACACCAGAACCGGCACCCTGATCATATGCACCTACCGATATCATCTCAGGTCGCTCCTCATTGCGCTGGTCAACAGTATCAATGACATCTACAGGACATTTATATTCAGTCTTGAACAATCCTGCGAAATCGTTTTTCTTAAAATATTGCGCCATCACTTGGGGCACAAGAACTTTGGAAAATCCACCTTTGTCTTGAAGACCCGAACGACCGAATATTGCATATGGTGTATTGGCACTTTTATAATCATCGTAACCAGGTATCACAACATCATTACTAAAATTGTCTACGAACGCCTCTCCTCCTGTCTCAGCCGCGAAGAAATCGCATTTCCCGAAAATATTTCCACCATCTGACACAAGCACATCGGAAACCTTGGTAGTCATCTCCGCAAGACTGATAGCGGCAATGTCCGGGTCATTTTCCATACCAAGCACATAGGAATTTATAATACGTATGGATGGTGTTCCGGTAGCATATATTGCGCTGCCATTTGCGGGATATTCCTCACTATTGTCTGAAATTGTGGATGATGCGATATAAAGGCCTGTGGCATCGTTGATGTGTATTGCGCCTTGTTTGTAACCTTTGTTACCCGTGACAGTAGAGTTAATGATGTATACAGACCCAGCATTCACACGGATTGCACTTCCTCCTGCCACCTTCCCTTCGCCAACTGCATTGTTGGACGCGACAAGACAGCGTTCAAGAGTAGCGGAAGGTTTGAAATACTTGTCTGCATCTCCACGTTTCGACTGGTTTACGGCAATACCTGCATCCTTCCCTGTGTTTTCTTCAAATATGCAGTCGATAAAATGTGTCTGCGAGCCTGAATTGGAGAATGCCGCGCCGGCATTCTCGCATTTGTTATTTCGGAAAATGCAGTTGCGCACAGTCACAGTACGGGTCATATCTACGTTCAAAGCTCCAAGTTCTGTCCCTTTTGTCCCGTTATAGTAGGCGTTCTGGAGTGTAAACCCTTCAATTAATACGCTTTGAGGAGCGGCAGCTGCCTCGCTTTTCACGTTCGTAGTCTGAACAAAGATAAGATTACGGACATCGCCCCCGTCAGGGATACCATTATTGTTGCGATCACCATCAAGGATAGTTGGGGTATCCGACGGATAACTGATCTCCGGAACTTCAGTTCCTGTTAGATTTGTGGCATAGCCACCATGCAGGTTCACAGGATTGTTTTGCATTTTCAATCCGGTAACCAAAGCATTGCCACTCGCCTGCAAAGCGGGATATGTGTATTTGCCTCCGGCAAAATATACATCATCCCCTTTTGCCATCGAAGAAAAGGATGTGATGCAATCAGCGAGATTGAAGGCTGTTTCCCATGTTTTTCCGTCATTACCGGACGGGGAATCTACTTTCACGAACCATTTACCCGCATAAGTTTGGGGCAATGCTACGCACATCATTGATGTGGTAATAAGTAATGCTTTAAATTTCATATAATATCCAAATTTAATGGTTGTTTTTCAGAATTTGAGACTTCAAGAGTGTTTATTTAAGAGTGGAATAATTCCGTGCCACATCGTATGCGGAAATACCCTCCTTGTCAAGATTGGTTTTGTATCCCGGACCTCCTCCTGCTACATAGCCATTGCTCTCACCTAAAAGCGAGGGGCTTACCCAAAATGAATAAAGATGTGCATTATCGAAAATGAAGCGTATCTTCACCGGTTTACCTGCAAACTCCGATATGTTATCATTATCCCGCCATTCAAGACGATATATCGTAGAGTCAACAGACATCGGCAAGCAGTCAGCAGCAGAATATCCCTCTATTACGTTGCCGTCTTCATCCAAAATTTCAGCCTTAAGCGAACCTTCCGAACAATCAGCATTGACAAACAGATAAGATCCATCGAAGCATACCGGGCGCGTAATGACAACAGCAGAAGCACCCTGCGTCGCTGAAAGAGAACAGAAACCATCACGACGCAACGTTGCGATTCCTGTACCACTGTTGGCGTGCATGCCATATCCTGTTCCCGGGCGCGTCTCATCCCCTCTGAATCCAATATAATAGAACCGCAGCTGATCACCTACTACAGAACAAATGCCTCCAACCGACTGCACATATCCTTTGTCCCAGGCATCCCCACCGCTTGAAGGGATGAATGAAGTCCGATCATCGGGGCGCTGCCAATGAAAACCATCACGGCTAAAAGCCACTTTCAGATCAGTCCGTTTTGGAATGCCTCGAGCTTTACATTCTTCGTTCTGCGGACCGAGAAATATCTGTAGCATCCCAAGCATAACGCTTTCATATGCCACGGCGTTAACATTATACAATTCAGGCGTAATGCCCACCTCAGGAGCCGGCTCATCTAAATTATCAGCACCACACCAATAAACCACATTCCGACCATTCCACACCGCGCCTGATAAAAAATTGGAGCTCTCCCGATACCAACGATTACGACCATGTGGTGCCGGTGCCAATCCTCCTCCATTGCGCAGACTGAACACATACTTCTTTCTAAATGGATTATAGAACATTGTGGAACGGTCGCCGGAAGCACCGGAGCGTATAAGATTATTCCAATGGATTCCGTCAGAAGAGATGGCTGCGTAGCCGTAAACATTACTTTCGGCTTTGTCGTTTGGTGGACGAAAATAAATCTTATATCTTTCGTATGCCGGAGCATCATAATCTACTACCACACCGGATGAGTTTGGGGCATATCCGGGAATAATCTGATTAAGCACTCCTATCCCCAATGTAGGGCGTTCCCAATTCAGACCGTCACGGCTTGTGGCATACGCCTGGGCGTTGAGCCAACCTGCCTCATACCACATCTGCCATTGTTTCTGCTCTTCGTTCCAATAGATACCTCCGTCTTTGGGGGCAGCCCCCGGATTTCCGGCAGCATATTGCTCAAGTGTAGTCTCGACTTTCAATATGGGATTGGCGGAGTATTTTTCCGGACGATACCATTTACGTTCGATTCCCAGAGCCGAGGATATCAGAAAATCATCAACAAACAATTGTCTGCCAACATTGATCGGAATAACAGCCGGGATATTTTCCTCCTCCAGATAAGGAACCGGCATCGGTTCACGCGACTGTGGAGACATCGTTTTCGGAGGCCATACAGAGGGGAGCACAATCCCATTATAAAGCGTTTCAGGCGTGTTTCCACCTTCGGGATATTCATCAGTAGCGGTAAGCATATTGTCCTCGATGAGGGTACGATCTACAATAAGTGCCGGCGTATATACTTTTTGAGCAAGAGTGGCTTCGTCTGCACGTATCGCCGCTCCATCAGTACCAGCCTTATTCCCTTTAAATATGCAATCCACCACTTTAACTTCAGAACCCAACACATTTAGTGCTGCCCCTCCGCTATAGAGGGCGCGGTTGCCCTCCAAAATGCAGTGCTGAAGCGTTACACCACGACTGAGATACACGCTTACTGCTCCACATTCTTGAGGATTCCGGGCTTCATAGAAACATCCGGATATAGTGAAACCCTCTATTACTATGTTACGTTCGGCATCCGGAGATGCGCTTCCATCGATACGGATAAAATTGCGAACGTCATAGTCATCAGGTTGTCCACTACCGTTGCTATCTCCAAGAAAGAGCGTAGGGGTTTCTGTTGGATATTTCAGTTCCGGAACCTGGTTTATGCGCAGATTTGTCGGGAAACCTCCCTTTAGAATAATGTTGCGGTGTTTTATGTTAATGGGATTTACCACATTGGAGCGATAAACACCTCCGGCAAAACAGACCATGTCTCCTTCTGCAATAGTACCATCTGAAAGTTTGGTGAGGAAAGTATCGAAATTCCACGATGTTGTCCACATCGTGCCAGAAGTAGAGGTTCCTCCGTCAACTTTTACAAACCAAGTTGAAGCATTGCAGCCGAAGGCTGCCGCTAATGTCCAGATTAATATTGATAAAACTCTTTTCATTGTTCCAAAAGTTCTAAATTTCCATAATTGGATTCAGTATCTTGATGCGAATCGGTCATGTCATCGGTAACAGGACGAAGCACTTTTATTTCAAGAAATACGGAAATTGCGACAGCGGCTATCATTGCAACAAAAACAGTGTTCTGATATCCCCCTTTCAATGCGTATCCGAGAATATCGGTTATTAACGCTCCGGCTGCGATACCTACGAAATTCATGATCCCATAGCAAGTTGCCCTGCTTCGAGAAGGGAAGAACTGACAGATAATGGGCATATTGTTGGTGTCATACATTCCGAATCCCAACCCGAATAAGATACCCCCTGCAAGTATCGGCACCAGACTGCCGGAGAAAAGAATCAACAATAACGCAGGGATAATCATTCCAAGACCTGTTGCTGAAGTGTATACACGTCCTCGTAGCGTTCGTTTAACCCATCTGTCAGAAATCCAACCTCCGGCAAAGACTCCGACAAACGATGACATCGCCAGCGTAACAGTCCACATCGGACCGACAGTTTCCATTTTAATTCCCAGACTGTCGCAAATCATTGTGGGCATCCAGTTTTTAGTAACCCAACCCGGCAAATTCAATGCGGCAAAGTAGAAAATCATCACCCAGAACGCAGTGTGACGAATAAGGATAATCCACTGTGCCCTTCTTCTCGCGCCGTTAGGCACTGTGCTTCCGACAGCTGTCGTCAATTGCGGTCTGTTTTCCTTCTCATGAAGCAACAATGCCAACACAACAGCATACACAATCCCTATGATTCCAAAGATATGGAAAGTAAATTGCCATGAGGCGTGGGCAGAGATGGTTGCTCCAAACCCGCCTATCGCCTGACCAAGATAGATGCCTGAGGTAAGTGCCCCCACGGCAATTGAGCGCGATGGTCCGCAATGATAATCAGCCACAAGCGACAAGGCAGCCGGGATATAAAAAGCTTCACTTATACCCATAACACCACGCAACACATACATAGTGTCGATATCATAGGTATAGCCCATAAGCAATGTTACTCCCGACCACACTGCCAGGCTAAAAATGATGAGCCATTTACGGTTGATACGATCAGCGATTACGCCCGACAACGGACTCATGAAAGCATATACCCACAAGAATATTGCCATAAGCCGTCCGTAATTGGTTATGTCGCGAAGCGCTTCAATATCTTCCATCATGTAGGGACGCATCGTGGCAAGCATCTGCCGATCAAGATAATTGAGCAGTGACACCACGGCAAGCAATACCACCACAAGCCACGGATAGAATTTTTTGTTCTTAAGCATCAGTTTTTAATCTTAATTACAATTTTTCGTACTGTTCGTTCTCCACTACCATCCGCGTTTTTCATACTTGGACGATGAGGGTCATCGGGGAAAAATACAAAATATTTAGAAGGAGTGGTCGTATCGTATTCTGCGCCTTGCACGTCAGCGGCTTGATAAAATTCTATGTCATCGACATATGGCACTGATATTGTCATAAAATCAGGCGTGGCGATTCCCATTTTCTCCGTGCCCACAGGCACATATTGCAAGTCGATATAACGCCGATGCGCCTCAAACCGGCAGGAATCCGCATCTTTGGGTAGATATTCCTGCACTATGGCATACACCTCAGCATCCGGAAGCAAATCGTAGGTGCCGCATTGAATGCTGTCGGGACGAAGACCGGCTTTCTCAAGAAAATCGAACGCCTCTTTCCATCTCTCAGGATAGGAAGCAATATGGTTTAGAACTTTGTCATTATCGCAAATCTGTGATAAGGTTACTTCTGTATTGCCATAAGAAAACTTGTTATTCATGCTCGTATTGGAGTTATTACATGAAATTGTCGTGACGGCACCAATTAGCACCACCATAAAAATTGAAGAAAAGGCTTTCATAATCCTTCATAATATTGAATCGATTGATTGTTTCAACACCATGGTGTTTTTTGCAATTATCTCAGAGGCTGCTTCAGAAGCGGGATGTAATGGGGGCAATACATAATTCTCAATCAATCCCTGCGATGCCATAGCAGCTTTCAGTCCTTTCATGAAGCTGACAGGAGTGCCATCAATAGAATATATTGTAGTAGAAACTCTCATCACTAATGTCTGAAGAGTGGCAATCCGGGCTCTATCTCCTCTACGGCATGCATCAAAAAGCGCCACATAAAGCTCAGGGAAAAGATTGGATCCGGAATTCACACCTCCATTACCACCAACCGCCATCGTAGAAGCAAGCATTTCATCCGGTCCGACCATTATTGAAAAATCAGGATGTTCCGGCTTGATTTCAGCAAGAAGAGTGTTAAAGTATGTGCCATTGCCCGAACTGTCCTTGATTCCGATAATATTTGGATGAGAGGCAAGATTCTTCACAGTTTCAACAGCCATCATCATCTTGGTCTGAGCTGGAATATTGTAAAGAAACAATGGGAGTTCCAACGCATCAGCCAATGAGACATAATAATTCTCTATTTCTTTCTGCGTAAGTGAGAAATAGAAGGGCAATGCGCTGACAACATAGTCTGCTCCGGCTTTTGCTGCATAATTCCCAAGGGCTATGCTACGTTTCAGACAACTGTCTGCAACATGCACGAGAACATTGGTGCGATGTGCCGTATAGTCAACTACCAAATCGATCAGTTCATGTTGCATCTCCTCCGTCATCGAAGCCCCTTCGCCGGTTGTACCCATTAGAAATATTCCTTCGACACCACCTTTTACGAGATGGTCTATTAACCTGCGCAGACTGCCGGCATCAATACGATTATCTTTTGTAAAGGGAGTAACCATCGGAGTCACCACTCCTTCGAATATCTTATTGCTTTTCATGTTGTTATTGTTTATTGTTTTATCATATATTTTTTTGCCTGTTTATAAGCTTCTATCCCTTCTCGGTCTATCCCTCCACTGAATCCGGGACCGCCCGCTGCATTATAACCCATGCTTTCTCCGGTTTCCGATGGAGAAACCCAGAATGAATAGAGATCACCGTTTTTCAGTGAGAACCGCAATTTTACGGGTTTTCCGGCAAGACTTGAGAGATCTTTATGTTTCTTCCAGGAGATGCGGACTATAGTGCTGTCTGTCGTTACTGGGTTACAGTCTGAAATCGAGAATCCGGGAATCACGTTGCCATCCATATCTGTGATTTCGGCAGCAAGAACCCCATTCGGACAATCAGTATTGATAAATAGATGCTTACCTGTAAAAACTATAGGTCTCGTTATCAGTTCGCCTCCTTCCGCGTTGGCATGATGCGAGACGAAACCATCGCGACGCATAACCGCCATTCCTGTGCTTCCACCGTAGTGCATCCCGTTTTGTTCGTATACATTACTTTTCAGACCGTCATTACCGGAAAAACCAATATAATAAAACCACAACTGATCGCCTACTACGGCGCATATTCCCCCCACCGACTGCACATAACCACGATCCCATGCACCCGGATATCTGGATGCCGCTATAAAAACATCCCGATCCGTCCTATCCCAGTGAAAGCCATCGCGAGAATAAGCTACCTTGAGTTCGGTGATTTTGGGTACTCCTTTTGCCCTGCAAATCGCATTGTCGGGTCCGAGATGAATCTGCGGCAACGATATCATGATGCTCTCGTATGGAGTAGCCGAGAGATTATAAAGTTGCGGGCGATCTCCGATATATGGATCGGCAAGATCCTTGTAGTCTGCACCCATCCAGAAATGCAGGGAATCGTAATCCCATTTTGCTCCCGCCATGAAATCATCGCTTTCATGATAGAGACGATATCTGCCTATGGCACTATGCGCAACATTGCCGGCGTTACGCAAGCTGAAGACCCATTTTTTTCGGAAAGGATCGTAATATACAGTGGATCGGTCGCCGCAACGCCCCGTTTTCACCGGCTCACTCCAGTGTATTCCATCGGCGGATGTCATGCAATAACCATAGTTAAAACGCTCCTTTGAGCCGGGCACACCGTTAGGAGAACGTAAGAACATCTTGAATCTCTGAGAAGGATCGGTTGTGAAGTGATCCAGCCATACTGTAGATGAATCAGCAATGATACCTGGCACAATTTCATTGGTACCTTCGACCACATCAAGCAGTGGTCTTTCCCAATTAATCCCGTCACGGCTTACGGCATAAGCCATTTTATGAAGCCATCCCGCCTCATACCACATCTTGAACACTCCTTCTGTCGGATCCCACCATACACCTCCATCTTTTGCAGATGCTCCGGGTGTGCCATAGCGACCCTGTTCAAGCTGCGTTTCAGGACAGAGCACAGGATTGCATGCCACTTTGCGGGGTTGATGAGCAATTCGTGTTAGCGAACTCTTTTCAATCAGAAAGGAATCCACAAGAAGCTGCCTTCCGTTATCAACAGGAATTATTGCCGGTCGCATCTTATTGAGATAGGGAAGCGGCATAGGATCGAATCCGAGGGGATAGCGCGGAGGCCATGTTTCGGAGAGAATTACGCCATTCGACAGCGTCTCACCTTTAGCTGCTGCGGGCATAATCGCAGCAATAGCCAATATATAATATATGAATCGCATAAATTATGGTTTTTCCCAGCCGGGATTTTGTTCAAGTTTAGGGTTCAACACAAGGGAACGCAAAGGTATGGGAGCAAGATAATCCCGCTGTTCGTTCCAACTTTTCACTTTGTCGGTATTTACAACCTTGTATCCTTTATTTCCTTCACTTAAGAAAATGTCGAGACCGATCTTCAGAGGTTTTGCGCCACGCAACAATGGTGTTGGAGGTTTATTTTCTGTATATAGATATACATCGTTTTTACCATCACCGTCAAGATCGCATCCCCCTTCTCCATTAAACCAGACTCCCATAAATTGCGGCACAAACAGGCGTCCGGCTTTCCAGCGCATAATGTCATCATAGCGCAACCCCT
Source organism: uncultured Porphyromonadaceae bacterium (assembly GCA_902495075.1). GTDB lineage: Bacteria > Bacteroidota > Bacteroidia > Bacteroidales > Muribaculaceae > Lepagella. The sequence goes on from CABUVO010000003.1 coordinate 169,266, forward strand.
CCATTGCCATTTCGATGCGGCGTTCGCGGCGTATTTCAAGTATGATGCCAAGATTGCTTCCAGCAACATCCGGATACATGGCTTTAAGATACGGATCGGGATCCGCGTTTGCCTGACTCAGCAATAACGGCGGCATGCCGACTCTTTCTCTAATAAGTTTCACACTCCTATCAAGGTCATCTTGCGATAAGGTTCCAAGTTCCGCCTTTGCCTCGGCATAATTAAGCAAGACCTCCGCATATCGATAGATTATAACGTCGTTTTCATTTGAGTTCTGTGCATCCGATAGAGATGATGTATAATATTTTATCGGCATGTAACCTGTCACGGAGTGCATCACCGCATTTATTAGATTGTCTGGATCTGGTGCCGTTTCTCCAACACGAGTGAATCCGGGTCCTGCGATTGTCTGCGACATACGCGGATCGCGGTTGGCGAATTCAGCAGCGAAAGTCATATTCTCATAACCCGGAAGATCAGTAAACCTTGTTCCGTCAGCCATTAGATAAGAATTAACGAATGTTTTCTCAAATCCCATCTTATTTCCAGCCGGATTAGTGAGATTATAGTTAAAGCCATGTTTCACTCCCAGTTCGAAATCATATGCCTGGGCATTGATGACTTCTACCAAGGATGCGGTAGATGTTTCGGGCTGAGCGAAGAGATCGCGATATGCAAACTGAGTGCCACCCTTCTTGTCAATTTCATAACGTCCGGACATCATCAACTCTTCAGAAGCTTCCACACATTCCTGAAGAAACTTTTCAGAATCGTTCAGTCCGTGATATTTGCGGAAAGTTCCCTCGAAAAGGCAAAAGCGGCTTTTGAGAGCCAAAGCGCTCCATCTCGTAATTGTATTAAGGCTTTTATCTGTTGGCAAAGCCTCCAGTATTTCGTCGCTCAATTCTTCCAGAATCTTGTTTGCTATAAAATCACGCGTGTCTCTCGAATTATAAAGTTCAGGACTGTTGTCATCAAGGACTATCTCATACCAAGGAACGCCTCCGAATGTCTTCAGTTTCTCATAATAGAACTTTGCGCGCAGGAAATGAGCCATAGCCTCATATTTAGCCCTTGCCTTCAAATCGGAGCAATTCGGAGAATACTTGAAGAAAATGTTTATTTCACGTAAGGCAGTCCAGTTCCAACTACCTGCACTGATGGTTGCACTACGTAATCCCGTCATATAATCAGGCAAAGTGAGACGAATTCCGTTGTCTGCCGTTTCTGTAGTTGAGCCGGTCATTTGTGGCAAAAGCCCGTTGATGTAAAGACGCAGTTCATTCTCACTGCGGAAGGATGTCTCGGGACTCAGACTTGACTGCGGCTCCTGATCAAGATTGCAGGATGCTACTGCACAAGCAGTCAAGCCCAACATGAATATATATTTAATTTTCATAATTTTAGAAAGTTACGTTCAAGCCTACGGTAAAAGTGCGTGAAAAGGGGTATATTCTTGCATCTGCCGATGACATAGCCTGTTCGGGGTCAATATAATCGGTATGGAATGGAGAATGATACCATAGATTCTCTCCGGCAACATATATTCTCAGCTTCTCTACAAAGAATTTCTTTGTCAGAGAAGACGGGAGTGTATAGCCAACAGAAAGTGTTTTGAGCCTTATATACGCAAGGTTCTGTAGATAGCGGTCGTTGACCACCGTCATCTGAGCATTATCTTTATATGCCGCGCTTCCGCGTTCAAGACGCGGAAAATATGCTTCATTGTTTTCCGGTGTCCATGCTTGCTCTGCAAGTCCTTTGGGAAGAAATGCACTATTTACACGTCCCCAGGAGCCCCAGAATTTTTCCATCTCTTTGTCGGGATACATATTATAGCGTCCTATTCCCTGAAATGCGATATCAAAATCAATACCCATCCATGAAGCTGAGAGTCCAAATCCGTAATTCCATCTTGGTGTGGAGTTGCCGATTATTTCGAGATCTCCATGATTATCAAGTGTATTGGAGCCATTGTCAATAGATCCGCTGTTGTCCACGTCAACGAATCTGAGGTCACCACCCCGGAGCACAGCCCATTCTCCACCGGAAAGCAGGATGTCTCGGTTCACCTGACGCTGGTCCACACCATATGCCGCAGCTTCCTCATCAGAAGAGAAGAGTCCATTTACACGATATCCCCATATTTCTCCTAAAGTCATTCCTTCATAATAATCGGTAAGCACTTTGGAATCATTACCGGAATACTTCGTCACTTTGGAGAGCGCATCGCCCAAAGAGGCTCGGACTCCCCACTCCAGCGTACCTTTTGACAGTCTTACACGATCGTTGTAAGCAAGAGTGATTTCGTATCCATTGGTGCGCAATTCACCTACATTCTGTCTTGGAGGATTCGTGCCATAGACTTCAGGTACCGTTATTCCATCGGCAAACATGTCAGTGGTGCGCCTGATGAAATAATCACCGGAAAAACTAAGTCTGTTGTTAAAAAGAGCAACATCGAGACCGAAGTCGAGGCTATGCACTTTCTCCCAAGTGTAGTCGCTTGAAATAGGTTGTGGAGAAGTAAGGTAATATGGTAATTCTCCGTTTATTATATAGGAAGTGTTCTGTTTCTGACTTATGGTGCTGTAAGGATACATTGCCACGCCAAGTTGGTTGCCCAAAACTCCATATGATGCCCTGAGCTTGAGATTGGAAATAGCCGTGACATTCTGCATGAAATTCTCTTCGCTTATCCTCCATGCTGCCGATGCAGACGGGAAGAAACCATAGCGGTTGCGGGATAAGAAGCGTGAGGATCCGTCGTAACGTCCGTTAAACTCCACAAGATAACGATTGTCAAAGTTATAGTTAAGACGGAAAAACAATCCGAAAAGCTCATATGCTGTAGCACCACCTGTAGCTCTGATATCCTCTCCGACTGCGAGATTGAGATCGTTTAGATTCTCCGACAGCACATCCGTACGGTATCCCGATAGATCACGTGTCCGCTGGTGTTCATAATTCATCCCGACTACAGCTGAGACATTATGTTTTTGAGCGAATTCAGCATCATAAGTGGCATATGCGTTAAATATATGCGATGGGTTAAACGACATGTTTTTCTGATAATAATCAGTCTTATGGATTGTTGTTGAACTCAATTGAGTGCGATTCTCGTATCCTGACGATACATAGACAGTGCCTTGACGTTTCCAGCTATCATCCATTGTAAACATGAAAGTATAATCTGCATTCAAGCGAAGACTTTTCAGTATGTCAAATTGAGCAGAGAACGTGTTTTTAAATCGTCTCAAACCGACAGAACCCTTGGAGACGCCACCGAGAATGTCGGCAAAACGGGCTTCCCCAAGAATCTTCCCGTTTGCCATCACTCCGGTATAGTTGCCATCAGGACCTATTGGCACATAATATGGAGCACAATTGATCATGGTGCGTGCAAAAGCTGCGTTCGAAGCATTCTCACCCGGATATGTATGGCTTCGATCAAAATATGTCGTGTTGTTGGAAATGCGTATACGGTTTGTTAATTTCGCATTAATTTTCGATGTGAAAGTATATTGACGATACTTTTCGTCAGCTATTTTTATGAAACCGTCTTTTGAGTAATAGCTGCCGGAGATGTAGTATTGCACTTTGTCTCCGCCTCCGGAAATAGTGACCCCATGAGATTGCGACATTGTGTTGTTTTTATACATCCAGTCCCACCAATCGAAATTTCCATAGTAATGGTATTTACCTGTTGCATCTTTCACAACCCAGGGACGCTCCGGATTTTCTGTGACGTCATATCTACGCGCTTCCAGCTCAGCGTAATCAGCAGCAGTATATCCGGTGGCTGAACTCCCAGTGCTTTTATAGGATGTATCATAAATCATGGCGTGTTCGTATCCGGAGGTTACGAAATCTGTCTTTACCGTAGGTTGCGACCAGGATACGTAACCTGAATATGAAACCCGTGTTTTGCCCTCTGAAGCCTTTTTGGTGGTGACAAGTATAACACCAAATGCAGCTCTGGCACCATATATCGCAGCAGATGACGCATCCTTAAGGGCGGAAATAGACTCCACATCATTAGGATTGATCTGATCAATGCTTCCGGGCACACCATCAATAAGTATTAGAGGAGAATTTGAATTTATAGAGCCTTGTCCCCGTATGCTTATTGAACCTCCCGCACCCGGAGAGCCGGTATTAACTGAAATATTCACATTAGGCATAGCGCCCTGAAGCATTTGCGTCACTGAATTTGAAGAGCGATCTTCAAGAATCTTTCCTGATACAGAAGCAACTGCACCTGTAAGGTTTACCTTTTTCTGTGAACCATAACCAACAACCACAACCTCATCAAGCAGCTGATCGTTATCACGCATCACCACATCTATGACATTCCGGCCTTTTACTTTGATCTCTTCGGGAATACATCCTACAAAACGGAATTCCAATATATCATCGGCATTCGCCAATATAGCGTATTTACCTTCCAGATCTGTGGTAACAGCTTTATTTGTGCTTTTACTCAAGACAGTAACTCCCACAAGCGGTTCTCCTGTAGAATCAGTTACTTTACCTGAAATCATATTTTGTGCCACGGAAACAAACGCACATACCGTGAGCATAAGGACTGTTACAAGTCCTCTTTTAAATCTTTTCATATTGTAATATGTTAGGCTGTGAGGATACGCATTCGCATTGCAATAGGAAGCGATCAACTTCTTCTGCTGTCGGGATAGAGGTGGTTGCACCATGCCTTGTCACAGCAATTGCCGAGGCTGCGTTTGCATATCTCATATTCTCTTCTGTGATATAATCTCCGGAGAACTGCACAGCGAGCGCACCGCAGAAAGTGTCGCCGGCAGCAACGGTGTCAACAACATCAACTTTATACGGCTCTATATGGCTGCAGCCAAATGGCGTTATAAGATATGCTCCTTTTGATCCGACTGTAACTACAATATTTTTTACTCCTGTATGCTTCAGCCGCATCATTATCTGATCCATATTATCATTTGAATAGGGTAAACCGGCAACTATTCCGCCTTCTATTTCGTTTACCACCAGAACATCAATATTTGAAAGAAGCTCAGGATCTGCTTCTTTGGCAGGCGCAAGATTAAGTATCACTTTTTTTCCATGACTTTTTGCATAACTTGCTGTAGCGCATATTGTCTGATAGGGAATTTCAGCCTGCATTATCACTATGTCGGCTCTATCCAACGCCTTTTTGAAGGTGTCGAGCAATGTTGGCTGGAGCTTATTGTTGGCGCCAGGAGCCACCGCGATGCAATTTTCACCTTCATGACTTACATATATCAGCGCCATGCCCGTAGGTTGCTCCGAATCATCAATCACGTAGTCGGTGATAATTCTCTCGTTTTGCAAATGCTTTTTTAACAGAGAGGCATAGTGATCATTTCCAAGTGCTGTAACGAAAATGACATCACCTCCGAGACGGGCAGCTGCAATCGCCTGGTTCATTCCTTTTCCACCGATTGCTTGCGAGAATTCAGCATCACATACCGTCTCTCCCCGTGATGGCAAATGATGCACTTTTGCCATCAAGTCAATGTTGGTGCTACCAACAACTACAATTTTGTTCATTAAATAAAGAGTTATATTGTTGTTTTAAATTCTGTTTTCAAATAATTGCGTCCACTTCGGTTCTATATGGTATAGCTTGTTGCGCTCCTATACGTGTCACTGAAAGGGAAGCTGCGGCATTGGCGTAACGGGCTGCCTCCATGACGCTACAGCCGTATGAAATCTGAGTTCCAAATGCACCGCAGAATACATCGCCCGCTCCGATTGAGTCAACAACCTCTACATTCCGCGCCGGGAATGAGGCGTATTCCGGACCAGACTTAACAAACACTCCGCCACCACCTAAAGTAATGAGCACATTATCGACTCCTCTCCGGCTGATTATGTCGGCTGCGGCACGCGCTGTGCGCATGTCGAATATCTCTATTCCGGCAAGTTGCTCTGCTTCTACTCGATTTGGAAGGATTGCATAGAGACGGCTTATGATGGTATCGTTAAGCGTCAGCGGTGCCGGTGCCGGTTTCATTATCGTCTTTACGCCATGAGAATTTGCTATGTTGATTGCATGCTCCACTGTGTCAAGCGGAATCTCAAGCTGCACTATCAGAATATCAGCAGATGCGATACATTCTTCAGCTTTTGAAATATCCTCCACACTCAGAGTTGTATTGGCACCGGGCGCCACGATAATATAATTCTCTCCGATTGCGTTCACTGTTATCATGGCGAATCCCGATGGATTGTTAAGGTCGGTAATCACATAGTTCGTAGAGATATTTTCGTTGCGATATAAGTCGATTGCCTGAAGGCCAAACAGATCGTATCCTATTTTGGAAACGAGTGTAACATCTCCTCCAAGTCGTGCCGCCGCAATAGCCTGATTGGCACCTTTACCTCCCGGTTCCATGACAAATCTCCCTCCCAGAATAGTCTCCCCCGGCATCGGAAACCGATCGGCACGAATAATCATGTCGGTGTTACAACTTCCTACAACGATTATCTTAGGTTTTTTAGTGGTAGTTTTCATGGTATGCATCGTCTGAGTTTTCAGATGCAAATATATGCCACCTCATATTCACTAAAAAACCAAAAAAACGTTTTAAATATATTATGAAAAACAGGAATCTAAGAATTAAATATAAGCAACAAGCTAATACGTAACAATATAGCATTTATTAAAAACCGCTTAAATATATATGTTTAAATAATTTTTTATTACCTTTTATTTAGCATTTTCTCACGAAGCACCTCCGACAAGGTTTTACCCGTCAGTTTCGATTCAATCCATGCGGTGAAGTCAAATATTGATAATAACTGTTGCTCATATCTATTCTTACGTAGTTTCTCCAGAATCGGTTGCAACTTGCCATATGCAGTCTTGCGCAAGAAACGTGATACAGGACATGGTTCCGAGACAAATTTCAAAACAACTTTTTCGGTTTCGTAGGCAAAATTAATTTTAGAGCGAGAGACGGAGCGCTTTTCAAAATGCAGGAGTTCCATCTCTCCAAGTTCATAATAAGCCAACATCCTCACAAGTCTGACTGTCCTCATTAAAGGAACGTACTTGATATCATGCATCGTGATAGCGGATGTAATAGCACGTGCGGCTTTCTTGATATTACCCGTACCAAGTTCTATCAGTGCAAGATTCAGACGCAACTCGCATTCTCGCGCTGGAGCAAGATTGTGTCTTCCTTCGATCAATGTGTCACGGTATCTATCGCATACAGCACTACATGCCATGAAATCACCCGTGTCGAGCAAAGGAGCTAACTCATATTGCATGATTATGCAAAGGATATTATCCGAGATATCGCTCGAGGCGTCTTGAAGGAGTGCGCGTAATCTGTCAATAAACGGTGGCATGCGATCGTAACTATTCACGACACGCAGCGTTCGCAAGATTCCTTCAAGCACAGAAACATAATATGAAGCAGACACGGCGGTGCCGACAGCACCTTTGGTCTCGAAAAGATCCACGAGTGATGCATACATGCCAAATGCCCCCTCTACGTCACCCGACTCCATAAGATAACGAGCCTGGAACATGCGGTGGTTCCGCTCCTGCTCAAAAGGTTTTTCGGAAGGACCATGATTGAATGTGTGAAATTCGCGCATCACAAGATCGGACATTGTGTGTAGTTCTTCTCTGGCATGAATCGAGCCGATATGCCTCATGCGATGACACAATATATCATATAGAGAAGCATGTTCTCCTATGGTTCCTATGCTTTTGAGTATTCTTTGGCGAAGAGCGTGTTTTTTGAAAAGTTCCTCCTGTGTAATGTCCGGAAAATCCAAAACGTTGAGAAATTCGAGTTCCATTTTCTGTGCCAACAATGTCACCTCATATTGCCGGGAAGAATTGGCACGTTCCACAACCGAGCCGATAAGTTCAAGAGCATCATCATTGAGCGACCGTTCGAACAGTATTCTTGCCTTACACACATCAGAAAGCAAAGAGTCGAGAGTGGATCTACGCGTTTCTATCGACAACAGCATATCAGTGAGCAAATCGTAAAGATATTTGACAGTGATTTCAAAAGCAGAATCTGGATAGAGTTTGGTAAAATTACATTTTATAGAGGCGGAATCATCTGTAGCGTTTCGTATTATTAATTGGTATAGAGAATGATAGAGCTTGGTTTTATCAGATTGATCCGCGCCATACCTCATTGCAAAGGCTTTACGTTCCGCCTTTGTCATAGATTTTACAAGCGCAATTAATGAATCGATTCTTTTCATATCGGAGTCCAGGTGCAAAATTACAATATTGACTTATCTTTTGCAAATTTTAACGGACAGTTGACTCCGCAATTCATGGATTTGTATAGATAATTTTGTGGAAGTGGAAATTTATCAGTAAATTTGCGTGTTAAATACGCTTTTTATAAAATTAAACTTATAAACTGCACATTGTGCGATTAAGAATAGAGCAATGGCAAAACAGGAAGATGTTTTCAAGACAATCATAGCCCATGCGAAAGAGTATGGGTTTGTGTTTCAATCAAGTGAAATTTACGACGGTCTCTCTGCCGTTTACGATTATGGTCAGAACGGTGTTGAGCTGAAAAACAATATCAAGCGCTATTGGTGGGAAGCCATGACCATGCTCCACGACAATATCGTGGGCATCGACTCGGCAATCTTCATGCATCCGACAATCTGGAAGGCTTCCGGCCACGTCGATGCTTTCAATGACCCTTTGATCGACAACAAGGATTCAAAAAAACGTTACCGTGCCGATGTGCTCATTGAAGATGAAATCGCAAAATTCGATGAGAAGATAAACAAAGAGGTTGCCAAGGCTGCAAAGCGTTTCGGTGAAAGCTTCGATGAGGCTATGTTCCGCCAGACCAACCCTCGCGTGCTCGAAAACCAGCGCAAACGCGATGAGCTGCACCAGCGCTTCTCGGATGCTATGAATGCCAACGATCTTGTGGATCTCAAGCAGATCATCCTTGATTATGAAATAGTAGATCCTATCAGCGGCACACGCAACTGGACCGACGTGCGTCAGTTCAACCTCATGTTCAAAACCGAGATGGGCTCCACGGCAGACGGCGCAATGGAAGTCTACCTCCGTCCGGAGACAGCTCAGGGTATATTTGTGAACTACCTCAACGTGCAGAAAACAGGACGCATGCGTCTTCCCTTCGGTATCGCACAGATCGGAAAGGCATTCCGCAACGAGATCGTTGCGCGTCAGTTCATCTTCCGCATGCGTGAGTTCGAACAGATGGAGATGCAATTCTTCGTTCGTCCGGGCGAGGAACTCAAATGGTTCGATTTCTGGCGTCAGACACGCCTCAAATGGCACAAGAACCTCGGACTTGGCGACAGCAAGTATCGTTTCCACGATCACGATAAACTTGCACATTATGCCAATGCCGCAACCGATATCGAATTTGAGATGCCTTTCGGCTTCAAGGAGGTTGAGGGTATCCACTCCCGCACAAACTTCGACCTTTCGCAACACGAAAAATTCTCCGGCAAAAAGATCCAATATTTTGATCCGGAACTCAACGAAAGTTACGTTCCTTACGTTATAGAGACATCTATCGGTGTTGACCGCATGTTCCTCAGCGTGTTCTGCAGCTGCTATGAAGATCAGGATCTCGGCAACGGCGACCGCCGCGCGGTGCTCCATTTCCCCGCACCTATCGCTCCGGTGAAATGCGCCGTATTGCCGCTGGTGAAGAAAGACGGCCTTCCCGAAAAGGCTCGTGAGATTCAGCATCGCCTGAGATTCGATTTCACCTGCCAGTATGACGAGAAAGATTCTATCGGCAAGCGTTATCGCCGTCAGGATGCAATCGGCACTCCGTATTGTATCACGGTTGACCATCAGACGCTCGAAGACGGCACCGTAACACTGCGTGAACGCGACTCCATGGAGCAGAAACGTCTCTCGGTAGATGAGCTGGAGAAGATCCTCTCTGAAGAGGTGAGCCTCAACAGCCTTCTTAAGAAACTTATTTAAACAATTAGATATGAAATTTATAAAGGATATAATGTATGCAGTAGTGGCAGTGGTGGCTATGACATCACTGTCCTCCTGCAATTACAACAGTCTTGTTGAAAAACAGCAGCAAGTGGACCAGAGCTGGGCTCAGGTTGAGAATCAGTACCAGCGTCGTGCCGACCTCATCCCGAACATTGTCAATACGGTTAAAGGTTATGCGGAGCACGAAAGCAGCACCCTTGAGGCTGTGACCAACGCGCGCGCCGGGCTTACCAAGGCTTATGATGCTGCGAAGTCGGTGGAGAATCCTCAGGAAAACATCGAACAATACCAGCAGGCTCAAAGCGCTCTCAAGGGAGCACTTGACATCTACGTGAACGCTGTTCGAGAGGCATATCCTGACCTGAAAGCCAACACCAACTTCATGGCGTTACAGACAGAACTCGAAGGCACGGAAAACCGCATATCAACAGAGCGCAAACGATACACAGAGGCTGTGATGGAATACAACACGAGCATCAAGAAGTTCCCTACAAACATTTATGCCGGCTGGTTCGGATTCAAGGAGAAACCACAGTTCAAAGCAGAAGCCGGAGCGCAGAAAGCACCGGAAGTAAAATTTTAACGCATTGCGTAGCGTAACATACAATAACGACAGATGAAGAAACTTTTTTATTTCCTTCCGCTGATGGCGGTTATTCTCTCGGGATGTCTGAGTGAAGACGATCAGCCGGATTATGTGGAGTGGAAAAAGCAGAATGAAGAATATGTAACAAAGATGGAAGACCTGACCGAAAACGGGGAAAAGGTCTACACCAAAGTAACGCCGGAATGGGCTCCCAATGATTTCGTGCTTATAAAATGGCATAACGACCGCTCGCTCACGGAAAAGAATCTCAGACCCCTGAGCAATTCCACCGTCAATATAAAATATGAGATGGAAGACATCAACGGCGCGTCTCTTGGCAATTCATACAGCATGACAACAAACGGCGACAGCATCTATCAGAGCATGCCCAACGAGAATATCGTGGGAATGTGGGTTGCGATGACATCAATGCATGTCGGAGACTCCGTAACGCTCGTTATCCCTGCCGGTTCGGCATATGGTTCTTCCTCCCGAGGCTCTATTCTGCCCTATTCTGCCCTCATATATCACGTTAAGATGAAGGGTATTCCCAATTACGAAAAGAAATAGGAAGCATTACTTCAAAACAAATTCCTCGCAGCGGTATAAATTTCACATATCATGAGCAAAAACATCTTCCCGGTTCTGGCAACAGGGTTGTTACTCTGTTCGGGCATAGCGTCTGCCTACACATTAACCAAGTTCAAATCGGCACCTGCCGCGCGTCTCAACGTTCCGGCAACTCCCGACAGTCTCCAAAAAGAGAACGGTTTTGCCAACGACCAGCTACTCGGAGCGAGATTGCCGTTGTCTTTGCGTGAACAGACGTCAGACTGGACAACCATGACCACCGATACCGCCGGAAGACTTACGCTCGTAAAAGCAGACGAACGTCCTGAACTTCATACGTTCTCAACGCGCCTGCGTGCCGCAAGATTTGCAAAAGGGAAGCTCATTCTCAATTCAACATCGATGGGAGACGTGCTTCTCAACGGCAATTCAGTAGCAAAAAAGACAGCATCCGATTCATTACCCGCTGATGCCAGCGGCAGCGTTACGCTAAATCCGGAAGCGGATTATGAGATCCAGGTAAACATCGTGTCAATGCCCGATGACAAAACCGCTCCCGATTTCAAACTTGAATTCGTTCCCGACAAAGAATTCGAGGATGTGGCTCTTGCCGACGGACCGGAAATAGGCAGACGTTTCTCCACTCGCCTCACAATGACCGGAGAAAGAGTATATGGCACCAGCATTTCTCCCGATGGGAAATATCTCCTTACAAAGTATTCCGAGACATTTTCGGCTTCTGATAAAAACTATCGAGCAACATTGCAGGAGATCGCTACAGGAAAAATAATTACCGAAGATATAACTCCTTATGCCCAGTGGATGCCGAAAGGTTCGACACTCTATTATACCAATAAGAAACCTGCAGGCTATGATGTCATAACGATCGAAGTGCCGACTCTTAAAAGCAGAGTTATAGCACGCGGAGTGCCTGAAAATAATTTCACAGTCACCCCCGATGGTAAATCACTTATATTTTACAAGAGTGTCGACGGCACAAAAGATGCCGGACCACTGAAACGCGTAAAGAGTCCAGACGACCGTATTCCGGGCGATCGCGATCGTTCATATGTGATGCGTTATGATCTCGATACACACGTCACTACAACACTAACCTACGGGGGTGCTTCTACGTATATCTGCGACTTTACAAAGGACGGGAACAAGATGCTTTACATCTCCTCTGTAATGCGTCCGGACGAATATCCATTCTATTTCAAAGATCTCATTGAGATGGATCTCAACACTCTTGCCACAGACACCATCATACGCAATGACGGATATATCAACAGTGCGATCTATTCTCCAGATACTAAACAGCTCTTTATCACCGGTAGTCCGCAAGCCTTCAACGGAATAGGTGCAAATGCAGGTAATCATGAGATTCCAAACGATTTCGACGGTCAAGGATTTATCTATACCATCGCCAACGGTAATGTTAAACCGGTTACCAAAGAGTTTGATCCCGCCCTCATGGGCGATCCGGTGTGGAACACGATCGATGGCAATATTTATTTCTTAGGGGAGACAGGATTCTATAAGAAAATTTATTCTTTGAACCCCAGGAGCGGTAAAATAACTGAACTTGACAGCAAAATCGGTTATGTTTTCTCTTTCTCCATAGGCGATAATGAAGCCCAATGGTTATCTTACTGCGGTGGAGATTTCACCGATACGGGCATGGCATACCTCCTCAATCTCAAGAACGGCAAGAACCGACTCATTGATGATCCGATGCAGACAGAACTTAAAGATGTCAGATTCGGCAAGATGGAGCCGTGGAAATTCACAGCTTCCGATGGCACTGAGATCGACGGCATGATGTGTCTCCCTCCGGATTTCGATCCTTCCAAGAAATATCCTCTTATCGTTTATTATTATGGCGGCACATCGCCTTCAAGCGCGGCAATGACGCATCCTTATGCTCCTCAAGTGTTCGCTTCGCGTGACTACGTGGTTTATGTGCTAAACCCGAGTGGTACGACCGGTTACGGACAGGAGTTTTCTGCGCGCCACGTGAATGCCTGGGGAAAACGGACTGCAGAAGATATCATTGAAGGTGTGAAGAAATTCTGCGATGAACATTCATTTGTAGACAAAAAGAAGGTTGGATGCCTTGGAGCGTCTTACGGAGGATTCATGACCCAATATCTGCAGACCCTCACCGACATCTTCGCGGCTGCCGTATCTCATGCGGGCATTTCCAATGTGACAAGCTATTGGGGAGAAGGTTACTGGGGTTATTCCTACAACGCCATTGCCGCCGCCAAATCCTACCCTTGGACGAATCCGGAGCTATTCACCAAACAAGGTTCCCTATTCAATGCCGATAAAATTCACACTCCTCTCCTTCTGCTTCACGGCACGGAAGATACAAACGTGCCTATCGGCGAGAGCATCCAGATATTCAATGCGCTGCGCTTATTAGGTCGCGATGTGGAGTTTATTACCGTAGATGGTCAGAATCACGTCATAACAGATTTCGACAAGAAACTCTTGTGGCAGGATACAATCATGGCATGGTTTGCAAAATATCTCCAGGATGACCCAAGATGGTGGGACGAACTTTACGGTAAATGATATCCGTTGAATTTTGATAAATGATTAACCATCATATGAAGATATTATATTATATTGTGGGGGCTGTCATCGCCCTCACTTTGTTATTGGGATGTGGGGAATCAGCACGCAACGGTGAGACCCCCGCAGAGATTGAGACGGCAAAAATCGAAGGGCGCATGGCTGCCCGCAAAATCATCACACGTCATTGGTCAGACACTTCCGCGTTGCAGAAAGAGATTGAAAACAGCCGGATTCTTCGCGCTCGCTACGATTCGCTTGGACATAAGAAGTCGGCTGAGACATTCGATTCAGCATTCGTATCGACCATCCGCACAGTGAATCCCATTCTTGGTAAATTTGTTGAGAAACTATGAGCACACTATTCAAAGAGGAAGCACCAACAATTAAAGTACCTTCAGATATCAGGGAGCTGCTTGATTCGGAAGCAGCACGAATAAACCGACCGGAATTTATCGGTAATGATCCGGTGCAGTTTCCCCGCCGTTTTTCGCGACAGGAAGACATCGAAATCGTATCATTCTTAGCTGCCATCATTGCCTGGGGACGCCGGCAGATGATCTGTCGCAATGCCGAAAGGATGCTCTCCCTGATGAGTCAGGAACCATACAAATATGTCATGGATAAGGGTTACGAGGATCTGGATCCTGACATGAATCTCCACCGCACATTCTTTGCGCGCCATTTCCAGTATTTTCTGCGGGGCATGCGTCGCATATTCCGCGATTACGGATCGCTCGATGCGTTCGGTGCAACGATGCGCGTAGGAGATTCCGAGACTCCGGCTTGGAAACTCGTGGAAGAAATGCAGAAAATTATGCGCGATGAGAACAACGGCGAGGACTGTTCGCAATGCCTTCCGGTGAATCTCAAGAATACGGCTCTGAAACGCGTGAATATGGCTCTCCGTTGGCTCGTGCGCGATGACGGCATTGTGGACATGGGCATATGGAAATCTATTCCTAAAAGTAAACTATATATTCCTCTCGATGTGCATGTGGGAAATACTGCCAGAAATCTCGGCATTCTGGAACGTCGTGGCAACGACAGAAAGAGCGTGGAGCAACTCACTGCCACATTACGGACTTTGCGCCCGGACGATCCTGTCTTTTATGACTACGCATTGTTCGGAATAGGAGTCGGGGAATAATTTTTAATGTTTAATGTGAAATGTGAAATGGGGAATGGGGAATGATAAATTAGGAATTAGGAATGAGGAATTAGGAATGAGGAATTAGGAATGAGGAATTAGGAATGAGGAATTAGGAATGAGGAATTAGGAATTAAGAGAGAGATGAAGAGAAATATTATTAATGTTATAGTTACAGTTTTGGCGGTGATCATGGGGAGCGCAATGGCGGTTGCTTCGGAATTCGAAAATCCGAAGCGTGAGTTTCGCGGCGCTTGGCTCCATGTGATCGGACAGACGCAATGGCAGAACAAGACTACTGAACAAGCCAAGGAATATATACGTGAACAACTCGATAAACTGCATGATGCGGGATGCAATGCAGTGATCTTTCAGGTGCGACCTACTGCAGATGCGCTCTATAAGTCTGATCTGGAACCTTGGAGCGCATGGCTGACCGGTAAACGAGGCAAAGCTCCTTCTCCGATGTGGGATCCGATGGAGTATTGCCTGGAGGAGGCACACAAACGCGGAATGGAGTTTCACGCATGGCTGAATCCTTATCGCGTCACCTCAACTGCAAAAGAAATCCTCCCATCCAATCATATGTCAAAAATGGAGCCTCAACGCTTTTTCCGCTATAACGGACAGGTGTTGTTCGATCCGGCATATCAGGAGAACCGTGATTTCATCTGTAAGGTAATAGACGACATCGTTTCACGCTACGATGTTGATGCCATACATATCGACGACTATTTCTACCCCTACCCTGCTCCCGGGAAAAAGATACCTGATGATGCAAGTTTCCTGAAATTCGGGCTCGGACGAAACCGCAACGATTGGCGTCGTCACAATGTTGACCTCCTTATCGAACAGATCCATAAAACCATTAAAGATCGCAAGCCGTGGGTAAGGTTTGGCGTGAGTCCTTTCGGAATCTGGCGTAACAAACGCACCGATCCGCGAGGTAGTGAAAGCACAGGGCTGCAGAATTATGATGACCTTTATGCCGACGTGCTTCTATGGGCAAAAAACGGCTGGATAGATTATCTTGCACCTCAGCTTTACTGGAACCTCGATACGCAGGCTGCCCCAAGCCGCAAACTCGTGCAATGGTGGAACGATAATGCCAACGGCGTGGATGTGTATGTAGGTCAGGATGTGAAACGCACAATGGATGTGGCGGATCCGGGCAATAACGACCGTAATGAACTCGACACAAAGGTGAAGCTTTCGCGCAAACTGCCTAATATCGGAGGCAATATATGGTGGCACGGATATTGGGTGACCGGCAACTATAAAGGAGCCGCTGATTCCCTTGCAATGAAATATCAGTCAACCATCGCCCTACCCCCTGTATATGGAGATGCCCGCAAACATCCGAAAACCATAAAGGAAATAAGAATCGAGAAAGAGGGAGACAAGGAATTCCTTATGTGGACACCTCCGGCACGTTCACACAAAGAGAGCGCAGACGATGCCATACGCTTTGTTGTATACGAGTTTTATTCGGGTGAGAAGCAGGACATCAACGATCCTCAGGCAATAATTGCACTGACACCTTACAATAAAGTACTTATCAATTCCGAGACAAAAGGATCAACATACGCCGTGACGACGCTCGATCGTCTTAACCGCGAGTCAGATCCTGTATTCCTGTATAATCCTTAGACGCTGTTTAATACTTTAATCTTGAGCTGAATCCTGTTTGTCAGTGATAACAAGCTGTAATCCCAACACATTAAGGATCTTTTCAAGAGTGGCTATCGATGGATTGGCATATCCCCCTTCGATGGCCTTTATCATTCTTACGCTTACTCCCGACATTTCAGCGAGTGTTTGCTGCGTGGTTCGTAAAGTCTGGCGTCTGTTTCGTAAAATGTTTCCTAATTCCATAGCCGCATTAATATCTAAGATGGATCAGAGACTGGCGCCCCAGCCTCGTTTAATTATGGATAATATGTTATTTATAATCAAGTGCACTATAACTTCAATATGGCATTTGCCACATTTGAGGTCACAAATATAACAATTTTTAAATAACTAACGTTAAATTTTAGCCCCAAATTTAACCTCGCAATTGCATTTATACCATATATTGCACAATATTTCGTATCTCTAAAGAGATTCTATAGCCACCACCAGATCAACCTTTACAATTGACGATTAGATTTTGTTAACATTTCACTGCAAATTAGCGGCAGTCATAACAATTTACTTTGCAACATCAAAATATACGTAACCCATAAAACCAATACATTATGAAAAGGAATTTGACATCCAATCTTTATCGCAATGCCGGAGTATATGCCATCTATGCCGCAGGGCTAATCATCCTGCTACTTCAGTTTCGCAGCATTTTTGCTTGAAACGCCACTAACTTGATCGATTTACAGAGATTCGGCATCAACCGAATTTTGCGCACCGGGGGGAATAAGCGAGAGTAACGATATTCCCCTCGGATTCGTATGTATAGAGCACAAAGGGATATTCCTTATCTTCTATCTTTACGACAGCTTCGCCGGTTCGTATCGGGTCAAATTCATTCTTATCGTAAACAGGCACTGCCGGTCCGATCTTGGGCAAAGAAATAATATGGATATCGTTTCTAAAATCAAGACCCTCATGCATGGCGGCCTTATAAAGAGCCTCTTTAGCCGTCCATGCCATCACATTCTTTTTGACATCATCCTTATCGATCATCTGTTGCTCATCGTCGGAAAGAAACTTGTTCCTCACACGCAGGGTTTGCTCACGATCAGCCCGCTCAGCATCAATGCCCATGGCTGCCCGCTCAGAGAAAACAGACAGATCCACTTCAGGCGTATCCGGCAATGTAGCCACAGCTAAGAAGCGTCCGGTATGGGTTATCGAAATTCGCCCTATCTCTCCTACCAGGAATGGCGCGCCATTGCGGAAATGACCTATCTCACGATATCCTTCCTTGCCATTCTCGGAATAGACCTGATACGCCATTTCTATCCACAATTTAAGCGAACGGTCTTCTCCGCCACAAACTTCCTCAACTTTTATTCCGGGCAATGTATGATGACGCCAGTATATAAATTCTGTTTCCATAATTTTAGTTTAGGGTTTAGGTTTATGGTTTAGGTATTAGGCTGTAGGCTTTAGGCTTTAGATGTTAGACGTGCGGCTTTAGTTTTAGGCTGTAGTTTTAGGCTGTAGATTATAGACCTAAAGCCTAACACCTAAAGCCTAAGACCTATTTTTAACAATCCTCAGGCTTACTTTCACGATGCGGTGACGTTCCATTTTCATGACATGGAAATGCATATCCCCCCTTACGATCGTCTCCTTAGTGGTCGGGAAATCTCCCTTAATTTCAAGAAGAAGACCGGCAAGAGTCTCTGCATCCCCGATGTCACCAAGTTCCTCCTCGGGAATATCGGTAACGCGACAGAAGTCGGTAAGCGGTATCTTGGCATCGAAGATATATGAATCGGGACCAATCTTCTTATACATGGAAGTCACGTCGTCATATTCATCATCGATATCGCCTACAATCTGTTCGATAATATCCTCAAGCGTTACGATACCTTGTGTGCCTCCGTATTCATCGATAACGATAGCGATGTGGATCTTACGTTTACGGAAATCTTCAAGAAGGTCATCGATCATCCTTGACTCAGGCACAAAATAAGGCTCCCTCAATAAGTCCTGCCAACGGAAGTCGGGGTCTTTACGGTCGATATGAGGAAGAAGATCCTTGCTGTATAAGATACCGATGATGGTATCCTGAGAAGTGTCATATACAGGTATTCTTGAATATCCGGACTCAAGGATCACCTTCATAGCCTCTTCCCACGTATCGTGATACTCAATGGCGGTGACATCCACGCGGGATATCATGATTTCATGAGCCTCGATCTCACCAAACGAAAGAATACCCTCAAGCATCTCTTTCTCCTTGCCGTCGGAAACATCGGAAATTTCGAGAGCTTTTTCCAACTCATCAGTTGAAATATTCTGCTGTTTCTTTGTGACTATCTTGCCGACAAGCGTTGTAGAACGTGCCATAATTTTTGCGAGGGGTCCGAAAAGAGTGTAGAGGATTCCAATGCCCGGAGCGGCGGTGCGCACCCACCACATTGTTCTTCCGCGAGCCACAAGCTTCGGAAATATCTCTCCGAAAAGCAACAGAAGGAAAGTCATGAAGACAGTTTGGAGCAGAAAGTTGAGAACCGCGCTGTTGAATATGACAGTCTGAGAGATTGCAAACGTAAGCAAAACCACCATCGTGATATTCACAAGATTGTTGGAAATAAGGATGGTAGCGAGAAGGCGCTCACTGTCTTCGATAAAAGAGAAAGCTTTTTTGTCTCGGGGCACTTCGGAGTCCTCAAGCTCATCGATTTCCTGAGGTGAGAGCCCGAAATACGCGATCTCGCTTCCAGACACGAAAGCCGAGATCAGCAGGCAACAAAAAGCTATGATTATGAGTAAAATCCACGCCGGCCAACTTGGAGGCGCATGGAAACTGATTGCCGGCAGAGCGGCTTGGGTAAGTAACATCAAGAGGCTCGCCAGCGGCGAGACCGGTAAAGGATCTGGATCCAATTTAAATAAAGTGTTGGTTAATTCTACAAAATTACTGCTTTAATTGTTCATTTGCAAATAATTCTCACCCTTTTGACTCATTATACTCTTCCCAAATGAGAGTAGCAAGGTATTTGTCGCTACGACATTGCAAATCGCTGATTCCCTCTTCTATCAATTCTGAGGTATCAGATTGATAATATAAATCGGTCGCTTCTTCAATCGATATTCCATATAAGTTGCACAAATCTTTTATAATGTTCGCACTCTTATTGGCATAAAAAGCCATCTTACTTTCTGCTGTCATACTTGTTTACTTTCTATATGTTTCAAACACTTGTCAAGCATTTTTTGCGAACGAATGCAATATTGGATATTAGGTCTTTCATATTTCAACAATCCTAAAGTATCGTTTTCAGACAATTCTCCTTCGAAATATCGATCAAGGGTTTGTATTACCCTATCATTAGCAATACCCCCTATCACAAGATCAAAATCTGTATCATCTTTGCCAGCCCGACATTTGGCTACGAAATTGAGCCATTCTTTATCATAACTATCGAAACTAAGAATTCTCCATTCGGAGGGTTGAAATTCAAATTCATAGGCATTCAGCCAAGCGTCTTTTTGCCTTCGAAGAAACCGTTGCGCATACCTGACTGCCTGTTCATGAATTGATGTCAGATAGAAGCCTTTGCCAAAATCAAGATAATCACGCGAATGGCGTGTATCAGGTTTAGCAACAGACACATCAGATGAATGATAAAGTCTCATTATGGCAACACTCCTTTCTCTCGCATATAGTCAGTAAGATCCTCAACAAGATAGCGGGAACTGAAAGTATGCAATACATCATACGAGGGTACAATATAGTCATAAAGAATGCCCGACTGTTTTAATCGACGATAAACTTCTCGCTGACTTATTCTTAGCACCTGCGAAAGTTTACTTATGCAATATGTTACAAATTCAAGAGTTTTAGTATCCATTATCCAAAACTAAACACTTTCAATAAAAACTTTGCCTTTATCTCCAATCCTAAGGAATGATTATCATTACAAAGATAATCGTAACTGACAAATTGATACTCAGCAACCTCAAAGATTCAGCATTGCAAAGATAATGTTTTTTGTCATAATAACAAACTTTCACTCTGAAGCTTATTAGAAATCATCCACGACTTATTAATCATCTTCTCATTATACTTGCTATCAACCATATAATAAGACGGCTACACTTGATAGGATTAGCATTGAATCACATAGGAAGAGACCGTATGGAGATAAAAGGATGTCCCAATCGCACAATTTCTTCCAAATTATTTCTATTATATATACCGCTTGCCACTATCAGGAATCTGCTTGAACCTGACTATTCGACAATATAGCTTTTTCTTTACTGCCATTGTAATAGGACAATTTCTTTGCTATCCGGAATCCTGGTGCGTGAGCATCGGGATTTCTTAGTTTATGGGAGATAGCGAATCAACTTGTAACAATAGGCAAAAAACTATTTTGATAATCCCTCTTTATGTCTTGCAACTTCGGCAAGTTTAGCAAGTCCCCAGTATAGTAACACTATTACGTATTGCACTATCGGCACTACAACCGTAAAAACAAACCAAGCCCAACCTTCGGAATCTTCATCCGATAACCTTAGATATATTGAATAAATTGAATACAAACTGACTATTATAAGATTTACTAATGCACCATTCCGGTGACTGAACTTTAATAATGCTAAAGTTATCATTAACGGCTGAGTCACTGCGAAAACGCACATCATGCCAAGTGATTGACTCCTTAAAGCAGAATCTATGCACGAGGCTAATAGTAATAGTTCAGCAATCGCCCACACTATCCAAAATCGTTTATCGGTCAGTTTCATAATTGGTCAAGATAGACGGTTAATTGAGAGAATGAGGACTTCATCTCGTCTGTAAAATCTTTTTGCTTTACAATTCTTTTATACATTTGTTTAATGTTCTCGTATTGAGGATTATTTGAAAGTTTGGCCGATATTAGCCCCACCATGCAATGAGTATCAAGACCGGAACAATATGGGCTATATTGTTCTATCGGTAGCATATTAAATAGCTTGTCTATTGTGCCAATACTATCATGTTGAGAAAGGAAATCCAATGCAAGAGGAAACAATGAGTTCATTCCATTTTCAAGAAGATTATAACCGAGCTCATCATCTGATAGAGCAAATCTATCAGTCTTTTTTACTTGCATTTGCCATCGCAAATTCGGATTAAAACCATTGGATTTTATTTCATGAAGCAATCTCAGATTTATAAATGCTGAATGATTCAAATGGAAACCACAGGTGTTGCAGATGGCAGTTATATCCCTAAAATCCACACTGACATAAGGAAAGAGATGAACCTCAAATCCCCATGAATTTGTAGAGAACCATATCTCATCAGTTCTGTTGCCGTCTTTTCTGCTTAATGCAAATCTACTTTTGACAGCCTTGAACCCATTGGATATTGCAAAAGGCTCAAAAACTGAAAATACATACTTCTTTATATCATTTATTTTCATAGCTTAAACATTTCTAATTATCGAAATAATAATAACGAAGACAATACCAAAAAGAGCTGCCCAAAGTATTCCAGCCAGATATTTATTTTGACGATGAGAAGATTGGCAATCGTAAACATCCTTACCCCCCAATCTCTCAATAGCCTCTATGACGCTCTTGTTGCGACAGTTTTTTCCCGAAAGACAGACAAATATGTGTTGCTCACGTTTATTATCAGATTTGGCAACGATAAATAATTCGCGCTCAAAAAGAACAGCGGAGACATAGGAGGACTTATAATAAATCTCACACTTCTTTATCTCAGACCATTTAAGTATAGTAATCTTCTTCCAATTTTTTATCTCAATGCCATCGTCATCTATTCTAAGAAAGTCACGCCCGAATCGGAGATATTTGAAAATATACACCAAAGTGATTATTCCGAAAAACGATGTGCCAACAGTCGCTCCGACACGCCATCCATCAGTGCAGCCCCAATAGATGAAAGAAGCAAGACAGACCAGACAGATAAGAGGAAACGTAAACGCCTCTTTTGCAATATATTTATCCTGAGGTTTCATCGCTTGCATCCTTCCAATATAAATCCATTATTTACACTCCACATGAATATAAATACTCCACATAGAGCGATTATACCTCCCATAATGAATATAACAGCACCTATCTTATCCGATTTGGAAATTCCGATTGATAGAGTTTGGTTTAGTCGATTGTTTTTAAGGTACTTTAGATAAACGATTCTTCCAAACAAGCAACATATTACGATATTGCAGAACATCAGAGTTTTAAGTCCTATTGCCATGCGATTGCCAATTATATTGACCCAATAGAATGAAACTCCAACTAAGATGCTGGTTAAATACAAGTAAACAGCAAACAATATCATAGCCATAGACATAAATACGGGCTTATCTCCATTTCCAACACGTTCTTGAAAACGGTAACAGCAGACAAATAATTTCTTGAAGAACATCATCGCTCGCTTCCTCTCCAATCTATAAAATCATGCTTTGGCACAAGGCCTAAAGATTCTATCTTTGCTATTTCAGCGGTAATAGGGATTATAGTCAGTTCCAAATTGTAGACTTTTAGTAAATCTCCGACAGATGTATAATCCTTAAGATTAAAATTGCGACCAAATGCCTTACCATTATATTTGAAATAAATTTCATCAATGCGAGCTGTTGAATAACCATTTAACGGTATTTCAATGGCAATGCAGTCTTTCTGTTTTGCAATAATATTAAGAGTAACAAAACCGATAACTGCCAATGAAAGACACGATAACGCACCACCCTTAACCCATCGACTTGCCTTTGATTGTTTTGGCACGATGAAACTGCTGATTGTCAATAAACAGACGACCCATGTAGTCAAATTATATATCTGACAGGTAATAAGAAAGCCTCTTGATAGCCATATCACTATTACGAGCAAACCGATTATTGCCCAAAGCAAGTAATCAGTAGTCCGGGTGCGGACAGCCTTATATATCTCCATGCCGACGACATAGAAAATAGCGACTATCAAAATATATCTTAATATCTCTTCCATATCAACCTCTTATACAAGCATATCAAGTATTCGGACTTTTAATTTCTTGTAGTTTGAATAAAGCGCAAAGCGCAGAAACAGCACATCTGCTGCAATGAACGGCAGAAACAGTAGCATTGCAGCAAATCCTTTGGATATATCTTCTGAAAATGATGATATGGATACCGCGATTAATGCCACCAAAAGACCGAGGTTCCAGACACACATGATAATCAATACCAACGGGTGTGGACCGATACTCAAATGGACTGTGCATTTGTTGCCGCCGAATGGTTCAACATAGCCGACAGCTTGCGACTCAAATGAATTCCAATAATTCGTGTTTAATGCTATCCTGAATCCGTTTTGCCATACATTGCCACGAAATTCACCTTTCTTTCCATAGCTCATTCTATCGCAAGATATTATTGTCGAAGCCGATAACTCCGATAGAAATTCATCGCAACTGCGATTGACTATAATATCTTTTTTGAAGAAAGCAACCATTGCCTATACTGTCTTTACATGTTTTATACCAATTTGATATGCAGTCAAAGTAAACGGATGCACCGTTTTTTTAATATTGTATTTTGGAAGTCTGATGGCATTACCTAATTCATGTAAATTTCTGAAAGTATTTCCATACATTTCATACCTTACTTTACCGTTTTTAATCAACCAAATGCCGTCGATTATTTCTCCATATCTATTGTAAGTCCTTACATAAAACTTTGCTTCATAATTGTCAATATCTTTGTAGAATACGTAAACTAAATGGAAAGACAAAATAAATTTTGTCTTTCGCATTTTCAGTGCTCATAATCTTTCTAAAATCAAAGTTTCTAATACATCGAATAATCTCTTTTCGGATAGATTGATTTAAATTATGAGGACCAATATCAATATATTCAATACCATACTCAGGAGTTAATGTAAATCTAATTGAAATTGACCCATAATAATCTAATTCAGGATTATCTACATTTTTCCATGAGAAAGAATGATATAAATAACTCCTAACTTCCTCCACATCTTTTTTATTCGCACTGTTACGAATGGATGCAGTGATTTCTTCCTTTTCTTTTATATCTTGACACACTACTATAACGTATGTAAGAATAACATTACTGATTATTCTTAAGGACTTCATTCTCTACTTGATTTATTCGATTCTCTAAGGTAGATTGTCTGTCAAAATTCCACTACTTCCTCCATGTCGTGAATCTAATCCTTTAATGCCAAAAAGAGCATGTCCATATAATTCATGTGCAGCTGTTTTTGCCTGATCCAACAAGGGAATGTTTTTGGCATTAAGGTACACTTCAACTGAAGATGAGGTGGAAACATTTGGCGTCGGGAATTCTGATTGAGATAATGATTCCCGTTCCTGTCATCCACAAAATTACAACGAATAATCGACACCAGGTGTGACAAATGTCACAAACCGACATGAAAATCAGTCCCGAACGATGTTTTTTCTTAGATTTTCCCATTTTCAAGGGGTTCCGGCCCACGATTAGGCGCCTTCTTATACATACAGACAGACAATCATCAAAATCGCCTGCCAGATCTACATTCGTATGATAAACTGTTCCTATACTGTACCTCTATTCCCACACTTTAGAATAAGTGCTTTGTAGGGAATATATTTCTAAGATCCAACTTTACAAGCGGTTGAAAAAAATACCTGAATCCTTATCAGCATTTGTGGTTTTCTGCTTGGGCGATTTTGACGGTTTGCCGAAAGGTAAGCTATATAAAATGGCTAAACTAGTTGTAAAAGACACCACAATCAGAAATGTTTTGAACTGCGGTTTAGACAATTATTTTTTTGCGAAGGCGGCTGAGGTGTGTCGGAGTAATGTTCAGCAGCGAAGCGATAGCGCCCGACTTCCCCAGCCGTAATAAATGCCTCGCCTTTATCATAATGTCGAAGTTGACCGCGACTTTTGCAAAGATTCTGCCAAAAGTCGGTGTCGATGTTATCGATATATGAGTTGAACTGCAACGGCATCGGACAATCGCTATTTTGTGATTATTTCTTTTTCTTGGGGAGAATTTTCTTCTCGTCGGATTTTAACCTTCGCTCCACTTTCTTCACATCCTCTGCAGGTGGCAATGCTTCCGGGCGGATGCCGCGGTCCAACAACATATTGCGGACTGCGCTATTGTTGTCGATATGCTCACGCTCAATGCCGACCTGACCGTGCAGGTCTTTTTGTTGAACGTTAACGGAAGTCATTTCGGCGGCGAGGTCTTTTGCCTTTATAGCTATCGTTGAGAGAAAATCGGCAAGCGGTCTTTTTTCGGGCGCTCCGACACGGCGTTTCATCATGGCTGTGTCAAGGCCGAACAATGCACGGTCGCCTTTGGCGCGGATAATGGCGAAGCCTTTGGAGTCTACGCCACGTTCATAAAGCACTCCCGACAGTGTATGCTCGGTTTCGGCGAGTTTGGCACGAGCCTGTACGCGCTCATAATCAAGCAGCCGTTGATGGACGATTTCGGCCCTGCGTGTCTGGACTGCAAAGTAATTCTGAGCAAAGGCTATTTCTGATTTTCGTGGGTCGCCGTTTTGCGCGATAAGATAGCACGCATAGCGAGTCAGCATGACATCATCTATCTGACGTTCAGCACCTTTCCCAAGCATAATCATTTTGCGGACGTCCGCAAAATGATCAGACACTGATTCACCGGCGTTTGAGCAGGATTCTTTAGCTTTATCTATGACAGGAAGGAAGTTACGATACTGAGAATAACCTAAAGCCACAGATAGTTCTCTTGCACTCCAACATTCAACGCCTTCATATTCGATGGCGATGGATTCAAAACTATTGAATAACTCCTGAATTTCGGACGCTTTCATTTTCTATACAAAGAAAACTTCTTCGTAGCATCTGAAGGACGACCAAAACCAGTGCGACCACCAAGAAGTTTCAAAAGGGTTTTCGGCTCGCGCCGTATGTCTTTGATGTTGTTCAGGTCATTTACAGATTGATGTACGCTGTAAGTGCAAAATTACGAATAATTTTAGAAACTTTAGCTCTTGGCGACAAAGATAATACGAGATGATGACCAACAAATCGTTCCGAGAGCGCATGGGTGTCGAGGAAAAAACTACCCGATGGTTTCTATCGTAATTCGAGAAGCGGTAAAGAGAGGGCTGATAAAAGTTGGTACGCCTGAAGGAACAAACCGCCGCGATGTTGCTTATATTCCCTCATGGGGATAGACTAATTTCATGTAATTTCATGTAATTTCATGTAATTGAATCGGCTAAATTCGTAGTGAACCGAATTTAGCCTTGACAAAACTCACTTGATATTTAGCGATTTACCTCTGACAAGTTCATGTAATGGTCATGTAATTCAAGGCTGAATGGAGGAACCAACTGCCTTTCTGGGTCTGCGGCATATCGCTCAGTATCATAGCGCTCGCGTAACTCCACCTCTTTGATAAAGAGTTCGGCACGAGCCTGTACGCGCTCATAATCAAGCAACCGTTGATGGACAATTTCGGCCCTGCGTGTCTGGACTGCAAAATAATGGTCTGACACTGATTCACCGGCGTTTGAGCAAGATTCTTTAGCTTTATCTATGACAGAAAGGAAGTTACGATACTGGGAATTAGAGCAATAAGATTCTGACTATCGCAGCAGCGGCAATAGCTACAATAACAGAGATGGAAACTCGAATCCATATCTTCAACTTATTGCTTATTAGCCAATAGACTGCAATAAATATGAATCCGGTAAATACACCAACGAGAGTATGACTCCAAGTTGGCAAAAGTTCCGAGTTTACGATATATGCCAGTCCACACAGCATAATACATAGCATAGGATTCCAATTCTTCATATCAACATCCGGTGTCATTTTTCGCCAAGCATTGCAATGCAATCGCAAAAAACGAGTAAAAAGATAATTTTGATTTTAATTTTCTTTGCCATAATAAGTATGACATCGAAATTATTTAATGTATTGATTAGCCAATGCATCTTTTTGCGTCTTTCCGGTGATTTAAGCGAATTCAGTCAATCTCAATGCCCGCATTGCTCCTTCCTGAATTCCCATAAATCCCTCGAAAATCCTCTAAAAATATGCATTAACTAATTTCCGAGTCATACTTATTTTGGTAAAGTTAGACAGAATAAACGGCTTTGTTCTCAACAAATGTTGAGAAATGCAGGTTGATGTTATTATTTTTTGCGAAGGCGGCTGAGGTGTGTCGGAGTAATGTTCAGCAGCGAGGCGATGTCCTTGAGCGAAAAGAGTTGGAACAGGTTCGGGTCGCAGCTTAGCAACTCGTCATAGCGTTGTTGCGGCGATTTGGAATAGAGGTCAACGTGGCGGTCGTATAGGGTGTAGAATACTTCGCGAGTTGTGGCTTCGATTATTTGACGCACTTTTTCATCTACCCGCATCAGATCCGCGACTTCCGCAGACGGTATACAATAGATTTCACAAGGCACGGTTGCTATGATAGAGCATCGCGATTTCTGCCGATAAAGCGAGCCGGGGTAATCGCATACGAAATGACCTGCAAATTCAAGACCGACAACATGGGGAATCCCATCTGACGAATAGCATACATACTTAAGGGCTCCGGATTCAACATAGCCAATATAGCGTCCGACATTCCCTGCCATAATAAAGGCTTCGCCCTTATCATAATGCCGTAGCTGACCGCGACTTTTACAAAGGTTCTGCCAAAAGTCGGTGTCGATGTTATCGATATACGAGTTGAATTGCGAAGGCATACATTCTGGTCTATTAATCACCCACAAAGTTACATAGTAAAAAAGACAAAAGTTGTGACAAATGTCACAGCTGCCTGATAAAATAGCCTTTTTAGAGCTTTAATCTACCGATTTTTCCTCTTCTGTGGTGTTCGTCGCTATAGATTCACGGAAGCGATGAAGCTGACGGCGGGAAATATTGAGGTATGTAGCTATCTCTCCGAGTGAGACCATATCAAACAGGCGTGGATAGCGCGCAAGCAACT
>CABUVO010000004.1 GCA_902495075.1 uncultured Porphyromonadaceae bacterium
CCTGATGCGCCTGAAAAAGAGGGGCACACATTTGCAGGATGGCAGAATATCCCCGAGACAATGCCGGCTCACGACATTGAGATTCTCGGAAGCTACACTGTCAACTCCTACAAACTAACCTACCTCTTGGACGGAGAGACATACAAGGTGACTGAGATTGAGTTTGGATCCCCGATCGTTGCGGAGGTAGCTCCTGAAAAAGAAGGATACACTTTTTCGGGATGGGATGGTCTTCCAGAGACTATGCCGGCTCGTGACGTTACTGTCACAGGGTCTTTCTCAATCAATTCATACAAACTTTCCGTATATCTTGACAATGAAATATATCTGGAAAACATTTTGGAATACGGTTCTGAAATAAATATTCCAGAACCAGAACTGCCGACTGGTAGAAAATTCAATGGCTGGAATACGGAGATACCCGCAACAATGCCGGCACATGATCTGGAAATATTCGGCACCACCACCGACACCAGCAGTTTACCAGACATATTCCCCGACGGGAATGAAATGGTTACAATATATGACATAAAAGGACATTTAATATTTTCCAATATCCCTGCCGAAGAAGCAATAAATAGATTGAGAACCGGCATATACATAATAAATGGCAAAAAAGTATTTTTTAAATAATTCAAGGTATTGTTATAAGATAAAACTTTCGATACATTAGAATGTAGAGACTGATTCCATTTACTGGAGTCAGTCCTTTTCATTTATTAGCTTTAGGGAAATTACATTTCGAATTCGCGCTTGAGCCATTGAGTCAGGATGGGGTCGGGTATCGTGACGCGGCGTTTCTCGACTTCAATAAGCTCTTTGTTGACTAATGCCCGTTTTATAGTGCTGACATTCGCTGAAGAGCCGAGTTGATATTTCAGCAAAATCTCCTGAGAAGTAAATTCATCTTGCACGCCGTCGGTAATTGCCCGCAGGAAATTAGTAACAACTTTGTTAGTAACAATGTTGTTACTAACAAAGTTGTTACTAATTTTAAGTCAAGGATATCAAATACTTACAGGCGTAATATATTAACATATCTCAACAATCGGAATCAACATTATTTTCAGACGCGAAAGCGCAAAAGCGCAAAATTTGTGAAGCTTCCCTGAAAAACTTGTAGCGAATGGGGCATCAAATCGTAGCAGCTTGTGGGTGCCGGGCTCCGGCTTGTTTGCAACTGCAGCTACGACATGTCGCTCATATTAGAGGCGCACCAATTATTACTTCTTACCTCATACTTTTTACCTTTTACTTATTACTTTTTACCTCATCGGGGATTTATCGGAGGGGATTTGGAATATCAAACTGAAAACCCATATAATGGATATCTGTAGATGCAGGGTAAAAGGCTTTGCAATCTGTCAATTTTATTGGATATGGCTTTACTTTCTATCAATTTCTATGGTTTACCTTTGCTGCTGTCAACTTTATAGCTAACTTTGCGAACATCCCCGCCTACTCGCTATAGCGATTTCGCTATAATCGCCACTATATACCGTTATAAATTTCACAAACCATAATCTCTTTGAATATAATGAGAAATTTTTTCTACCTGACACTAACGTTGATGCTGACGACTCTTACCCTCAGTGCCGAACGTATCAGCCCGGAAACGGCTATTTCTATTGCCAATGCGGAATCAGCAAGGCAGTCGCGGGCTAAACCGAGTGTATTGAAGAAGGCGGGGATTCGCTTCTCTAAGGTCGCGGTCACTGCCGATGCTTACTATGTGGTGACTACCGACACAGAGAAAGGATTCGCCATCGTGGCATCTGACGACGCACTCCCCGACCCCATTGCGGCTTATTCCACAGACCGAAGTTTTCCTGCCGATGCGAAAAACCTGCCGCCCCAGCTGAAAGCTTGGCTGCACGATTATTCTGCCATAGTCAAGGCGGCTGCCGAAGGCAAGCTGCGACTGGAGGCTTCGGGATCTTCGCTTAAAGGCGAAGCTGTGGCTCCACTAATGAAAACAAAATGGAACCAGGACATGCCCTTCAACGACCTTGCTCCCGAGTTCGGTTCTGACCACGCGCCTTCAGGCTGCGTGGCAACCGCCGTGACGCAGGTCATGAAACATTTCAATTTCCCGAAACGCGGCAAGGGCTCTGTCGATGCATATCCTTATTATGATTCACAAAAACTTGACCTCTCCGGTCATGTCTACGACTGGGACAATATGCTCGACGTATATGAATGCGACTGGGATTACAACACACAGACGTATGTGCCGTCGAATTTCAACGAGACGCAGGGCGCGGCTGTTGCCACTCTCATGCGTGATTTCGGATATGCCGTAAAAATGAGCTATGGAAGGGAAAGTTCAGGAGCTCAATCCTCTTATATTCTTCCGGTTCTGGTCAGACATTTCTCCTATTCTCCCGATGCGCGTTTCAGCTACAGATCGCAACAGTCCGCAGAAGAATGGAACGGCGAGATACGCAAGTCGCTTCTCTCCGGCTCACCGGTAATCTATTCCGGTACTGACGGCAAGTACGGTCATGAGTTTGTATGCGACGGCATTGACGAGAACGGACTTCTCCATATCAACTGGGGATGGGGAGGCATGAGCGACGGATATTTCGACATGAATATCCTCTCTCCCGACAACCTCGGAATCGGTGCCGGCAACGGTGCGTATTATAAGGAGCAGGACGCCCTCCTTTTCCTGAAACCGGGAAATGAAGATGCCGACAACACCTCCTACAAAGCACCTCTCACGCTTA
This sequence comes from uncultured Porphyromonadaceae bacterium, assembly GCA_902495075.1. GTDB lineage: Bacteria > Bacteroidota > Bacteroidia > Bacteroidales > Muribaculaceae > Lepagella. The sequence goes on from CABUVO010000004.1 coordinate 2,730, forward strand.
GCAACATCGCCTGCGGATGGAGAGAGGAAGACGGCAAGCTGAGCTCACGATCTTCTGTCATAATGACAGCGCGTCTCGACAATTCATCAGGGTCTGAAATATCTTCCGGAGATCTGAAATGCTTCCTTTCTTTATATGACATGAATGATAATCTTGTCTATCAGAACCGAGAACAGGGAAGACACAACATAAGCCTTGGGATATCATATTACTATCCCTCACAATCTTTCTATTTCGACGGCAACATAGAATCAGCCGATATTCCTGATGGAGAATATAAGGTCATACCTCAGTATGCATATGTCAACAGAAATTCGGACACATTGGAGGAGACACGCGATTTCGCCAAAGACCGTGAGTACGTCAAGCTCACAGTGAAAAACGGAGATTTCTACCTTGACAAACCGCGACCTGCCGGAGATCCCACCATAGCCATAACAGGTGCCACCTCCAATCTCCTGATTGCCGGCACATACAAAGACTTCCCCGTCACAGTCAATGTGACGAGCATCATTGATGATTACCAGCCTTCAGCAGAATTCTCCTACTGTCTGGTCCATGAAGATGATGACGCAGACAACATACCCGACGGAGACTCCAACATCTGGCGCTATGGTTCGACAACTATATACCCCGGCACCACCATCGGAACCATTATCAATGTGTACGGTTCCGAGCTCCAGAAGGCAGGCAGATACCGCATGTATTTCAGACAAGGCGAAACCGACATCACGCCTCAGGAAGCAGTTTGGTTGAATGCGATCCCGAATCCTACCGAAGGGTTCATACTTCAAGAGCCACTCGGGAACATCGAACTGCCCCTATCCGATTACACTTACCTCTCTGCCAACATACTCCCCTATATCCCTGCCACCAATTACGAAGGTGCAATCCAGTTGTGGGCATATCCTGAAAACGGGACACCGGAAGATGCGTTCCTGCTTTTCGAAGCCAACGTATCGTTAAAATCCGACAAATACGGCTGGATCGGAGGATCTGCTGAAACAATGATGGAGAAACCATTGGGCAAGTATGTGGTGTTTATAAAATACGCATCCGGCAACGAATATAAGGTCGTGCCGGGAGCTACCAACCGCGGCATACTCGATTTTTCCGACACAGGCATTGAATCCGGACTGCTGGTGCTCACCAAGGAGGCGAAGATCGGTGACAAGGATGTTGCCAACCCTGGAGATGTTCTCGATATAGAATACCATCTCACCTGTCGGGAAGATATAAACCTCAGCAATCCTACAATCAGCCTGCTATGCAAAGATCCCGAGCATCCCGAAATCTACAACACATGGCTCGGTAACACGGAAGATTTCACAATTTCCTCCACCCAAATAGCCAAGGGTGAGGAATTTACAATCAAGGGCAAGCTTACTGTCAGTGAATATGTTGACTGCGGAGGGGGAAAGACCTATCTTGTCTTGCCGACAATTTACGATAACAAAGACGGCAATAACATATATTACACAGAACTGCGGTCGTATCCTTATGGTGAATCGGTGAAACTGCGAGTCGAGCCGCTTCCTGCCGAACACGTAGACATAACGGTCAATTCTTTCGAGACAACTGACAAATTTCTACCGGGCGACGAAACCGCATATATCTCCTTCAAGGTAGAAATGACCAATAAGGCTGAGTCTCCACTCACCCACACGCGCTTCAATTTCTACCCGGTACATGTGCTGTCGACGGAAGCCGAAAATCCTGACTTCGAAAATATGCCTCACGGCTACTGCATCCCTACCAATTTCCCCGCCGGAGAAACCATCAGCACTTATATAACCATGAAGGGCGACATGTTCCCTTCTTATGGAGTATACAGGATATATGTAACCTATGAGGATATGGGCGAGCAGATCATGCTCACAGGCTTCGACCCCATATATGTGAATATAGCTAACAGCAACTATGATGTAATCATCGAAAGCGCAACGGATGAATACGAGAAATATCTTGAGCCGGAAGTAAACTTCAACATCAACCTTTCGCTCAGTTGCGCTTCCGGATATTTCGGACCGCTCGAATTATGGGCGCATCCTTATTTTGGTGGACAAGAAATAAAAGCTCTTGAATGGAATATATCCGTACCCTCCGGTTCTCCTGAAAATCTTCAGCTCGAAGCTCCTTCCGATGCATTCCTCAACCTTCCTCTCGGCGTTTTCGAATGCTATTTCAAGGTGAGGAGAGACGGCAAGATGGTGAAGGCTGCAGGTGAGAACAACAAGCTTATCTATAACATTGCAGGTATCAAACAGGGCTCTCCCGTGCTGATGCTCACAGATAAGGCAACTCTGTCATCCGGCACAACGATGCCTCAGGGGAAAGAATTCGAGATATCTCTTAAAGCGTATTCATACGGTCAGATATCCCTCGACTATTCATTCTCAAGAATCGTACTCGTCGACGAGGAAACCGACGAAGCCATCAACGCAGAGGTTGGTCCGCTTCAGGGTCCGGAGCAGATAAATCAAGGCAGCTTTGTCACCCTCAAGGCAAAAGCTAAACTTCCCGTTGACGCGTCAGCGGTAGGGAAGATGGTAAAAATTCTCCCCGTGCTCTCCATGACCAACTACAACTTCTGCAGTCTGCGCACGTATCCCTATTCCGAATCACTGCGCGTGTTACAAACCGACGGTAGCGATGTGTCTGAGCTCCCCTCCGATGAAAGCACCATAAAACTTGTCGGAAATATTCTGACGGTTGTCAATGCGGATTACGACAGCCTTCTCAGAATATTCTCCACCAACGGTGCGCTTTGCCGGGAGCACAGAATCACCGCGGAACGTATGGAATTCGATCTCAGCTCACTTCCGAAAGGAGTCTACATCATAAGTAGCATGATCAATGGGAAGGCACAGGCTTTGAAATTTACCAGATAATCAATTTTGTCTTCTTGAAATAACGATCCACCATTTTTATAACACTGAGGGAGTTTGGACAATGTCCGGCTCCCTCATTTGTATTTTATTTAAAACTTGCGTAAATTTGTAAATCAAACAAACTTTGGAAACTTGTCTATGAAATTCAGAACAGAGTTTACGCCAGTTACCGCAGGATTCTATTTGAATCCGGAGAAACCGGTACTCCTCTTGGGATCTTGTTTTGCCGACAATATCACGCAACGCATGCGCTTTTGTCGCTGGGACGCCAAGAATCCGTTCGGCGTGCTCTTCAATCCTCTCTCCATCGCTCGTGCAGTCACGCTGTCTTTGGCAGATACTGACCCTCGTCAGGAAATTCTTGATTCAACCTTTGAAAGCGACGGCATCTGTCATTCCTGGCTTTTCGATTCGAAAAAGTCCGCGAAATCGGCAGCCGATGTAGCAGTGAATATCCTGGATTCCATCAGAGATTTCAAGCGTACAATAGAAACAGCAGAGGCACTGTTCATCACTTTCGGCACAGCCTGGTGCTACTTTCTGAATAAAAGAGAGGATTATGTGGTTGCCAACTGCCATAAGCAGTCTCAGCAACTTTTCACACGCCGCCGCATCGACATTGATGCGATCGCAGCCGTCTGGATTCCTCTCCTTGAAGAAATCCACCGCCGGTATCCGCAACTAAAAGTTATATTTACTGTCAGCCCTGTGCGTCACCTTAAGGATGGGTTCACAGGGAACGCGCGTTCAAAAGCCACGCTTATTCTGGCAGTAGAAAAGATTTGTGATTCCTTGGAATATTGCAGTTATTTCCCTGCCTACGAGATCGTGAACGATGATCTCCGCGACTACCGGTTTTACGCCTCTGACCTCGCCCATCCTTCAGAGATGGCAGTAGATTATATCTGGGATATCTTCAAGGCTACTTATGTGGATAACCGGGGAAACCTTTTGCTCAAAGAGGGAGAAAAAGCCACGAGGCTAAGCCAACACAGGAATATAATTAATGTGTAATGTGCAATTAGTAATGTTTAATTAATAGACAACAACACAATATGAAGAAGTTAATACTTTCGCTTTTAGGGGTCATGGCATTCTTTACATGCAACGCAGAAAACAAAGAGATCAAAAAATATGAGTTTGCGTACGGCGACACTGTCCGCACATACGCAATGTATCTGCCTAAAAACCTGAAAGCGGATGCACCGTTGGTAGTCTACACTCATGGGTATGGGTCGAAGACACGTTGGCGCACGGGACTCAACGCTACTGCCGAGCGCGAAGGATTCGCGGTATGCTACCCTGACGGTGCTCCCGATTCGCGTGGTAAAGATGGCTGGAAAGTGGGATATCCTCCTCAGGAATCCATGAAAATTGATGAGGCTGATTTTTTTGCCAAACTTAAAGAGGAGGTATGCTCCCGTTTTAATCTCAGTCGTGAAAATTCTTTTATGACAGGGATGTCAAACGGTGGAGACCTTTGTTACCAGCTGGCGTTCACAGCTCCGGGGCTTTTCCGTGCATATGCCTCAGTGGCAGGATTGCTTTTTGAATGCACTTATCTGAACAATCCGCTGCCTCAACCCGTTCCATTTATTGAGATTCACGGAGACGCCGACAAGACCTCGATGTGGGAAGGCGATCATGAAAACACCGGCGGGTGGGGAGCCTATATCCCTGTGCCTTTGGCAGTCAGCACGATGGCTACCGCAAACCGCTGCTGTTCAATGCGCACCGAGACATTCCCTACGCTCGCCGATTCCACGCGGATGGTGACGCGCACAATCTACTACGATTCTCCTTCGGGATATGATGTAGAGGTATATAAGGTTGAGGGCGCGCCTCATTCATGGCATGTGAAAGACGTTGAGACCCACGAAGTGGTGTGGCGCTTCTTCTCAAGGTATTTGCATACTAAATGAGATTTTATTAATTTTGCAATCCAATGGATCCAGCGCCGTTGATGCCGGAATCCGACGATAGATATGCAGCCCATTATAGATAAAATAGATCCTGCGCTCATAGAAGCCGAACTGACGCCCGATAAGCTCTTGCGCCATACCAACAAAGGCGACAATGAGATCTACGTCATAGATGCTTTCAATGCGCCGAACACTATGCGCGAGATCGGACGTCTGCGCGAGATCGCTTTCCGCGATGCGGGAGGTGGCACCGGTCTTGAATGCGACATTGATGAATTCGACACAATGCCCACACCTTGCCGCCAAATGATCGTATGGAATCCAACAGACCGAGAAATCGTTGGTGGCTACCGCTTCATCCTCGGAGAGGACATCCGTGTTGTAGATGGCATCCCTCAGATTGCCACATCACATATGTTCAGATTCTCGGAGCGGTTTCTCACGGAGTTCCTTCCCGAGACGATTGAACTCGGACGCTCTTTCGTGGCACTCGAATATCAGACCACCAAGGCCGGTCCGAAAGCCCTATACGCCCTTGACAACCTTTGGGATGGATTGGGCGCACTGACAGTGGTCTATCCCCAGATCAAATATCTTTTCGGGAAAGTGACGATGTATCCGCAATATAACCGTGAATGCCGCGACATGATCCTCGGCTTCATGCACAAGCACTTCCCCGATCCGGATAATCTTGTCATCCCCATTGACCCTCTCCCCACAGCCGCCTACACTCATGTGGTGCAGTCTCGGTTCACAGGCGACGACTATAAAGAGGATTTCCGCATCCTCAATCATTTCATCCGGGAACACGATCTCAAGATCCCGCCTCTGGTGAACTCATACATGGCTCTCTCTCCGACTATGAGGATGTTTGGCACTGCTATCAACCGAGAATTCGGAGATGTGGAAGAGACAGGTATCTTCTTCAAAATATCCGACATTTTCGAAGACAAGAAGATGCGGCATATCGGCACCTATAACGAAATTCCATGAACACAACAATCCTCATGCTGGGCGGTTCACGCCGCGTATCTGTTGCCCAGCTTCTTAAAGAAAGCGGCAAACGCCTCGGATGCGAGGTGGAAATCATATCCTATGAACTTGATCGGGAAGTACCGATTGCCCTCGAAGGGGAAGTAATAAAAGGGAAAAGCTTCTCAGACCCCGATGTCATCGATGATATCGCGCGCATAGTGAGGGAGAGAAACGTGAAAATCATTCTCCCTTTCATTAATTCTGCAATCGAAATCGCATCCCTCTGTAAAGAAAGAATCCCCGGGGTGTTCGTCCCAGTATCGGCTTTCTCCACCACATCACGCATGTTCGACAAGGTTGAGGCGGCTCGCCTTTTCAAAGAAGCCGGTTTCCCAATCCCGCGCACATATTCGGTGATCGATAATGAAATGCCAGCCATCGTGAAACCACGCAAGGGTGGATCATCACGAGGCATTAAGATCTTTCATGACGTTGAAGACCTTATGCTTCTCCAGGATCTCGACAAATACATCATTCAGGAATACATTGAGCATAACCGCGAATATTCGGTGGATTGCTATGTCAGCGCCGAAGGGGAGATTCTTACAACCGTGCCCCGTGAACGCCTTGAAATAATGGGCGGGGAAGTGACACGTACAAGAACCTACCGCAATCCGCAACTCATTGAGATGAGCCGCAAAGTGATAGAGCATTTCGGTCTGACCGGACCCGTGACCATACAGTTCCTCCACGACCTTGACAAAGACCGCTTCCTGCTGATGGAAGTAAATCCTCGTCTTGGAGGAGGCGTGATATGCTCCATCTATGCCGGTGCGCCTATACCCGACTACATTCTTCTGGAGTCGATGGGTAAAAAAGTAACTCCGTCAACCGATTGGGAAGACGGAGTCCTTATGGCTCGTTATCAGAAAGAAGCTATCTTCAGACATTGAAGCGGAAATGCATGATGTCACCATCCTGCACAACGTATTCCTTACCTTCAACACCCATCTTTCCGGCTTCCTTCACAGCCGCTTCAGATCCTAACGACACATAATCGTCGTATTTGATCACCTCGGCGCGGATGAAGCCTTTCTCAAAATCTGTATGAATGATTCCGGCTGCCTGCGGAGCCTTTGTGCCTCGCAGGAATGTCCATGCCCTCACCTCATCAGGACCGGCGGTGAAATATGTCTGCAGGTCAAGAAGAGCATATGCTGCACGTATCAGACGACTCACGCCTGATTCCGACAGACCTATCTCCTCAAGAAATTCCTTGCGCTCCTCCCATGTGTCGAGTTCGGCAATCTCACTCTCAGTCTTTGCAGCCACAATCATAAGGTCCGCATCCTCGCCGGCGATGGCTTTGCGCACTTCCTCCACATAATGGTTGCCGCTTACGGCTGCGGAGTCATCCACATTGCAGACATAGAGCACGGGCTTGTTGGTAAGCAGGAACAATTCTTTAGCAAATTTCTCCTCCTCTTTACCCTCTATTTTCACCGATCTTGCAGGTTTCCCCTGCTCAAGTGCCTCCTTATAGGCATTCAGCACTTCAAGCTGCATCTTGGCTGTCTTGTCGCCACCCGCCTTCGCGGCTTTCTCAGTCTTTGAAAGACGCGACTCTACGGTCTCGAGGTCCTTAAGCTGAAGCTCATAATTGATCACTTCCATGTCGCGCACCGGATCAACGGTGGTGTCGACATGCGTGATATTATCGTCATCGAAACAGCGAAGCACATGCAGAATTGCATCCGTCTCGCGGATGTTTGCGAGAAATTTATTACCAAGACCCTCTCCTTTAGATGCTCCCTTCACCAGACCGGCGATATCCACTATCTCCACCGTAGCCGGCACCGTAGAGCGGGGATTACACATCTCCACGAGCTTCGTAAGACGATCATCAGGCACGGAGATGACACCGACGTTCGGCTCAATAGTGCAAAAAGGGAAATTGGCGCTCTGAGCCTTAGCGTTGCTCAGACAGTTGAAAAGCGTGGACTTACCGACATTCGGAAGACCCACTATTCCACATTTTAATGACATATTTTGTGCTGTTTAATTTTCACTTATCAAAATATGTGCAAAATTAGCGATTTTTTTTCAAACCATCACCACGGAGCCCTGTTCATCCTGTCGTAGACATATGTCTGCACTGCACCGTTGCCCGTGCGCCACTGCATCCACATTGTGTCGCCACCATGGGTGAACCAATAATTCATCGTCACAGGCGATGAATACTCATACTGGATATTGATCTGATACCGGGAAGTGCCGGTGTTTGAATCCTGGCTGTAATAGACCGTGCGCTCCGTATATTCGCGACCTCCCTGCAGATAATAATAGTATCCTCTGCCGTTACCATTGAAATAAAGATAATTCGCATCCGAATAATCAACAGGATCACTGTTATACTGCACAAGCCCCCAATAACCCTGCAGCCTCGTATCATTGAAAGTGTCCCACCCCGATGGAGGACCACCCCACCAGTCGCCGTCATCACTCACGCAGGATGTCAACCCCGCGCATAGAAGCCCGCACATCAACACCAGTCCGGGCAACAACCTTTTCAATCCAGATTTACGCATAGCCGTTATATTTATTTCTTTAGAAATATTAACAAACAGTAACTATCATCTGTTCATTTTCAGAATTCAGTGAAGCTCAGGGGGAGAAGGGATTTCACCGAGGGGAGCACATAGACGCAGTCGAGTCCGTAGAGGATCACTTCGATGTCGCCATAGAGGGCTTCATATTCGAGCAACGCCTGACGGCATGCGCCACAAGGGCTGACGGGCAACCGCTGAAAACAATCCCCATCAGGATCACTGTCTTCATGATGGAGGCGAGTCCACGCAGCTATCGCTATCTTCTTCATTGCCACGCCGGGATGCTGCGCCGATGCCCAATAGGCTGCCGTGCGCTCCGCGCATGTGCCGGAGGGATATGCGGCATTCTCCTGGTTGCTGCCGGTAACAATCTCTCCTCCATCCATCCGGATTGCGGCACCAACATGAAATTTGGAATAAGGGGCGTAAGACTTGCGTGTCATAGCTTTCGCCGCGTCCACAAGTTCGCGGTCTTCAGCCGATAACTCATCGTAATTATATACCTTTATCAAGGTTTTTATCTCTTTCTCTTTCATGGCTGATATTTTCTATATCGCAAATATAATAATTTTTGCGTAATTTTGCATGCGGGGCATTCCCTGTATCATAACAACACCCCTCCTATCACATGAATATCCGCAGATATATTTTAATTATAAACACACTGGCACTGGTATTTTCCTTGTCGGCGGCAAAAAAGAATCCCTACCAGGAATATATAGAGACCTACAGCGAAATGGCGATCGAACAGCAACGCGCCTATGGCATACCGGCTTCGATCACCCTTGCCCAGGGTCTTCTCGAAAGTCGCGCAGGGCAATCTTCCCTCGCCACGTTGGGCAACAACCATTTCGGCATCAAATGCCACAGCGAATGGAAAGGCGATACTCTTTTGCGAAATGATGATGCCGCCAATGAGTGCTTCCGTTCATACTCTTCAGCTGCCGAGAGTTTCGACGACCACTCCCGGTTTCTGCTGCGCAAGCGCTATGCCCCACTCTTCCGCAACGAAGTCACCGACTACGCCGCGTGGGCACGTGGCTTAAAATCCTGCGGCTATGCCACCGACCCCAACTATGCCACACGACTGATAACCATAATCGAGAGATATGCCCTCTATCTCTTCGACACAGAATCCGGTCGTCGCGCCGAAGAGGATGCCGGCTTCATCCACGACATGCTTCGCGCCACGCACCCCGTGCGCCGCAGTCGCGGACTTCATTGCGTCATCGCCTCACCCGGCGACACCTATGCCTCCATCGCCAAAGAATTGGGAATCAAAACCTCCAAACTGTTGAAATACAACGATGCGGATAAAGACCGCGAGATAAAGCCCTGGGAAGAGGTATATCTCGAAGAGAAAAGAGACACACCGCCCGACGGAATCAGCAAGGCTACCATCGGCGAAGGGGAATCTTTCCACTCCATAGCCCAACGCTTCGGAATAAAACTTGCCACCCTGCGCAAGCTGAATCCCAAAACCGCCGACCGTCCCGGCTCAACCCTCCGCCTCCGCCAATAAAAGATTTTCAGATTTCAAAAACACACAAAATTTTGTCATCTTCAAAAAAATAACTAACTTTGCAGACGCATTTTATGTGAAGTAGGCTCTTCAATGCTCCGACGGGGCAATGGCAGAGCGCATTCTTGCATAAGGTATGCCTCTGTAGTTCAACGGATAGAATAGAAGTTTCCTAAACTTTAGATAGGGGTTCGATTCCCCTCGGAGGTACTATGGGAAAGTTTACGGCTTTTAAAGTTCAACTCGCATCGCTGCCCGATGGGCGCCATGAGCAGGATTTCGAGATAAACACGGAGTTTTTCAAGAACATGGAGAACACCGATGTCATCTCTGCCGATGTCAAGGTTCATCTTGACCTGGTGAAGAAAAACGACACATATGATTGCACATTCCATTGCAAGGGAATGCTGCAGATTCCATGCGACAGATGTCTCGACCCGCTTGATCACGAGGTTGACACCGAATATCATGTGGTGGTCAAATATGGCGAGAGTTACGACGACGGAGCCGACAACCTCCTCATCATACCTTACAGCAACAGCTACCTCAACGTGGCTTACATCCTCTACGACACGATACTGCTCACCATTCCGCTGCGTCATGTCCATCCGATGGGGAAATGCAACCGCGCAATGGCAGCCGTGCTGTCAAAACATAAAGGCGGAAACGACGAAGAGACCGAAGAGGCTCTCGACGAAGTAGACGCCGAGATAGCGAGCGAAAGCGACGAATAACCGCAAGACCTCAATGGATTTGATTAATTTTCAATAAATTTCAATAACATAGAATAATAATATTAAAACAATAAAGAAATGGCACATCCTAAACGCAGACAATCGCACACCCGTACGGCTAAACGTCGCACACATGACAAAGCTCTCATCCCTACACTCGCAATCTGCCCTAACTGCGGCGCTTGGCACATCTACCACACCGTATGCGGCGAATGCGGCTACTATCGAGGCAAACTCGTGATCGAGAAAGCTGAAGCCTAAGACGGTTTAATATTAAAAAAACAACTTTATGAAGTGAAAAAATCTTTTTTCACTTCTAAACTTATATTATTCGATTATGGCTAACGCCAAAATTAGCGGAATTGCTTCCTACGTGCCCGACGACATCCTCGACAACGACATGCTCTCGAAGATGGTCGATACAAACGATGAGTGGATAACCACACGCGTCGGCATCAAGGAGCGTCGCATTCTCAAAGACCCTGACAAGGGTTCAAGCTTCCTCGGTGTGAAAGCCGCCGGCAAACTGCTTGAAGAGACAGGCACGGCTAAAGAGGAGGTGGATCTTCTGATCTGCGCCACCTCAAACCCGGATTATCGTTTCCCCTCGACAGCATCGGTGATAGCGCACCAACTTGGTCTTTCAAATGCCTATGCCTACGACATTCAGGCGGCTTGCGCCGGTTTCATCGTGACAATGCAGGCAGCAAGAGCTTATATCGAAGCCGGACTCTATAAGAAAATCATAGTGGTTTGCGCTGAGAAAATGAGCAGCATGACCGACTATCAGGATCGCGCTACATGTCCCCTCTTTGGAGACGCTGCTGCTGCCGTTCTTGTGGAACCGACCGACGAGCCCGTAGGGGTTGTAGACGGAGAGTTTCATGTGGATGGTTCCGGATTGCAAAATCTCCTGATGAAGGCGGGAGGCTCTGTGCGCCCCGCTTCTCTCGAAACAGTAGAAGCCCGCGAACACTATATCTATCAGGAGGGTCGCGTGGTATATAAAAACGCTGTGCGCGACATGCTGAATTCCTCCCTCTCCGTGATGAAACGCAATAACCTTTCTGTTGATGATGTTGACTGGTTCGTGCCTCATCAGGCAAACCTCCGGATCATCGAGGCTGTGGGTGCTCGCATCAAGATTACGGAAGAGAGGATACTCGTAAACATCCAGCACTACGGAAACACTTCCGCCGCTTCCATCCCATTGTGTCTTGATGAATACAAGAACAAACTCCACAAAGGCGACCGCATCGTCATGACCGCCTTCGGAGCCGGATTCACATGGGGCGCGATGTATCTTATCTGGGCTATCGATCCGAAATAATACCCGGGTAGGAAATATAATGAACAATGACCCGCTTCGGAGGGTTTTAAATATAGCCATCCCGCTTGTGCGGGTTGGCTTATTGTTCAAATAGCGGTATCAACTTTTATGGGATTCTGATGCCGCACAAACCGATAGAAATTATGGAAGGACTCAAGAACAGAATAGAGGTTGACAACCTGCTGCCAGAAGAAAAAGTGACAGAAGGCCATCGCGCCGGATTTGTGAATATCGTCGGTAACCCGAACGTGGGAAAATCGACATTGATGAACGATCTCGTCGGTGAACGCATCTCTATCATAACCTCCAAGGCTCAGACCACGCGCCACCGCATCATGGGGATTGTGAATACCCCTGAATATCAGATTGTATATTCAGACACACCTGGCGTGCTAAAACCCAAATACAAACTGCAGGAATCAATGCTCGGATTCTCAGAGGGAGCTCTCACAGATGCCGACATTCTGCTCTACGTAACAGATGTGGTGGAGGATCCTGAAAAGAATGCTGACTTCCTCGACCGTGTGGCAAAAGAGAAAATCCCGGTATTGCTTGTGATCAATAAGATTGACCTTGTAAAAGGGAACGAACAACTTGAGGAGATCGTAGAGAACTGGAAAAAACGTCTTCCTAATGCAGAGGTATTCCCGACAAGCGCCACAGAGAATTTCAATGTCGACAACCTGAAAGCCCGTATTGTAGAGCTTCTTCCGAAATCGGCACCATTCTTTGGCAAAGACGCATTGACCGACAAACCCGCACGATTCTTTGTGACCGAAATAATTCGCGAAAAACTCCTGCTCAATTATGACAAGGAGATACCCTACAGCACAGAAGTTATCGTAGAGAAATTCGATGAGAAGGAGGGCGCGATCCATATAATGGCAGTCATCTACGTGGAGCGAGATTCCCAAAAAGGAATCATAATCGGCAAGGGTGGAGAAAAGATCAAGAAGATCGGCATCTCCGCGCGTCAGGACATAGAGAAATTCTTCGGCAAGAAAGTTTTCCTTGAGCTCTTCGTCAAAGTGGAGAAAGACTGGCGCAACCGCGAGAACAAGCTCCGCCAGTTCGGGTATATGGAATAAGGTTTTAGGCTTTAGGCTTTAGGCTTTAGGTTCCCAGCCCGATTAACATTTCATTTGAATCATATTATGCAATCAAGTAGTTTTAGAGATCTTAAGGTATGGAATAAAAGCATGGAACTTGTTATTCTTGTTTATTCCATTGTCAGATCACTTCCAAATGAAGAAAAATTTGCATTAGCTGATCAGATGAGAAGATGCGCAGTGTCTATACCCTCAAATATAGCTGAAGGTCATGGACGCAATTCAGATAGAGAATTTATTAAATTTTTACATATTTCAAGAGGATCGCTTCTTGAATTAGAAACACAAATAGAAATTTGCTTTAGACTTAATTATATTACTTATGAAAAAGAATTAGAGATCTTGGATTATATTTATCAAATAAACAAGATGATTAATTCCCTGATTGCATACAGATGCAAGCAGAGTCATAACGATAAGGCAGAAGATATTTCTAAAGCCTAAAGCCTAAAGCCTAAAGCCTTTAATATGAGCAAATTGATAGCAATTGTGGGGCGACCGAATGTGGGAAAGTCCACGCTTTTCAACCGCTTGACGCAGACACGCCGAGCCATCGTCGATGACACGGCAGGCACCACCCGCGACCGCCAGTATGGCAAAGTTGACTGGTGCGGACAGGAATTCTCCATCGTCGATACCGGCGGATGGGTAGTAAACTCCGACGACATCTTCGAGGAGGAAATCAACAAGCAGGTGGAAATAGCCATCGAAGAGGCAGATGTGATCCTCTTTGTGGTGGACGCATCCACAGGGGTCACGGATCTCGACGACAAAGTGGCGGCAATCCTACGCCGCTCAAAGAAGCCGGTAATCGTAGTGGCAAACAAGGAAGACAAGGGTGACGCCCGCTTCAATACTGCGGAATTCTACAGCTTCGGTCTCGGAGATCCAATCGGAATCTCTTCTGCCAACGGATCAGGCACAGGCGAACTCCTTGATGAGATCGTGAAAGACATGCCGGAAAAAGATGAAGAGGAAGCTCCAGAGGATGATATTGCGAAATTCGCGATCGTAGGACGTCCGAACGCAGGAAAATCGTCTCTTATCAATGCCTTCATAGGCGAGGAGCGCCACATCGTCACCGATATCGCCGGCACAACCCGCGATTCAATATATCATCGCTACAATAAATTCGGTTTTGATTTCTATCTGGTTGATACCGCCGGAATCCGCAAGAAGCAGAAAGTCAACGAGGATATAGAGTATTATTCCGTAATACGTTCCATCCGTGCAATAGAAGCCTCAGATGTGTGCATACTAATGATTGATGCCACCCGTGGAATCGAAGGGCAGGATGCCAATATTTTCGGGCTTATCCAGCGCAACCGCAAAGGTCTTGTGGTGTGTGTCAATAAATGGGATCTTGTCGAAGACAAGAGTCTTAACGCACAGAAGCATTTCGAGCAGGCGATCCGCTCGAAGTTCGCTCCTTTCACAGATTTCCCTATCCTATTCACATCCGCTCTTACAAAGCAAAGAATCTACAAGGTGCTGGAAACCGCCGTACAGGTATATCAAAACCGACGCCGCACAATTCCCACATCCCAGCTTAACACCTACATGCTTGAGCAGATAGCCATCACTCCCCCGCCGAGCAACAAGGGAAAATTCGTTAAGATCAAATACGTGACAATGCTGAAGGATGCGGTCATTCCTACGTTCATCTTCTTCTGCAACCTCCCGCAATGGGTAAAGGAACCGTATAAACGGTTCCTTGAAAACAAGATTCGTGAGCACTGGGATTTCAACGGAACCCCAATCGCGATATTTATGCGTGAGAAGTAGTGTCCGCAGCCACGGTGACTGTGTCGGCTTCAACCTCCTCTTCAGGAGTGAGCACAACCTCCACAGTCTCCCCCTTGGGCTCCATATTCTTCATAGTGCGCCCCTGGCATGAGCAGAGACACACAGCTATAACAACAGCGGCAACACTTGTTGCCGCTGCTTTTTTATATGTCAACTTTATCATATCAGTTTACCTTGATAAGCTCAACTTCGAAAATAAGATCAGCATAAGGAGGAATGTCGCGTCCGGCTCCACGCGCGCCATAAGCGAGATCCGAAGGGATATAGAAAATGTATTTCGATCCCTCCTTCATCAGCTGCAGACCCTCAGTCCATCCGGGAATTACTCCATTAAGAGGGAATGTGGCAGGCTCACCGCGCTGAACAGAGCTGTCGAATACAGACCCGTCGAGCAATCTGCCTGTATAGTGGACAGTAACCTGATCTGTCGGACCAGGCATTACGCCTGTGCCTTCCTTCTCAATCATATACTTAAGTCCGGAAGCAGTGCGGGCATAAGTGGAATCAGTAGCCACGTCGCTCTGATACTCCGCATTGCGGAAACGATCGGCAACAGAATCTGTAGCAACTTCTTCAACCACCTCCACAACAGCGCTGTCTGAATCAGCAGCAGACTCTTTGTTGGCGCTTTTCTTGCAGGATGCAATCATAGAAACGGCACCCACAGCCAATACGAGATAAAAAATCTTCTTCATAATATTTGAAATTTTAGCCAAAGGTAATAAAAAAAAGGGAATCACGGAAATAAATCCAAATTCCCTTTTTCATATTATTGAATACACTTTTCAGTGCATTTATATCACTTCTTATTCACCTTGATCAGTTCAACCTCGAATACAAGAGTTGAATGAGGGGGTATTACATTAGGCACACCACCTGCACCGTAAGCAAGATCAGAAGGAATGAAGAATGTGTATTTTGCACCCTCCTTCATAAGCTGAACGCCTTCGGTCCAGCCGGGGATAACACGGTTTAACGGGAATGTTGCAGGTTCGCCACGATTTACAGAGCTGTCGAATACAGTTCCGTTAAGAAGCTTACCGGTATAATGCACAGTTACCTCATCTTCGGCTGTAGGTTGTGCGCCTTCACCCTCTTTCTCAACAACATACTGCAGACCGCTCGGAGTAGTCTTCACATTCTCCTTCTTGCCGTTCTCAGCGAGGAACTTCTCACCTTCTGCGCGAGCTACAGCCTCAGCCTTTTTCTCGAGATCCTGAAGGTAATCATTGATAAGCTTCTGAGCCTCCTCAACAGAGATCTCCGGTTCGCCGCCATCGAAAGCAACCTTAACGCCATCCTTGAAGTCTTCTGACTTTATCTCTTTAACACCCATAGCCTGCAACTGTTTACCCATTGCCAGACCCCATGCATAACTTAATTTGTCCATTTTTCTGATTTTATATTAATAATTTCCATAATTTCTCTATCCTCCCCATCCCAATATTACCCCATTCCGCCCCATTTCGCCCCATTCATCCCCATCTCTCCCCATATACCCTAACAAATTCCGAGCCAATTCTATTCTCCCGATATTTTTAAATTTCAATAATTTGTAGTAAATTTGGTGAATGAATCAAACGTCAAATCCAAAAACACGATAACATCATGAGGAAAATGCTTCTTATCGCCGGAGTGCTCGCTATTACCGGCATGGCTAACGCCACTTATTTCCAGGCTCCCGAACTGGATGATCCCCAAGTTGTGAATCCAGACTCCACAGGCTTCAAATTCACCGATGTGAAGATCATCCCGACAACCTCCGTAAAAGACCAAAACAAATCGGGCACTTGCTGGGCATTCTCAGGAATCTCAACCCTCGAAGATGATCTGCTTCGCAGAGGCAAGGGAGAGATTGATCTTTCTGAAATGTTTGTAGTCCGCAACGCCTATATAGACAAAGCAAAGAAATACATGCGCACCAACGGCAAGATCAACTTCGCGCAAGGAGGATCTTTCGAGGATGTGCTTGAGATGACACGCCGCTATGGCGCAATGCCTGAAGAGGCTTATGCCGGTCTCAACTACGGAGAAAAGAAACATTCCCACTATGAGCTGGCTGACGCACTTGGTAGCTATCTTGATGCCGTGATGCGTAACGGACAGCGCACAAAGAAGCTTACAACCGCCTGGCTTCCCGGCTTCATCGGAATTCTTGATGCATATCTGGGTCCGGTGCCTGAGAATTTCACTTATAAAGGGAAAACATATACTCCTCAGAGCTTCGCCCGTGAAATCGGCATAGAACCGGACAACTTCGAAATCTTCACAAGCTATACGCATCATCCTTTCTACGAAAAGTTCGCTTTGGAAATTCCTGACAACTGGCAATGGAGCGAAAGTGTGAACGTTCCAATGGAAGACCTGCAGGCAATCACCGACAACGCCCTTGACAAAGGTTATACCGTATTCTGGGGAGCAGATGTATCCGAAGGCGGTTTCAAATGGACTGAAGGCTTCGCTGTGAATCCTGCGGAGAAGGAGCAAAAAGACATGACTGATTCCGAGCTTTCGCGCTGGGTGAAGCTTTCTGACAAAGACCGCGCCAACGAACGCTTCAAGATCAAAGGTCCGGTGAAAGAAAAAGAAGTTACTCAGGAGATGCGTCAGCAGGCTTTCGACAATTATGAGACAACCGACGATCACGGAATGGTTATCGTAGGCTACGCCACCGATCAGGAAGGAAACAAATTCTACAAAGTCAAAAATTCATGGGATACCAACCAAGTTTACGATGGCTACTTCTACGTATCCGTCCCCTATTTCCTTGAGAAAACTTTGAATATCGGCGTTCGCAAAGAAGCTATACCATCCGCAATCGCCAAGAAAATCAAATAGGGACAAACCTGTTTCCCGTAACAATACAAGTTCTCGATGCAAGTAAGAGCAAAAAAGAATTTGGGGCAGCATTTCCTTAAAGACGAGGAGATTGCCCGACGAATATCTGAGACCATTTCGGCAGGGCAGCTTCCGGCTGTCTCTGCCGGATATGGCTCGCTTCCTATCCTTGAGATCGGACCGGGGATGGGAGTGCTGACAAAATACCTTATGGATACCGGTCGAGAGCTAACAGCCGTAGAACTCGACCACGAAAGTGTGGAATTTCTCAATCACCTTTATCCGGATCTAAAGGTTATCGAAGCAGATTTTCTGAAGATGAATCTCGATGAGGTTTATTCAGATGAATTCGCCCTGATAGGAAACTATCCCTACAATATCTCATCGCAGATATTTTTCAAAGTATTGGATTACAGGGAAAAGATTCCGGTGGTTGCAGGTATGTTGCAAAAAGAAGTGGCAGAAAGGATATGTTCCGGACCGGGATCCAAGGTGTATGGCATATTGTCGGTGTTGCTTCAGGCATGGTATGATTGCGAATATCTCTTCAACGTCGAGCCATATGTATTCGCCCCGCCACCAAAAGTTAGAAGCGGTGTGCTTCGGCTCACGCGCAACAAACGCGAATCGCTCGGTGTAGATGAGAAATTCTTCAAGACAGTAGTAAAAACGGCGTTCGGACAGCGTCGCAAGACACTCCGCAACTCCCTTGCCGCCCTGATAGCCCAAAGCGGCATGTCGCCCGACAGCGAAGTGCTGGCACTTCGTCCCGAGCGCCTCTCCGTAGATCAATTCATCGACCTCGCAAAGTCCCTCTCCCCGTGCCCCTGAATCCCCTATTTTCTCCCTCTCCCTCTCCATTCCCCTCAATTCCCCTCTCTTCCCCTCATTCCCCATCCTCATCCAGCCCCATTCCGCCCTATCCAGCCCCATTAAATCCCCATTTGATCCCCAAAATTTGGAAAATCCGACAAAAAATATTAGCTTTGCAAAAACTTATTTTTGCAAAGCTAATATTTTATCACTATGAATCCCGAAGAAACAATGAAGCAAAGGCTTATCACCCTCCTCAAAGCCAAGCACATGACCCAGACAGAATTTGCTCGCCATCTCGGAGTCACCCCCACCTATATCGGAGCCATGCGCAAAGGGATGCCCAAAGAGCGTCTTAAAGTTGTGTTTGATATGTTCCCCGATGTCAACCGCGACTGGCTGTTATATGGTGAGGGAGAAATGTTTGTAGCCGACGATGAAAACACTCCGGATCTTTCCAAAGGATATGTAGTGCCGATGCTACCGGTAGAAGCATTCGCCGGTAATCTTAAACTGTGGAGTCAGGGCGTGCAGTTGAAAGACTGCGAGAAAGTCGTTTCGCCAGTGCCCGGTGTGGATTTTGGCATTCGCGTTTCCGGAAACAGTATGGAGCCGGAGTTTCAGAATGGATCCGTGCTCTTTATCAAAAGAATCAACGAGAAAGCATTCATACCTTGGGGCAATCCCATGGTGATAGACACTGAAAACGGTGTTGTTGTCAAGGTCGTTTACCCGGTAAACGAAGAAGACGCCCGTCCCGACAGAGATTGCCGCTTCATTGAGGCCCGCAGCTACAACCCCGCATACCCCCCCTTCCTCATCCCCACCGACAGCATCTACGGTCTCTACCGCATCATCACCGCCATCCGTCAATACTCCACGCTCTGAACCGTTATTTCAATAGGGATTCAAGATAGGCGGAATCAGGGACGCTCACATGCACCGGCTCTCCTTTCGCCTTCGCCTCTCCAATATGTCTGTTCATCTCCGCCAAAGAGTTGGACAGTTCGTTGAATACGCGCTCCGATACGTTTATATCCTTTCCGGATTTGAGGTCACAGATATATTGGTCATCAACCACTGTCACATGGCTATAGAAACGATACAATGCCGCAAAAGCCTTGTCTGAATCATCCTTAAGCGAACGGGTGACACCTTGATTAACACTATTGCTCAATGCCAAGGTTTTGATGTCCAAATCAATATATTCTCCGGACTCCACAAGTTGCCTTGCCTTAGAATCGGTTTCAACTTCACGTCCCGTCTCAGCCGCGTCTTGTGAATTCGAGCACCCGGCGACTGCCATAAGCAGCCCCATCCCCAACGACACTAAAAGAAATCGAATTGTTTTCATAATCATAAAATTTGAAATTATACATTCTACATACCTCTCAAACTCCATCTTGCGTTGCCAATCACCCAACCGCTATCGCTTTTGATATATACCACAAACTTCCAACTTATCGGCACATATCCAAACTTGTCAAAAATCCTTTCATCAGAACATTGCTCCGGCAATAAAGAGAAGTGCTCAAACCTATTGAAAGAAGTCCATTCCAATACCGCATACACGGGTAAGATATTATAATTAGTGAGAGTTATATAAACTCTTTGATTGCCATAGAAATTCCATTCACCATATGCATCCGGTGGATTTCTAACACTGAACTGGCTTTCGCCCCACGGCCACTCCAATATTTGAGCAGAAAGAATATTGCAGTTAATGCATGTCATCACCGCAACTAAGATCACAAGATAGATTCTGTTCATATTAAATAATTTAATATGTTTTTGCAAATATATATATACTTTTTAAATTTATCTACAATTTATAGTTAAAATATATTAATTAGATTAACTTTTGTAAGCAAATTTAATATTTTATTTTCATTTTAAAAGCAATAATGAGATTATATATATATTGACAATCAAAAACACATTATCGCTACCCCCTTACTTACCGTCTGAACAAATATACTCCTCGGATTGCCACCCGAAACATTTCCATCCCATATTTTTTTGATAATTCAAATTTTATTGCGATATTTGCGTTGCGTAAATTACGCAACGCAAATATCGCAATAAAAATGAAACCCAACAACCCTTTCCTGATTACGGGATACTATAGCCCCGAGTTTTTCTGCGACCGCAAAGAGGAGACAGCGACTATCCTCGACGCGCTTCATAATGAGCGAAATGTGACACTGATTGCGCCACGCCGCATGGGCAAGACAGGCTTGATACGTCATGCGCTCTATCATCTGAACGAACAGAATAAGGATATTGTCACATGCTATATGGACATATATTCCACACAATCTTTAGGAGACTTTGTGCGTCTTTTAGCAAATACGGTTTTGGGGAAATTAGATACACTCCCTCAAAAAGCATTAAACCGCATCTCACGTTTTATACGCAGCTGCCGACCGGTATTCACCTTCGATGAATTGACCGGCGCCCCAAAGGTAACGATTGATGTAGCGCCATCAGAAGAAAGAAACACACTGAAAGAGATATTCGAATACCTTGGCTCATCTGAGAAACGATGCTACATTGCAATTGACGAGTTTCAACAGATTACAGAATATCCTGAAAAAGGTATAGAAGCGTTATTGCGTTCGTATATACAGTTTGTACCAAATGTGCATTTTATCTTTGCCGGAAGCAAACAGCATGTGATGCGTGAAATGTTCACATCATCCAAAAGACCGTTCTATCAGAGCACACAGCTGCTTACGCTCGGAACAATTAACATTGACGAATATGCCTCTTTTGCAATAGAACATTTCGCAAAACACTCTTTAAATCTTCCTAAAAAAGTCTTCGATAAGATTTACGAGAAATTTAACGGGCACACATGGTATATACAAAGTATTTTAAATCGTCTGTATGGATATAATAGAAACGTGGATTGGGAACTGGTGAGATATACCTTGGAACAAATTATTTCGGAAGCAAGTTATTCTTATGCTGATTTAATGAAAGCATATTCACCGGGACAAGTGCGTCTTCTGAAAGCCATTGCAAATGAGGGTTGCGTAAAAGAAATATTGGCAGGTGATTTCATAAACAAATACAACCTTCGCGCTACAAGTAGCGTAAAAGCCTCACTCAAAAAACTACTTGACAACGAACTCATCTACCAGACTTCCGAAGGTTACATAATATATGACCGCTTCATGAACGAATGGATTAACAGCCAAGTATTTTAACCCTCGTTCAAAAGGATGAATCGGTTTGAAACGTTTTAAGTGTAAATTTTACACTATTGACGCAAGGTAATCAGAATTTTTTGATTACATTTGCATGTCAAAACGTTAACCTTACATTCATGAATAGATTTTTCACTTTATGTGCGGCTGCGACATGCTGTTTCGCAGCTTCTGCCCAGATCAGTTTTGAGAAAGAGTTTCAAGGATGGGCTCCAACTCCTCCGATGGGTTGGAACTCGTGGGACTGCTACGGACCCACGGTTGTTGAATCTGAAGTCAAGGCAAATGCCGACTATATGGCTGACCACCTCAAGGATTTCGGTTGGCAATATGTAGTGGTTGATATCAGATGGTTTGTGGAAAACGACAAAGCCGGCGGTTACAACCAGACAAATCCTATCTATGTATATGATGAATGGGGACGCTACACTCCTGCCCTCAATCGTTTTCCATCAGCAGCCAATGGTGCAGGATTCAAGCCGCTCGCCGATTATATTCATGACAAGGGATTGAAATTCGGCATCCATATAATGCGAGGCATTCCCAAGGCGGCTGTCAATAAAAAATTGCCGGTAAAAGGCGCAGACGGCATCACCGCCGACATGATCGCCAACAATGATTCCGCCTGCACATGGCTCCGCGACAACATGAAGGTTGACTGGCGCAAACCGGGGGCACAGCAGTATTACAATTCCATTTTCGATCTGTATGCCCAATGGGGCGTTGACTTCATCAAGATAGATGATCTGTCGCGTCCGTATCACACAGCCGAGATCGAAATGATCCGTAAAGCCATCGATCAGTGCGGTCGTCCCATCGTATTAAGCCTCTCTCCGGGAGAAACACCCATTGAGAAGATAGAGCACGTCAGAAATCATGCGAACATGTGGCGAACAGTCGATGATTTCTGGGACAACTGGAGTCAGCTCAATTATCAGTTTCAGATCTGTGCCAAGTGGGCGCCGCATATAGCTCCCGGCACATGGCCCGACGCCGATATGCTTCCGTTGGGAAAAATCAGCATACGCGGAGAAAGAGGAGCCGAGCGCTTCACCAATTTCACTGCCGATGAGCAGAAAACGATGATGAATCTCTGGACAATCTTCAAATCGCCGCTTATGTTCGGTGGAGATCTGCCTCAGAACGATGATGCTACAAATGCCTTGCTTACCAACCGCGACGTGCTCTACATGCACAGCCATTCGGCCGGAAACCGTCAGGTCGTGAATCTTAACAACCATATCACCTGGAGCGCAGTGGATCCACGCAATGGCGACAGGTTCGTTGCCCTATTCAATACAGGTGGCAATGAATTCATAGCTACAAAAGATGCACTCTGGCGCAGCGGAACAATCTCCTACCTTACTACCGGATATAAAACAGATGTCAATGTAGCGATTCCGAAAGGCAGCCGTCAGCTCGCCCTTATCGCCACGGATGGCAGCGACGGTTTCGATTCTGATCATGCCGACTGGATAAATCCCGTAGTCACGCTCTCCAACGGCACTAAAATAGATCTCACTGAAAAGAAAATCCTTCGAAACACTACCGGCTGGGGCGAAACACACGTAAATACCAACATTGAGGGCAACCCGCTCAAAATAGATGGGGTAACCTACGACAAAGGTTTTGCCACCCACGCCAATTCCGTGCTGATATTCGACCTGCCGGATGATGCGGTGTCATTCTCTGCAATCGCCGGAATCGACAATACAGGAACGGACCAGGGAAGTAAATCTTCTGTTGAATTCTTTGTATTCAACTACGATCCGACATATCGTGATGAATGGACCGACCAATGGACCGGTGGAAATGTCGAAGTCAAGATAGACCCGACAAAGCAGACCGCCTGCAGCGGTTATATATGCCGCGATGCTGAGAATCCCGTTGTTGATCTCACCGCCGATATTACCGGAGCAAAGAAACTTTGGCTTGTAGTCACCAACGGTGGCGACAACCTCTCTTACGACCATGCCAACTGGGCAGATCCGGTGCTTGTACGTCAGAATGGAGAAGAAGTGTCTCTGACAACACTCAACTGGGATGCAAATCCTATTAACGGATGGAACGCTCCAAAGAAAAATTGCAACAACGATGGCAACCGCATGAGTCTCGCCGGAGTTAATTATGACAAAGGATTCGGTGTAAACGCCCCCTCCATCCTTACATTCACTCTCCCTGAAAACCATGATTTCACAGGATTCAAAGCCAAGGTCGGCCTTGATGACGATGTCAACAGCGCTCCCTTCGGAGCAACCGTAGAATTCCGCGTATTCACCGAGGATCCTACTCCCAATTTCGATGCTAATGTCAAGATGGATCTCGCGCGTCTCGGTTTCGCAGAGGGTGCCAAGGCGAACGTAAAAGAGCTTTGGAGCGGAGAGAATATTGGCGACTTCGCAAACTCGGAATTCGCACCGATGCTTCGAGAGCATGCGAGCGGACTCTATCGCGTATCACCTATCGGAAGAGAGGCTTCGGCATCCGTATCTATCGCCAAGACAGACATTCCTGATAATTCGGAAGAATTTAATCTGGAAGTATTTGTTACTAATGCAGATTCTGAAGAAAGTTATGTGCAGCTCATATGCAACGATGAGATTATAGGGGCTCTTCCCCTCGATGAAACAGGCAAAGCATCATGCCGTATAAAAAATTCCGGCAAAGATCGCATCTTCAAGGCTTATTACAGCGGAACCCTCTCCATTGCTCCCGCCGAATCCTCTCCTCTCGAAGTAAGAGGCACGGGAGTTGAGGATATTAAATACGACCTCTCAGAAATAACCCTTTTGCCAGGCAATGGTTGCATTGAGATCAAAAGCGATAAGGAAGCCTATCTTCCAATTTATTCTCCTGACGGGACTGTGGTAAAGATGGTGCATCTCACCCCAGGCTCACTTTTAGTGAATCTCTCGGCAGGATTATACATTGCAGCTGGAAATAAATTCATCATAAGATGATAAATCGATAGAATAAAAAAATCCGATGGAGCAATTCCATCGGATTTTTTTATTCTATTGATTTACAGTTGTCAGAACTTAATCTCGACTCCGCCCATCATCGTGAATCCGGGCATCGGGCAACCATACATAATCTCATAATGCTTGTTAAGCAAGTTATCAAGCTTCAGGAAAGGTCTTACATCCACTTTCGAATGGAAGGTATATCCGGCACGCAGATTGAGCAAGGAATAGCTCTGAGTGCTTCCATCGGGTGCACCGGTGTAGAGACTCCAGATAGTGTTCGATTCTAAAGTCAGCTCAAGATTACCGGGTGAATAGCTAACCTCCGCATTCAGCTTGTTTTTAGGAGCGCCGAGAAGCCGACTGTTTGTAGTATGCAGATAGCTGTAGTTGGCACTTGCACTCCATTCGTTGGAAATCTGATATGCGGCGTCGAGCTCGAATCCTTTATTGATGAATGTTCCGGTATTCACATTGCGTGGTCGACCGTCTATACGTGTGGTCTGGATCATATTCTTGCCGTCGATGAAAAACAGCGATATGCCGATATTGAAACGATTGTTGAAAAGCCACTGACGGAATTCCACATCATAATTCCACATATATTCCGGTTTCAGGAATGCATTTGCCGGCGGATATAGATAAAGCTCACGAAGGTTCGGAGCGCGGAATCCTTTGCTGAAGGAGAATTTCAAAGATCCGCCCTTGTATGGCTTAAGGATGAATCCCGCCTGTGGCACCCATTCATTGCCATATTGTGAGCCATGTTGCAGACGCACACCTGCATTCAGCGACAGAAGATCATCCCAGAATCCTTGCTGCATCATTATGTATCCTGCAATTTCATTTTCACATCCCTTGAATTCGGAGGAGCGGCGAGCGATATCCTCCTTGCCTGTATTCCATACATGACCACCCCAATGCATGAAATCGATACCAGCCGAGAGATCATTTCCTTTCCATAAGTTAAGGGTCTGATAGAAAGTGAAGCCCATGTTGTAGTCGGTGGAATTGAAGATATAATCGGTAGGTGTTGCATCAGGTGCATAACCATCATCCACCCAGTTGCGTCCCCAGTTGATAAACGCTTGCACACCACCGGAAGCGATCCCGTAGTTGTCCTTGGCATAGATGGATGCCGTGCCTCGATTAACTTTCGTCCACATGCTCACAAGAGGATCCTGCACCGTGCCGGGATTGTTGGCTTTGGTCTGATTCATCTCGACAGTGGTTCCGACTTCCCATTCCTTCACAGGGTTATACTGGAACTGCATGAATTCGTTGGCATTCCAGAATTCACTGTTATCGCGATATCCGTTGGAACGGTCAAGAGCCCCGGCTACAGTCACACCGAATTTACCCTTGCGGTAACCAGTGGTGAGACCAAATTTCTGAGTTGTAAAGGAGCCGAATTCAGCGCGGGCGCGTCCCGTAAAACCATCCTCCATATGGCGCCGCGTGATAATATTCACTGAGCCACCCATCGCGTTTGAGCCATAAATCAGAGAAGAGGGACCTTTCACGATTTCCACACGCTCTACACCATTAGTAACATAAGTATCCGGCATGGCATGACCGAACACACCTGCCCATTGCGGCTGTCCGTCAATAAGGAAAAGAACCTTGTTCCCCTGTCCGACACCGCGAATATTTACCGTGCCGGCTGAGCCGCCGGATGCTCCGTAACCAGCAAATCCGCGCTCGGTCACAAACAGACCGGGAACTTTATTGACAAGAACCGGCAGCAGCGAGGTTTCCGCTGATTTCTCGATAACTGCTTCTGTCACCACATTGGTGTTCAACGGAAGGAGGGTGACGTTTGTTTTGGCGGGAGCCGAAGCCACAACCGTAGGCAGAGTGACGGTGTCTGCTGCTATTTCCGGTGCAGCTATAGTGGAAACCGACGCCAGAAGGATTAAAGATGTCAACATATGGATAACTTTGGGTTACAGAGCATTCGGATGCCCTAAATTGTTGTTTGACAACTGATCATATATATCAGTACGATCAGTCGTTTATTTGCAATGATTATAAATAACATCGCAAATTTAGTGAAATTCTTTAATTATAATCATTCTGAATAAGAAAAAGTTCACACTTTCTCCATATTTGTTAAAATTATCCGTAAAATTGTTAAATAAGTAGGGTGTTCAGTTTCATGTTCCAAATTACTACAAATAAATCCCCGTTTATCGAACCGTGCCTCAGACCGTAGCTGCTGTTGCTCGCAACTGCAGCCTCGCGGCAAGGAAGAGGAATTTTATCCTTTGTTTGTGCTGCAGTTGCGAGCAACAGCAGCTACGTCTTGACACTCACATTAGAGGCGTGCCAATTCACCTTTACTCCTTTAACTTATTCCCTATAACCTTTCACCTTATCGGGCGCAGCCCGATAAATCGGAATTTAAACTTCCGATTTGAAAATGGGGTATGAAACTGAACACCCTAATTGTTAAATAAGATAGCTTTCATCACCCATTGCAAAGGAATAAAGAGTATTTTTATTTTTACAATGTTAAAAATGATGAATTTTTTATAAAATTTAATATTTTATACTATTTTTGCACGATAAAAAAAAATAACAATTAGCTTAGTTTTTCAGCAAAAAAGTTTTCCCAAGAACGCATAATACATATTTTATACAAGCTGATGAAACCTTATAGACATTTTAAATATCTGTTTGCTTTTGTTGCAATGTCAGGTTTGCCTTTCATAGGCAATTATGCATTTGCAACCGAGGGTGGGTCGGGTCAGAATTACCCCCCCCCAATCGAATAATACTGTAAATCAATTAGTTACAACAGGACATGTTGTTGACAGCAACAATGAGCCCTTGATAGGCGTTACAGTGCGCCAAGGGAAAAAGGGACCTGCAACAATCACAGATGTTGAGGGACGCTATTCAATCGCTCTCTCAAAAAATGAATCTAAATCCTTAACATTCACCTACGTGGGCATGAAACCATTGACCGTTCAGGTCAATGGCAGATCCACCATAAATGTTACGCTCGAACCGAGTTCCGTAGCTCTTGACGACGTGGTGGTCGTGGGAGGTTACGGCACGGCTCAGAAACGTGAAGATCTGGTAGGAAGTATGTATCAGGTCAATGCAGACGAACTTGCCAACCTTCCCCAGCAGCGTATTGATGCCATGCTTGATGGTCTTGTCCCAGGTCTGACTGTAGGTCCCAATTCCGACTCGCCAGATAGTCCCCGTATGCGTTATAACACCCGCATCAGGGGTGAGTCGTCACTGAGCGCATCCAATGAGCCGCTGTGGGTCGTTGACGATGTCCCGATCTACACCGGCGGTCACACAAGCATAATTCCGGGCATGAATGTCTCGGTCAGCCCTCTGTCATTCCTCAACCCTGACGACATCCAGTCTATTACTGTTTTAAAGGATGCGAGCGCAACTGCCATATATGGAGCCGACGGCTCTAACGGTGTAATCCTCGTAACCACCAAGCGAGGTCGCGAAGGAAAGGTTCAGACAAGCCTGAACCTGCAATATGGTATAGCGACTATCGACAAGAGCACAAAATTCAAAGTGCTAAACGCTGCCCAATATATGGAACTCGCCAAAGAATCATATATAAACGGCGGCAACGACATGCGCTATTTCCCCTATACCGACAATGAAATGAACAGCTACTCCACGACAGATACCGACTGGAGCGACGTGTTCTATGACACAGGCAATACGTTCCAGGTAAACCTGGCACTCCGGGGAGGCAGCAACAAGACTAAATTCTACGCCTCCGGCTCATATTACGAAAACACGGGCACCGTGAAAGGTAACAAGCAGCAACGTTTCAGCGTGCGCACCAATAATGACTTCACGTTCCTGAACAGATTCACGGCTACCATAGGTCTGCAGGCTTCCTATAACAACAACGACATGTTCAATCCCGGTCATGACTATTATCAGGAACTGCCAATCTTCTCGCCGTATAATGCCGACGGCTCTATGCGTCTTTACAACAAAGTCATTTCGGGAAGCGAACCCGACGGCTCGCCCAAATGGGTTACCAACCGATACCTCAACAGCGTTGCAGAGCGCGAAGAGAACATTGACAACCAGAAGGCATGGTATCTTACAGGAAACTTCCAGTTGAGATGGGAGATAATCAAGGGTCTTTATTACAACGGACAGTTCGGTATCGATTACCAGTCGAGACGCGCCGAGGAATATAATGCGCGCACCAACTGGTCGGGCATGAGCACATCGGAGGGTCCCTATGGATATTCCACACGCTCTACATTTGAGGCTGTGAACTGGACCACGGTACATCGTCTCAACTTCTCACGCACATTCAACGACATGCACAAGGTCGAAGCCCTCTTCGCTTTCGAGGCTGGCTCTCGTGATTACACCACTGTGGGCGCATCGGGCAAAGGCTTCATCAACGACAACGTGCAGGATGTGACATATGCCAATGAACGCTTAGGCTCCAACTCAAGCAGCCGCATGAGGAAGGTGTCTTTAATCGGTCAGTTGAGCTATGCGTTCGACCGCCGCTACTATATAATCGGCAATATCCGCCGTGACGGCAATTCCGACTTTGGCAGCGACGTGCGCTGGGCTCAGTTTGGCTCAGTGGGCGTCTCATGGAATATCAACAACGAGAAATGGTTTCCATGGCAATGGATGGATGTGTGCAAACTCACCGCATCCTATGGAGTGGACGGCAACTCTCGTCTCGGATCCCAGCAGGCATTAGGTCTATACTCCTACGGCAGCTCTTATTCCTACGGAGGCGAAATAGGCGCCATACAGTCGGGCGTTGCCAACAGCAAACTGAGCTGGGAGACGACTCATAAGATCAACCTGAAACTGCGTATGCGCTTCCTGACACGTTTCGATTTTGAAGTGCAGTGGTATCACCACCAGACCAAGAATCTGCTCACCAACCTTGACACCTCCCGCACCACTGGCGACACCCGCGTGTATCGTAATGTTGGCGAGATACTGAACCAGGGCTTTGAAGTGACAATCACCTCCGACAATATTGTGGCGAGCGACAATGGTTTCAGCTGGACAACATCCCTCAACCTGTCGCACAATGACAACAAGCTTCTAAAACTCTACAACGGGATACAGAAGAATATGGGCACAGGATCCACCACATGGAAAGAGGGTTATGACACTAACACCTGGTTTCTTGTAAGATGGGCAGGCGTTGACCCGCGCACCGGTGCCCCGATGTGGTACGACAAAAACGGCAACATAACCCACACGTTCAGTTCGGCTGACCGCGTCACCTATGGCACTCCGTCGCCCGAAGTAACCGGTGGTATGACCAACACGTTCACCTATAGGGGTTTCTCATTACGTGTCATGCTTAATTATACTTTTGGAGGCTATGCCATGTCATCGTTCGGCAGCAGATCGAACTATGACGGCTACAATATCGACAGTCAGAACCAGTCGGTAAACCAGCTTGACCGCTGGCAAAACCCCGGTGACCTCGCAATCAATCCCAAACCGATTTGGAAGATATCTTCACAATCCGGCATGAACTCAACCCGCTTCCTCTATCGCAAGGATTGCATACGTCTGCATAATGTCTCACTTACTTATCAGCTGCCCCAGAAATTCGTCAGGCGCATAGGTATGAGCAATGCCTCTGTTACCTTCATTGGCGACAATCTCTATACCTGGACTCCCGATCAGAACAGCAAACGCAATTCCTACAAGACCTGTATGAGCGGTTTCCCGATAGAGAGGAAGTTCTCACTGGCACTGATGATGACATTCTGACAATCCACGCCATTTATTAAATTCCAGACATGACTCACATGAAAAAAATAAATATGCTCTTTCTTCTGGTTGCCATCATCGGCACCAGCAGTTGCTCCGATTTCCTGACCGTAATGCCAAAGGGACGCGTCACCACACCTTCGTTCCTTTCTTCGCCCGACGGACTAAAAGCCGCCCTTGTGGGCACATATAGCAAGCTGTATACAGTATATGACGGTGATTTCGTGCGTTATCCGGATGTGGCAGGAAATATGCTTTCCATATTCAATGCCACGGAATCCGCCAACATGATAAGTCAATACAACTTCACCTCCAATGAGGATGAGGAACTTGGTGCCGTAGGCAAGATATGGTCTGACACCTTCGAGGCTATGGCTAATGCCAACAACATAATACAGTATGCCCCTCAGGTTGCCGAAAACTATCCTTTGCAGGCGGCTGAAATAGACCGCATAATGGGGGAGGCCTTATTCATCAGGGCACTTTGTCATCTCGACGTGTGTCTATGTTATGCGCAACCCTATAATTACACTGCGGATGCCAGCCATTTAGGCATCCCTGTGCTCCGCAAAACACCGGGACCAGACGACAATGAACCGCGCAAAAGCGTAGCGGAAGTTTACGCATTGATATGTGAAGACCTCACAAACGCAGAGCGACTGCTTGCCAACAAGTCCCCTCGCGGTCAGTATTACGTATCGCTTGATGCAGTGCGTGCCCTCCACTCCCGCGTAAGCCTCTACATGGAGAAATGGCAGGATGCAATAGACTATGCAGACGATGTGATCCCGACCAAATCACTGACCCAAGGACAGAATTACTATAACATGTATCGCAATCCGGTAGTTGCCAGCGAAGTGATATTCCGTTTCGATGGAACAGAGATGGGATCAAAACACCGCTCCTTCTATGCCGAGACTGCTATTCCGGCTGACACGCTCTTTACCCTTTTCGACTCCCGCGACACCCGTCTCCAGGTGCTTTACAAAGATGGCACACACTATTGCATGAAGTATGAGTCTGACCTTAACCAGTTGGGTCTCAATCATGGAGACGAAACAATAGTGTTGAGATTATCGGAGATGTATCTTAATGCTGCCGAAGCCGCGTGCATGCTGGGCAACTACACCAACGCACGTGGATATATCAAACCGATTCTGGAACGTGCCGTTGATGCGGATTATGCGCAGGAGGTACTTGCCAATACGAGCGATGCGAAATTGCTCGACCTGGTGAGAAAGGAGCGTGTGAAGGAACTCTGTTTCGAAGGGCACAATTTCTTCGATATTGTGAGATGGAAGATGGATCTGGTGCGTGAGAAAGCCACTACATCCACCGTGAAGCGCATCAATTATCCCAGCGATTATTTTGTTCTCCCCATCTCGCGCTATGAGTTGAGCGCCAACCTCAATATGCAACCCAACCCGACTGTAAACAAATAATATGATGAATACAAAATATATAAACCGTCTGCTTTCATCGGTAATTGCATTATGCCTCTGCTTTGCAGCCGCGTCATGTTCCGATGATGAACCCTATGACAATCCGTTCATATACATCGAGGCAACCGGAGGAGTGTCGCGCGTTGTTGTGAATTCAGATGTCAACAATACCAACGCCTATAACGTGTATGTGAGTTCGAAAGCGTTTAGCCGCAACCTGGAAGTGAGTTATGAGATTGTTGTGGGCGACGGCCTTCAGGCGGGGCGTGACTTTGAAATAGTAAATCCGGGAAACTCCCTGACCTTCATGCCCGGCATATATGATATGCCGATAAGGATAAGATGGAAGCCCAACCGCGTAGATCCTTCCAAAAACAATACATTGACCATACGTCTCACCGGCAACAACATGGGATTCACTTTAGGACTCCCCGGACCCGATATGCTGAAACGCGAGGTTGTCATAGAGAAGAGAAATCCCTAAAAGTAACCATTCATAGACACAAGCAAAACCGTAAAATTAATGTTTAGAAGATTATATATAAGTATAATAACCTTGATCTGCATCCTCGGAGCGCAGACATTGCAAGCTGGCTCACCTCTTAAATATGATGAGAAGGTTGTTACCGGAAAGCTTAAAAACGGTTTGACTTATTACATATATCCAAACGACAATCCTCGTGGTGAGGCTGTATACCGTTTGTTCATTAAAGCCGGATCTGTATATGAGACCGAACGACAGAAAGGTCTTGCCCACTTTCTGGAGCACATGGCTTTCAATGGCAGCCGCAATTTCCCGGCAGATGCAATGGTAAGGTTTCTCGAAAGCAAGGGAGCCAAATTTGGCGCTGATCTTAATGCCCACACTTCATTCAACGAGACTGTGTATAAGTTGCAATTGCCCTCATCTGACCCGACAATGGTCGATTCAACCATGATGATACTTGCCGATTGGGCGACAGGACTCACAATCGACCCGGTTGAAGTCGAAAAGGAGCGCGGTGTCATCATGTCGGAATGGCTGTCGAAAAAAGATGCCAAGCGCGATGCCAACAATATGCTTCTGATGGCTTTGCTCAATAACTCTCGCTATTCCGACCGATTGACTATCGGAGATACGGCAGTGATAAAGAACTGTAGTCGCAATGACATAGCCGACTACTATAAGAGCTGGTATCATCCGTCGCTCATGGCAGTAGCTGTTGCAGGCGATGTTGATGCAAAAGAGACAGAGAAGCTGATACGCAAATATTTCGGAAAAATATCCGGAAAAAAGGCTCCCGATTGGAAACAATATATGATAGAGCCCTACAAAAATGACAGCGCAATAATATTTACCGACGACAGGCTCAACAAAATCGAGCTTGACATATTGCGTCTTATCGCATTACCTGAACCAGTTGCCTATGAAGAGGGCTACAGAGCCTATCTGCTTAGAAATCTTACCAGCCGTCTTATCAAGCGACGTTTCGGAGACTATTCTTTTGACAACCCTGCTTATAAGGATGGCTCCATCAGCAGGTCGTCATTTCTTAATGCCACAGGTGTGTTCATCGAGTCAATAGAACTCGTGCCGGGCAAAATGAAAAAAGGTATTGAAGATTTCATCTCTCATCGCAACCAGATAATGTCTCATGGCTTCACAGCGCGAGAGATAGAGCGGGCAAAGAAAGAGCTGCTTTCTAATATGGAGCGCAAAGTTGATGCCGGTCAGTCATCACAATCCATCAGAATCATGGATGAGATATACTCTGATTTCTATACAGGAAACCGCCTCATATCGCGTGAGGATGAGCTTGAACTCATGAGGAAGACATTGCCTGCCATCGACTCGGTGGCTATTGTCAAGTCTCTTCAGTCGATCGCAGATGACAGGCACGGCATACGAGTGCTGCTGCGTGGTAATAACAAGATGCTTGACGAAATCAATAATGAACAGTCATTGTTGGAGCTTATCACAAAAAACCATGCTTTATCATCTAAGCCCTATAGCAAAAATTTCGAGATGGGCGATCATCTGTGTGATCTAAAGGCTCCCGGGCATATTGTAAGCGAGAAGAAAATACCGGAAATCAATGCCGTGGATATGATGCTTGATAACGGAGCGAGGGTAATATTCCGTAGATCGGATCTCGACAAGAACAAAATATCGGTTACGGCTGTGCGCCCGGGCGGCATGTACACACTCGATTCTCTGGAATATTATAGCGGGATATTTGCCCGCTCGGTGATAGGGCTGTCAGGAGCCGGCAACATGTCGCGCGATGCTTTGGGATATTACAAGGCTGGAAATTCAGCCAGCATGATACTGCTGCCAGACAATACACGCACCGGCATAATTGGATCCGCCTACCTCAAGGATGCAGCCATGATGTTTGACCTGATGTACGCCAAATGGATGTATCCCCGCATGGACAAAGATGTCTTTGACCAAACGGCTGAAAAAACGAAAGAGAGTTTTCTAACCAAGAAGAAGACTGCCGAGGAAATCTTCGGAGAGGAGGTGTCGCGACTGCTTAACGGAAGCAACTATTCCAATGCAGAGTTGACAGACTCGATTATAGATAATTGCGTACACGCAGAAGACCTGATACCTATCCACAACCGTTTCTTCGGACCTGCCTCCGGATTTACATTTGTCATTCTCGCCGATGCTCCGCTTGATTCAATCAGGGGATACATAACTGACTATATAGGGGCATTGCCAAAAGGGGAAGTCAACCTCGGTTGGATCACAGGCAGAGAACCTATCTCTTACCACCATAAGATTCACCATCGACACACCGGCGATAACCCCAAGGCTTCTGTCATGCTAATATATCAGCAGGATTCCCTACCCTGCAGCCAGAACGTCATGGCAATCAAGTCAAAAATGCTCCAGAATGTATTACGTTCAAAGCTTCTCGCTCGTCTGCGCGAAGAGATGGGAATGATCTACAGCGTTGGGGTATCATCAAGCTCCACATTACACCCCTCCCCTTTGTCAAGAACCTCTATCTCGTTTGTATGCAAACCGGAGGATGTAGACACACTCCTGGCAGCCACCCGCGAGGAACTAAATAATCTTTATGAGCATCCCGAGCAATTTGAGGATGTGATGCGCGATGTCAAACTCAACCTCATCAAGGATCATAAACTCAACATACAGAAGAATGCCTTCTGGGCATCATGGATTCGGAATTCAGTATTCAATGAAGAAGAGGATTGGAACTACATAAACAATTACGCATCTATTGTGGATGGGATCACAGCCGGTGACATAGCTCTGTTTGGGAAGAAACTGCTTGACTCTGCATCTTATACAGAGGCGATATTATATCCAAAAGAGAATTAAGTGAATATCAAATTTTGAATATATTAACTAATTTGTTTTATTTATGAGAAAGTTTATTTCATGGATGACCGTCATGGCGGTTACTCTTTCATTTGGCTTCTCTTCTTGTTCCGACAACAAGGAAGACGGGCCTATCGAGACTGCAGCACCCGAATTGCTTACATTTGGCTTCAACGTTGCCAATAATGGAAACACACTCTCCACAGACTATGTAGGTGTAATCTCAACTACCGATCATACTGTAACTGTAACCATGCCCGCTTTTGCCGACAAATCTTCACTCGTAGCAAATTTCACTGTGGGCGAGGGTAACAAGGTGCTTGTAAATGGTGTGACTCAGGAAAGTGGTGTTACTGCCAATGACTTTACATCTCCCGTTGACTATATCATCTCAAATGCAGATGGATCCAAGAATGTTAAGTATACTGTCACAATCGAGAAGGCTGCCAACTATGAATGGAGCGAATATGCTCGTTATAATGAACTCGTTCCCTATGGTGATAATGCCATTATGAAAATCAATCCCGTTGACAACACACCATATATAGCTTTTGTCAGAAAAGAAAAGGACGATAACAACAAGGTTGTTGTGATAAAAAACGAAAATGGCGTGTTCAATTATGTAGGATCAAAGGAGGGTGAAAGCGATGTTGTCACCAGTGGCATGATGGATTTTACCATAAGCAATACAGGAACCCTATATTACATTTACAAAAACAAGTCTATAACAGAGCCTGTCAAGTATCCTGCAACGGTAATGACATTCAACGGCTCTTCCTGGAGCAATGTCGGACAGCCCTGTATCGCTGAATTTGTACCCAGTAAGGTTCAGATCGGAGCCATCGGCTCAACAGTAATAGCACCGATGATATCAAATACCAATAGCGGATCATTTACAAAACGTGTGCTTTACGCATCGATTTTCAACGACAACTGGACAACAGGCTCTCTCGCTTCTGTAAACATAAATGAAGTTGGTTTGGAGTGTCTTACCACGACCGACAATGCTGCTTACCTATATACGATCTCAAGAACCTCTTACAAGTATTCAGTTGTTGAATATAAGAATGGTGTCTGGAATTCCCTGAGAAGCGATTATCTCGAAGAGGGAGCGACGATGGCACCGGTTTCAATGTCTGATGCAGCAAGCATCGTTGCCACCAATGACGGTACTGTTTACCTTCTTACCGCTGACGATGCCGAAACCAAGAACACGAAAGATATGAGATTCCGTATCCTGAAATACAGTCCCGACAGCAAGGAATGGACACTCGTCGGTGGAACAACCATGGCTTCTGTAAAGGCCAATGAGTCTCACATCTCGGCAAAGATCGCTGTGGCTCCTGATGGCACTCCGTTCTTTGCTTATACCGACTATACTGGCGACAAACTTGCAAAAGTACAGTATTTTGACAACGAGACCAAACAGTGGTCAGCACCCGTTGCCGTATCAGCAGGTGAAGCAAGCTACGTCAACATCAGCTTCTGCGATAATGGAGAGGCTTATATAAGCTATGTAAGCGCCGACAATAGCATCGTGTTGGTCAAATACGCCGCTAAAAAATAATAACACTCCAATATAAGGGAGCGCATATGAGAACATGTCTCACATGCGCTCCCCTTTTTATAGCAACTATGATTTCTTCTTTATTCCTCGCCTCTGCATTGACTCTAAGCGGAGTGATTCAGACCGATAACGGAAAGGGCGTGAAAGGAATCCCGGTATCAAATGGTGATACAATTGTAATGACCGATGGGAAAGGACGCTATTCGCTGCCGATAATTGAAGACATGAGCATTTTCCCGGTGCTTGATGGCAATTGGAAAATGCAGTCACAGTCCAAGGTCGGAAATTCCGCCTTCCCATTCTATGGTCAGGACGCACAATGTCCATCAAAAGTTGATTTCATCATTAAACGCTGCCCTCTCAACAAGAATTTTACCATCAATGCCATCGGGGATGTGCAGGTAGGCGACATACAGGAACTGGATTATGCCTCGCGCACGCTATGGCCCGAGCTTATGGCGGATTCACTTGCCGCTTTAAATCTCTGGCTCGGAGACATCGTAAACAACAATATTTCGCTGTTTCCTCGCATGCGCTCCATGATGGAGATGCTCCCAGTAACGTCCTGGACAATGGTAGGGAACCATGACCGCGATGTCGATTCTATACGCACACGCCAGGTCACTTCTTTCGGACGCGATTTCGGCGCGCCAACTTACGCCTTCACCGAAGGCAACGTGACCTTCATC
This sequence comes from uncultured Porphyromonadaceae bacterium, assembly GCA_902495075.1. Lineage (GTDB taxonomy): Bacteria > Bacteroidota > Bacteroidia > Bacteroidales > Muribaculaceae > Lepagella. The sequence continues at coordinate 40,249 of CABUVO010000004.1, forward strand.
GTGCTCAATAACGTATATGGAGACGGAACGCGGTCGTATAAAGGGAAACTTGACGATCGTCAATTGCGTTTCGTAGCCAATCTAATGAAAATACTGCCACAGGATCGCCGCATCGTCCTGACAGCCCACATCCCGTTTGCTTATATGTCCAATAAAGAGGATCTCTTGAATATCCTTAAAGGAAGAGGTGATATCCTTGCCCTGACGGGGCATATGCACGCCGTAAGCCGCAATTTCATGCATGGAGAAGGGATTACCATCCACGAACTGGTTGGAGGCGCCACATGCGGCTTCTGGTGGGTAGGTGAAAAAGACTGGGAAGGCATTCCCTCGGCATTGATGCAGTGCGGCACGCCCAAAGGATACTTCCGAGTCAACTTCACCCCTAAAGATTATACATTCACCTACAAACCCACCTCGCTCGACGACAACCGTCAGGCATCGATATGGATCTCCGGCATCGACCCGATACAATCAGACATACCGGATCTGAAAGATATTGAGAAAGGGGATGTATTGATCACCGTATATGGAGGCTGCGACAGCACAAAAGTTGAAGCCGTCGTAGACAATACTCTGAAACTGAGCGCGACAAAAGAAAAGATGATGGATCCCAATGTTGCACGCATCAGAGAGCTAAATAAATTGAAAGTATATCCCACAAAATATAGCCGCCGCAATCCCTTCCGCCACACAGCCAGCCCGCAGGTATGGCGCTTACATCTCCCCGTCACCCATCACGACGGCACCCACCGCATCGACATCACCGCCACCGACCCCTACGGCCTACGCTGCCGCGGCTCCCGCGCCTTCTCCTACCCCAACTAACCCGGGAGATGGCGAGGGAGTCATACGCCGACTCGAGTCTTGTTTTTTAGATTATCGGCGATAAGGGATGCCAATGAGTTCATGGATACACAGATCTCGCGGCTGAGGGGCGTTCCTGCCGGCTTGCCAATAGAGATAATCAGCAGACGCCCTTCCGAGCATAGGTCGAAATCATGCTTTGCGGGCTTGTATCGCTCGGGAAAGGCTTCGTGAGTGATAAGGATGATATTGCCTCCCAGAGATTCAATGTCCTTGCGTATGGCTTTTTCTGCCGGGGAGATAAAGGGAGAAACGATAACCGAGCCTTTTAACGCGCTTTCATGCCATAGTTTTTTCTTCTGTTGCTTCTCTGTTTCTGTGAATTTGCGACTTACTTTTACCGCAACCTTGTCAGGATTGCGAAAAAGGAAGAGGTTTCCGTATGCCTGGCATTCATGATTGCCTATTATCAGATTCCGCACGCATTGGAAGAACCTCGGATACTGCATGCGCATTGCGAGACGATGAGGATTCTCTCTGATATATCTATACCAATCGTCAAGACTACGGCCGTCATAAAGCGGTTTGTCGCAATAACCCTTCTCAAAAATATCATCTGCGCTAATTTGTCTGCCGGTTTCGCTTGAATATCGCTTCGCTATTCTTTCTTTCAGGAAATCAATATAAAAATCGAGGTGATTATCTGAGCGGAATAAGACCTGAAGGAGGATATGCACATGGTCGGGCATCACGCAAAACTGAAGAAGCTTTAATATGGGATGATCATGAGGAAGCCGCAAGATTAATTTTGCGATTACCTTTCCCAATAAGGATTCATTAATTGCCGCACACCCCGGATTGCCGAAGGGGATTCGGGCATTGCCCGTGATGCACCCAAAGGCTTCGCAATCCTTTTTCTTCTTGATTATGATATGATAAATAAAAGGATTACAATAATCATGATAGAAAGATCGGCGATGATAGGAATGATCACCGGAACTTTTAAAGGGAGGTATTTCTTGAGAGGATTTCATGATGATATGATTGGGATTTAGAGAAATTTTATTGGTTTTAGATGGAATTTATATTGGATTTAGAGGATTTTATATTGGATTTTGATGGAATTTATTTTGGATTTTGATGGAATTTATTTTGGATTTTGATGGAATTTATTTTGGATTTTGATGGAATTTTTCACCTCCGACAAACCGGCTCCGCGCTCTCTCCAACTCTCCAGGGGCATTGAAAGCCTTTTAGGCGAAAAACCTTTTAGACGAAAAGCTTTTTAGGCGAAGCCGGTTTGTCGCAGGTGTCGCAGGTGTCGCAGGTGATGCAGGTGATGCAGGTGTCGCAGGTGTCGCAGGTGAGGGGCAAATTGTGAGAATCACCGACTTCGAAGGAGAGCGAAATCTGAAGCCTTTGCCTCAATATATCAGAAGGTTTTGCCGTAGGAGGCGCGATCGAGGGAGCGGTAGCCGATGGCTTCGGCGATATGGCGGGAAAGCACCGGAGCAGTTACGGCTGCCGCCAAAGCAGAGGAGGCTGCAGAGGGGGCTACCACAGAGGAGGAGGCTGCCGCTGAGGGGGTTGTCGAGGCGGAGGCGAGGGAGGCTGAGTATTCGAGGTCGGCGATGGTGCGCGCTACGCGCAGGATGCGGTCGAAGGCGCGCGCTGACATGTTGAGTCGCGTCATCCGCTCTTTGAGTTTGGCAAGACCCTCTGCATCGGGCCAGGCGTATTCATGCAAAAGCTTGGAATTCATCTGCGCGTTACAGTGGATGCCCGAATTGTTGCGGAATCGCTCTTGTTGTACAGCCCGCGCCCGCATCACGCGCTCGCGTATGGCTGCCGAGCTTTCCGCCGGTGTCTTATCTGCCATATCATCGAATGCCACCGGCTCTATCTCAACCTGTATGTCGATACGGTCGAGCAGCGGTCCGGAAATTTTATTCATGTATTTACTCACCTGCCCGGGAGTGCAGGTACAGGGCTTCGTAGGATGACCGTAATATCCGCAGGGACACGGGTTCATCGATGCCACAAGCATGAAGCTTGCGGGATAATTGACAGTATATTTAGCTCTCGCCACAGTAATCACCCTATCTTCAATTGGTTGCCTCATAACTTCCAATACGTGGCGAGGGAATTCAGGGAATTCATCGAGAAATAAAACACCATTATGGGCAAGCGATATTTCTCCCGGCATTGGATTCAAGCCTCCACCTACAAGCGCCACGGGAGATACCGTATGGTGAGGGGTGCGGAAGGGGCGGGTGGTCATCAGCATCGAACCTCGCGAGAGTTTTCCTGCTACGGAGTGTATTTTTGTGGTCTCTAATGCTTCCGCCATGCTCAAAGGGGGAAGTATTGACGGAAGTCTCTTAGCCATCATCGATTTTCCGGCTCCGGGCGGTCCGACCATCAGTATATTGTGTCCTCCGGCACATGCCACCTCAAATGCCCTCTTTACTGATTCCTGACCTTTCACCTCCGAAAAATCGAAATCAAACTCTTCGGATTCCCGATTGAAGAGCTCGCGTGTGTTTATCCTTACAGGTTCAAGCTGTTCAGAGCCACTCAGCAAAGCTGCTACCTGGGCAAGCGATGAAACACCAAAGACCTCTATCTTATTCACCACCGCCGCCTCTGTGACATTCGCCTCCGGCACTATCAGTTTCCGGAAACCCATCTCACGTGCCTTTATAGCCATCGGCAACGCCCCTTTTACGGGCATTACAGAGCCGTCAAGGCTAAGTTCCCCCATCATCATGTAGTCTTCAAGCGCATCGCATTTTATCATCTGCGATGCCGTGAGGAGACCGATTGCAATAGGGAGATCGAATGATGCCCCCTCCTTTCTCTCATCGGCAGGAGAAAGATTCACCGTTGTGCGAAAATGGGGGAATGTAAAACCGGAATATTTAATAGCCGAGGCGATGCGCTGATAGCTCTCCCTGACAGCTTGATCCGCCATGCCGACAATAGAAAATCCGATGCCATTGTCCATTGCCGTCTCAATCGTCACAGGAAAGGCATCGATGCCGTTGATTGCAGCAGAATATACTTTTGTCAGCATAGCATTTACTTCTTACTTCTTACTTTTTACTTTTTACTTCTTACTTTTTACTCATCACCTATCACTTTCCGAAAAAGGCTGTCGGCGTCATGAGGATCATCTCCGGCATATTTCTCCTTACCTTTTGAATCGAATACAATAAACCAGGGAGTGCGACCCACACCTGCCCGCATCATCACCGAATCAGTTTCTCCACGAAAATTCCATCCTCTTACAACTTTTGCCAAAGAATCTCTTCTAACCGCAGATTGCCATGCGATTGAATCCGGATCGAAACATACATCCGCTATCACACGCGCTGCCGAATCCGGGAATTCTTTCGCGAGATCTTTTAATATTCCTATGCCTTCATTTCGTTCGGCATCACCCTCCCGCCAGAAATACAGCAGCATCGGTTTCTTCCCAAGCATCAGAGTATCAACTCCGTTGCCATAAGTATGCAAAATAATCGAGTTAAGTTTATCTGTGAAAACGGGTGCGTCTTTCAACAGATCCGACCGGCTTACGAGCTGCATCCATTTAGGTTCCAGTGCTTTACCTTCCAATAATTTCCAGAGCTTATGGAAAGTCGCCTCATCAGCGCGTCGGTCATAATATATCAGCAGGAGGAGGGTCGACAGAGGTTTATCAGGATTTTTTTTCACATAATCGCTCACAGCCTTGTTAACTTTTTTCGGATCTCCCGAAGCGAGAGAACTACGACTGTCGAGACGCCACTGACTCCATTCCTCTGTAAGCTTATTGCCTGATATCTGCCACGAAAACGGATCACTGCTGTCGCCCGTGATTTTAATTTTATCTCCCCTTTCCGCATAAAAAGCAGCCCGAGGCACTGATCCCGATTCCATTATGAAAACAATAGTCGGATTACGGGTGGCGCATATCATCTGCACTTTCCCCTGCTGCACAGCCGCCACTGTTTCCACAAACCATCCTTTCGCAGGATCCGACGCGTAATAGATCATCTTATATGCGTCGTTTACATTCTTCGGCAACTGAAAATCAACCTTTACCTCATTTTTCACGCATCCCACCAATGCGACAAGCACAAAGAGAAGAAGGAATTTAGTTATATGTTTATGGCTTATGCCTCTCATATCCATTCAAGTTTATGAAATTATTCAGACGCAAATTGCTTTTAACCAACTTCGATTCCACGAAAATACAAAAAAAATGTCTGATATGAAAATATCAGACATTTTTATAATTCGCATCAAGCCTCAATGCGGTTTATCGAGCATATTTTTCAGACATTCTCCGGATCCTCTCAGCCATTTCATTGCGGAGTTCCTGAGGACTTACAACCTCTGCATCATCGCCCATCGACAGGATCCTGCGTTTGAATTCCTCTCCCGGCACAAGATTATATTCAAAAATCGAAGAATCATAATCCGCCATCACCTCCTTCTGTGAATCGTGGAGCTGCTGCGTGCGTATAAGGTCTCGCGTGCCATCTCCGATACGGAGTCTGATCGTAACAGGCTCCAGCCGGGGATCAACATCCATTCCATAGTAATTCTTGAAAAACTTCACGGGTTCGAAGCTCTCATCATACGTGAATTTTATATCCGAAATATCCAGATTTAGAATCCTTGAGAAATCAAAGACGAGCATATCATCCTTGCCGTGACGTTTGCCGAGGAGATACCAGGAGTTACCCCAGAACCTTACGCAATATGGCTCGATGGTAAATTCTGTAAGATGATCGGCTGTCATGGGAACGGAGTTCAGTATCTTAACACACACGCCGAGTTCCATAGCCTCAATGGTGGCTGCCAGACCGAACTTCTCATCAGGATTAACATTTGCGAGCACCCGGGATTGCGCACTCGAAATATTACTCAAGGCATGAGAATTGCTCAGAGTCTGGAGCATCCAGATCTTAAGCTTCGAAGAATGCTTTGATTCTCCGCTCTCTGCGATATAATAGTAGTTACCACCCTTACGATTACATGCTATCTTAATACCGAAAAGTCCTTCTACAACTTCACGGTGATTATGAAACGTGCGTAGGGCCAATGGCGAACGATCTTCATTCAGCGGAGACCTTTCCCATAGGTTAGAAATCTCTTCGTAGGTTAGTTTACCTGCCTGGTTGACCACATCTATCAACCACACATATCTTTTAAACAAGTCGCTGGTCATGCCGTTAAAACTACTTGATTATTGTATTATAACTGCTTTAGTATTAGAAAAGGAACTTTTATCCTTACAAACGCAAAATTACTAAAGTTTTTCTAAAATTACAACAATGGACCGCACCAAAAGGCACGATCCATTGCATTTTTGTATCGTTTTAAATAGCAAAAGTTCTGTTTTATACAATTATTGCAACAATTTGTCACATTTTATTGCCAAAACATCTTCACAATTCAGGACACAAAATCAAGAAGCTGCCTAAACATAATCTTCTCCAAATCGAGTGCGCACATCGTTCACAATGTTCCGGATTCTCTGCTCCTCATCGATTGGATATATCAGAAGGGCGTTCCCATTTTCAGCAACAATATAATTGTCGAGTCCGGCTGCAACCACGATCTTATCTTTGTCCACGGCAAATATATTATTCTTGCAATCATAAGTCAGGACTTTGCAATTCTGAGTCACATTCCCATCCTGATTATGGGGGGATGCATCATACAACGCTTTCCAGGAGCCCAGATCGCTCCATCCAAGATCAGCAGTTTTCACATAAACATTGTCAGCCTTCTCCATAATGGCATAGTCAATGGAAATGGAGGGGGTGTTTGGGAATGACGCATTTATAAAAGTCATCTCTCCCGATGTGCCATAGACTCCAACTCCGGGATTGAATACGGCGGCTGTCTCCCTGTCATATTTGTCAAAAGCTTTCAGGATACTGTCGGCTCTCCAGAGGAATATGCCGGCATTCCAGAAAAACTCACCCGTAGAGAGAAATACCTTCGCCATTTCAAGATTCGGCTTTTCCGTAAAGGATTTGACCTTGCAAATACCCGGGAAATCTTTTACCGGATGTCCCTGCTGAATATAGCCGTATCCCGTTGCAGGACTTGTCGGTTTTATGCCAAGTGTGAGCAAGCGATCTCCTTTTTCCACAAATTCAAAGCCCTCTTCAAGAGTCTTCCTGAACACCTCCTCCTTGAGAATAAGATGGTCAGAAGGCAACGTTACAATAGATGCCTCAGGATCAAGAGCTTGAATATGACGCGATGCCCAGCAAACGCAGGGAGCTGTATTGCGGCGAGCTGGCTCGAGAAGGATATTGCTTTCTTTTATATCCGGCAATTGCTCCCTAATTATCGACGCATACGCGCTGTTTGTCACAAGGATAATTCTCGATGGGTCAACAATCGGACTAATGCGGTCAACCGTAAGCTGTAACAGACTGCGACCAGTGCCGAAAAAATCCAAAAACTGTTTAGGCATGCCGCTGCGGCTGAAAGGCCAGAAGCGTGTGCCAACGCCGCCACACATAATGACGCAATATCTATGGGGATTCATTTTTTATAATGTTAAATGTGTAATGAATAATGTTAAATTTTAAAGGTTTTAGGCTTTAGGTTTTAGGCTTTAGAAAGCTTCGCCTAGCCTAACGCCTAATACCTAATGCCTAACGCCTAATGCCTAACGCCTAAAAAGATTAATCCAACACCGGCTTGAACTGATGTTTGACACCTTCCACTACATTTAGCATATAGTCACCAAGTTTCTCAGCCTCGCCAATAAGATCCATGAAGAATATACCTTCCTGATAATCATATTCCTTATTGTTGATATTGAAGATATTGCCATCGCGAAGCTTATTGCGAAGATTATTGATTTCCCGCTCTTTGTTATAGGCGGCAACAACTTTCGAACTGTCTGGTGTCTCCATCTCTTCAAGAAGACCAAGCATATTCTTCATGGCATCTGTCACCATATCGAACATCTGATCTATTTCATGCATTACCGGTGGTGCAAAATTTACATGATTCTGCACCTTACGCTGCAAGGTCTTCGCAACATTGAAACATCCGTCGGCAATCGATTCTATCTCGCTGATGATTCTGAGCATACCGGAAATCCTCATTTTACCTTCAGGACTCAGACGACCCTCAGCCACTTTATTCAGATAGCTGCCGATCTCGATTTCCATTCTGTCGGAAATCTCTTCATATTTCTCCATGCGGCTGTAAATCTCGGTATACTTATCCTCCTTCGGATCTGTATGGATTAACTCACGTGCCATACCGAGCATTCGGTCCACACGTTGACCATAAAGCACAATCTCTTTCTGTGCCTGCGTGATGTTAAGCTCGGAAGCCGACAGAATTCCACGACCGATATATTTGAGTGTGAATTCTTCCTCTTCGTCTTTATGACGGGTAGGCATGATCCAGCACACAATCTTGACATAAAGTTTCGTGAACCATATCATCACAAGCAGGTTACACGCATTGAACACCGTCGGGAACATTGCCAGACCAAAAGCGATGCAGCTCTGTGCGCGGGAGGTTAATCCTCCCTTCTCCGTGAAGAGCGTTGTGTCGCGCATACCGGCTTCCTGCGCCTCACTGATATCCAGGGGATTCATACCGTCGCATGCCTTCGTAATATCAGCTACAAGCTCGCAGAAGGGATGGAAAATACACAACACGATAAGCGATCCAAGCACATTAAACAATACATGTCCCATAGCTGTGCGCTTGGCAGCGAGATTACCGCTCAGCGATGCGAGAACAGGTGTAATCGTGGTTCCTATATTGCCACCAAGAATGATCGCACATCCCAAAGAGAAGGATATCCAACCCTGAGAACACATGATCAACGTGATGGCAAATGTGGCGGCAGAACTCTGCGCCACCATAGTCACAACAATACCGATAGTGAAGAAAATCAATATGGATCCAACACCAAGTGTGGTGTAATTGGTCAGGAATTCAAGCATTCCCGGATTTTCCTGAAGATTAGGCACATACTTGCTGATAAGATCCAGACCCATAAACAGGAAGCAGAAACCAATCAGGAACTCCCCGAAGCTCTTGTATCCGCTTTTCTTCATGAATAGCATCGGGACGCCTATCGCAAGCAACAGGATACTATAATCGGAGATACTGACCTCAAATGAGAATGCCGAAATAATCCATGTTGTAGCGGTAGTACCCACATTGGCACCGAAAATCACAGCCATTGACTGTTGAAGGCTCATCAGCCCGGCATTTACGAAACTGACGACCATCACCGTTGATGCGCTCGAACTCTGAATAAGGGCTGTGATCAGGATTCCGGTCATCACGCCGGTGACCCTGTTTTTAGTCATGACTCCGAGAATATTGCGCAGGCGGTCACCTGCCACTTTCTGCAAGCCCTCACTCATAACCTTCATTCCATAAAGGAAAAGGCATACAGATCCTAATAGGCTGATAAAATCAACAACTGTATAATTCATCGATAAATCGGTTGCGTATATTTCGAAGTTGTTTAAGCAACTTCTTTATTAAAACAGATAATAATCTCTATTCATTTCTGCAAAATTACGGAAATATTTCGATAATTTTATTAATTTTACTATCGAATTCACCGATTTTTTTATTCCAATGGTAATATCTTATCTTTTCCCTTCGGATTCCGATTCGATTTCCGAAAAAGACATCAGCCAGTCTGTGCCTTTTTCCACTTTCAATTCCTCAACATCGCGCCTTCGTCCGCTAATTGCAATTGTAGCGATGGCAAAAGACAGGGCGATCGGTCGCAACGGATCAATTCCATGGCGACTGCCTGAAGATATGGCACATTTCAAATCCACGACCATGGGACATCCCATTATAATGGGACGTAAAACGTGGGAATCTCTGCCAAAACGACCGCTCCCCGGTCGTCGGAATATAGTGATTTCGCGCAATGCGGATTATAAAGCCGAAGGAGCCGAAATATTCCCGGCTATCGAAGATGCGATTGCAGCTTGCGAACTGACGGAATCACCGGTGATAATAGGCGGCTCTCAATTATATCACTCAGCTCTACCCTATTGCACAGAATTGATAATCACAGAAATAGACACAACCATACCCGATGCTGACACCCATTTCCCCGTCCTTGATAAAAACGACTGGCAAATGATATCGGCTTCAGAACCGTCAATTTCAAGAACCGGTCTTTTATATAGATTTGTCATATACCGCAGGAAATGAAAATAGCGCTCGTTTGCAAATCCGACTCCACGGGAGGAGCCGCAGTGGTGACATTCAGGCTGATGAATGCTTTACGACGGAAAGGCATCGACGCACGCATGATTGTGGCTGAGAAAAAGTCTGATTCTCCATGGGTTATAGAAGCGGCATCAGGAAATTCAGTCCGCTTCCCTTTTATCGCTGAAAGACTAAGAATATTTTTCGCCAACGGATTTAACCGAAATACTCTCTTTCAGATAGACACGGCATCCAATGGCATCCCCCTGCATCGTATCCAATTCATAAAAGATGCAAATGTAATTTGCCTCAACTGGGTAAACCAGGGAATGCTTTCAATCAAAGGGCTTCAAAAGCTTACTGCCCTCGGCAAGCCACTTGTCTGGACCATGCACGACATGTGGAATATGACCGGTATTTGCCATCATGCAGGCTACTGCCATCATTTCCTTAGCCCCGGCGGGGAATGCGGCAATTGTCCTTTGCTTGGGAGTAAGGCATCAAGCAAGGATATTTCTCACAAGACATGGCTGCGCAAGCAAAAACTTTACTCCCGGGCAGACATACATTTCGTAGCGGTAAGCAATTGGCTCGCAGAAACAGCCCGGCGGTCAACATTAATGAAAGACGGCGATATTTCCGTAATACCCAATGCATTCCCAATAAACGCATCTCCACTTAAGAACCGGAAGAAAGATTTCCCAACTGATTCCTCTCCATTGAAAAAAATCATATTCGGAGCCGCACGCATAGACGATCCGGTCAAAGGGCATCACACTTTGGTCGAGGCAACCCGGATTCTGACAGAAAAATATCCGGAAGAATCAAAGAATCTTGAGCTTGTCACATTCGGTTCGCTCAAAGACCCTGAGGCTCTGAAAGGTGTGACAATCCGCCATAGGCACCTTGGTCGCATTTCTCCCGAAGAGATACGCTCAGTATATGAATCCGGCGCGGTGGTGGTATCAACATCCGAATGGGAAACACTTCCCGGCACGCTCATAGAGGGCCAGGCATGGGGGTGTGTACCCGTGGCTCTCAATCACGGAGGGCAACCTGATATCATCGACCATATGCAAACAGGGTATCTGGCGCCATGGAGCGATGACGTAAAAGAAAATGCCCTCCGCATAGCGGAAGGCATTATATGGGGTCTAAAAAACCGGGATACTATAAAAGACCGGATGCAACGTTCAGTAATTGAAAAATTTGCCGAAGATTCAGTTGCTGATCAATACCTACAGCTTTTCAAGAATCTGTAACGTCCTACTTTCCCGCTTTTAAGCGTCAATATTTGCATAGGTTGCGTGCGCCTCGATGAAATCACGTCGCGGACCTACTTCTTCACCCATAAGCATTGAGAATGTACGGTCAGCCTCAGCGGCATTTGTGAGTGTAACCTGCTTGAGCATGCGGTTCTCCGGATCCATCGTAGTCTCCCAAAGTTGCTCGGGATTCATCTCACCAAGACCTTTGTATCGCTGCAGCACAAGACGATTGCGCTCCCCGTTGCATTTATCATCTACAAACCGCTGCACTTGCTGATCTGTCCAGCAATATTCCTCCACATTCTTCTTACCCTTTAATGAGCATTTATACAACGGAGGGGTAGCTATATAAAGATAGCCATTGTCAATGATGGGACGCATTCTGCGATAGAAGAATGTCATCAGAAGGGTAGCGATATGCGCACCGTCGACATCGGCATCGGTCATGATTATAATCTTATGGTAACGGAGCTTCGTCATGTTCGGAGCCTTGGAATCTTCCTCCGTGCCGATTGTCACGCCCAAAGCCTTGTACATATTCACGATCTCATCGGAATTCAGGATTTTGTGATCCATGGCTTTCTCCACGTTCAGGATCTTACCGCGCAAAGGAAGAATAGCCTGAAACCTCGGGTTGCGTCCCTGCTTTGCAGACCCTCCCGCAGAGTCTCCCTCCACGAGGAAAAGCTCACATTCCACAGCGTCACGACTTTTGCAGGAAGCCAGTTTACCGGGCAAACCCGCACCCGACAGCGGGCTTTTACTCTGCACGCGCATTCTCGCGCTGTAAGCGGCGTGACGAGCCTGCGCTGCAAGCATAACCTTATTGACGATAGTCTTTGCCTGTGCAGGATGCTCCTCAAGGTAATAACGCAGAGCCTCGCTGACGGCACTCTGAACCACACCGCCAACCTCATTGTTTCCGAGTTTGGTCTTTGTCTGACCCTCAAACTGTGGCTCGGCAACCTTCACAGAGATAACGGCTGTGAGACCATCACGGAAGTCTTCTTTTGAAAGCTCGATCTTGAGTTTGTCAAGAAGATGATTGTCATCGGCATATTTCTTGAGGGTTGTGGTCAGACCTCGGCGGAAGCCGGTGAGGTGTGTGCCACCCTCAATAGTGTTGATATTGTTGACGTAAGAATATATATTCTCGTTGAAGTCGGTATTATAGGTCATCGCCACCTCGATAGGCACTCCGCCACGCTCAGTGTTGAGGTGAATGATGTCTTCGATAAGAGGTTCTTTCCCTTCATCGATATATTTCACGAACTCCTTCAGACCCTCCGCACTATGGAACACGTCTTGACGGGGATTTCCCTCTTCGTCGCGAACGCGCTCATCGGTGAGTGTCAATGTAATTCCGGCATTCAAGAAAGCGAGGTCACGCAAGCGGTTGGCAAGCGTCTCGTAATCATAGACAGTCTCGCTGAAAATAGAAGCATCCGGATGAAAGAGAATGGTTGTTCCAGTGTGATCGGTCTCGGAGATCACTTTCAGATCGCAGGTCGGCTTACCGAATGCATATTCCTGCATATGAACCTTCCCATCGCGATGGATCTCGGCGCGCAGATAGTCTGACAGAGCATTTACACAGCTCACGCCCACACCGTGAAGACCTCCTGAAACTTTATAGGAACCTTTATCGAATTTACCTCCGGCATGCAGCACAGTCAGAACAACCTCAAGCGCGGGTTTGTGCATCTTCTCGTGCATATCCACCGGAATGCCTCGGCCATTATCCACAACCTTGATTGAGTTGTCTTCAAGGATTGAGACATCTATATGGCTGGCAAAGCCGGCAAGAGCCTCGTCGATCGAGTTGTCGACAACCTCGTAAACCAAATGATGCAATCCGCGCACACCAGTGTCTCCAATATACATAGACGGGCGTTTACGCACTGCCTCAAGTCCTTCAAGCACCTGGATATTATCCGCTTGATATCTTTTCTCTTCTTCTTCTGTTGCCATATCTGGTAGTATCTTTGTCAGTCTTTTTTCTGATGCTGTTTTAACATACAAATTTAATAAAAAAAACTGATATTTCACCCATTTCGATCCTCAAATACCTCTCAATGATAAAAAAATATCCTCCCTTGTGCAAGGGAGGATAGGATGCGATTTTTATAAAAATTGCACTGCGTTCTTACGCCGTATTAATCTTTATATTTCTTGAGGATCACGGAAGCGTTGTGACCACCGAAACCGAACGTGTTCGAAAGAACAGTATTCAGTTCGCGCGGCTGCGCCTCGTTGAATGTGAAGTTAAGGTTGTAGTCAATTTCAGGATCGTTATCTCCCTCCACATGATTGATTGTGGGAGGCACGATATTGTCATTGAGAGCCTTGACACTGAGAAGCGCTTCAAGAGCACCTGCCGCGCCAAGGAGATGACCTGTCATCGACTTGGTGGAGCTAAGATTCATCTTATATGCGTGATCACCGAAAACCTTAAGGATTGCTTTCACTTCGCCGCGGTCGCCCACGGGAGTTGATGTGCCGTGCATGTTGATGTAATCTATGTCCTCAGGCTTCATGCCTGCATCTTTCAAAGCGTTTTCCATACCGATCACGGCACCCAGTCCATCGGGATGAGTAGCAGTGATATGGTAAGCATCCGCACTGATGCCACCACCGGCGACCTCGGCATAGATATGCGCACCGCGAGCCTTGGCGTGCTCAAGTTCTTCAAGCACAAGGGCTGCAGCACCCTCTCCTATCACGAATCCATCGCGTGAACCGCTGAAAGGACGTGATGCCGTTTCACATTCGTCATTACGAGTGGAGAGCGCCTTCATCGAGTTGAAGCCACCTACACCTGCGGGAAATACCGCTGCTTCGGCGCCACCTGTCACAATTGCGTCTGCCATACCCAGACGGATATAGTTGTATGCGTCGATAAGGGCATGGTTTGAAGAAGCGCAAGCCGATACGGTAGCAAAGTTCGGACCGCGGAACTCATGGTCGATAGAGATATGACCGGCAGCAATGTCGGCAATCATCTTGGGAATGAAGAAGGGATTGTATTTGGGCCCCTGCTCCGCACCATGAATTGCAAAATAGCCAGCCTCCTCCTCAAAAGTATGGAGACCGCCGATACCGGCTGCGAATATCACGCCGACACGGTTTTTATCGACTCCTTCGCCTTCAAGACCTGCGTCCTCGATAGCCTCGTCCGCCGCCTTAAGTGCATACATTGCGTAAAGGTCAAGCTGACGTGCCTTCTTGCGGTCGAAATGCTCCGCAGGATCAAAGCCCTTGACCTCGCATGCGAACTGGGTCTTGAATTTGCTTGCGTCGAAGTGTGTAATCGGGTTGGCACCGCTCTTGCCAGCCTTGGCATTCTCCCAAGTAGTGGCTACATCATTGCCGATCGGAGTCAACGCTCCGAGACCCGTTATTACAACTCTCTTTAATTCCATGAAACTTGATTATTTGCTGTGTTCCTCGATATAGCTGATGGCGTCGCCAACAGTCGAGATCTTCTCTGCATCTGCGTCGGGAATGGTGATGTCAAATTCTTTCTCGAACTCCATGATGAGCTCTACGGTGTCGAGTGAGTCTGCGCCGAGATCCTTGCTGAATTCAGCTGTAGGTGTTACTTCATTCTCATCTACTGTGAGTTTGTCAACGATGATCTCTTTTACTCTTTTTTCAATGTCTGACATATCAATAAGATTTTAGTTGTTAATGATTTTTTCTTATTTTTCTTTATTTCAGACTGCAAAGTAAATCAAAATATTTCAATTATGGAAATTTTTCCACAAAATGTGCACAATTTTTTTATTTATGTGCATGGTTTTAGGCTTTAGGTTTTAGGTTTTAGGCTTTAGGCCTTAGATGCTTCGCCAAATAGCTACAACATCTAAGGCCTAATATCTAACGCCTAATGCCTAATGCCTAATGCCTAAAACCTAATGCCTAAAACCTAATGCCTAACTAATAATCCAGCTTTCACAGGTCTTGAGAATCATGTCGCGAAGGGAAGTAAAGCCTTTTTTCTCCTTTACCTCTGCCACCTGACGCTCAACCTCAGCCTCATAAGTGGGAGCCTGATAGTCGCGGATCACGCCGAGTGCAACAGGAAGTTCATGGCCATCCATCATGGCAAGCTGCTGCTGAAGGAAATTCTGCTCGCAGTGAGCGTCATGCACAAGAACATCATCGAGAGTATAACCGTCTTCTCCAATTGTCACGGCTTTCAGTCCGAAACCGTCCTGAACAAGACCTTTCTCCATATTCTTGCCGAAAAGCATCTTTTCTCCGTGGCGAAGAAGAATCGTGTGGTCCGCACGTTGCTCCTTATCTGTAAAATAAGAATGGATACCATTGTTGAAAATGACGCAGTTCTGAAGCACCTCCACAACAGCCGCGCCCTTATGACGGGCAGCTGCCACCATGCAATCGCGTGTGATGTCGAGCGTGATGTCTATGCCTCGGGCAAAGAAATTGCCGCGTGCACCAAAACAAAGCTCGGCGGGAATGAATGGATCCTCAACAGTGCCGTAAGGGCTGGATTTCGTAACTGCTCCGCGATCGGAAGTCGGTGAATACTGACCCTTTGTCAGACCATAGATCTTATTGTTGAAAAGGAGCATGTTGATATCAATATTCCTGCGGATGGCATGGATGAAATGATTGCCTCCAATCGCCAGTCCGTCGCCGTCGCCTGATATCTGCCATACGGTAAGCTCTGGGTTCGCGGTCTTAACACCGGTTGCGATTGCCGCAGCCCGACCATGAATCGTGTGCATGCCATAGGTATTCATGTAATAAGGGAGGCGTGAGGAACAACCGATACCTGAAATGACGGCTGTATCCTTTGGTGCGATTCCAAGCACCGCCATTGCCTTGTGAAGCACATTGAGGATGGCATGGTCGCCACAGCCGGGACACCAGCGGGCATTCTGGCTGTTCTTATAATCGGCGGGCGTATAGCCCGTAGTCTTTGTCTCTTCCATTGTCAGTTAGAGTTTTTGATGGAGTCTATACTTCCGTTAATTATTATTCATATGGTTAATCACGCCCTCCACGACCTCACTGACGAGGAAGGGCTGACCTTCGATCTTGTTGATGCGGAGGATTTCCTTGCCGGGAAGATGCATCTGGAGATAGTCGGCAAACATACCAGTATTGAGCTCGGCAACGATAATTCTCTTGTATTTTGACAGAACCTCAACGGCATTCTCCGGAAGCGGGTTGATATAACGGAACTGCCAGAATGCCACCTTATGCTCCGAAGCGTTAAGCTCTGTAGCGGCTGTGAGGAGATGACCGTAGGTTCCACCCCATCCGACAAGGATCGTATCCGCATCTTCATCAAACATGGGTTCCATCTTTGGAATATCGCGGGCAATGCGGGCAACTTTCTCCTTGCGAGCCTCCACCATGCGGGCATGGTTCTTGGCATCAGTGGATATGACGGATGTCTTGAAATCCTTCTCAAGACCGCCCACGCGGTGCATTCCGTTCTCCATTCCGGGTATAGACCAGTAACGCACCATTGTCTCGGGATCACGGTCATAAGGTTTCCAGCCATTCTCAAGCTGCTCGGGAGTAACAAAAGGCACTTTTATCTCCGGATAATCATCTTTCTCCGGTACGCGCCATGCAGAAGACCCGTTGCCGATGAATGCATCTGTCAGAAGAATTACAGGTGTCATATGTTCGATCGCGATGCGGCAAGCCTGGAATGCCATCTCAAAGCAGTCGGTCGGGCTGACAGCGGAAAGGACACACAGTGGAGACTCTCCGTTTCTGCCATAGAGAGCCTGCATGAGGTCCGTCTGCTCTGTCTTGGTAGGAAGACCGGTCGAAGGTCCGCCACGCTGCACGTCGATCACAACAAGCGGAAGCTCTGCCATAACAGCAAGACCTATACCCTCTGATTTCAGTGCGAGACCGGGTCCGGAAGTCGAAGTCACTGCAAGATGACCAGCATATGATGCGCCTATTGCGGAGCATACACCGGCTATCTCATCTTCCATCTGACAAGCTTTCACGCCAAGATCCTTGCGCTTTGCGAGTTCATGAAGAATATCAGTGGCTGGGGTAATGGGATATGATCCGAGGAAAAGTGGACGTCCGCTCTTCTCGGAAGCCATGATAAGACCCCAGGCGGTTGCCGTATTTCCCGTAACGTCGATATAGGTTCCTTTCTCTGCTGATGCAGTCTCGATGCGATACACAGGCATCGAGCTGTGGGTGTTATGTCCGTAATCCCAGCCGGCTCTCACAACTTTTGCATTAGCCTCGTAGATAGCCGGTTTCTTGGCAAATTTTGCCTGTAGTTTCTTCAACACGCTCTCAACCGGACGATCAAACAGCCAGCAGATGATACCCAACGCAAGCATGTTCTTGCATTTCATCATCCCCTTCTGATCAAGACCGGAGTCCGCAAGAGTAGATTTGAGAAGAGTTGTCATCGGCACGAGCATTATTCTCGCAGGATTGATGCCAAGCTCGGTAACCGGATCGGAAGTGGCATATTCTGCCTTCTTCAGATTCTGCTCGGTGAAGGAATCGCCATCGCAGACAATGATCCCGTCCGGTTTCAGGTAACGGAGATTGGTCTTTAGCGCCGCAGGGTTCATTGCCACCAATACATCCGCCTGATCGCCGGGTGTATGCACATCCTTACCCACGCTTACCTGATAACCGGAGACACCGCTCAACGATCCTTGCGGAGCGCGTATCTCAGCCGGATAATCGGGGAATGTAGAAATCTGATTCCCTTCCCCTGCTGAAATGTTGGAGAAGATATTTCCGGCAAGCTGCATGCCGTCGCCGGAATCACCGGCAAAGCGAATCACCACCTTGTCGATGGTCTTGACATTCGTTTCTTGTAACATCACGAAAGTTGTTATTGTGTTTTGGTATAGATTGTCAGAGGATTGTTTCCTTCTTATACTTTACAATTCATAACGGCTGTTCAAATTGTCATCTGAGAGCAAAGCTTCCCAATGACACCTTATGAAAAGCTTGGCAAATTAACACTTTATTCCTCAATTCCCCAAATATTTTTGCAATAAAAATTCCCCATCTGCTTTAAAGCATACGGGGAATCTATTTGTTTTGAATAATTATTGAATTTTATCGTATATGAACCTTCACAGCCTCTCCGTTTGCCTTGACGGCAACATAAATTCCGGGAGTCAAAGCTCTGCCTGAAACGCGGCGACCATTCAGATCAAACACCATTCCCCCCTCGGGCATGATGATGTCTCTGCCATCGATCACAATCGGAGCATTTTTCTCGACCTGAATCTCACCAACCGAAGATGAGCCGTCATCAAAGCCTTTGAATTTATAAAGCGTCACCCCTCCTTGAGTTGAAGAATAATTCAGAAAGCGGGGATTAGTCTTGTTGTATTGCAGCCAGCCCGGAGTTGCACCGAAATCTATCTTTGCTTTCCCGTCAGTCTCAATATTGACGGCTGCTGACGTACCCTGACTTCCGTTCAGTCGCATCTTTCTGGCAGCAGTTGTGGTCCAATACCCTTTGGAAATCCCGTGAATATCCAGCACCTCAAGAGCATAGCCATCCCCCGCTGCGGAGAATTTCACAACCGCCGCATCTTCAGGAATCACAGTAATGTCTGAATTCGTGTCGTCATTGTGGAATGCAGGGAATCCGGCATCGGGCATAAAGCCGTTCGACTGGAAAGTGCATCCCATCACATTTCTGTTGTCGGCTGCCACAATCAAATAATAGCCATCAGTGTCAACTTTCTCGCCGGCAACAACCGGAGTCCAAACCGCCTCGGAATAATCAACCACACTCGGGTCCTTTGCCGTCATTGTCACGGTCACTATCGAACTTCGCAATGACTTACCATCCAAATCCTTCAGCGTATATGCTTTTACAGTGTGCTTCACACCATTGGCTGTCGCCGAGGGCAGAGAAATCCTGTCGCCGTAACGCTGATATACACCTCCGTCAAGACTTATCCAGAGTTCACCATCGTAGGTATTGAACCTAAGATCGCGCTCGCCCCAATAAGAGCCGGCATATGTGTTGACATCAGTGATACGCACATCCTCCGCCACAGGATCAGCAGGGCGGTTCACTGCCACCGCCTCAGACCCTGAAAGCGTGAAGGCATTACCCTTCCGGTCGCCCCAGATATATTCGGCAAGAGTGGGATAATCAATAAAGGGATTCCTGTTTTTCTGACATTTGAAAATCTCTTCATTGCGGTTTATCTCCTTGTCATCAACAGGATCTTCTTCAGCCCATTTCAAAAGCATCGAAGCAGCCCACGGCTGAAGATGGATCTTGCCCCCGGTGATTGTATAGAGAGCCTCCCCTCCTTTGTCTTCACGCCAGGGAATGTCATCGTAGGCGGTCATGATGTAGAAATAGGCGCGGGCGAAATCACCCTTGTATTCATCCGCCGGCTCAAACACTTTCGACGCACCCCCGCCATAACCTGCCGCAGGTGTGCCCACAAGAATCAGTCCATTGTCATATGATGGATTTGATCCTACAATCCCAAGCGGATTACTGGATTTCGCAACATTCGCCTCCGCGTTCGATGGGTTCAGATGAAAGAGATCCTGATAAGCCTGCACGCTTCCGGATTCTCCTCCCCACCATGAATTGGCGACAGAATGCTCTATATTAAGCGACAAATGCCCGTTCTCAACATATATCAGCTTGTTGGAATACATATCCCACCATGCCGCCTTCCCCTGGATCATTCTGACATCGGTAAACTCAAACGCCTGCCAGGTCTTGAAGGAGGTATGTCCCTCGCCATATCCAATCGAGACGAAATCGTCAGGTATCGCCACCCTCTTTACCGCCTCTTTCAAGGCAGATCCGCTTTTACCCTCAAGCAATGTATAATATCCCGCCGGAGCCTCAGCCATAAGTGCCAGCGCACCTGCAGTCATCATTATTCCCGATATCAGATTCCTCATAATTCTATTATTTAATCATGACTTTCACAGTTTTCCTGAATGTAGGAGAAGCCACGAGATAAATACCTCTTGCCAGATTCTCACCGTTTATCAGTTTCCTGCCATTGAGATCATAAATGCTTGCACCTTCAGGCACGAGGATATTATTACCCCACACCTCAACCAGACAACTGTCGTCTATCTCCTCAACCTCCTCGATGCCGGAAGTCTCCTTCACCTTGCGATAGAAATCAAGACGCTCCTGTCCGGTACTTGTGTATGTTGTGAATCGTTTTGCACTCTTATTGTAATAGAGCGCTCCGGATCCGCTGCTTGCCGAAGAGCCATAAACCACAGCCACGCCTTGCGATGAATAGGCAAGCTTTGCCTTAACACCCTGAGTGGTTGAATAGTCTGTAAGATTGATAGTCTTTACCGACGAACTGAAAAGGTACCCTTTCTCATTTCCGACAAGATCAGATGCCTTAAGAGCATAGCCGTCGCCCTGCGCCTCAAGGGTGATCAAAGCCGCATTCGAGGGAGCCGTTTTGATTATATCTCCTTCAATAGTAACAGTTGCGGTAGGCTCGAAATAAGTTTGCTCTTTGTTTTGAGTCAGCGTCATAGCAACATGTGAATCCGAACCGAGAACAAGATAACTCTCTCCTGCGCGGATATCCGACTGAGAAGACACAAGCACGTATGTGCCTGGTATGAGAGAGGGATCTTCCGGTGTAGGATCCACAGGATCCGGATCTACAGGATCGGGGTCAACGGGGTCCGGATCTACAGGATCAGGATCGACCGGTCCAGGATTGTGAGCTCCGTCCACATGATAAGGTTCGCCCCTCTTCGCTCCCCAGATATAGTCCGCCAGATCCGGCAGGTCGATAAACGGATTGCGGCTCTTTTGATTGCTTTTATAAATCCCGTCATTGCGGTTACGTTCTTTTTCACTTACAGCATCATTAGCTGACCACTCAAGCAACATCTTGTATGCCCAAGGCTTCAATGTCAGCTCCGAATTCTTGTCATACATCCAGTCTGTACCGGATGTCTTCCAACTGATATCGTCATATACCGTGAACATGTACATAAACACCCTTGCCATGTCACCTTTATAATCATCGCAAGGTTCATATACATTTGACGCTCCCCCTCCCTGACCGTTTACAGGAGATCCGATTATCGTCACTCCATTAGTCCAAGTGACGTGACCGATTTTAGCCATCGGATAATTACTTTTACGCGAATTTGCATTTGAATTGGATGGATTAAGATGACAGATATCGCAATAAGCATCATTAGTTCCTCCTCCCCACCAAGATTTTGCAACAGAATGCTCAATATTCATTACAGCATTATCCGGCTTTGAGGATCCGACCCTTACCTTCTCATTGCTGTACATATCCCACCAGTATTTTACTCCGTTTTCCTCCTTGACATCCGTCAGACGGAATGCTTCCCATGTAGAATTACCATAAGAAATCCTCTTATGGTGACTTTTAACAAGAGCCTTTACAGCTTTTTTAAGTTCAGTGCCTGTTTTTCCTTCGAGTGAATTGTAATATCCTGCCGGGGCATCCGCCAATGCCGGCACAGCGAGAGTCAGCGCGCAAAAAGCTGCCCCCGCAAAACTGCTTAAACGTGATTTCATGATAAAGGTCATATTCAGTTTTGAATACAATTTTCTTTAAACGATTCTTAAAATTACTTCAGAATTGCAAATATATACAAAACCCGCGAATATTTTCCCATCCAAATCCAATTTTTTATTCACTAATCTTGCTGAGCAAACAAAAAAGAGCGTCAGAACCAGATTCCGACGCTCATCAAATCAATTATGATGTATATATGATGTATATTAGATTACGAGTTTGACGGGACGCATGCCTTCGGAGGTGACGACATAAACGCCGGGAGGAAGAAGGAAGATATCTCCATCAACGGGCGTTGCGACATACATCACTTCGGTGCCGTTGACATCATATACATGCATAGGCTTGCTGTCACCGTTAAGCTTGATCATGAAGCCTCCGTCAACTGCAAATACCTGCATCGGAGCAGAAATATAGAGATCTTCAACCGAACTTCCTGCAGCAACATAAATCTCATTTGATGGCTCAGAAAGCATACCAAGACGCGAATACTGAACATAATATGTCTCTGCAACTCCAGGATCGCGATCACTGATCACGTAACTGGTCTCTCCGGTCTCATAGGTTTCAGTCTCTTGGTTGCCATCCACAAGGCGCGTGCGTGTCAATACATAATAATCGGCAATTTCGCTGTCTGCAACGGGATTCCAGTGAGCGGTATATGAATTGGCTGTCATATCCGTGGGCTGCAATGCCGTAAGAGTAGTGAATGTCGGCATCGGAAGAGCCTCACCTTTGAGCGTCACAGCTATCGAACCTGTCAAGCCTCCATCATAAAGCACTATCTTTGCTTCATGCAGCCCGACAGCGGTAGGTGTGTAGGTGATATTAAGCAGATAACCCTGATTCTGATTGATTGTGGCAGCAGGAATCTCCTTGGTGATTTCGGGCACGAACATAGCTCGGTCTGTTCCTGTCACTCTCACCGAAAGCGGGGATGTGAGGTTCTTGCCTACAATCTGCAGCACACGGGTCTCCGAACGCCCCACAGCTACCTGTCCGAAATCAAATGCCTCGCCATTGACAGGAGCTGTGATTTCCGGATCGCCAGTGATTGGAGGAGTGGGATCACTACCCTGCTGCTGATCGACATAGAAGACCTCCGTGGTGCGTGTTCCCCAGATATATTCAGCAAGCTCGGGGAAATCCACAAACGGATTACGATTCCCCTGATATTGCTCAACCACATTATTGCGGTCGATCTCTTTCTGGTCTACCGGATCCTGACGGCACCATTGCAGTAGCATCTCCTTTGCCCAGGGCACAAGGGTTGGATACGCCTCTTTCTTATACATATAATTGATTACCCAGTTTATGTCGTCATAGACTGTGGCAACATACATGTATGCGCGTGCAAAGTCGCCTTTGTATTCGTCATCCGGTTCGAACACGTTGCGGCTTCCGCCCCCATATCCGGTCTGAGCACCACCGACCTTGGTCACGCCATTGTTGAAACTTGTTGAAGCCGTAAGACCTAACGGATAATTGAGCTTCGCCTGGTTTGCCGCGCCATCGGATGGGTAAAGATTCCACATGTCGGAATAAGCGGGCGTATATTCCACAGAGCCGTTCAACTTCCACCACGATTTGGGCACACTGTGCTCGCGCTGCATTTTGTTTGCCGAGAAACTGCTCTTGCCGCTCTGACCGCGCTGAATCAAATACACGGCATCGGAATACATATCCCACCACCGTTTGCATCCATTCACAAGCTCCGGATATACATCTGAATACTGCCAATAATTCGGCAGATCGTAATATTCAAGCGTCTGATGCGATTGCACGCATTCCTTAGCTGCGGCTTTAAGCGCAGCCCCACTCTTACCGTTCATCCGGTTATAATATCCGGCTTTGAATTCAGCCGAAGCACCGACAGCTACACATACCGTCAGCAAAAAACTTATGTATAATTTCTTCATTCGCAATATGGATTTTAATAAAAGAAACAATCCGGGAAGCAATTTATAAATTGTCTTCCTTTCAAAAATATATAACGCATAAATACGTATTTATTCTCTTTGGCTTCTAATGTTTTCTAACACATCTCTTATTTATTATAATAATATCCCCTGCCACTATTGCGTGGCAGGGGATATTGATTATGATAAAAATCAATGTTATTTTGAAGCTTTTACCTCGAGATCGTTGATCTCCCAAGTGTCTGCACCGGCTGAAGAAGAGCCATATTTGAATGCCACCTGAATCTTTTTACCTGCATAAGCACTGAGGTCGATATCTCCTGAACTTACAAATGTCCATGCACCGGCATCAGGCCATGTAGGAATGCTTATCTCTGTCCAGCTTGACGAGCCACTTTCGCGCACAACAAAACCACAAAGCTCTTTGAGAGTTGTCTGGAACTTGGCAGCATGACGGAAAGAGGCCTTGGCAGATGTATAACCTGTAAGATCAATCACAGGGGTCACGGCATATGCAAGAGACTCATAGGCTGTATTGCTTACAAATGCGCTGGCATTCAGATAACCACTATTGTTATAAACTTTCCACGTCCACACTCCATTTGATACCGCAGACGGAACATTTACATTATCGATTGTCCAGTCTGCAGGCAGAGCTGTCAGGGATTTACCAAGCGAAGAATATACAGTTGTTTCTTCTCCTACTGGTGGTGTAGGAGTGTCGCCACCGCCTTCACTTACAATCACATACTCTTCCACATTCTTCATACTTGTCATGCCGAAATAAGATGTGATCTCACCTTTCACTTTGACTCTTGCCCCATAAATTGCAGGATTCTTGGATATGCCGAGGGTGGCACGCACATCTCCGGTATTCTTCAATCCGACAGGAACAGAATTGTCAAGTGTTGCCGAACCTACTGGCACCATTGAGAGTGTCACATTTGTAGCGTTGGTGTAGTTGGTGGATCCTTCGGTCGGAGTGTTGCCAAACACTGTCTCTGCCCACTTCGTATTGGGTGAATAACCTACAACATAACCTTCCATCCACATGCCGGTGCCGGGTGACGCGGTTTTTACCTGATCTGCATTATATGGTTTCTCCTGCGTACCGTTACCGGCAGGGATTGCGTCTCCACCGGGACCGGGGGTGTCACCGCCGCCGATTGTCACGCCGTCAACCTCGACGTCGTTGGCTGTGCCGCCATTGCCGGTGATACCGGGCATGCCGAGGAATGTAGCAAGATTTCCGTTGACAAGAATTGCTTTTTTGAGCACACCGGGGTTGTCAACCAAGTTGACAGATGCGCGGAATGCAGATCCCTGCGGAAGCTCTACTGCAAGACACTTGCTCCAGTCGGTTTCATCGGCAGAAGCTGCGATAAGGATGTTGTTATCCATCTCGGCATCAGCACCGAAGATCACGTTATCGTTCGACTGAACATCGTTCACACCGGCTTTCACAGAACCTACAATATAACCTGTCACCCATCCGGCGGCACCCTGATCCATAAGTTCCATAGCTTCTGCGATGGTGTAAGGATCATCTTTCTGACCTTTCTTAGTGATCATCACGTCGCCTAAGCCACGGAGAAGAAGCTGCCAAGCATCGCCATAGTAGGAAAGAATACCGCGAACAGTACCTGTTCCTTCGGGGATCATCTCGTTGTAGAAATTGGAATATCCCGAAGTGCGCACAGTCAGTTTGCCACCGTTGGCGTCAACAAGGGTGCGATTCACACTCTCCTGATAGGGAGCGTAAGTCTCTTTGCCACCCTCCTCGAAATGCACGTTGCGGAATTCCACAAGCTGGCTCTGCATGTTGCGGAAATCCTCGCCTGTAGTAGGCAGTGAGAATGTGGTCACAATGCAGTAGGGATTCTCCGAGGGCCATGTGGCATCCTGAGCCACATATTTCACATCAGGATTTGGGAATCCGTTCAACTCTGAATGAGCAAGGAAAATATCCCACGGCATGAATGTAAGCGATGGAGCACCCTCATACAGGTCATACCAGCCAAGCTGCTGAAGCCCGTTGTAATAACCGATATAGAGACCAGTGGCATTTACCACCACATCCTGACCGATACGATAGTCGGTATAGGTTGAACCCTGGTTCACTGAAAGAGCGATTGCAGCGGTCTCGTCCTGAATCACGATTGATTTATAGATATTGCCGGTGGCATCACTTGAGATTACTCGCCCGTGGATGATATACGGAGTCTGTGTTGCCTCATCTTTCATGGGACACAACACAGTCTGATCGGCAAACGCCGTTTTAAACTCGGAGATGGTGGTATTCGCCTCCATCGTGGCTTTTGGCTCGACAAGCGCGGGCGCATCCATATCAGCCTGACAGGAGGATACGGAAACGGCGGCTGCCATTGCCATTCCAAGGTATAATGTCTTTAAAATTTTCATCTTTCTTTCAATTTATGGCGATTATTTTATACCTGTCACTTTAAGGTCATTGATCTCCCAGGAGTCTGCTCCGGCTGCCGAGCATCCATATTTGAACGCTACCTGCACCTTCTTGCCTGCAAAGGCAGAAAGATCCATCTCGCCGGAGTCTGCCCATGTCCATTTGTTATCAAGTGGAGGCCAATTGGGAACAGTGATATCAGTCCACTCTGTAGTGCCCGCCTCACGCACGGCAAATCCGCAGAGTTCCTTGATGGTGGTCTGGAATTTAGCTGCATGGCGGAATGATGCTGAAGCACCGGTGTAGTCCGTAAGGTCAATCACCGGAGTAATGGCATATGCCAGTCCATCGCCGGTGGCGCCGTAAGCTGTGGCATAAAGATATCCTTTACCATTATATTCTTTCCATGACCAGATTTCAGTCTTTCCTTCGGGAAGTTTCACATTATCGATGGTCCAGTCAGAGGGTATGCCGGTCAGCGTATTTGCGAGAGATTCGTAGACAACCGTCCCGTCACCAGGTGTGGGTGTTGGAGTCGTGCCGGGCTTCGACACTATATCTATCGAGGAATCACCCTTGTCTCCCCACACATATGCAGAAACTGAACGAACACCATAAACAGAACAGTATTTCTTCCCTACCGTTCCAAGTATTGTCACCTGTTTCCCCTTATTAGCAACATTACCCATATTAAGAGCCTGACGCACCGGACCGGAGGGAAGCTGCACTGTAATGCACTTGCTCCAGTCTTTCTCATCCGGCGTTTCTGCCATAAGTATATTGGTCTGCACCGGTGCGGGAGCCGTGAAATCAGCAGTAGCCTCGGAGCAGGTATTGGAAATATTGGTATTCACACATCCCACGATGTAACCGGTCACCCAAACTGCATCGTATCCTTCGGTGACTGTGCCGAGACTAACCTGATATACCGACATGGGATCATCCCAAACCCCATAATGAATACCGGGATTATTTACAGGCGGTTCTGCAAGATCATCGTTGCAAGATCCAAGACCCAGAGTCATAAGGATCAGCATCGAAAAAATTATCTTTATATTTTTCATCTTTATTTACTATTTATGAATCAATGTATAATTAAAATTTCCTTATTACACATTCCTCATTAATTAAAACCGGATTCCTACATTGAAGAAGACACGTATGCCCTGGGCATAGTAGATCTTGTTGGGGAATTTATTCACGTTATAGTCAGTATAGTCAAACTTACCCTCCTGATATCCACCGGTCTGGATATTGCGATTGTTGAGAAGGTTGTTGACACTGAGATTGAAATTCACAGAACCGAACTTGGTGTATAGGACCTTACCGATAGAGAGGTTCATCACCCATTCCGAATTGAGTTTGTCCTGACGTGTTATTTCAGCCTGCTTCTCTGCATAGAGCATATCGGGGGTGATTCCCTGAGCTGCCTGAGCTGCAGAAGGCGTGCATTGGCTCCAGAGACCGGGCATCTCTTCGTGGCGTGCCGGAGAAAGGTCGATCCAGTTGTCGCCAAACCATTGTGCGTTCACTTCGAAGAACCACTGTTTCACATTATAGTTCACACCCAACGAATAAACCTGCTGGGGTGTGCCTCCGATATGATAGTTCTTTAGATATACGCGACGTGTCACATCATCCTGCGAACCGTTCTCATAGCTACGTACGCCAAGAGGATCGTTCTCGTAGGTATAGCGTGAGAATGTTCCGGCTGCGGAAACAGAGAGGTTGCTGAGGATCTTGTATTCCATACCGAGCTCGATACCTTTGTATTCGGTTTCCATACCCGACATAGAGTAGTTCATGAAAGTGTTGAGCTGATAGTCATAGAAGCCGGAACGCTTGATGCCGTCCCACATCTTAGTGTAGAAACCTGTCACAGATCCACGGAAGCGTGAATAGTTCCAAGTGTAAGAGAGGTCAGCAGAGAAGAAGCGCTCTGATTTGAGACCCTGCACGGAGGTGTCTTTTGTACGCGGAGATACGTAGCTGTAATCGGGCATAGGTGCGCGTGTACCGTAAGATGCGTGAGCGGTGAAATAGTTGCGACCGTCGAGCTTATAGGTTGCGCCTGCCTTGAGAGCGGCATTGTCGAATGAATGGTGCTTGCCTGTGCCGAGTGAATTTTCGGGAGCACGACCATTCTGCATGTTACCGTGACGAACGAAGTCTGTGAAACTTACCTCAACACCATAGTTCACATTCCAGTGGGCGGTGTTGATCTGGTTCTGCAGCCATGCGCGGGCATTGATGCTGCGGATGTTGTAGTCATATCCGAAGATGTCACCTTTGTAGACCTTACGGTTCGGATAACGCATATCATTCTGAAGGATATCGGTGTTTCCGGCGAAATCGCGCTCAGAGAAGTTGTCGACATCACGCCAGTATTCACCACCGAGGAGATCACGCACGGTCTTGTAGTAGTGTCCGTCGCTGTAGTTGAGGCTGAGACCGCCCTGAAGAGTCATGTTGTCGTTGATGCGGTGGTCAATATAAGAATTGAGCATCCATGAAGTGACGTTTGAATGACGGTTCTCAAGAATATAACTTGACTGGCCCACAAGTTCGGGATCGCGGTCAAACTGCTCACGGTTCAGAAGGTTGGTCTGATAGAGACGATTCCAGTCGATCTGGCGGTGAGCTTTGTCTCCGCTCCACCAGTCTGTCACGAAATCATATGCGGCAAGCTGGGCGGCATAAAGATCAGGCTCGGTGAGAGGATCGGCATCCGGTGTGTAATAAGAAGGGAGATAACGGTAGTAGTCGGGACGAGGATCGGCGGTCTGATACCAGTTGAGCGCGGAGCTGCTGTATCTGTTAGCACGGAATCCGATACCGGTGTTGACTTTGGTTCCCATCTTGGGTTTCCATATCCAGTTGAGAAGCACGGCGGGATCTACCGATTCCACTATACGCGCGCTCTTCTTCTTGCCGTCGAGATAACCCCACGACGGGTTGTAGAGATTGGAGCCGGCGAGATCATAAGCCTCCTGGGTGGCGGCGCTGTTGGTTGCACGCTGCGTAGGAGCTCCCCATGCTGTCAGGTTGAGTGAATGATGATCGTTAAATACTTTCTGCAGACTGAGCTGAAGACCTAAAGAATTATAAAATGTGCCTTCGATCACACCCTCCGGTGCATATCGTCCGATGATTGATGCAGAGAACGCCCACCCGTTTTTGTTAAGACCGGTGGAATACTGGAACATCGCCCTGAGCATATAGTTTGAGTTGGTATATGCCAGATTTCCCTTGAATCCGGGAGCATACTCGGATGCATATGTGGTGAAGTTGCTGGAGCCGCCGATATTGCCATATCCGAACGGAGCAGCCTCAAGACCGATGTCTGTAGTGCGGTTGCGGAATGCGCTTGAAGTCATGCCGCCCAGACCGGAATAGTTGAAACGTCCGCGCATCGCGTCATTGAAATTGAAACCGTTGATATAACCTGTGTTCCAGTTGCTGTCATAGCCACGCCAGCGGAAACGAGCTATTGAGAAATCATAATTGGAGGTCTGATAATAGATATCGTCGGTGGCACCCTGGATTGAGCCCACACTCTGACCCACGCTCTCGTCATCGAGAATCTGGTCTTCATCAAATAGGAAATCCTCGCTTTCCAATTGTGAGCCCTCGAATCCTGACGGATCGAGCTTGATTTCACCTATGTTCTTCACAAGTCCGTCAACAATCTTGACATCCTGATACGCATCGGCATAGCCGTATGCAATGATCTGGAGCACGTCCGTGCCGGGAGCGGCATTGGAGATGGTGAACGTACCGTCAGAAGCACTTGTCACAAAAATTGCCTGGTCACGCAAAAGGATGTTGGCATCACCTACAGCCTTTCCCGTGCGGGCATCAACCAATGTGCCGGTAAGACCCGTCGCGGCAAGCGACGGAAGTGCCATACACAGCAGCATTAGCAATGATAATTTAATTCGCATAATTTTATAAGAGTCTTGTTTTGGTTATTGTCTTTTCATAATCTCACCACTTCCTGCACAAGGAAGATCTCAGTTGGGAGGTGGTCGGAAAATCCGTTCGACCATGCTCCGCTGGAGAAGGTGCGGTGCGGATATCCACGATATTGACCGTCGCTCTGCAGCAGGAACTGCTTGTTGAGCACCTCGGCTCCCCAATATTTAAGACCGCAGGCACCGTCCACAAGATTTTTGTTGACGATTATCTGGTCAAAAAGATCCCAGCTGCCACGATAAATATATGATCCGATACCCTTGTCAAGTTTCTCCCAGAAAGGATTGAAAAAACCTCCGTCGGGGG
Source organism: uncultured Porphyromonadaceae bacterium (assembly GCA_902495075.1). Taxonomy (GTDB): domain Bacteria; phylum Bacteroidota; class Bacteroidia; order Bacteroidales; family Muribaculaceae; genus Lepagella. The sequence continues at coordinate 70,733 of CABUVO010000004.1, forward strand.
TGTTCTCTATTTTCTTAACTGCGCCAAGCGTTTCTGCCACACTCTTGTTGTGAGGATCATCGTTAAGGTCGCCCATCACTACCACTCCCATCTTGGGATCGATCTTGTAAAGGGAATCTGCGATCGAACGGCTCAGTGAGGCGGCAGCCTCGCGAAGCCAGCTGCTCTCTTTCTCCCCTCCGCGACGTGAGGGCCAGTGGTTAACGATTATGGCGATACGCCTGCCACCCATAAGACCTACTACGCACATCTGGTCGCGGGTTTTGAATTTCGGAAGTTCCGGAACAACCAGACGATGATTTGTCACATTGATAACCCGGAAAAGCTTTGGGTTGTAAAGAAGTCCCACGTCCACACCCCTTGCATCCGGTGAATCATGGTGACAGATCTGAAGATTCCAGTCTTTTATGGCATCTGCCTTCACGAGATCCTGAAGCACTGTTATGTTCTCGATCTCGCTCACTCCGATCACCGCCGGACCAATCGGAGTGGTCTTGGTGGTCATCTGAGAGATGGCATAAGAGATGTTTTTGATTTTCGACCAATACTTTTTACCGTCCCATTTGTAAGAGCCGGCAGGTGAAAACTCCTTGTCGTATTTCCCGTTGTTGTTGATTGTGTCGAAAAGGTTCTCAAGGTTATAGAAAGCCACACCGAATGTGCGGTATTGCTTCCTTTGCTGCGCGTTGACACACAGCGACGCTGACACACCTATCAGGAGTGCCAGCGTTAGCTTGGTTAATTTGCGAAATCTCATTGAGTTTTCTTTATGGAGATTAGAAATATTTATTCTCTTCGCCGGTCATTGTGGCAAGAAGGTTGTTGGCAAGACTGCTTGCACCCAAACGGAAGAGATCATGATTGAGCCATTCATCGCCAAGCACTTCCTTGACAACAGCATAATAATGCAATGCCTCCTCTGATGTGCGAACACCGCCGGCAGCCTTGAAACCTACCTTGCGACCAGTCTTCTCATAATACTCCTTGATGCACTGGCACATGACATAGGCTGCTTCGAGAGATGCGCCGGTATAGATCTTGCCCGTGGAAGTCTTGATGAAATCAGCTCCGCTATACATCGAAAGGATTGATGCTTTCTTGATATTGGCTGCAGTCTTAAGGCAACCGGTCTCAAGAATCACCTTCAGTTTCGCATCGCGTGCAGTGTGCTTGAGTTCTATGATCTCATCGCAAAGATCCTCATAGTTCTCATCAAGGAATTTTCCTACGTTCATTACTATGTCAACTTCGTTGGCACCACCCTCAACTGCCAACGCCACATCCGCAACCTTAACGGCATCAAATGTCTGGCTTGAAGGGAAGCCACCGGCAACAACAGCAATATCTACGCCATCCACATCAAGATTCGCTTTTACAACCTCTGCGAAATTGCTGTAAACACAGATTGCAGCAACATTCTTGAATTGAGGATAATCGTTGTCAAAGTCATTTACACGCTGAGTGAACTTCGACACACTGCGCACGCTGTCTTCTGTGCTCAGGGTGGTCAGATCGATCGAACTGAAAAGAAACTGATACACCTCCGGAGTAGCATACTGCCCCGATTCTTCAACTATCTTCTTAACTTCTGATGCCACAACCTCGTCATTCTCAATGACCTTGCTGTCGGCAAGTGTTTTCTGGTATCTATCCATACTATATCTGGGTTATATGGTGTAAAAAATAATTTAAGTTTTCGTAAACTTCTAAACTGCGCAACGCGCTTTTAAACTTATAAACTTCAATTTTGGCTTGCCAAAATTGACTAATTAACTTGCAAATATATGTATTTCTTTTTTATAAAAGAAATAAATTTACCTATTGTTCAGCATATATCCGGTTTTAACACTTTCATTTGCGTCTCGGTGCTATCCTGTCTGGATTCTTTGAAAGAAAGTCTGCCCACGATTTCGGACCTTTGGCAATCTGGGGTTTGCCGGTTTCATAAAAATGTGTAAGAGCCGCAGCCAGGGCATCTGTTGCATCAAGGAGATGCGGCATCTTCTCCGGAGGGATCCCCAATATATGTTTCAGCATCTCGGCAACGCGCTCTTTCGAAGCAGAGCCGGATCCTGTCACAGCCTGTTTGATGGAAAGTGGTGCATATTCAGCGATCGGTATGTCCCGACTCAAAGCAGCCGCCATCGCCACCCCCTGCGCCCTGCCAAGCTTCAGCATCGACTGCACATTCTTGCCGAAGAACGGCGCCTCAATGGCGAGTTCATCAGGAAGATACTGCTCCACCAACCCCGTGACCCGCTCAAAGATGCGATGAAGGCGTTTGTAATGGCTCTCGAACTTGCTCAACTGGATCACACCCATCACCACAACCTCCACCTTCTTTCCGTTCACACCGAGCACACCATATCCCATCACATTCGTTCCGGGGTCGATTCCCATTATCACGCGCTCATATTTCCTTATTCCTTCTTCCATCAGAAAATTGTCTCGAATACCGATGTGAACACCATCGCCTCCGGAGCGAAGCGCCGCTCGAAGGCGGCAACAAGCGGACGCAACCTTTTTGCCGTCCATTCCTCTATTTCCGCCATAGTTTCGAACTCTGCTTGGAAAGCCACACTCAGAGGCTGCGCCTCACCGGCGACCTCTCCTCCAGCCTGACGCATCACCGACAGACGTGATTTCCCATCCGGAGCCGCCTTATGCGCCAACGGTGCGAACCACTCCAGAAATTCAGCGCCTTTCTGCGCCTCAACCATAAATGTAGCGTTGTGTATCAGCACTTCTGTTAATGTTTAATGTGAAATGTTTAATGTGAAATGCACTTCGTCAATGTTTAATTTTTAATGTTGAATGTGAAATTATTAGCGGCAATGAATTAAACATTACACATTTCAAATTTCACATTAAAAAAACGGCATGTTTTTCGAAAAGAAAACACACCGCCAAAACAAAATTATGAAAAACATTTCGAGCCTCTTGTCGGATTCGAACCAACGACCCCGAGATTACAAATCACGTGCTCTGGCCAACTGAGCTAAAGAGGCAGGCGGGCGAGCTTACTCCATCGCACCGCTCAACCCGCTACCCTTGCTTCGGTCAGGACCTGGGGGATTTACGGGGAGCTGGTCGTGAAGGACTCACCCGCTGCAAAATTACAACTTTTTTTTCAATCCACCAAATTTTTTCACTTCACTCGTTCAATACGGATGTGATCCACAAGCGCATGATTGGTCTTGATATTCATGTTTTCATTCTCCGGAAGATAGCGGATTCCGAGCGTATGTTTCCCTTTCTCAAGAGGTAAGGTGACATGATTGCTCATTCCCCAGTCATTCCAGTTACCTTTTCCGCGATGAGGCATCACTATTGTCGCTGCCTTATTGCCATCGAGAGTGAGAGTGCGCACTGCCGCCTTGTTCTGGGTATTGACAGGACCATTGCCGTTGGCATAACGCAGACTGATTGAATACACTCCGGTCTCCGGAATTTCCACAGTGACTTCTGCCGGAGCCGAGCTCTTGTCAAGCTCAACAAAACCTTCTCCCGTGAAACCGGCAAGAGTTTTAGAGGGCTTATTGGTTATCTCAGATGATTTCGCGACCTTGACTTCATTCGGGAACTCCAGTATAGTAACCGGACGGTTGCTGCGCGGCTCGGAAGCGAAAGATTGCACGCCGCTGCCTGAAACACCGATAACCTGCCATTCGCCGGGAGTTACCGCCGCATAACTCGTTTCGCGAGTCTCAGCCACAGGCTTACCATCCTTCAACACAATATACCTGGCAATATATTCGATGGGATTCCATTCAAGCTGATTGTTTACGGGCACGCCGGCGCCGTCAAGAGCCGGATTATTGGCGAGCCATGTGATGGGAGTAAGAGGAGCCTTGCTGTTCTTCACATTGTTGAGCTTCATGGCGGGAATCGGCTGATTATCCATCTTCACGATTATATCGCCACCATTCTTCAGCATCTTTGCCGGAATGAGTTTACACTTCTCGGGATAAAGGCTCTTACCGTTCACGATAAGCTCATGAACTCTGTTTCCAAATCCCTCCACCGTGATATTCAGTTTAGCACCGCGATAGTTGAATCCTTCGAGGGTGCGTGTCCCTGCAAGAGCTTTCGGCACAAACGGCTCGATTACAAGACCATCTTTCTCGAAATGTATCCCGAAAAGCACACGCGTAGTCAACGCGATATTTCCGGCAAGACACCAGAGCATATTCGAAGAATTAAGCTCGGTGTAGATATCGCCGTTGTCGAGGTTGAAATTCTCCTTGTTGGTGCAGAAGAGAGCTGCGGGGCGATACACCGACCCTATACCCTCTAATACACCTTTCTCATTGCCTGCCTTTGCCTGAGCCAACGTCCAGTAAGAAGCCACCCAGGGCCAGAGAGCATTGTTGTGATAGTTGGGAATATCTGAAATCTGAGGATAGAATATTGCCGGACCAAACGGGGTGTGCGGATTATTCTCGGATATTGATTTCTGATGATCTGCAGGAGCTATGTCATAGAGGATGGCGAGAGCCTCACCAAGAGTCTCGGCGCGAGGATTGAGGATCTTGTTGTCGCGACCGTAAGTGTACATTCCGTAATAACCTTTGTCGGGCATCCAGAATGTCGTGTCGATATTGGCGGCAAGCGCATCCGACTTGGCGAAATATTTCTCAGCCTCCTTCTTCTTGCCGAGCACCTGTGCCATTTCACCGGCTGCCTTGAGGGCAGCGGCATACATCACGTTTGTGCCCATAGCTTCGCTTTGCGAAATATCCACAGTCTGCATCCAGCGGGGATAGCTCTGCTCACGCCAGTCGATAAAGGAAGTTTCACCTTTCACGAGTCCGCGCTCGCTCATCACCGTTTTCTCATCCTTCTCAAGAGAACGAGCCACTATCGGGTAAACCTTCTCAATCCATTTGCGGTCGCCCGTAACTTTATATATCTCCCATGCAGCCAGCGTCCACACCATGCGGTCGGTCGATATGGGCCACGCACCGCCAGAACCCGTATCCTGGATTATCTGACCGCTCGGATTCACTTTCTTCATCAGGGATATCATCGAAGCCTCCGGCTGCATGTAAGCCATAGAAAGAATGATCGAATAGCTGACATCGCGCGTCCAGACGCCCGACCATTCCTTTCCTGTGCGTAAAGTAGTATCCGGCTCTACAGCATTCACCATCTCGTCAAGAGCCATATTAAACACAGCCTCATGAAGGAGATTGTTGGAATTAAGTTTTGGATAGGGAGAAAGATCATTCTTCACTTTCCACACCTGATCGATCGGCATATAATATCCGGGGCGCGCCTTGTATGTGGAGCGCAGTTCGTATGGATTCACAGCCCACGCCTTGAATTCATTCTGGAAGATAGTATCTCCAGCCCAGCGGTAAGCCTCCGTCTCAACAATCACTGGATCCGCGGCAAACGCATTCGCGGCAAACGCCACTGCCGCTCCGGCAACAATGTATCTATAAGCTTTCATGCAGTTGTTATTTTTATAAGTGGTTTTACCTGTAAAAAACAATCCACAAATATAGTAATTAATTTGCGGATTGTTAATAAGTGATTTAAATATTATTCAAATTTTAAAAATCTTAATTGCCGTTCCTCCGCTACGTGCCTGATTGATTTCAAGGACACTGTTTGAATCAACATCTTTCTGCACGATCTCTACAGGATAAGGATTTGTCTCCCAATCGGCTTCGCACCCATCCTTGTAGATTACAGCCCGGTATTTGCACTCCGGATCCAGAAATGAGAGTGAGATTTTCGCGGTACGCGCCTTGTCTCCCGTAGCACTTCCGATATACCAGTCATCTCCGCCCTTACGTTTGCGTGCAACCGTAACATACTCCCCTATTTCAGCTTCAGGATATACCGTGCGATCCCAGTCAACCGGACAATCACATATGAAACGGAACGGTCCGGGATTGTCTTCATAATTTTCAATCATATCTGCAGCCATTTGCAAAGGAGAATAGAGAATCACGAAAAGTGCGAGCTGTTTGGCAATAGTGGTATTCACACGCGTCTGAGGCATCGCCTGATTTTCAAAACGGAAAATCACAGGTGTAAAATCCATCGGACCAGCCAGACCTCGGGTAAAAGGCAACGTCACTGTATGATCCGGAGGATTGCCACCCTCTGCGTTCCAGGCATTCCACTCCTGACCGCGAACACCCTCCTGAGTCATAAGATTCGGATATGTGCGCTGCAGACCGGTCGGTATCACAGGTTCATGATTATCAATCGCCAGATTATACTTGGCTGCTGTCTCAATCACCTTGCGGTAATGACGAACTCCGAATTGGCTACTGTGACGCTCTTTATCATCCAGCAAATCACCGACATAACCGGTCTTCACATAATGCATACCATTGTCTTTGTAAAGTTGCATACCGGCTTCCATCTGGCGTTCATAATTGGCTATACGTCCTCCCGTTTCATGATGACCTATCAATGCCACCCCCTTGGATAAACCATAACGGTTGATTCCTGCTATATCAAAATCGTCGTAAGGTCGGGTATATGAGAAATCCCAGGTGATCCAATCAGGATTCCATCCCTCCACAAGGACACCTCCAAACTTATGATCAGCTGCGAAATCCATATATCGCTTCACGTTTTCCGTTGTGGCTCCATGGCGCGGACCAGCCTCCCATGTCGCTGTCTTCATATGATAACACCACCATACTCCCACATATTTCTGTGGTTTGCAGAAATCGGCTGCATTCTCTATCCTGCAAGGCTCATTAAGATTGAGCATCAGTCGGCTCAGCGCGAGATCGCCTGCATTGTCGGCAATTATGAGAGTGCGCCAGGGCGACACACGTGTAGTGGTGACAAACACCTTTTCTCCCGTTGACCACGGAGTGAGCGCAGCCCTGAGAGTATTACTTCCCGGCGTGGCTTTCACATTCATGGCAGCGTAATCGGTAAGATTTGCCTCGTGCAATGCCATATGCATTCCATTGGCCGTGCGGATTGTCACAGGTGTGCTTGCCCAGACGATACTGTCGATGGGAAGATGGCGGAAGAGTCCTTCATAAAAACGGATACCCTCTACCGGAAGAGACCATGATTCATGACACGCGGGAAAAGCGAATTCCGTAAGTTCATCATCAATCACAAAATCCTCCAGACCTTTCTGACGCGGAAATTCATATCGAAACCCAATTCCGTCGTTGAAAACCCGAAACACAATCGAAATCTTTCTGCCGGGAGCCTGTTTTTTCTGAGAAAGGGAAACCCGCATCTCGTTATGGTTATCCGTGATTTCAGACTCTTCGCCCCAAACCGGATTCCAGTTCTCACAACGCGAATCAAACGTGCATTTGTCAATGCTGAAACCATCTGCCATATCCGCGACTCCACGAAGCCGGATGCCGAGACGGGAGGGCAACAGCACAGCCTTGCCATCTCGGTTTACATGATAGTAGATTCTGCCTGACTTATCTATATCCACTCCGAGCTCGATGCGTCCGTCAGGAGAATTGATCTGACGGCGAGGAGCGGCAGACACAGAAGCCGCCACTACGCACGTCAGCAATACTAAAACAAATCTTTTATATACCTTCATAAGAAACTTTTATATCATTTGGTTAGTTTCACGATCTTGCAACCATGAGGAGGCAACGTTCCTTCGAGAATAGTCATGGTTCCTTCATCAGAATGAAGCCATAAATCACGAACCTTATACTCCCCCTCTATGCCGAGATCTGATAGTTTTACCGAATATTTCCGGGATGCATCATTGCGATTGAACACTCCAATCACCCAGGAACCATCGCTCATCTGTCCGAACCAAGTCTGCGAACTCACACTTCCGAGAGTCTTGCTGGCAGGTTTGCCTACAAACCTGTCGGCATTGAGACTCAACATTTCACTGTTGGTATAGAATTTCGCGTTATCACCTATAGTGCTCTTCTGATCTGCGATCGTAACCGGTCCGCCAGCCATCAACTGCAGCGACACTGCTGTCTGTTTTTCATAATCATTCGACAATGTGTTAAGTCTCAGGAAATCTCCGTCAAGGATCACCTTCCCTTTGCCCGAAATTCCACTCCAGTAAGTAAAACCATCAAACTGGTTCATGCAGTTAGGCCAGTTGGCAAACGCCTTTCCCCTATTGTTGGCAGAGACATGTCCCCACCCTCCGGTACCGGTATCCGCCACGATTCTCACCATATTGCCATATTTGGATTCAAGCTCAGCATCATAATACATATGCGGCATGACCAATGAGGTGAAAATACCGTATTTCTTTGCAGATTCAGCGATGTAAGCAAGATAACGCTCATAGTTATCACGTCCGTAACCTCTTCCAGTGATACCCATACCTCTATCCCTGCCGTCTTCATACCAACTCAGGAAATCCATACGGATATATTCCACCCCCAACTCCTTGTAATGCCGGAAAAAGCCGTCGATCCACTCTCTGGCACCGGGATGAGTGGCGACACCCCAATGGAACCACAGGTCATCCTTCCCTGCATTCACAACCTTGTCGCCTCTTTCATATCTGAGCGAGCCGACAGGCAACGTGGTGCCGGGTATCAAAGTCTCTTCGCTGCAATGAATCCACATCGGATTATCGTAGATTCCGACCCTCATTCCTCGTTGTTTCGCTTTCGCCACAAGTTCCTTTATGGAAGTGGATCCATAATGGGTCATATAGGGAGATCCCTCCTTGGCAAGCATCGGAATCCAGCCGTCAGTGCAGACCATGTCATAGCCTGCCGGCTTAAGATCCTTGGCGAGCCAGTCGAGTATTTCATCCCATTCGGAAGGACGGATATCCATGCGGTCGTTGGAGACTCCGGCTCGCTCCTGCTCATAACAGTATTCATACACACTCCAATAAAGAGGAGCCTTATAAGTGTGAATATTCTCGACCACAGGAAGTTCCGGCAATTCAAACACTCCCCCGGTTTCAGGCTTATCCTCACTGCAGCCTCCCGAGAGGATGCCAAGCATCCCCGGGATCACTGCCAAAGCCAACGACTTAATAGATTTAACCATCTGTCGTTGCGCTTATCTAACCTCAATGTAATCAACATGGAAGAGTCCGTTGCCGTTTTCTCCTGAAATAACCAGGTTATTGACACCGGCTTCAAGGCTGAGCGTCACCTCACTCTCAGCCCAGGAATATGCCTGACCGAAAGAGAGCTGCGCCGAAGATGACCCGCAGGTTATCGCGCCGGTTCCGGCTGTGCCGTCCTGCGAAGCGCGTCCGCGCACTGCAATCCGGTAGCTACCGGCAGCAGGAACCTCCACAGGAATGATCAACGCTGCCTCGCCCTCATCGAAGCCTGTCACATATCCGGCTCCGTCCGCTTTCTCAGGCACGGGAGGCATATCCTTGATTGTCCAATCATTGCGGCAGGAAGTCATCAGTGAGACAGCCGCAACCATAGCAACTATAAATATATATCTTTTCATAGCTTTGTCCTTTCTTACATTACAATCTTTGCTCCGCCACGCGTACCGGCAGCCTCACACTGATATCTCTTTACGGGAGTCTTGATCTTCACTACCACACATGAATGCGGCTGAAGTGATACCCTATACATATCTTCCTGTTCTCCAAGATCGGAACCGCGCCATAGATCACGCACCATAGCCTTGGTGCCTTTGGCAAATCCGAGATCTTTGTTGAAATTCAAGGTCATAGTCTGCTCAGTCTCCTCGCGGTTGAACAGACCTGCCACCCAGTCGCCGTCGGGAAGCTGACCAACCCAGATTGAGCTGCGCGATTGCCCGCAGTTGGTGGAAAGGGGACGGGCTGCAAATCCTGCTTTATTGAGAGCAAGTATCTCCTCGTTCTGATAGAACCGGGCTGCCTCGCCTATCGTGTCGTACTGATCGGCAATGGCTATGGGAGATCCGGTGATTGCCATCAGCGATACCCAGAACTGGCGTTCGTTATCACTCTCGGCGGTGTTGAGACGGATAAAGTCTCCATCCATAATCATGCCGCCACGACCAGCCACGTCGCTGAATCCAATAAAGCCATCGAAAGCATTTCCCCAGTTAGCCCAACCTTCCTGATATACACCGCGTCTTCTGCCGCTCACAAAGTCGAAACCACCGCCAAATACATCTTCAGAAATACGCATGATGTCACAATATTTTACTTCTTCCGATGCGTGATCATAGCAGTTAGGCATAACCAGACTGAACTTGATCTTCTCTCCGCAAGCCTCGGAAATCCAACGGAGCATCTTGATATAGGATTCTCTGCCGTAGGCATTCTCATAATAATTTACAAAATCCACACGAAGGAAATCGAAACCAAGGTCAATAAAATGCTGCACATATCCCTTCACCCATTCCTCGGCTCCCTCTTTGTTGGCATCCACCCAGTAGATGAAATCGTTGAATTTCGTTGAGCCCGCAATATCCTGCGTATTCTTCTGCGTTCCTTTCACCGGAAGATTGCGCTCATATGCCGCGCGTGTCATCCAGAAAGGATTGTAATATATGCCGCTCTTCAAACCTTTGGAGCGATTATAGTTTATCCAGTATGCCCAATCGTTCTGCCAATCGGAGCAATATTTGGTGATGTAGCCATAGCGGTTCACTGTCTGACCTTGTTCAATCCAGCCATCAGTGCATATCATGTCAAAACCATATGGAAGAAAATTCTCTGCCACCCAGTCGACATTCATCTTATAGCGCGCCTCGGAAAGAGCACGGTCTGTAACGAAACATTCTTCATATGCCATCCAATACATCGGACCGGCGCCATGACGGGTATATTTCGTGTCGCGGGCAGGGAGCGCTAATGATGTAGCAGCCAGCAATCCCGCTGTCAAAAGAATATTAAGTTTCATATCTCGGTATAGTTTTTCTTATTGTTGTTTTGTTGATTACTTTACAATCTTGTGTGTCCGGCAACCTTGCCTCACAATGTAGACACCGGCAGGGAGTTCATCTTCCGAATCAACATCCATTCTAACTCCATTCATATCAAAAAACTCCTTTACAGAGGTTTCGGATATAGGAATCTCCTTGATTGCCGAACCGGCAGACTTCTCTGAGAAACGGAACACTTTGCATCCATGAGACGCAAGCCTGACCTTGAGCTCATCACCTTCAACCTGCGCCTCAACACCGCTCCAAAGATCGGTGTAATACGGTTTTGCCGTGATTCCGGTCTCGGCGAGACTTATCGTGCGCACCATTGCATTCTCCTCGCGGTTGAAAAGAGCCAACACTTTGTCGCCATTGCCACAGACTCCAACCCAATGTGAAGACTTCACATCATTCAGATCGCGGCTCAGAGGAGAAGCGTGGAAACCCTCTTTCGTCAATGACAGCAGCCGTTCATTCTGGTAAAACCGGAGATTCTCGGCTACGGTGTCATACTGATCGGCTACGGCAATCGGTGAGCCTGCCATCACCAGCAAGGTGATCCAGAATTCTTTTTCCCGGTCGGTGGCAACCGTGTTGAGACGCACGAAATCACCATCCATCATTATTTCTGAACGATTGATATCGCTGAAATCCACAAAACCGTCGAAAAGATTCCCCCAGTTTGCCCAACCGTTCTGCCACTGACCACGTCGACGTTGGCTCACAAAATCGAACCCTCCGCCAAACACATCCTCAGAGATACGGAACATGTCACCATATTCCCTCTCGCTACGGGCATGATCATAGCTGTTGGGCATCACTAACGACACCATAATCTCGTCGCCCGCCTCTTCCATGATCCATTTAAGAGCGCGACGATAACGGGTGGTGCCATAGTCATTCTCATACCAGTTGAGGAAATCCACACGCAGAAAATCAAAGCCAAGATCGATAAAATGGCGCACATACCCTTTTATCCATTGCTCTGAACCCGGGCGGTCAGTATCGACCCAGTATATGGCGTCGTTGAAGTTTTTATCTCCTTTCAGCTGACGGGCGGTGTAAGATGTGCCTTTAACTTTGGCATCGGCATCGTATGCAGCTCGGGTTATCCACAACGGGTTGTAATAGACTCCACTACGCAATCCTTTGCGTTTAGCCAGCGACACATAGAAACTGAATCCCTGTCCCCACCCGGAGTTATATTTGGTGATGTAACCGTTGCCGTCAATGGTCTGAGCGCCCTCTATCCAACCATCGGTGCATACCATGTCGAAGCCATAGGGAAGAAGATTCTCCGCAACCCAGTTGATGTTTTCACGCCAGCGCGACTCATCTATTGCACGGTCTTCTACAAAACACTGTTCGTATGCCATCCAATAGAGAGGAGCGACACCTCTGCGCGTGTAGCGGCTATCGCGCCCCTGCATCGTCAAGGACGATGCAAGAGCCAGAACTACCGTCATCAACAAAACACTCCGTTTCATCACTTGATTATCACTTTCTTTGCTGTTCCTGCCTTACGCACAATATAGACACCTGCTGCAATTCCTTCGCGACTGACTTTTCTACCGTTGAGATCAAATATCTCCTCAGCAGCATCAGTCTCGGCAGCCTCTATTTCGGCAACGCCTACAGATGTATCTTTAGATATGGCAAATGTCATGTTAGGCACATCCATCGTTATTGTATATGTCCCTTTATCATTAGGTTTAAGTCCGAAGAATGCATCAACACCACTTCGTCCTTCGGTCCATGTAGTCATTTTCACGGGATATGTTCCCGGCTCTACCGCCTGGATGTATCCGTCAGCCTCGGCTCCTGTCGGCACGAGATAATATACCTTGTTCCAATCGCCCGTGGGAGTGACAAACTTAAACTGTTTGTTGGCATGGTTTGTATCGCCGTCATCTGTGGAATAATCAAGCTCTCCCGTCCATGAGAATTTACCGTTGCCAAGCGATGTCATTGGATAAGGGTGATGGGAATCGAAACTTTCTGCCCCAAGACCAAGCATATAAAGCTCAGTGATGTTATCCTTGTCGAAAGCATAACTTTTAAGAAGCTCAAGAGTTATAGTTTTGTCATTAGTATTTACCGAAACCTTATACTGACCTGATTGTCCTTCTTTGATTCCCCAGAACCAGTCTTTCAGACCTCCGTTATCTTCACGAGATTCCTGATAAGGATATGTACCAGGTTCTACTACAAGAACATTCCCATTAAGATTCACTTCTGTGGGCACGAAATAAGTTACAGCATTCCAGGCTCCCTTTGTTGGAGCGAACTTAAGCTGCTTGTCCTCACCATAATAATATATATCACCTGTCCAAGTATAGACACCATCCGATCCGTATATTGCAATACCTTCTGAAGAATCTCCCCATCTGTCAGGAACCATGCCGAGCATATAGATTTCAGGTTTTAATTCACCCAGATAGTTGACTGTCAATGTGCCGGCATCAGAATCCGGTTTTGAAGGATCCAGTGTAAGAGTCAATCTATAATATCCTGCCGTCTGGACTTTCCATTTGTTATCATCACCACCATAGACAACTTTGAATTCTTGATTTGGATCTGTAGTGATTTCTTTGCCTTGTGTTTCAGCATAGATAGCCACAGGTCCCCAATCCTTCTGCCCCAAGAACTTTAAGGCTTGCTCGGAGCCTGTATTATACAGATTGCCTTCCCATGTAAACGTATTGTCATTCTCTTTAACCATCGGAACAGGAGAGTCTTGTTTCCAGTTCGAAGGTGTCGCATCGCCTACAAGATACATATTCTCGGGCATATCGTAAGCATTCGCAGAAGCAGAAGCCACTACTGCTATGCCAACAAGTATATTCTTGATTAATTTCATTTTTCTGTGTTTATCGAGTTATTTCTTATAGATTTTCACACTCCCTTTTGCTGTTGCCACAATATACACGCCGTCAGCAAGCATAGAGACATTGGTTGTTCCGGTTGAAGTCGTCAGCACTTTGCGTCCTGCCACATCATAAACTGCAACCTTTCCTTCAACACCTGTCACGGTGAGCATATCACCGGAAACAACTGCTGTGAAATCTGCGGTCTGGATCTCATCTATGCCGGTGGTTCCGGAAACGAGATCGAATGTAAGGTTAGGAACATCTACCGTAATCGTATAGGTTCCTTTTGCTCCTGACTTCATTCCGAAGAATGCATCAACACCGCTTCTACCTTCGGTCCATGTTGTCATTTTCACGGGATATGAACCCGGCTCGACCTCCTGGATGTATCCGTCAGCCTCGGCTCCCGTCGGAACGAGATAATATACCTTGTTCCAGTCGCCGGTGGGAGTAACAAACTTAAACTGCTTGTTGGCATGATTCTCATCGCCATCGGTTGTGGCATAATCCAATGTGCCTGTCCAAGTGAACTTACCGTTGCCCAATGATTTCATCGGAAGGGGATGGTTGGAATCAAAGCTTTCCGCTGCAAGTCCGAGCATATAAAGCTCTGTTATGTTGTCCTTATCAAAAGCGTAACTCTTGATGAGATTGAACGTCACGGTCTTTGCATCTGTGTCAACAACGATTTCATAATCGCCCGACTTACCTTCTTTCACCCCCCAGAACCAGTCTTTAAGTGCTCCCGGCTCTGTCTCCGCTGATTCCTGATAGGAATATGTTCCCGGCTCTACCTGAAGGACGTTACCGTTATGATTCACCTCTGTAGGCACTGCAAACGTTACTTTGTCCCAGGCTCCCTGCGAGAGAGCAAACTTCACGAGTTTGTCTTCATCATAGTAATTAAGGGCACCGCTCCAAACATATTTTCCATCCTTTTCATAGACCGGGGCAGCTGAATTTGAATCCCATCTATCGGGAGCTGCACCAAGGATATATATGCATTTAGGAAGCTCGCGTATAAACTGAGCGTCAAGTGTACCGAAATTAGTGTCCGTGGCATCAATCTTAAATGTGATCTTATAGACACCGGGATCTTCCACTACCCATTTCTGATCCGGCTGACCATTATGGGTAAGATAGCACTCACTGCCAGTGAGACCACTTTTTGTAACTTTCTCTCCGGCTTCAAGAGGCATATAGGTATTGCTGCTCCACATGTCTCCACCTACAACCCATGGCAATTTAAACTCTCCTTTAGTGAAATTGCCTGTGTAAGTGAATTCATAGGCATTCACTTTCTCCATCTTCTCAGGAGCATTGCAATTCCATCCGGCAGCAGTTGCATCACCTATCAGATAAAGGTTTTCAGGAAGTTCCTGCGCACTTGCTGTAGCAGCAGCCGTCATCAGCACAGAAGCTGCTATTATATTAATTTTTTTCATTTTATTTCGAGTTATATTGGTTATTTAAGTTTCGCACGCTTCTACTTAAAGTTTAGTCACTTTAAGTTCCATCGTCTCAAGGTTTGCCTCGATATGGTACCTGCCATTGTTTTCAGCGGCAATACCCCATGATGCGCTCAGAGGCTGCCCTGCGCCCTTGATACGTTTCATCTTGTAGACACCGCCGTCTTCAACGAGCTCACGATATTGATCACTGTTACCCTTTTCCGGCACAAGGAAATAAACAGCATCCCAGTTTCCTTTGGAAGTGATGAAGTTAAACTGGCGGTTGTTCTCCTCCTCAGTGTAATAAAGTTCTCCTTCCCATGTGAAAGTATGTGTGTCACCTATTCGTGTCAGCTGCACACCGGGATTGTTGGAATCACATCCGGAGCGACCTGCCACGCCCTGCATATAGAGCTCAGTCTCAAGTTCAGGTTCCGGCTGCGGCTCGGCATCGCCAACGCGCGTGAACTTGAATGTCATCGCATCAACATTCACCTCTATGCGATACACGCCGTCTTTGCCTGATGAAATTCCCCAGAATGCATCAATACCTTTGGATCCGTTTTTCCATGTGCAGCTCTTCATCTTGTGAGTGCCTTCACCTATCACTGCAATGTAGCCATCGGATGCGGCTTTCTCAGGAATGTAATAATCCACGGCATCCCAGTTACCCGGACGGCTCACGAATTTGAATTGCTTGTTGGCATTCTGAGACGTGGCATTCTTGTCGGCGAAATAAATCGGACCTTCCCAGGAGAAAATGCCGGTTGTCTCATTGTAGTCCATTTCGCAAGGATTACCGGAGTCGAAGCTTCCTGCAGCATTACCGAGCATGTAGAGTTCCGGACCGCGCACTATCTCGCCGAGATATTCCGCTGCGATAGTAATCTCGTTCTTCCCTTTAGAGCAATCGATGGTGAGATGATATGTGCCTTCATCCTCGATACGCCACTTGGAGTCGGGATTCCCCGTAGGAACATATTCACATTCAGGAGCCGCCACACCATTCTTGTTGATCTTGGTTTCATGAACAGTCGGCATAATGAATGGAGCTTCCCATTTGTCGCTTATCTGCATCGGGCATTTAAGTTCACCTGCATACAAAGGTCCGGTGTATTCAAACACCTGCGGAGAAGTCATCTCCATAGGTACAGGTGACGAGATATTCCATCCTGCCGGTGTGCCGTCACCAACCATATAAAGCTCCTCGGGAGCAAACGGCTGCTCTTTCTTCTCAACGAGCGTAACCGAGATTTCAAGAGTCTTGCCGTTGATTGAGACATCATAAACGCCATCCTCTCCTTCGCGAATACCCCAGAAATTGTCGCGAAGATTACCTGCGCGCTCCGAGCATACCGCACCACGGTTAGCGTTTTCGCCAACCTCCACATATGCGTAGGAAGTGCCGTCTACCACACCTGATTCCGGAACGATATAATGTATCTTGTCCCAATCGCCCTGGGCATCGCAGAATTTGAACTGCTTGTTGTCTTTGTAGTAATACATCTCCACGCGCTTGGTGAAGACATTCGGATCATCCGTAGGATCCATTGCCACGGCTGTGTTCGAGACAAAGGGATCTCCGTCGACATAGTTCTGCACGCTATAACCCAAGATATACAGCTGCTCATAGGCTATATCCTTCTCGGGGATTTCTACGACACGGAGATCTTTCTCGGCATCGCAGCCTGCAGTCAGGGTGATTCCCCCTATTGCCAGTAATGACAAAACTTTATTTAATAATTTCATGACTGTTTCCTATTAATTTTAAGAAGCTGTTTAATAACCGGGGTTCTGCACAAGATTGTGGTTGGTGTCGAGAGCCTTGCGCGGAATAGGATAGATCTTGGTGTGATCGTCACTGTCAGGCTGCTTGTCCCACCAAGCAGAGGTATTGAAACGTCCGAAACGGATAAGATCGATTCGACGACGTCCCTCGGCGAGGAATTCGCGTCCCCATTCGTCGAGAAGCTCCTGCTCTGTAAGCGTAACCTTACCTTCCGGAGCATAAAGCACGTCTTTCCAGTCGCTTTCCGGATAATTACGTTTTCTCACGCTGTTAAGAAGCGTTCCGGCTTCATTCACGGATCCTTCGCGGAATTTGCATTCAGCAAGCGAATAGATCACCTCCGGAAGACGTATCTCACAATAGTCTGACTCCATGCAGCCCGTCTCCTCATCGCTATAGAGGGGATATTTCACGAAATGATAACCCGACTGATGGTCGCCAGAACGAAGATTGCTGGTCTTGTTGGCTGGCCATTGGCTCGGACGCAGACCTTTGAACTGACCCACGGCATCACGAATATACAACTCATAGCTGCCATCGGGAGAAGTCATTTTCCCTTTCTTGCCTTCTTTCACCACATCAAGCGAACCGAAGAGCATCATCCCTTCGCGTTTGTTGTTGCCGAGATTCTTGTATAGTTTCAGACGCTCGTCGGAGGGATATTTACGGAATTTCTCAACCGTGTTTCCGAGAGTATAAGAATAGAGTTTGCCGCTCAGGTCATAGCTTGGAGTCAAGGCATACTTACAGTTGTGGTCACCACCGTCGCATTTCGAATCTCCGACGTAGTATTCCATCTGCTGGGGCACGCTCCACCAGTAGGTATCGCCTTTGTAATGCCAGAAAGTGTAGCTTTCCGAACCTGAAAAACCGAAGATAACCTCATCGGAGGTCTCGTTGTTCCAGTCAAATGCCTCGTCCCAACGGCTGGCAACCTTATAGTAGCCGTAATCACCGTTGATAAGGTTCTGGGCAATGCGGGCGGCATCGGTATAGTGAGGCTCCCCGATATACACCTCGGCATTGAGATAGAGGCGAACGAGGAGTGCTGCCACACCTCCCTGATTCCATTGTCCCTGATTACCCTGATTTCCGCCGGCACCCTGTTTCTGGCTTATAAGATGCAGCGCATCGTTCAGCTCGCTCTCGATAAATGAGAAAAGCTGCACAGGGGTGATCTGTTTGCCATCGGAAGAATCGGGATCAATAGAAGTGTAGAAGGGCACATTACGGAACATGTCGAGAAGACGCAGATAGAAGTATGCACGCATCACCCTACACTGCTGCTTCATTGATTCGAATTCTGCTCCGGTGAAGCCGAGAGCTTGCCCGTCAAGGCGGTTAAGGTCTTCAATCACATAGTTGCACTGCATGATACCCGTGAAGCAGCCATCCCATTCGGAATCGAGATAATCCGCTTCCGAATCCCATGTATGGTAATGAAACTTCTCCCATTTGCCTCCGTCATACCACCATGAATCGCGTGTCGGGGTTATGATCTGGTCGCCGGAAAGTTCGTTGAGCGGCATACGGCTTTGTACCGACCAGTAGGCATGCTCGAACGGACGGTTCACAGCACGGATCACGTCCATCTTTGTATTATAATAGTTGTCGCTCATCACTTGGTCATAGACCGTTTCGTCAAGATTGGTGCAGCCTGCAAGGAGCAGCGCGGCACCGGTGAGAGCCATATTCTTAATCAAATTCATAAAATCTCTGTGTTAACCATTAATTATTAACCATTTTATCCACTATCGCATCAGAAGCTCAGACGAAGACCGAGAATAAACTGACGGCATGAAGGATAATATGTGCGTGAACCTGTGGCACCCGGCTCAAGACCGTTGACCTGCACTGAAGCGGGATCAATACCGCTATAGCGGGTGAATGTAGCGAGATTCTTGGCGGTGAAGTCAACCCGGAGCTCATCCAGGAAGCGGGCATTGACTTTCCAGGTATATCCGAGAGACACCATGTCGAGTTTAACGTAGTCGCCTTTCTCCAGATAATAGTCGCTTACAACCTGCTGCCCCTTGATAAGAGCATTCTTGGTATAAGCCTTCTGGAGCACATTCCCTGTGAATCCCTGGGTTCCATAATAGAAGTCCTGAGTGTTGAAAATATCATAATCGAAGGCACCTCGGAAGAAGAGTGAAAGATCCCAGTTGCGCCAACGGAGGTTTCCTGTGAGAGATGCCGTGAATTTAGGCAGACCATTGCCAACGATACGCTTGTCTTCGTCGGTGGCTTCGGAAGCGGGAATCATGTTCCCTTTCTTATCGTAGACGATGAAGTTTCCATCCTTGTCGATACCGGCATATTTATACATGTAGAAGTTACCGATTCTCTCCCCTGCCTGGATACGCTGAAGATTATGCATCGGATAGGGGTCGGATGTGCCGCAGACATCGTAATAGTCCTGACCTACGTATTGACCGTTGCTGAACGACACGAACTTGTTGTCGCATGTAGCACCGATAAAATTAAAGCTCAGATCCCAGTCGCGTGTGCGGATAGGATTATATGTCAGATCAATCTCAACGCCGGAGTTTTTCATTGTTCCCACGTTGACGAAGGTTGTGCCATGCAAATATGGAGGCACAGGCACATTGTAGTCGCCGAGAAGATCCTGCTGACGGCGGTTATAATAGTTGATAGATCCTGTAAGCTTATTGTCGAAGAGAGCGAAATCGAGACCGATGTTCCAGTTCTTGGCTTTCTCCCATTTGAGGTTGGCATTCACGTTTCTGGCAGGTCCCCAGACCTGTATCCATTTTCCCTGATAATATACATATCCGAAGCCTGTCATGGTGGCAAGCGAACGATATGAATCGAAATCCTGGTTACCGGTTTCTCCATAGTCTCCACGAATCTTGAGATCGTTGAGCCATGACGACGCGCCTTCCATAAATTTCTCCTGGCTTATACGCCATCCGAGCGAAACGGCTGGGAATGAACCCCACTTGTTGTTCTTACCAAACTTGGAGCTTCCCTCGCGACGCAGAGAGGCAGTCATAAGATATTTCCCCTTGTAATCATAACTTACACGCCCGAAGAATGCGATGAGTTTTGAATCGTTCTTATAAGAACCCATGCCGATGTTACCTTCTTCATTTGCCCACTGTCCGTTGCCGAGATTGTCGGCACCAAGACCGTCGTTGGCAAAATCCTTGTTGTCGGCACTCATACCTGAATTTTTGATATATTGGTATGAATAACCAAGCATCAGGCGCACATTGTGATCACCGAAACGTCCGGAATAATTGGTGAGCCATTCGAGAATCTGCTGCGAGCTTTTGTTATAGCTGCGGCTTCCTTCTCCATCATATCCGTTGGCAATCGCCTGAGTGGATGTTGAAGGGCGGAACCAATAATTGAAGTTTGAGCTTTCATGTCCGGCAAAAGTGACCTGAGTGGAGAGGGTGCTGTTGCCCCAGCCCTTGCCATCCTTGAAAAAGAGAGGCAGAAGATTGAGTTTTGCCGTGCCGTCCCAGTCAAGAAGTTTTGTTTCTGCCTTGTTATCTTCTAAGTTGATAAGCTCCACGGGGTTATAACCCGCAGCTTGTCCTATGATTGCAGTGTATCTACCCGGATTTTCCTCATCCATTATCGGAGTGGTGGGATTAATCTCCAGAGCATTCCTGAACACATCCCACGAAGCGATCTTGCGATTGATTAGACGGGGAGCAATGTTTACATTAAATGTGAAGAGACCTCCTTTTGTTGTGTGGTTGATAGAAGCGCGTGCTCCATATTCCTCACGGTTCGAGTATTTATCAATACCGTTGGCATTCTTGTAATCCACTGTGGCGCGATAATTGGTACGCTCCGTACCTCCATTTATCGTCAGGGTGTGCTGGGTTGTCCAGCCGGTGCGAGTCACGGCATCGAGCCAATCGTCATTGCCACCGAGATCGTTGCCATTGTATTGACCGGCACGATACACGCGATACATGTCGGCATCAAGCATCTTGAGGTCATGCGTAGCGACATTGGCAGCGACATTTCCGGTATAGGTGGTATGCACCTGACCGTCGCGTGCTCCTTTCTTTGTTGTGACAAGGATCACACCGTTTGAACCGCGTGTACCATATATTGCCGATGCGGCACCGTCCTTAAGGATGTCGAACGAGGCTATGTCATTAGGGTTGATGTTGGTGAGGTTACCTCCCGCCACTCCATCTATCACGATCAAAGGACCAAGACCGGCTGCACGAGAGCTGACACCACGAATCTGGATAGACGCAGCGTTGTTGGGGTCGCCGGCACCGGTATTGGTAATTGAAACACCCGGCACTTTGCCTTGAATCATCATTGAGGGGTCAACCGACGAAGCTTTCAGGAAGTCTTTCTCTCCAACGTGGGATATGGCAGACGTAAGCTCTTTCTTATCCATCGTGCCATAACCGATCACCACTACTTCATTGAGCAGCTCAGTGTCTTCCGACAATTCAACTCTGAGCACTGACTGCCCATTTACCTTGACCTCCTTTGAGGCGAATCCGACATATCTCACCTCTATCTTCGCATCTGCGGGAATACCGGAAAGTGAGAAATTGCCGTCAACATCCGTAACTGCGCTTTTCTTTGCATTTCCCTTAACGAGAACTGAAGCTCCGATCAGCGGCTCTCCATCGGCAGCCGAAACCACCGTTCCCTTCACGTCGTGGGCGTATGCCGAAAAACACCCTGCTGCCACCATAAGCAGCAATGTCAGGATTTTCTGCATTCTTTGTTTCATGAGTTAAGTTTTTTGGTATTTTATTATTTCTAATTTTGCGTAAGGTTGATGCCACAAAATTAGCCACATGCCCAATTCCTGCAAGAGCTTTAAATGAGAATTAAGATTTTATTCTCATTTATATCATTAATAATGATTATTTTATCATTAATACAAGATTGCGTTAATTAAGATATGCAAGAGTTGTTTTCAAGTGCTTTTCAAGATGAACAAAATCATCTATATGATCTTTTCACGGCTTCGGTATCTGCATCACGCATCTGTCGAAATCATCTTTTGATACATTTGACTTCGATTTCAGCCTTGTTTTATATACATACACGGTATTTACCGACAGGTTGAGATATTTGGCAACCTCGGCGGCATTGTCTATGCCAAGACGCATAAGGGCATAAATTCTCACTTCCGTGGGAAGTCCCTTTTCTTCATCTATCTCCATCCTCTCTTCCTCCGGGAAAAGAGCATTGAATGCTACTGGAAAATTTGGAAAAAGCTTCAGAAATGCGCTATCGAACGATGAATACATGCGCTCCCGTTCGTCTTTAATGCCTGTTTCGTGAAGAATACGGGCAACTTCATCATACTGACGCGCTTTCAACTTGGCAAGTGCCCGTTTCACTTTCCCTTCTACAATACCTACAAAGTCGGTATTGCCGATAAGCGACTGTATAATATACTGATCCTTGATCTCTCCGGTTTCCTTCAGTCTATTATTCAGATCTTTGAGTGTATCGTTACTCTCCTGCAGTGCCTCGGTCTTGCGGCGTATCTCCTCGTGTGATTCAGCAAGACTGCGATTGCGTCGTCTCAGCTTGAAGAAAAGATACAAAGACAAGAGGAACAAACCGACAACAACTATAACAATTGTAACCAGCTGATAAACACGCTCCGTGACACGTCCGTAACGCGTGGTCTCGATTATCGGGAGCACACTGTTGATCTCTATCAGACGAATGCGCGAATTGAACGCTCTGGCATCATCAAGAGCATGGTGTATATACCGGTTAGCACGGTCAAGCTGCCCCTCCGCGTGCATGATCTGGGCAAGATCTTTAGCAGCGGTGGTCTCGCGTGTGCAACTGCGTATGTCATGAATAGCGGAAAGAGCAAGATGTTTTACTGCCATATCCTGCTGTCCGGCTGCCCAGAAAGCACGTCCTGCCTGCGAATGAATCACAGCCAGTTCATGATCATCAATACTAAATTTTTCGGGTAATGATGCGTATTGTTCAGCGAGTTCCTCCTCGGGTGCTCCCTCTAACTCGCGGGAAACAATCGTGGCATTCGCATAATCATAACTTTCAGGTGATGAAAAAGCAAGAATCTTCTGATTGTATGAAGCTAAGGAATCTACATACCTCGTGCCGATTGGAGTAGCCGCACCAACATATGAACTCATGTTGCGATAATATCTGGTGCATATCTTATAAAAATCCGCAAGATATTCACGAGGAATGTGTTTTTCTCTGATCTCGCGCAGCATATCGTCTGCCTCCTTGAACAATCCAACAGAATTATAACACTCCATCAGAGCCATTCTTGCTAAAGCAAGATTTCCACGATTTGCAGTGTCAGCCACAGCTATGTCATACATTCTGTTGGCATAACTGAAAGCGGAATCATACTGGAAGTTTTTGTATTCCCGATACAGTTCGCGACATAATGAAAACCGGGAGCTGGAATCTGCTGTTGTTGCGAATCGACGCTGCAGCCCGGATATGTATCGCTCTTTATTCTCATTAAGCGATTTTGATTGGGAAAGCTCAAGATCCAGAACACGCAACATTGAATCCGGCTCTGAGGCGGAACTGCTAAAAACAGTAGTTAATATACAAGCAAAGACCGCCACCATTCTCATGAATGGCAGTGGTCTTATTTTTTTGTTCATGTATTTCCACACTGTTGTCGTGATCATCACGACAAATTTAGTGCAATTTTAATTTCTCTACAACTTTTTTAACAATTTTAATTGCTGTAGAACCTAAAACCTAAAGCCTAACACCTAAAGCCTAACGCCTCTTCTTCCCGGGCTCGTGACGCTTGCCGGGTTTCTTGGGTTCGAGAGGTTTGTTGGGATTGCCGCTGTCGGAAATCAACGCGAAGTCGAGTTGCTTGCGGTCGAGATCGGCTCGGGCAACCTGCACTTTCACCTGATCGCCGAGGGTATATTTCGTGCCGTGGCGGCGTCCGATGAGACAATAGTTCTTCTCATCATAGTCGTAATAGTCATCGGCAAGGTCACGCACCGGTACCAGACCTTCACACATGGAGTCGGTAAGCTCTACGTAGAAACCCCATTCGGTTACACCGGAGATAACGCCATCATAAATCTCGCCGAGTCTATCCTGCATGAATTCAACCTGCTTATAGCGTATTGAGGCGCGTTCGGCATTCGCGGCGAGCTGCTCCATATCCGAGGAATGCTTGCATTCGTCTTCCAGTTTTATACGGTCAACGCTTCTGCCTCCATCGGCATACTTGGCAAGAAGCCTATGAACCATCATATCGGGATAACGGCGGATCGGAGAGGTGAAATGGGTGTAATAATCCATTGCGAGTCCGTAATGCCCGACATTGTCGGTAGTGTAGACGGCTTTTGCCATGGAGCGTATGGCGAGAATCGAAAGCATATTCTCCTCCCCTTTACCCTTCACGTCCTTAAGCAGGCGGTTCACGCTCTTGTTGATTTCCTTGGCTCGCCCGTCGGTAGCCACCTTATATCCGAAGCGGGAGGCTATAAGTGCGAGATTGCCGATCTTCTCGGGATCGGGATTGTCGTGGATACGGTATACAAATGATTTGGCTTTCTTCCCCTTCGGAACTTTTCCGACGGATTCTGCAACCGTGAGGTTTGCCAGAAGCATGAACTCCTCGATGAGCTTGTTGGCATCTTTGGATTCCTTGAAATAAACGCTGATCGGTTTACCGGTGGCATCAATCTCAAAACGCACTTCAGCGCGGTCGAATTCAAGGGCACCGGCATCATAGCGGCGGCGACGCAACTGCTTGGCAAGCTCATTGAGCACTCCTAATTCTTTAGCGTAATCACCTTTGCCGGTTTCAATAATCTCCTGAGCCTCTTCATATGTGAAGCGGCGGTTACTCTTAATAGCAGTGCGTCCAATACGGCTGTTGATCACGTTTGCTTTGCTGTCAAGCTCGAAAATGGCTGAGAATGTCAGTTTCTCCTCATCCGGGCGCAGAGAGCAGATGCCGTTCGACAGTCGCTCCGGAAGCATCGGTATGGTACGATCCACGAGATATACGCTCGTTGCGCGTTTCTCCGCCTCTTTGTCGATTATAGAGCCTGGGCGCACATAATGTGTCACGTCAGCGATATGTACACCAACCTCCCAGTTGCCGTTGGCAAGCTGGCGGATGGAGAGGGCGTCATCAAAGTCTTTGGCATCGCGTGGATCGATCGTGAATGTGGTGACATTGCGGAAATCCTCACGCTTCGCCACCTCCTCAGGCGTGATACCTGCGTCAATCTTCTCGGCGGCTTTCTCCACATTCTCCGGATATTTGTAGGGCAGACCGAATTCCGCGAGAATGGCATGCATCTCAGCGGTGTTCTCACCCTTCTTGCCGAGAATATCAACCACCTCCCCACGTGGATTCATCTCATCATCCTTCCAGTATGTGATGCGGGCGATGGCTTTATCACCAGATTTACCCCCTTTGAGTTTATTGCGGGGAATGATTATATCGGCAGCAAGGAATTTCGAATCGGTAACAAGCGCTGAATATGTCTTATCAACTTTCAGAGTGCCGATAAACACCTGATCCTTGGCTTCAAGAATCTCGATGACTTGAGCCTCCGGTTCGCGTCCGGCACGTGCGGCTGACACCATCACGCGAACCTTGTCGCCGTTGAGAGCATGCATCGAATTGCGCTCAGCAACCATAATCTGCTCATCATCGATGACAACGGCATTCTTGCCATTGCTGCGGCGTACGAAATAGCCCACGTTCTCCGTACCACGGTTGGAGAACGCCTTGTATTTGCCGAGTCCAACCTCCTGGATTTCATCAGCAGCTACGAGCTCGTCGAGAAGGTTGATGATATCGAGCCGGCTTTGCGGATTGGTGGCATCGATAGCGAAAGCTATCTGCTTATAATTGAATGATTGTTTATTTTGTTTCAGCAGAAATTCCATTATCTTCTGCTGCAGTTCGCGCTTCTTCATCCGGCGCGCACCATTGTCCTTACTCTTTTTCATAACTTTGATATCTTTATTGTCCTGAAGCGTCAGCGCCCCCATCCCCATCTCGCCCCATCTCGCCCTATTCAGCCCTATTCAGCCCTATCTCACCCCATATCGCCCTATTTCGCCCTATTTCGCCCCATCATCTGAATCCCCTCTATAAGATACAACGCTTTTACCTCACCAAAGTTACCAAATTTTCTTTAAAGAGCAACCATTTTCCCTTGTAATTCTTCCTCAACGAGTGAGTTTGCCACAACTACGGCTTTGGAAATATGGTCGCAGATATGCTCGTCACCGATAAGACGGTCAATTCCGGCTTTATGCAAAGCGGCACGCACATTGTCGCGCACACCTGAGAGCACGATCAATATCCCCTCTCTATGTGACGATTCGATAAGGATCTGAAGGTTGTGGATACCTGTGGAATCGATGAAAGGGACCTTACGCATACGGATGATACGCACTTTTGGACGCTCCTGAAGACTGAGACGCACAATCTCATCGAATTTTGTAGCTGCCCCGAAGAAGAAGGGACCATCAATCTCATAGACTGAAACACCGGGCTTCAGATCGAGCACCTCATGCTTCGACATATCCGTGCCGGCAGCGGCATCAAGCTGCTCGCCATATACCTTGATGGTAGTGTTTTCCGTGATGCGGCGGAGGAACACAACGACTGCAAGCAGCAGACCGATCTCTATGGCGATCGTAAGGTTGAAGATCACTGTAAGGAGGAATGTGACCACAAGTACCCAGATGTCGCCTTTGGGATTGTTTGCCATACCCACGACTGTGCGCCAGCCGCTCATGTTGTAGCTTACCATTATCAACACGGCTGCAAGACAAGACATCGGCACGAGATTAATCAGAGGCATGGCGAACATGAAGACCGCTAAAAGCACGATGGCATGAACAATACCAGCCACGGGTGTGCGACCACCGTTGGTGATGTTGGTCATTGTGCGGGCGATAGCACCGGTCACCGGAATACCTCCGAAGATGGGCACAACCACATTGGCAAGACCCTGACCGATAAGCTCGGTGTTGCAGTTGGTGCGGTCGCCAGTTCTACCGTCAGCCACCGTAGCGCTCAGAAGACTCTCGATGGCTCCGAGCATCGCGATTGTAAAGGCAGAAGGGAGAAGGAGGTTGATCGATTCCATGTCGAGACCGATATGAGCGGCACGCGGAAGCTCGGGAGAAAGGTTGCCGAAACGATCACCGATCGTCTGGATGCCGGTGATGCCGAATATCTCGCGCATCACGTAAACAGCAGCCGTAACAACGATAATGGCTGTCAAGGCTCCGGGAATTCTTTTCGACACTTTCGGAGTGAAGATGATGATAAGCAACGACAGCACTCCGACAAGAAGTGTAGAAAGATCTACAGTGTTGAAATTGGCAATATATACACGCCATTTACCGATAAAGTCACCGGGCACAGCCTCATTGATCGTGAGCCCGAAAAAATCGGGCATCTGGGTGGAGAAAATCGTGAGCGCAATACCTGCAGTGAATCCCACCACAATAGGATATGGTATGAACTTTATGACTGTTCCGAGTTTGAAGAAACCCATCAGAAGCAAGATGCACCCAGCCATGAATGTGGCGATTGCGAGACCGGAGAGACCGTATAGCTGAATGATGTTGTAGATAATCACGATGAACGCACCTGTCGGACCACCGATCTGCACGGAATTGCCGCCGAATGCCGACACAAGGAAACCACCAATCACAGCCGTGATAAGTCCCACCGTCGGGCTGACACCGCTGGCTATGGCGAATGCGATTGCAAGAGGAAGGGCTACAATGCCCACTACGATACCTGCTACGAGGTCACTGCGAAACTTTGCGGCTGAATAGTTTTTGCACGCCGCGATCAATGCCGGATGGAAATCCGGTTTACCTAAAATTTTCATAGAATACAATGCGGGAGCCGATCTCCCGCCCTTAAGTTATTACCTGTTGTCTAAATTTCGCCGCAAAGTTACAAATTTTTCCTGAATTTTCCTGAAATATAGGGAGAAATGGGGAATAAATAGGGCAGGATGGGGCTATATGGGGCTGTATGGGAATAGGGCGAGACAAACCCATCCCGCCCTATCTCGCCCCATTCCGCCCCATAAAAGGTTAGTGCCCCTGCTGCGCGTTGCTGATCATCTGCTTGTCGGCGGTGATGAACATCTCCACGCGACGATTCTGGGCTCTGCCCTCTACCGTAGAATTTGAAGCGATAGGATCACTCTCGCCCATACCCACAGCCTTCAGACGCGAGGCGGGAACACCCTGCGATTCAAGGTAATTAACAACGCTCTGGGCACGTTGCTCGGAAAGCGTCTGGTTAAACTGTTCGCTACCTGTATTGTCGGTATAGCCGACAACAGTAATATCCGTGTCAGGGAATTGTTTCAGGTTATAAGCCACGCGACTGAGAGTGGCGTCAGCAGCCTGCGAAAGATTGCTCTTACCGGTCTGGAAAAGCACGGCATCACCAAGCACAAGCTTGATGGCATCAAGGTCATTACGGTCTTTCACCATCTGCACCTTGATGGCATCAATATCCTTGGAATTCTGGTCGTTTTGTGCCTGCATCTGTGAAAGTTGCTCTTCCAGAGCCTTCTTCTGCTGATCCATATGGTTGCCGACCAACGCACCGGTACCCGCACCGAGCGCGCCACCGACGAGCGCACCGATCCACGTGCCCTTACCGCCACCGATCAACGCGCCGACACCTGTGCCGACAGCGGCACCTATAGTGCCGCCGGCTGTAGCACCCTGACCAGCCTGACTCATACCATCCCATGTATTCTTTATCGACGAGCAGCCCGACAGCATCATCGCAGCCGCGAGAGCAACCACCGTGCCCTTCATAAATCCTCTCTTTTTCATAATTCCATTATTTAAGTGTTTTGTATTTCCGTATTTCCATATTCCTCCCCATCTCGCCCCATCTTGCCCCATTACACCCCATTCCGCCCCATCTTTAAAACACCCAACCTTACGCAAAGTTTCAGGCACAATCCTCGCAAAAATGAGAGAATTTCAGAACTTCCTCCACATGCTCCAACATTAACGACAAAAGCGCAAGATTGATCTCGCGCTTTTGATATCTCTTATCACTCCTTCGGGAATCGTCGCAAAAAGAGTATTGAAGATAGCTGCCATTTATATGAAGACGGCAGCTATTTAGTCGGCATCGTGCTCATATTTTTAAGAATATAAATCCATTACTCCTCAATAGTGTATTCTCCAAAGTAAGTTTGGTTGAGCCTTTCTTCTATATTTTTAATTGTGATTGTTCCGTTGGATAATTGTTTCATATTTATCATTAGATAGATAGTATTTGTAGTATCAGAAGCCTGATAAAAAGTTTGAGGTCCAAACAAGTTGACCATCATGCGTTGATAAAATCTAAATCTCCTACTTCCATTCTTTCCATCTAAATGCTTACCTTTGATATCTTTCTCAAGATCCGGTGCCGCAACAAAACCGAAAGATACCAACTGATTTTTACGATAATATTCAAGCATTACCTCTATACAGGAACGAACTATAACGCGAGGTTCATAATCATTAGTTAACAACGAATAACGATGTTTACTTTTTTCAACTCCTTTCCAATAAAATTTCAGCCCATAAAATTCATTTTCGAATCCTTCTACCTCTACGATATAGCGTTTATTACTCTTCACGGATTTAAATGTCCAATAATCAGTAATGCGAAGTGAGACGTGATCCTTACTTCGCATTATAAATTTTGGTATATAAAACTCAAGACGACAATTCATGGCAGCAAATACTGATAGGAGGATATGCGCAACCGCTGTCTATCCGTAGTAGTAATTGCCTTAAGTTTAATAGATGTTTTTGTAATCTCAGTAGATTTACGACCTCCATTCACTTCCACGGATGACTTCTTCAATATTTTTTTAGATACATTCATTTTCGGATAATTTTAGAGTCGCCGTAAGAGAGTGTTAAATTCAAACGCTCTCTAAACTATGCAAATTTATTACTTTTATATTTAATCAGCAAATTTTTAAGTAAGTAATAAAAATTAATGCATGTATAAAACGCAGTTATTTTTGAGATGTTTTTGCCGCGTAATAAAGGAGCATATAGGCATATGCGACTGAATTACAAGGTGAAAACAGATAAAAAGAACAAGTTTTATAGTGCCAGATTTCATTACTTACATATATCGGTTAATTTTTATTACTTACTTAATGATATTATTTTTATCCTAAAACACAGTATTCCACTGATATGTTGTTGGGGAGCTTTGCTATTTCGATTATAATTGATAATTTTGCAGAATAGATAAAGAACGATAGTTATGGAGACAAATGATTCTGCAAAATCGAGAAGGGCTATGATCTGGTATATTGCCGCGCAGATAGGAGTGACATTGGTATGCACAATATTACTGATTCTCGAATTATCAGGTACATTTGCCAATGTCATTAAAGACAGCGGTGCGATTCTTGGCTTCTCTGCAGTTGTCTGCATCTTAGGAAGCCGCGAATTCTCCTATAACACCAAGCCCCTACGCATTCTCTTCATCCTCTCCTCCATCGCCGCACTCGCTACCTCCCTCGCCTCCTTCATCATCTATGTCAATAATTAAACACCCGTTTATCGAACCGAGTTCGATAAGGTAAAAAGTAAAAGGGAATAGGTAAAAGGGAAGAATTGGCACGTCTGAAAATTTTGAATCAAACTTCGCACCTTCGCGACTTGGCGTCTAAATATTTAGTTGACTCGGTTTGCGGAGGCGCGCCAATTCTCCTTTACCCTGTTACCTATAACTACCCTGTTACCTATAACCTTTCACCTTTCGATTTATCGGGCTGCGCTATGCGTCGAGGGTTGGGTGGAAGTGGGTGTAGACGGCGGTGGCTTTGAATCTGCCGATGAGAGCGGAGATGTCGTCGAGAGAGGCTTCTTTGAGACGTTTGATGCTCTTGAATTCTTTCATCAATGTGGCGGAGGTGGTTGCCCCGATACCCTTTATCGAATCCAATTCGCTGACTGTCTGAGATTTGCTTCGACGATTGCGATGATGTGTGATTCCGAAACGGTGCGCCTCATCGCGCAATGCTTGTATCACTCTGAGACTCTGCGACTTCTTGTCGATATAGAGCGGCAGCGAATCGCCGGGGAAGTATATCTCTTCAAGGCGCTTGGCAATACCCACCAACGCAACCTCTCCACGGATTCCCATCTCGTCGAACGCCTCAACAGCAGCGCTCAACTGACCCTTTCCTCCATCCACAACCACCAGCTGCGGCAACGGTTCTCCTTCTGCCATCATACGCGTGTAACGACGATGCAACACCTCTTTCATCGAAGCAAAGTCGTTGGCTCCAATCACTGTCTTTATGTTGAAATGGCGATAGTCGCGACGCGCCGGTTTGCCATTGCGGAAAACCACACAACTTGCCACAGGATTCGTGCCCTGGATATTCGAGTTATCGAAACATTCGATATGCCTTGGCTCCACTTCGAGTCGAAAATCGCTCTTCATCTGAACCATCAGTTTCTCCACGCCACGTTCGGGATTAAGCTTCTCAGCCTGTTTCTCCACATCGTGCATATATTGCGTGGCATTCTTGATTCCGACATCGAGAACTTTCTTTTTCTCCCCTCTTGTGGGCACAACGAACTTCACACCCTCAAATTCCACATCCGGGATAAACGGCACTATCACTTCCCTGAAATCACGATCAAACCGCTCCATAATTTCCGCTATCGCCATCGACAAAATCTCCTCTCGCGAAATATCCGTTTTCTGACGGCGGTATTCGAGATTGAGACTTTGCGTAACAGCCCCACGGTTAAGATGCATGAAATTGACGAACGCACGGTCTTCATTCTCTACATAAGCAAACATATCCGCCTCTCCTTGCGAAGCCTCGCCAATCACACTCTTCGCGTTGTATTTCTTGACAGCCTCATATTTCTCTTTTACAATTTGAGCTTCCTCAAATTTCCATTCCTCGCTGAGCTTCGACATCTCATCCTTGAGCACACGTTCAAGCTCCACAGTCTCGCCATTCAGTATCTGGCGCACCCTTGCTATATATTTTCCATACCCTTCCGGACTCACAAGTCCGCGACACGGACCAAGGCATTTGTGGATATGATAATCGAGACAGAGGGAATATTTATTCCTTGCAATGCCCTTCTCTTCGAGGGGATGCCGGCAACTGCGCAAAGGATACACCTCTCGTATCAGCTGAAGCACCACCTTTGCGGCAGCCTGGTTCGCATAAGGTCCATAATAACGACCGT
This sequence comes from uncultured Porphyromonadaceae bacterium, assembly GCA_902495075.1. Taxonomy (GTDB): domain Bacteria; phylum Bacteroidota; class Bacteroidia; order Bacteroidales; family Muribaculaceae; genus Lepagella. Next base: position 102,919 of record CABUVO010000004.1, read on the forward strand.
GGATCCCTTTCTCCCGCGTCATGAAAACTCGCGGATAAAGCTCTTTTGTAACCACAATCCAAGGATAGGATTTATCATCCTTGAGCAAGACATTATAACGCGGCTGATATTCCTTTATCATCGCGTTCTCAAGATGCAACGCATCCTCCTCTGTGGGCACCACGATGAAACGCATATCCACGATATTACGCACAAGCAGATTGGTGCGTGTTACGTCATGCCGTCGGTTGAAATATGACGACACGCGTCGCTTCAGGCGCTTCGCCTTACCTACGTATATAACCTTGCCGGTTCGGTCGAGATACATATACACTCCCGGCAAATCGGGAAGATTAAGTATCTTCTCGCGCAACTGATTTCCGGGACGATTATTGTATATATCCTCTTTTGTGCGGTCTGGTTTGATTTCTATATCGAATCCTCCGAATTCATCGATATTTCTTCCCGTTCCTGCAAGTAGGTTCTTTATTTCCTTATCGCGTGCCGCAGCATCCTTCGATTCATTTTCTTCGATGGATTCGGGCAAATCATCCGAATCTGTCATATCAGAAAAAAATCTCTCATTTCGGGATTCCATATTCCCGATTTCATCGAATTTTTCCATATCGTGCTTTTCTTCCTCGTTGCTATTTTTATTCGAATTCATCGTCATTATTTTTATGTAAAGATGGTGAGAGATTTTTTGCCTTATGGCATTTTTGAATTATAAAAGCTGTTTGTTTTATATCAAACAACCTCATATCCGAATTCATCGGACATGAGGCTGCCTTTTTAAGATTACTCCTCAATTAATATTTCAGAAGAGATGTAACCTCGCAGTCTGAAGGAAGCGCATCTCGACCATTCAATCCGGTGAGCTCAACGATGAAGTTGATATAAATTTTCTTCGGGTTCATCGACTTTACGAGGTCATAGCAAGCACGCATTGTGCCACCCGTTGCGAGAAGATCGTCATGAAGCACAACCACATCATTTTCATTGATCGCATCGCTGTGCATCTCGATTGTATCGACGCCATACTCTTTTGCGTATGCTTTCTTGATAGTCACGGCAGGCAGTTTTCCAGGTTTACGTGCAGGCACGAACCCGCAACCTAATTCATACGCCATTATGGATCCGCCGATGAAACCGCGGGATTCAATACCCACAACTTTTGTCACACCCTTGTCGCGATAAAGATCGGCGAGGGCCTTCCCTGTTATGTGGAGAGCTTCGCCATTCTTAATCATCGTGGTCAGGTCGCGGAAAAGGATTCCCTTTGAAGGGAAATCAGGCACATCGCGAATGATAGTTTTTAATTCTTCAATTTCCATCATATAATTAAATTTTGAATTATTGTTTTATTTGTTAGATTTGTTCCACGTGGAACAAATCACGGTGTAGAGGCTTATATTAAAGGGATTATAAATTATACTCACATTCAAAAATTATCGATTCAAGAGAAGGAGAAGGACATTGATATCGGCGGGTGAGATGCCGGGGATGCGCGATGCCTGCCCTATTGTGGCAGGGCGCTGACGCGAAAGTTTCTGACGCGCCTCCGTAGAGATTGCCGTTATCTCATCAAAATTCATCGTGTCCGGAATCTTCACGTATTCGAGACGGGTCTGCTTCTCTGCAAGCTCTCGTTCGCGGAGTATATAGCCGCCATATTTTATCAGTATCTCTGCAGCCTCCACGATCTCTTCTCTTCTTCCATCTTCAATCTTTTCAATTTCCTTACGCAATCTTGACAAAGCTCCGGCGAGCGTCATAATCGAAAGCTGCGGACGCTTAACCAACTCCACAAGCCTCAAAGAAGCAGTAAGCGGCGTTGTGTCATGCTCTGTAAGGAAAGCATTCATCTCATCCGTACCCTTCACAAGATAATTCTCGCAAAAGGCAATCAACGAATCGCGCTGGTGGCGCTTTCTTTCCATGGCGTCATATCGTTCTTGCGTTGCAAGTCCGATTTCATAGCCAAGGGGCGTCAGGCGCATGTCGGCATCATCCTGACGCAGCAGAATACGATATTCGGCACGGGAGGTAAACATACGGTATGGCTCATCTACACCTTTTGTGACAAGATCATCTATCAGCACACCGATATACGCCTGTTCCCTACCAAGAACAATACCATCCTCTCCCCGACTTCTTCTTGCAGCATTGATGCCTGCCATCAGGCCCTGCGCGGCGGCTTCCTCATAGCCCGTAGTGCCATTCACCTGACCGGCAAAATACAATCCTCCAACCAAACGAGTCTGCAGATCATGTGACAACTGGGTAGGATCAAAAAAATCGTATTCTATTGCATAACCCGGACGATAGAACTGCACATCTGCAAGCGCTGGTACACGCTGCAAAGCATCCATCTGAACTCGCCAAGGCAATGAACTGGAAAAGCCGTTAATATAATACTCTTCGGTTGTTTCACCTTCCGGTTCAAGGAAAAGCTGATGGCTATCCTTGTCGGCAAAAGTCACAATCTTTGTCTCTATGCTCGGGCAATATCTCGGTCCGATACTGCGGATCTGACCATTGTAAAGAGGCGAGTCGGCAAGGTTATCGTTAAGGATTTTATGTACATCCGGATTAGTGTGCACTATCCAGCAGGAGCGATTTTCAAGAACCCTTTTAGAGTCGGGCATAAACGAGAATTTATGAAAATCGCCGACATCGCCGGGTTGTTCTTCAGCCAGATCGAAACGGATAGTTCTGCCATCAATCCGGGCAGGGGTACCGGTTTTCATTCTATCAGCCTTGAACCCGACAGACACCAACTGCTCGGTAAGTCCCTTTGCAGAACCCTCCGAAATACGACCTCCTTCAATCTGAGTAGGACCGAAATGCATCAGTCCATTGAGAAAAGTACCGGCTGTCAGCACCACCTGACGGGCATGAAATTCGAGACCCAAGGCTGTCTTTACGCCCGCGATTTCAAGGGATTTTTCAGCCGAGTCCGAAGCAGTGTTGAATATGAATTCATTAACGGTATCCTGAAATATTGAAAGGTTAGGAGTAGCATCAAGAACCTCACGCCAGGCATCGATATACTTGGCACGGTCGCTCTGCACACGCGGACTCCACACTGCAGGACCCTTCGAGCGGTTGAGCATTCGGAATTGGATAGCCGTACGGTCGGCAAGCAAGCCCATCTGACCGCCAAGAGCGTCTATCTCCCTGACAATCTGACCCTTTGCTATTCCACCAATCGCAGGATTGCACGACATCTGTCCAACCCGATTCATATCCTTGGTAATCAGAAGGGTAGCAGCTCCCAAGCGAGCTGCAGCAACCGCTGCCTCGCATCCGGCGTGACCGCCTCCGATTACTATTACATCAAAATCAAACTTCACCCCTGTATAATGTTTAATGTGTAATGTTAAATGTGTAATGTTTAATGTGTAATGTTAAATGTGTAATGTTAAATGTGTAATGTTTAATGTGTAATGTTAAATGTGTAATGTTAAATGTGTAATGTTAAATGTGTAATGTTTAATGTGCAATGTTAAATGTTAAATGTTAAATTTTTAATGCCTCTTTTAATGTTTAATGTGTAACGTCGGAATACAAAGCGTGTATCAAAAAAATTAAACATTACACATTAAACATTACACATTAACTTAAGTGCTCGATCTTCTTCTGCTTCCATGATCTCGCGCTCGCCCGGACCCTTGTCGTTGATGCCGCAAAGATGAAGCACGCCATGAATGATCACGCGAAGCAACTCGGATTCATAGCTCACACCGATTTCCGCGGCGTTTGAAGCGACGGTATCGAGAGAAATGACGATATCCCCTGCAATACGATTCCTTCGCGTATAATCGAACGTAATTATGTCCGTGTAGTAATCATGTTGAAGAAACTTGCGATTGGTTTCGAGGATATATTCGTCATCGCAGAAACAATAATTGAGATTACCGACAGTGTAGCCATGATCGGCTGCAACCTCCCCGATCCATCTCTGTACTCTTTCAAAATCAAGTTTGGGCATTTCCACACCCTCTGTCATGAATTCGATCATGTGCGAATATTAAAAATTAAAATTTTAACATTAACTTTCAATCCAACTTACAAAAATAATAAAAAACGAGCAAAACTCCTCAAAGTTGAAGATAATTAAGACTTCAATAACTCATGGTGCATTATTTTGCCTTTTATGATTTTATTTCATCAGAAATAAAGAAATGTTGATAACATACATATGTCGCTGATTATATAGATATTAAGATATCGCGACTTCAATTTTAAGGCTTTGAGAATCGAATATTTTGACAATTATTACCGCATACACGAAAATTTTTTCACTTCGAGGAGGACTTTCTGCATTGCTTCTGCACAAAGAGACAAAACCATTAACCGACCTCGTCGAGGCCGCAGCGACGCGAAGAGATAATGACACCACACCGGACAGACCCTCCTTGCGGGAGCGTCTGTCCGATATGGTGTTATAATTATATGCCCTCTTCAAGGGCAGACGCGAAAGTTTCAGACACTCCAATTCATACTTCTCACTTCTTACTTCTAACATTTTACTTCTTACTTATCAAGCGATAGCACGATTTTGTGTTTAGTAACATAAATTGCACAAAGTTCAAATATTTTATCTATATTTGGGCACGAAAGAGAAAAATCGGCATACGGGACACGTAAAATTTTTTTTGACAGCTATTGCAGATGGAATATATCGACATTTCATATATATCAGGACTGTCCACCATGTTTTTCGGCATGATAGCGGTTTTCTTTTGGCGCAAAGGAGAAAGACTCCACAAACTCGTAACTTTGCTGATGCTTACAATCTCGTTACAGTGTATCAAAGATTTCATAATCTTAAGAATGGGAATGTTTTACGAGACAGACTACTGGGAAATGTCGACAGCCTTCGACATGGTTGCTGTACCAATGTATGCCTTCATACTGACCGAGCTTGTAAGACCTGGGCACTTGACTTTAAGGAGCATGGTTTGGCAGGAGTTACCCTTTGTGCTGCTGCCGGTGTTGTACTTTATCACCAACGTTTCCTGGCTGTTCTATATCGAAGTGGCATGGGCAGCCATATATGGCACAACATATCTAATATGGACTGCAATAAGTATCCCACGCTATAACCGTTATCTCAAAGAACAGTATTCATACACAGAGAATGTCAACCTAAATTGGCTTAGGATAATTCTATACACATTTTATATTATACTTGGACTCTGGATTTTCGACTCTATTGCATTTCATTTTTATATGGAGTGTGTTTATATGATTTGCAATCTACTTCTATGGATGGTTATTTCATTCTTTCTCTTCCGCCACGAGTCGGTAATTGACGAGCTTTCAGACTGGACTCCGGAGATAAACACGGATGAAGTGACTATTGACAATTCTCTGGCAAAACGCATCGAAGAACTGTTTGTCGTAAAGAAAGTTTTTTTGAAAGCTGACCTGAAATTGTCTGACATAGCAAAAGAAGTGGGGTCAAACCGCACGTATGTCAGCAAATTTTTCAACAGCGATTCAGCCACCAACTTCTATAGCTATGTGAATTCGCATCGTGTGGCGTACGCCTGCACACTGCTTTCAGATGGCTCAATTCCTATCCAGGACATTGCTATCAAGTCTGGTTTCAGTTGCGGATCCGTATTCTCAAGAGTGTTCGCCAAACACAAAGGGTGCTCGCCAACAGCTTACAGAGAGAAAAAACAAAAAAGCATGTAATAATTTGAATTAATGCGATTTGTACGTATTGCAAAGATTGTTTACTTAAAATAAATACTTTTTTTTGACCACACAAATATATATTTTTTACTTATGGTAAACACAGGTAATCGCACCTGTTTTAATTTAGAGACATTAATCAATTATGATGTAATGGAAGAAAAAATAAAGGAACTTGCAGATATATTCACCAAAATGGTGGCGAATGCCAACAGTTTCGGCGATATCTGGAAGAACATAACGCCGGGACGTAGGGCTTTTGCTCTTATGAAAGAGCTGCCGGACACGTTGGCGGGAGAATTCGACACACCTGCCGACAAGGCTACCCTGCTCGGACAGATGCTTGATCAGATGGAGGAAACATTTACTCCCCGTTTCTGCATAAGCGTAAGAGAATACATGCAGGCACTCGCTCCAAACGATGTTGACAATAACGCAAAACTTGCTCAATTACGCGATTATATAGACCTTTCACTACCCATGGAGGAGTATTGCAGGAAATATCACAAACATTTGAAGTTTGACCCGGTGGAACGCACCGAAGAGATGGAGAATGTGATCGAAAGTGTTGAGCGGGAAGTGGCTGAGGAACTTGCCGGCATGCACAGAGGCATGGGATTCTGCTTCGCACATTGGCACACCCGAAAGGCTGCACTCGCCAACAGGGGTATTGAGTGGAACTCCCCTAACACAATGAACCCGGGAGTAATTTTTGACTGATTTTGACTGATATGGAAGAAAAAAAAGAAGCCAGAAAAGAGGAAACAAAATTCAGCATGAAAGATTTGCTGCCGACAGTGCTTGATATAGTTGTGCACCATTACGTGCGTGATCAATCCGTTGCAACGAATTACGATGAGAGCGTTCGAATAGATTCCCGCAACATTCGCGTAGGGAACTTGGTTGACACAGGCAGTCTCGTCTGCGGAAAGCTAATGGTTATAGAAATCACTGAAGAATCCATAACCCTCATCCACATCCACAGCAAAGAGAAACGTACACTCAAACTTGAGGAGGAATGGGTAATCGGTCCATATGTCATTGATAACAGTCCCTATATCAGCAGCGACGAAATCACCATGACAATTAAATACGATTTCCTCACCCCATGGGAACAGATACCTGAAATAATGGATAAAATCATACCGATTCATGAAAACGCCACGAGCTCGGTAATCCCAGAAACAGTAGATGATGAAGAGCGTGTGCTTGCACTCCTTGACCTGGACCTGGAACTCGGCGATGTGGGCAACTATCCGCTTAAGGCTCTGCTTAGCGCATGCAACAACTGGCACACAGCCAAGATTGTGAGGCTCGGTCAGTTTCAGGAGATCCTTCTCGAAGGGATTGAAAAAGGAGCACTGGCACCCGATGACGAGACTGGATGGTCATGGCTGAAAGTAGCAGCAGAAACAAATGATCCGGAGACATTCATGACCGATATGGACCGATACTACGACCTTCTGGCAAGTGCCGTAGAGAATGGCAACACTGATGCGCTTGATATAATGAACACTATCTGGGAACCGGAACAAATAATTGAGGAAGACTGATGAAACCTATCTATCTGACATTGAGAATGCCCTTCGAAAAACTTTCGACAGGGGCTTCACGCTTCTGGGGCAATCCCGACCTGCCTAAAAGCACGGAATATCCTACGTATATCGACGATGAAGGAGATCCCTATCCTTACTTCTTCATCTGCCAGATAAACCTGAAACAATTAGCGGAATTTGCACCCGACAATCCTCTGCCTAAGGATGGTTTACTCTCATTCTTTGCCAAAATCGACCACTATCTAGGATATATGGCAGCGAGCGATGGCATCAAGGGCTATATAAGCGATGCTGATGATGTAAAGGTCTTGTATTTACCTGAAATTAATGACATGAATGAAGTCGTGCTCCTCGATGATGAAGACAATCCTACGGCACCTGAAGAGATGGAAATAACATTCGCCCGTAACGTAGAACCACTCAGCGATGAGCATGAACTATTTGCCGAGCCTACACACAGGGAATGGGAGACATGGGACAAACCTTTCGAAGACTGGTCAATCCTACTGCAGATTGACTCATTTGAAGGTAAAGACTTCGTGTTGAATTTCATGGACTTCGGTGTGCTCGATTTCCTTATTTCACCAGAAGCATTGAAGAATCACGACTTCTCAGATGTGCGTGGAATTGTTTTATCAACTTAAACAACATCAAAATTAGCAATTTAAATATACAACTTTCACAAGCGAAAAGTTGAAGTTTATAAGTTTAATCGCGCTTAGCGCAGTTTATAAGTTTATTTGTTTGATGCGAAAAAAGAAAACACAGTCATATTCGCATCGGATAAACTCCTTAACTTCTAAACTCTTAAACTTTAAGTTGAAGCTTGCAAAACTTAAATTAAATATACAGATTATGGAATTTCTTCGAGTGTCAGTTTCCGTCAATGCATTAGGAGTGGAATCAGGATGGGGCGACAAGGTGCCTTTGTCAGAATTGGAAGATGGCAGCACAATCCGTATTGATGCCATGCTGCCGAGCCAATACGGACCATATGTAGCTCCAATATACGCAAAGATGAACGATGACAAAACTGCCGTTGAAGTCACCAGTGAAAAATATGGCAACAATACCCTTCCCCTCAATAACAAATACCGTTCATGGAATAGTCCGGAGATTGGACTCTCTTACGCAACTTGCAGGATATCTGTATTCTTAAGCACTTTTTAAAGAAATTTTCTGACAAAATGGAACAGCATCAATATCGCGAACAACACCTATACAAACAAAAATACGCCACTCAGGAGAACAACGCTGACAGTAGTGGCACGTGCACCTTCTGCGGTGCTGAGATTGATGAAGACGAGCGTTTCTGCCCTGACTGCGGTAGCCCGCGGGGAGGCATAACGTGCCCTAATTGCGGCACCGTCAGCCACCGAAGTTTCTGCAGCCATTGCAACACGCCGCTCAATGATCTTGCGCGAGAAGCAGTGCGACAAGCCAAAGCAGATCCGGCATTCCGACGAGCCGAACAACTTGCCGCAGAGATGGCTGAACTCGAAAGGCAAATACTCAACGCAGGTGTGCCTAAAGCCACACTCGACACTGCACTCAACGAAGAGGCACGCAAAGCTGCAGGACGCTATGCCGACCTGTTCTCCGGCGTGGCATCGCTGAAAGTGCCGGATATGCCGAAAACCCAACCCAAACCTCAGGGGAAGGTGCTCACAGGAGATGTGCTTCAGTCTGCTATCAATGCTTACAAAGAAAAGGCTGCCGAATTGCAGCGCACTATCAGTTCGATGCTTCCGTCTCCTTCCGCAACCCCTGAAGAGAAACGCAACTTCTTCTGCGCCCGAAAGATAATGACAGTAGAAATGCGCGCTACGAAGCAGGAATGGGTATGCAACTACTGTGGTTGCCATCATAATCAACCCAGTGAATGCGCTGAGCCACAGCTTGGAGGCACCTGGATTTTCGTAAACCAGCCCACTCCTGTGGCTAAAATAATTTACGGATAATGGCAAATCAAAAACCCTCATGGGGCAACGCCCCGCAGGAATCAACTACAGCCGGCTCCGGTGGCTGGGGCAACGCTCCACAGGAATCAACCACAGCAGGCTCCGGAGGCTGGGGAAATGCTCCGCAGGAATCAACAACAGCCAAAACCGGAGACTGGGGCAATGCTCCGCAGGAATCAACCACAGCGAAAACGGGAGGCTGGGGCAATACTCCACAGGAATCAACCACGGGAGGGCAACCGAAACAATCAGCAGGGAAAAAGGGTGATTGTCCGGTATATTCCTTCTATATCTTGAACGGGCTGACATTCAGTGTAAAGCGCGTTATCTCCGACCAGTCAGGTGAAGCCATCATCTTCGAAGTAGAAAACGGCGGCAATCTCTATGCCCTGAAACTCTATCGACGCGGCGTGGTGCCCAACCATGATGTGCTTCAGCGAATCATGGAGCAGCGCGGCAATGGTCTTCTCGTCGATATATATGCTCACGGGCAATGGCATGATGATGTAGGTGGCGGAGACTATCACTATGAAGTTATGGAGCATTGTTGCGGAGGATCGCTCGCAAATGTCAACGTGCATGGAGACGAAGAAAAACTACGAATGCTTGCCGCCAGGATGGCTTCGGCTCTTGACTTCGCACACAGCAAAGGTGTTCTTCATCGCGACGTAAAGCCTGCCAATTTCCTCTTCGTCGACAAAGAACAGACACGCTTTGTGCTCACTGACTGGGGGTTGGCGAAAATGCTTGACAAAGACCGGCGTACCGTCACCGATGCCGGGCGCACGAAAATATATGCCGCCCCTGAGATGTACACCTACATTCCCGGCACCCCTACTTATGTCGGACCGAAAGCCGATTTCTTCTCCATGGGGATGACCCTGATGGCTTTGTGGATGGGTGAAGGCAGACTACTTGCCGACGAAACAAAACTCGTGCATGACAAACAGGAAGAAACACTGCCCTATCCTCAACGCGGCGAAATGAGCGACCACATGCTCGGACTGATCAAAGCCCTGACACGCCGAAATCCTGATGTGCGCGCAGGATTTGACGAAATGATACGCTGGAGCAAAGGGGAAAGCATATTCCAGGAAAAGGAGGATGATTCGCTGGCAGAGTTCAAGATTATATTTAACGCAACAGCCGGACTTATAGCCCACACGCCCAAAGAACTCAGCGACATGATGTGGACGGACCGGGAACTTGCAAAAAAGTATCTTTACTCCGACAAGATTGCAAAATGGTTTCGCGATATCGAGCGTCCGGAGCTCGCCATGGCAATGGAGGATATTACCGAAAACCGCTTCCCCGGGAACCGTGACGAGGGTCTTTACGCAGCGTGCCTGACCCTGAATCCGGAGATGCCATATACGTTCATACAGAATGGGAAACGAATAGAAATACACAACCTTAAAGAACTCGGAGAAGCCCTCGGGAACTATACAATCTCTGACATATCCGGCTTGACGAGTCCGGCGTTCCTGATGTGGGTTGCCATCCAGGATCCTGCTTTGGCAGGAAAAGCCATGAAGAAACCTAACGACTGGTGGTATATAACATATACCCTAACTCCCGACCGTTCATTCTATTTCTCTCCATTGGCTACGAGCGATTATGGCTCCGTACAGCAGTTGGCACAACGCATTGTTGATGAAATTTCGGGAGTCAAGAAAGCCGGTCCGTTGCTCGACAGTGTCGCTCCCGGTTTTGAGAAAAGCCGTCTGTATGCTTATCTGAGCGCCAAGGGGCAATACGACAGTCAGATAAAATGGATAGAATACTGTCTGGAACTGAACTCTCAAGACAACAAGAAAAAGTTCGCTCCCTATACCCTTCGTGTAGCCCGGTTTAAAGCGGCAACAGGCCTCTTAGGGAAGGTTCCACCGATCACTATCGACGGTCATACTTTTGAAAAGCCGAAGGATATCGAACAGACGGATATGTCTGAAATATCATCGGATGATCAGGATATACTCGCCGACTGGCTCGCCCTCTTCTATCAGGAGGATCCCAATGCAGACTATAAGAAAAAATCCTACCTCAAACGCACTTCAGAATATTCCGATGCCCTTGACAGTCTGCCGGAATGCTCGTATTGCCTGCAATCTGAAGACAGCGCAACGGACATAGCCGTAGCAATGCAGGTCAATGAACAGAGTTGGCGCAAAGTGAAGGTCTGGCGGTGGATAGCAGGTATATTCGGTTTCTTACCCTTGCTCATTATGTGCGCAGCCGGTATTTATCTCACGGTAACCATGGGCGCACTCGACTTTTCCGACAGCCTTGCAACCGTAGGCTATTGGGTAGGCATAGGTGTCGGAGGATTGATATTCCTTGGTATGATCGGTGATGACTATGGCTTCATTCTTGGTGCCATAGCCGGTGTGGTAGCCTTCATATTAGTTAAACTTGCATTCACATTCCTCGGATTTATCGTGCCTTGGCTGGTAATAGGTCTAATGCTTGTTTCGCTGATATTTTTAGGTAAAAGGGTATTTCTCGGAGGAAAGAAATATTTCGATGACCAATATTCCGATCTTGACTGGGATGAAGCCGTAGAGCGATATTTTGTGGGAATACGCTTCGATTGTCTTGACAAGGTATTCCCTATCAATGTTCCTGACGATTACCCTGTCTGCGTGATAAATGAAAGCTCCGAAAGAGCCTATGCAGAGCTTCCCGGAGTGCGCAGAAGCGCATTGTTTATGCTCGCGATGGCTTTGGTCGGAGGCGTGCTGTGCTGGTTCACGGCACGGGGCATAAACAACCCAGTGGAGAAATCACCTGCCGGAATTGAACTTCTGCAAGGTAATTTCCGCGGCGATATCGAAGGCACGCCCGCAACCATCGATTTCAGGGCTCTCAAGGATGGGGAACTGGAGGCTGTCATGTCGATAGATTATCGCAGCGGAAACACACGCCAGACCATGGCTGGGAAAACAGCAGCCGCTTTCCCTGTTGTGCTCCCCAAAACAGACAACAGCAGTATCTATCTGCAGATCGATACAGCCTACACGCAGGATGCCACAATCATAGCACATGGAATCTATTGCAATTCAAAGAAAAAACTACGTAAAGTCAATATTCAGAAAAAGTGAACTGCTCGAAATGTAATAAACCGAACCGCCCCACGGCAAAATACTGCAAGTGGTGCGGCACACCGATAGCGATGGCTTCCGGCAGCGCAACCGATGCTAATCCGCTTGACACCCTTATCGACAAGAGAACAATCAGGACTCAGCTTGATGACATTGTGGAGAAAGCACGCTCCAAGCATGATTTCTGCACGCGAAACAATATTGCCTCACGAATGCAGCTCAGCTTTGTCATTACAGGCGATGCCGGCACAGGCAAAACCACTGTTGCCAAAGCCATAACTGCTGCGCTGGCAGATGCGGGTGTGCTGAGGAGTCCGGTAGCGGAAGTCGTTAATCCCGTGGATTTCGACAACTGGATCAAGAATCTCGACAAGCATACCGACCGACTCTCAAATTCAGCCATAATCGTGGAAGAATCGCAGAAGCTCGTGCCTGACGGCGAAGCTGAGGAGGTTGCGAAACTCGACCATATTCTTCAGGCAGCACGCCGCTGGCGCGAAGATGGCTCCAAACCCGTGGTAATCATCACCGGCAACAAACGTCTACGCAAATTCTTCAATGAGAATCCGAATTCCGCAGCAGCCATCAATTATTTCTTTGAAACTGAGGAACTGACAGTTGACGGATTGATGGAAATCGCACGCCGGCAGCTCTCTGAAAAATATAAACGGCAGCTAACACGGGAGGCGGAAGAGAAACTCCGCCGCATATTTGAAAACGATCGTCGACAGCCTGATGATGCATTGGGAGCAGGAGGACACAATGCCACAACCAGGGCGTATAACATCGATATCGCAGCAATAGGTTCTACAGACTCTTTGCTTGGTCCTGATTACGTAGAAGGGAAGGAATTCAAGCCTAAGACCCTTCCACAAGTAATGGCTGAGTTCAACAAATATGTTGGTGTGGATGAGGTTAAAAATGCCATACGCGACATTGCCAACTCCATCGCAGATGACGTGAAAGCCGGCAGACCCGCACGTGTGATGCACCATTATCAGTTTCTCGGTAATCCCGGAACGGGAAAGACTACAATGGCACGCCTTTTCGCAGAAGCCCTCAACGCATTGGGAGCACTTCCCGTAGGGCATCTGAAAGAGGTGTCGAAAAATGACCTTGTATCCCAGTTCGTAGGAGAAACGACATCCAAAGTCGTTGAGGCATTCCAAAAGGCGATGGGAGGCGTGCTTTTCATTGACGAGGCTTATCAGCTCGGCAATGATTCGCACGGCAAGGATGCCATAGATACCATTCTCACACAGGCTGAAAACAATCGTGGAAAACTTGTGGTGATCCTTGCCGGTTACACAAAGGAAATGGGTGAATTTGTGCAAATCAATTCCGGTATTGCCTCACGTTTCGACTCTATAATAAATTTCCGCGACTACACTGCCGAAGAACTTACCGAAATCTTCCGTCGAATGGTAAATTCATCAAAAGAGGGATTGAGGTTGAATCCGGAAGCTGATGCGAATGTAGGAAATGTATTCAAGAAAATGTATCTCACCCGCAGCCGCACTTTCGGAAATGCCAGAGAGGTAAGGACTGTGTTTATAAAAGCTGTGGAGCGCATGAAAAACCGTCTCGCAGCCGATCCTGCCTCAGGATATTTCCTGACCATGCAAGATATTGAGGGAGAGGAAGGAAAAACCAAGTCGGTAGACGACATCCTCGCCGAACTTGACGACATGATAGGTATGGACGCGGTAAAGGATCAGCTGAGGCGCATAGCCCGCAATGTCGAGCTGAACCGCCGTAGGGCACAGACAGGTCGAGCAAATGCCAAGGTGGATAATATCCACATCGCCATCACGGGAAGTCCAGGTACGGGCAAGACTGAAATAGCAAAGCGCCTCGGACGCATATTCAAGGCGATGGGCGTATTGTCGAAGGGGCATGTGGTGGAACGGGAGCGGAAAACCCTTCTTGATTCCATGGCTAATTCTGCCGGAGTAAATATGGACAAGGCTGTTGATGAGGCTCTCGGAGGAGTGCTCTTTATTGACGAGGCATATAATCTCATCCCGATGGATAACCCCACAGACAAAGATAAGGACGGAACAGCCGCCGTTGAAGCACTAATGACCCGTATGAGTAACGATGCCGGCAAATTCGTAACTGTCATCGCGGGTTATAAGATGGAAATTGAAGAATTTATAGCCAACGCAAACCCGGGACTCGCTCGGAGGTTTACCCACCGCATACATATCGAGGATTATCCTGTAAATGTGCTCGTAGATATCTTCAAGTCGCGTGCTAAAAAAGAGGGCTTTACCATGACGGCGGATGCGGAAGAGCTGTTGCAGAAAAAGGTGCAGGAGATGCACACCGCGAAAGACAAAAACTTCGGAAATGCCGGCGCAATGATGAAGCTTTTCAACCAGACGCTTGAACGTCAGGCAGACCGACTCGGCGAATGCATGGACGAACTTACCGACGACCAGATGTTTACCATCGAGGCGGCAGATATCCCCTATGAATCGCCCAAGAAGGTGGATATCAAGCAGTGTATGCAGGAGCTTGACGGACTCGTCGGACTTGCTTCCGTAAAGAAAATCGTGCATGACCTTGCTGATGCCATCACTATCGAACAGGAACGCGCGGCAATGGAAGGAAGGCAGCCGAGGGTGCCTATGAGCCACTATCTCTTCTTAGGCAATCCGGGAACAGGCAAAACCACTGTGGCTCGCATTATGGGCGATATTTTCTATTCATTAGGTCTGCTGCCGAGCAACAAACTTGTGGAAGTCAAGCCTTCTGACATGATAATCGGTTTGGTAGGTCAGACAGGTGCCCAAACCCGCAAGGTTGTGAACCGTGGTCTCGGAGGAGTGCTCTTCATAGACGAGGCTTACGGGCTCAATGACGGCGGCTTCGGCACCAAGGATGCTTCTCCCGAATTGCTGACATTGCTCAACGATTATCGGGGTAAAATGGTTTGCATCGCCGCCGGATACCCACGTGAGATGGCTGAATGGCAGGCAACGAACTCCGGTCTCGACCGTCGTTTTGATGTCAAAGTCCATTTCGAAGACTATAACGCCGATGAGCTTGCAGTCATCTTTCTCAATCTCCTTAGGAAAGAGAGTATGCATATCGATGAATTTGCAGAAGAGGAGATGCGTGATTATTTCCGCACCCTTGTCTTCAACAAAGGGGCAAATTTCGGCAATGCAGCTGAAGCTGTGAATTATTTCAACAAAGTTAAAATTAATCAGGGACGCCGCCTGCGCAGAATGTCCTCACACGACCGTGAGGAACTATACTGGCTGCGTCGCGAAGACATGACAATAGAATGAAGTGCTATCATTGCAAACAACAGATCGATGATGATTCGCTCTACTGCGACCAGTGTGGCGAACAGATATTTATTTGTCCCGACTGCGGCATTCCGGGGAAAGGGGCAGGAAAACGTTGCGGTCAATGCGGCAAGCCGCTTGTGGCAGCCGGTTCTAAAGCCGCTTCCGCGTCTCAAACGGGGAGCACACCTCCTCCGGATACTTCCTCTTCACCTCGTGCCGCCACGCGCCTTGTAAGCCGCGAAATGGGGCTTACAATTGATCTTTCCGATGGCTTGGTGCTCGGTCGCCTTGAGGGTCGCTATGCTTCGATGCTGGCACCGCTGAAATTCCTTTCGGCACGCCATGCCAGTATCCGGCGCGATCCGCAAGGATGGATAATCACCGACGAAGGCTCCCGCAACGGCACCGCAGTCAACGGACAATGGTGTTTCTCTCCCCTGCATTTTAATATAGGCGACACCATCCGCTTCGCTAATTCTTATGATTTTATAGCCGAATGAGACTTACATACCATGCCATAAGCCACCGCGGACTCATACGCGCAAACAACGAGGACACAATCCTCGTTGGGAATCAGATATTACGTGACAATGCCGACTCTTTCAGCTTTGACATTCCTGAAGGAGGCATTGTCTTTCCCGCCATTGTGTGTGACGGAGTGGGAGGCAACGCCCGGGGCGAGGAAGCCTCGATGGCTGCCTGCGAAGGCTTCCGCTCATTTTTCGAGAAACTATCGCCTGACACAGACCAAAATGAGCTTATCATGAAACTGAAAGGAGAGATACAGCGCGTCAACGAAAACATTCTCGCAGAAGCTGCCGGTTGCGGCATGTCTTCTACCTTGACGGGGCTGCTCATATGCGGAGAGAATGCCTTCGTGCTCAATGCAGGCGATTCGCGGGTGTACAGACTACGCTACGAAAATCTGAAACAAATGACACGAGAGCACACCATGGAAAGTGGCGGCCGTCGTGTCATTACAAATTGCATGGGAATGCCAAGTGTCACACTTGACATCACTCTTACTGCCATCGTGCCGGGCGATATATTCGTAGTCTGCTCCGATGGTCTCTTCGATATGGTTTCCGACCCCGAAATCGCTGAGAATGCCGCCTCCGCGGAAGCTTTGCTCTCCTTAGCTCTCAACAATGGAGGATATGACAATACCTCAATCATAACCCTCCGGTTCGATTAAGGCTTCATCCTGAGATTCAGCATCAGATAAGTTCATGGATTTAAGTAAGTGTTGGGAATTAGCTTATATTAAATTTTAGGAGATTTTGAGATGATTTCTTGATTTAGAAGAAGGAGCATAGCGGGCTATGTGACTGATGAGAAAACGAGAAAGCATCCAAAAGATTCAAAATTTAAATAAGCAAAACATTTACTTACTATAAACTAATTTTCAATACTTACTTAACACAGATATGTTTGCATAATCAGGATTAATTGGCTAACTTTGTTCTATCACTTGCCTTAAGTGAACTTTCTTCTTTCTTCTGGAAAGCGTGAATTTCCAATCTGTGTTTTCAAAATCCAACTAAATATCAACATGATGAAAAAGTTTTTCTTGATTTCAGCCTTATTGCTTGCCGGTATATGCTTTGCAGCGCAAGCAGATCTCGCCAAGGTCAAACTCAAAAATGGCGTAGAACTTACCGGCACACTCATTTCGATGGATCCCACCGATAAAATCGTAATCGAGATTGGCGGCACTCAATCCACCATCAAGATGACAGATGTTGAATCCGTGGAGAAAGTGGCAGAACCCACTGCAGCAGCGCCTGCAACCGCACCGGCAGCCGCAGCTTCACCGGAAGATACCCTGCCAAAAGAAAAAATTGTCAATATCGCAGGACACGATGTGAAATTCGTACTTGTTCCAAGCAGCACTTTTTCGTATGGCTATGATGGTCCCGGAAGCCGTGTGATCGACAGCGAGCCGGTGCATGAAGTAGAGGTAGCCCCTTTCTATGTCAGTGCTGATCCCGTGTCGGTTGACCTGGCAAAAGACATCATCGGTTCAGATCCTTGGAGTGAATATACATATAGCTTTGACGAGAATGGATTGAAGAATTATGCCAAAGTCGGACTTGATTTGGCATATGAAAAAGACCTTGACAAATTAAAGAAGATCGCTTTCTTCTATCCGTCGTTCAATAAAATGGATATCCAAAATTCGGCTGGGAAACTCGCAAAGGAAGGAGAATCTTTCCCATCTGCCAAGAACTTTATCGCTGCATTGCAAGAGAAAGCAGGGAAAGATGTAAAATTGCTTAACGAAGTGCAATATGCTTCTCTGATTAAACAGGAAATAGATGGCATTAACTTCCCGATGAATCCTGAAGTGATGATGTCTGTATACATGAACCAACGCAAAAATCCGGCGGTTGACAAATATATGACAAAGGGTCTCGACATGATTGTCTACCCCGGTGGCTTCAGAAGTAATGTGAAGGTTAATAAACTTGATTACCGCGCAAGCTTAGGCATTCATAAGGTTGACAAGAAGAAGAAACAAGTAGTGTTCTACAATTACGGTCTCGGTCATATCATAGGTCCGATGCATCTTGTTATGCCTGCCAAATAATCTTTCAAAAACAGCCTATAGACAAAGGCGGCTTCGCAAATGGCATATTTTGCGAAGCCGCTTTCATTATTGTCAAACTAATGAAAACTTAAATCAATACTCGTCCCAGCTCTTGATCTTGATGTCTGAGAGGGGAATCTCGCAGAAGGCGCGGATGAAGGCGGAGGCGAGACGAGCGTTTGTAAGCAAGGGGATGTTAAGGTCGATTGCTGCGCGACGAACCTTGTAGCCGTTGCTAAGCTCTTTCGGAGTCAAATTCTTCGGGATATTGACCACCAACTCAATCTCCTTGTTGTGGAGCATTTCAAGCGCCTGTGGGTGCCTTCCGTCGCTCGGGAGGTATACTTGTATTGCCGGCACTCCATTTTCCGCTAAAAAGCGCTGTGTGCCCTCTGTGGCGTATATTACATATCCCTTACGATGGAGCATCCTTGCCGGTTCAAGAAGATCTACCTTCGAACGGGCTGTTCCTCCGCTTATCAGGACGGTTTTCTTCGGTATCGTATATCCTACGGAAAGCATCGACTTCAGGATCGCCTCGGATGTGTCATCGCCGATACATCCGACCTCACCCGTTGACGACATATCCACACCAAGCACGGGGTCAGCGCCTTGCAGACGTGAGAAGGAGAATTGCGACGCCTTGATACCTACATAATCGAGATCGAAGGCGGATTTAGCTGGCTTGTCAACATTCAGACCGAGCATCACGCGAGTAGCCGTGTCGATAAAGTTCTGCTTGGAAACCTTGGAAACAAAGGGGAAGCTGCGCGACGCCCTCAGGTTACATTCGATAACCTTAATGTCGTTATCTTTCGCAAGGAACTGGATGTTGAAAGGTCCGGAAATATGAAGAGCGGCAGCGATGCGTCCCGAAATCTTCTTTATCCTGCGCATTGTCTCCACATAGAGTTTCTGCGGCGGGAACTGGATTGTTGCGTCTCCGGAATGCACACCTGCAAACTCAATATGTTCGGAGATTGCGTAAAGCTTGATGTCTCCGTTCTGAGCCACGGCATCCATCTCAATTTCCTTCGCACCCTGTATGAATTCGGTAACAACCACAGGATGCTGTTTCGACACATTTGCAGCCAACTTGAGGAATCGCTGAAGCTCATCCTCGTTGGAACATACGTTCATTGCAGCTCCGGAAAGCACGTATGAAGGACGCACAAGCACCGGGAAACCGACCTCCTCCATAAAGAGATCGATATCAGCCATTGACGTTAGCTCGCGCCAGCGAGGTTGATCAACGCCGATAGAGTCGCAAAGAGAGGAGAACTTATTGCGGTCTTCCGCATTGTCGATATCCTTTGCCTGAGTACCGAGAATGTTGACCTTCGCGGCATCGAGACGCATGGCGAGATTGTTAGGAATCTGACCACCGGTAGAGAGGATTACACCGTGAGGCACCTCAAGTTCGAGAATATCCATCACGCGCTCATATGTAAGCTCGTCGAAATAAAGACGCTCACACATGTCGTAATCGGTCGATACAGTCTCTGGGTTATAATTTATCATCACGGGGCGATAACCGGCTTCTGCCACGGTCATAAGGGCATTCACGCCGCACCAGTCGAACTCTACGGAGCTTCCAATGCGGTAAGCACCGGAACCGAGCACAACAACCGAACGTTTGTCGCCGAGGTATTTCACGTCATTCTGCGCGCCGTTATATGTGAGGTACAGATAATTGGTCTGTGCCGGATATTCAGCTGCGAGAGTATCAATCTGTTTAACCACCGGACGGATGCCACGGCGCAGACGATCTGCACGCACGATATTCGAAAGTTCGGCGCTACGGCGGTTCATATCTTCGCCCCAAAGAGCGCGACCAATCTGGAAATCACTGAATCCCTGGCTCTTCGCGCGCTTCATCAGTTCATCTGAAACCTCTTCGAGAGAGGAGAGCGATTCAAGCTCGCAACATGTGGTATAAACGATATGCAGTTTCTCAAGAAACCAGCGGTCGATCTTAGTCAGTTCATGTATTCTGTCTACAGTGTATCCTTTGCGGAAAGCCTCTTCGATTACGAATATTCGTTTATCCGTCGGTTCGCTGAGCGATTTGTCTATGTCATCAATCTTGATAGGTTTGTTCTCCACGAATCCGTGCATTCCCTGCCCTATCATGCGGAGACCTTTCTGGATTACTTCCTCAAAGGTGCGCCCTATCGCCATCACCTCTCCCACGGATTTCATCGAACTGCCGATCTCACGACGCACACCATGGAATTTACCAAGGTCCCAGCGCGGAATCTTGCAGACGATGTAATCGAGTGCCGGCTCAAAGAATGCAGAAGTTGAACGGGTCACAGAGTTCTTAAGATCAAACAGGCCATAGCCGAGACCAAGTTTTGCAGCAACGAAAGCCAACGGATATCCGGTGGCTTTTGATGCCAAAGCCGAAGAGCGGGAGAGTCGGGCGTTGACCTCGATCACACGGTAATCCATAGATTCGGGGTCGAAAGCATACTGCACGTTACACTCACCAACGATTCCGATGTGACGGATAATCTTGATGGCGAGCTTGCGAAGCATGTGATAGTCTTCGTTTGAAAGAGTCTGTGATGGTGCCACTACGATACTCTCACCGGTATGGATGCCGAGAGGGTCGAAGTTCTCCATATTGCAGACGGTGATACAGTTGTCGAAACGGTCGCGCACCACCTCATATTCTACTTCCTTCCACCCTTTGAGACTCTTCTCTACCAATACCTGCGGAGAGAAGGAGAGTGCCTGCTCCACGAGCGAGATCAGTTCCTCGCGATTGTCGCAGAAACCGCTGCCAAGACCACCGAGAGCGTATGCCGCGCGGATGATGACAGGATATCCGAGACGGTCGGCAGCAACAAGAGCCGCCTCTACAGATTCCACAGCTTCGCTCTTGATTGTCTTCACATCTATCTCGTCGAGCTTCTTGACGAAGAGCTCACGGTCTTCAGTGTCCATAATGGCACGTACCGGCGTACCGAGCACCTTGACATTATATTTCTCCAGAACACCGGATTCGTAGAGTTTCACTCCACAGTTGAGCGCTGTCTGACCACCGAAAGCGAGAAAGATACCATCGGGACGCTCTTTCTCAATCACCTTCTCCACGAAATAGGGAGTGACGGGAAGGAAATATATCTTATCTGCAAAACCCTCCGAAGTCTGCACGGTGGCGATGTTGGGGTTGATCAACACCGTCTCGATGCTCTCCTCCTTCATGGCTTTGAGAGCCTGTGAGCCACTATAGTCGAATTCGCCGGCCTCTCCAATTTTAAGAGCGCCGGAACCTAAAAATAGAACTTTCTTTATATCCATGTCACAACAATGCAATAAACTCATCAAATATGAATTCCGTATCTTTCGGACCGCTGCTGGCTTCCGGATGGAACTGCGCGGAGAAGAAAGGTTTTGACTTGTGACGGATGCCTTCGTTGGTGCCGTCGTTCATATTGATGAAATGTGGTTCCCAGTCGGAGGGAATGGTATTGTTATCCACAGCGAAACCATGATTCTGCGAAGTGATGAAACAACGCTCAGTGCCGCTCAGGCGGACAGGCTGGTTATGGCTGCGGTGTCCGTATTTGAGTTTATAGATCTTGGCTCCGGCAGCTTTGCTCAGGAGCTGATTGCCCATGCAGATGCCGCAGATAGGTTTGCCGATCTCGAATGCTTTCCGGATATTCTCCACTGTCTTTTCAGCAAACTCCGGGCTTCCGGGACCATTGCTGATAAAGAGTCCGTCGTAGGGGATCTGCGTGAAGTCATAATCCCAGGGCACAAGCGTCACTCTCACTCCGCGACGCGTAAGACAGCGGATGATGTTGTATTTCGTGCCGCAGTCTACGAGCACTACCCTCTTTTCGCCCTCGCCGAATTCCTTCACCTCGCGGGTGCTGACCTTGGCGATAAGATTCTCCTTGTTGGGATCATGGAATTCGATATCCTCTCCCCCTTCAAACGTGATCTTACCAAGCATCGAACCTTTGTCGCGGAGCAACTTGGTGAGCGCGCGGGTATCAATGCCGTAGATACCCGGAATTTTCTCATCCTTGAGCCAGTCGGCAAGGGAACGAGTCGCCTGCCAGTGGCTAGGTACCCAACTGTAATCCTGGCATACGATAGCCTCGCAATGTATGCGCGAAGACTCGAAATAGTCGCTCACATTCGCCTCTGTGCTTTTTTCAGCCGAGGGAACGCCGTAATTGCCGAGAATGGGGTAGGTAGTGACAAGAATTTGTCCTTCATAAGAAGGGTCGGTGAGGCTTTCGGGATAGCCTGTCATGGCAGTGTTGAAAACAACCTCGCCGGCGCATGGATTTTCATAACCGAAGGAGAACCCTTCGAACTTGGAGCCGTCTTCAAGAGTGAGCACGGCTTTTCTGGAATCTTGCATCGTGTTCATTTTGCGTACAAAGTTACACAGAATCCCACTAATTAACAAATTAAAAATCACAATTCCAGCAATAAAATTTTGCATCTCGCGAAATATAAGTTAATTTTGCAGAGTATTACCTACTCTCATGAAAACTATACTGATAAAAAATGCTCTGCTGTCCCCTTCCGGCAAGGAGGGAACGGCGGATATTCTCATATCCGGAGGGAAAATAGTCGAGATTGCCCCGCATATAGATTCTCCGCAGGATTGCTGCGAAGTTCGCGCCGATGGTCTCACCGTTATCCCCGGGCTTGTGGATGTGCATGTGCATCTCCGTGAGCCCGGTTTTTCATATAAGGAGACGATTGCGACTGGTACGGCGGCAGCGGCAGCCGGCGGATTCACCACAGTCTGCCCTATGCCAAACCTCAACCCGGCTCCCGATTCTCCTGAAAATCTCGAACGTCAGCTCGAAATCATACGTAAAGACGCTAAAATTGAGACTATACCCTACGCTACCATCACCCGTTCACGACTCGGTGCAGAGCCGGTGGATTATGCCGCCCTCTCCCGTTTTGTAGCCGGTTTTTCAGATGATGGCTCCGGCGTGCAGGATGAGGAGACCATGCGCATAGCCATGGAAGGGATTGCCAAGACAGGCAAGATACTTGCCGCCCATTGCGAAGTCAATTCCCTGCTCCGCAAAGGATATATCCACGATGGCGAATACGCTCGCGCTCATGGCCATCGCGGCATTTGCTCCGAAAGTGAATGGCGCGAAATAGAGCGAGACATCAGACTCTCCGAAGAGACCGGATGCCGCCTCCACATCTGTCATATATCCACGGCTGAAAGCGTTGATCTGATACGTGACGCAAAGAAAAGAGGGGTGAAGGTAACATGCGAGACAGGACCGCACTATCTTGCATTCTGCAATGAAGACATGCAGGAAGACGGACGCTTCAAGATGAATCCTCCTCTGCGCTCGCGCCGCGACATGGAGGCGCTTCGCGCCGGCGCAGCCGACGGAACCATCGATGTTATTGCCACAGATCACGCCCCTCATTCAGCAGAAGAAAAATCGAAAGGTCTGGAGAAAAGCGCAATGGGAGTAGTAGGGCTTGAAACATCGCTCGCAGCTGTGTACACCTACATGGTGAAAACCGGTGTCATCTCTTTCGACCGCATGATAGAGATGATGGCAATAGCCCCGCGCCGGCTATTCGGATTTGCCGGAGGATTGACCGCCGGAAACCGAGCTGACCTCTCGCTTGTTGATTTCAATAAGGAATGGAACGTAAATCCTGCGGATTTCCTGAGCATGGGTAAGAGCACACCATTCGAGGGAGTCACACTTACCGGCAAAGTGATGCTCACGATTGCCGGTGGCATTCCCGTGTATGATTCTTTAGACATAGAAAAATGAAAACAGACAGACATAAACATCGATTTTTCCGCGTCCTTTCCAACCGGAAAGTTGCGGTAAAGACCTGGGAGATGATTCTCGAAGGGGATACTTCTGATTTTACAGCTCCCGGACAGTTTGTAAACATAGCGGTTGATGGCAAGTATCTGCGCCGTCCTATTTCAGTGTGCGACATTCAGGAAGACAGACTTGTGCTCCTCTATGACGTGGTTGGAGAAGGCACGGAGGGTATGTCGGAGATGCAACCGGGGTCGACGGCAGACATTCTCACCGGTCTCGGCAATGGATTCAATCTTTCCGCAGCCACTGAGAAACCCTTGTTGGTAGGCGGTGGAATAGGGTGCGCTCCCCTACTTCAGCTCGCACGCATGCTTTGCGCCGAAGGAAAACGTCCGATCGTGGTTCTCGGTTTCAACACCGCTGCCGATGTAGTTCTGAAGAAAGATTTTGAAGATTTAGGGCTTGAGGTTTATGTGTCAACAGCCGACGGCACAGAAGGCACACACGGTTTCGTAACCCACGCCATTGCCGCCAACAATCTTGATTTCGATTACTTCTATGCCTGCGGACCTCTCCCGATGCTCCGTGCGCTCTGCGAGACTCTTGAACAGCCGGGAGAAGTGAGCCTGGAATCGCGCATGGCATGCGGCTTTGGAATCTGCATGTGTTGCGTGCTTGAAACAAAGAGCGGTTTGAAAGGCATCTGCAAGGCAGGTCCTGTTTTCCCAAAAGATGAACTGATATGGAAATAAAAGATATTTCAGTAAGCCTCAGCGGTGTCGAACTTGACAACCCTGTGATTCCCGCGAGCGGATGTTTCGGTTTCGGATATGTGATGTCGGAATATTATGACCTCGATATCCTCGGCTCCATTTCAATAAAGGGCACTACCCTTTCGCCTCGTGCCGGCAATCCCCTGCCGCGCGTAGCCGAATGTCCCGACGGACTCATCAACTCCGTCGGGCTCCAGAATCCGGGTGTGCACAAAGTCATCTCCGAAGAGCTGCCAAAGCTCCGCAAGGTGTTCCACAAACCGATAGTAGCCAATATCAGCGGTTTCTCGATTGATGAGTATGTTGAAGCCTGCAGTCTTATCAACGATGCCGAACAGGTAGGCATTATCGAACTCAACGTGAGCTGCCCCAACGTGCACGGCGGAGGCATGAGCTTCGGCACTCAGGCTGCATCCGTGGCAGAAGTGGTGAAATCCGTTAAAAATGTCACCACAAAACCGCTGTATGTCAAACTCACTCCCAATGTCACCGACATTGTCACCATAGCACGCGCTGCTGAAGAAGCGGGAGCCGACGGTCTCTGTCTTATCAACACCCTGCTTGGAATGAGGATAGACACCAAGACGCGTCGTCCGGTTGTGGCAAACAAAGTCGGCGGTTTCTCGGGTCCGGCAATCTTCCCTGTGGCAGTGAGAATGATCTGGCAGGTTGCTTCAGCAGTGAACATTCCTATTATCGGCTGTGGAGGCGTATCGACTGCCGACAATGTCATAGAGATGATGATGGCTGGAGCCACAGCCGTCGAGGTCGGTTCGGCAAATCTCGTGAATCCTTACGCCTGCAAGGATATAATAGAAGCTCTTCCTCGACGCATGGAGAAGCTTGGCATCTCAAGCCTCAGAGAAATCATCGGCGTGGCAGTTGAAAAATAAAATTAAACAACATAACACATGAACAGAGACGTAATCATCGCCTGCGATTTTCCCAACGCAGAGGAGACACTCGCATTTCTTGATAAATTCAATGGCGAGAGCCGTAAGCCGTTCCTGAAAATCGGTATGGAACTTTATTATGGCGCCGGCAACGAGATTGTAAAAGAAATCAAACGTCGCGGACACAAGATTTTCCTCGATCTGAAGCTTCACGACATACCCAACACAGTGCGCAAGGCAATGAAAGTGCTGTCTGCCCTTGATGTCGACATGGTGAACGTTCACGCAGCCGGCACAATAGAGATGATGCGCGCTGCCAAGGAGGGTCTCACCCGCGAAGACGGCACTCGCCCCTTGCTGATTGCCGTGACGCAGCTTACCAGCACATCCGAAGAGGCAATGCGTAATCAGCTTCTTATCGACGCCACCATTGGCGACACAATCATCAAATACGCCAAGAACGCTGCCGAAGCCGGTCTTGACGGCGTGGTTTGCTCTCCACTGGAAGCCGGCATTGTGAAGGACGCTTGCGGAAAGGATTTCCTCACCATCACCCCGGGCATACGCTTCGCTGATTCCGCAGCCGACGACCAGGTGAGAATCACCACTCCGGCACGCGCGCGTGAAATCGGTTCAGACTTCATCGTAGTTGGCCGTCCGATCACAGCCGCCGCAGATCCCGTAGCAGCATATCGCCGCTGCGTCAAAGACTTTTGTGATAATTTTTAATGTGTAATGTGCAATGTGTAATTCATTGCCTCTAATCATTTCACATTTAGCATTAAGTCACTTGGCATCTGACATTAAACATTTAACATTAAACATTCAACATTATCTATAATGACTACTGCAGAAAACGTTGCAAGCGCACTGCTTAGAATTAAAGCCGTGTTCCTTAGCCCTGAAAAGCCATTCACATGGGCAAGCGGCATAAAGAGCCCTATATATTGCGACAACCGTCTTATTCTTTCTGATCCGGAAGCTCGCAAAGTTGTGGAGAACGCCATCGCCGAAACCGTGAAACGTGAATTCCCGGAAGCTGAATCGCTCATGGGCACATCCACAGCCGGAATCGCACACGCTGCAATCGCAGCCTGGATCCTTGACAAACCGATGGGCTATGTGCGCGGAAGCGCCAAAGACCATGGCAGAAACAACCGCATTGAGGGTCGTCTCGACCCCGGCACAAAGGTTGTGGTGATCGAAGACCTTATCTCCACCGCCGGAAGCTGCATCGATGTGGTAGACGCTCTTCGTGAAGCCGGTGCGGAAGTGCTTGGCGTTGTTTCCATCTTCACATACGGCATGAAGAAGGGTCTCGACCGTCTTGAGGCTGCAAACGTGAAGAACGTATCGCTCTCAAATCTTGATGCACTCTTGGAGGTTGCCGTAAAAGAGAATTACGTCTCCCCTGCCGCCAAAGACGCTATCAAGAAATTCCGCGACAACCCTTCAGATGAATCCTGGTTTGCCGCCATTTAACATTGCACATTGCACATTTAACATTAAACATTACCATATCGTGCGACATTTGATCGATCCCACAGATCTGACGCGCAAGGAAACCGAAGAGATTGTTGACCTTGCACTCGACATCATCGCCAACCGCTCCAAGTATGCAGAAGTATGCAAGGGGAAGAAGCTGGCAACCCTGTTTTATGAACCCTCCACTCGTACACGCCTGAGCTTCACCGCTGCCATGATGGAACTTGGAGGCAACGTGCTTGGCTTCTCCGACGCACAGAACACATCTGTAAGCAAAGGGGAGACCGTGGCTGACACTTCTAAGGTGATCAGCTGCTTTGCCGACATCATTGCCATGCGTCATTTCGAGGAGGGAGCGGCATACGTGGCTGCAATGAACGCCCGCGTGCCGGTGATCAACGCCGGTGACGGCTCTCATGCCCATCCGACTCAAACCCTTACCGATCTTCTCACTATCAAACGCGAGATAGGACGTCTTGACAACATTACCATCGGTTTCTGCGGTGACCTCAAATTCGGACGCACTGTGCATTCCCTTATCAAAGCCCTCTCCCGCCATTCAGGCGTGAAAGTGGTGCTTATCGCTCCGGAACAACTGCGTCTCCCCGATTATATGAAACATGAGGTCTGCGACAAGCATGGCGTGGATTACAAGGAAGTCGCCACAATGGAAGAGGTTATGCCGGAGCTCGATGTGCTCTACATGACCCGCGTGCAGAAAGAGCGTTTCCTCGATGAGGAGGAATACGACCGTCTCAAAGACAGCTTCATTCTTACAGCTGACAAACTGAAAACGGCACGTCCCGAGCTGCGTGTGCTTCACCCGCTGCCTCGCGTCAACGAGATTGCTGTAGAAGTGGATGCCGATCCTCGTGCCGCATATTTCCGTCAGGTAGAGAACGGTAAATTCGTGCGCATGGCGCTTATTCTTACCCTGCTGAGATGGGCAGAAGAAAACAAGGAGAGGGTAGCATGTCCACCGGAGTTGCCGGAAGGAACGATGCGCAACCAGCACACCTGCTCCAACGCCCGCTGCATCTCCAACATGGAGAATGTGGATACCCTCTTCCGTCCCTGCGACGACGGTGTCGCCACCTGCCGCTGCGTCTACTGCGAATCCAAACCCCGCAAATAATCCCCTTCCTTGACAGGAGATTCATCTTTTAGACAGGATTATCTTTTGACAGGAGAACAGGAGAAACAGGAAAGTTCTGACAGAATTATTTTTAACAATAGAACATTAGAACAATAGAAACAATAGTTTATATCTTACGGATAGAAATAAATCCGAGATAATGCTATTGTTTCTATTGTTCTAATGTTAAAATAACATCGAATAATTTTCTGTTCTCTAAAAAATCTCCTATTCTACTGTCTAATGAAGTATAAAAATGTGTTACTGTCTAAAAAAATTGTAGTTTCTTTTGATTTAATGAAATAAAACATTAAATTTGCAAATCCATAAATACTAACGGCAACGATAAATAGTGTATCCTTCTTCAAATTTCCAAGTATAAATACATTATTTCACATCCGTTTGAATTTGCTGGAACTAACTAATTCAACTTTCACAAGCGAAAAGTTGAAGCTTATAAGTTTATTTGCGCTTGCGCAGTTTATAAGTTTATTTGTCTGAGGCAATGTAAATAAAAACTCGTCATGTTCGCATCTGATAAACTTTTAAACTTATAAACTCTTAAACTTTAAGTTGAAGCTTGCGAAACTTAAATAATACTATATTCTAATAAACTTAATTTCATAACGAAATGAAAAAGATCACAATCATCGGCGCCGGCATGATGGGTTCTGCCCTCGCCTTCCCCGCAGCCGAGAATGGAAATGAAGTGCATATCGTAGGCACATGCCTTGATGACGAAATCATCGACGGTTATATCAAAACAGGCAAACATGAGAAATTCTGCCGCCCCTTCCCCGAAAATGTCAAATTCCACTATTTCAAAGACTGGGAAGAAGTTGTGAAAGGTTCCGACTTCGTGATCGGCGGTGTCAGCTCTTTCGGTGTTGAATGGTTCCTCAATGAAATCCTGACAAAACTCGATCCCAAGATGCCTGTGCTTTCAGTGACCAAGGGTCTTCACGCCACTGAAGACGGCTCACTCCTCTCCTATCCCGGCTACTGGATCAGCGAGCTTGCAAAACGCGGCATCCATCGCGACGTATGCGCAATCGGCGGTCCCTGCACCAGCTACGAACTCGTGTTCAAAGATCCTACAGAGGTTGGTTTCTGCGGTAAAGACAACAAGGCTCTCCGCATGATGAAGGAAGCTATGCAGCGTCCTTACTATCACATCTCACTCACCAATGACGTTATCGGTCTTGAAAGCGCTGTAGCGCTCAAGAACGCTTACGCAATGGCTGTGACCCTCGCAGTAGGTCTCAACACCCGCTGGCACGGAGAAAACGAGCCTCAGCACTATAACTCACAGGCTGGCACATTCTCTCAGGCTGTGAAAGAGACTCACGCTCTCATGCAGCTTCAGGGCGGCACATTCGACAGCGAATGCATCGGTCTCGGCGACCTCTATGTGACCATCTTCAGCGGACGTACACGTCGTTGTGGCGTGCTCATGGGTCAGGGTCTCGACTACGATCAGGTGACTGAAGCTCTCGCCGGCATCACCCTCGAAAGCCTCGTCATCACCCGCATCATGGGTCAGGCTATCCGCCGCAAGGCAGAGCTCGGTCTCGTTGACCTCAAAGACTTCCCCTTGCTCATGCATATCGTCGACATCCTCGACAAGGGTAAAGCTGACGCAGACATGCCTTGGGAAGCCTTCACTTATGAGGACCTCAAGCCCTATAACGACTAAGGAAGTTTTCAACTAAAACATACCACACCATGAGAAAAAGCATATTGACAATATGCCTCTCATTGACTTTGACTATGGGTGCATCGGCTCAGATTCCCGATGCGCACATAGTCAAAATCAATTCTATAGAGGACCTTCAGAATTATTTCAAATATTCTCCCGACCGCGATGTCATCATCAGCGGCCATCGCGGAGGAATGATGCCCGGATATCCGGAAAACTGCATAGAATCCTGCGAGAAAACCCTCTCACTGATGCCTACGTTCTTTGAAATCGACTTCAGTTTCACAGCCGACAGCATCCCGGTGCTCATGCACGACCTCACCAT
Organism: uncultured Porphyromonadaceae bacterium; assembly: GCA_902495075.1. Classification (GTDB taxonomy): domain Bacteria; phylum Bacteroidota; class Bacteroidia; order Bacteroidales; family Muribaculaceae; genus Lepagella. Next base: position 133,222 of record CABUVO010000004.1, read on the forward strand.
CGACCGCACCACCACCGGCAAAGGGAAAATAGCAGACTATACTTATGCACAGCTTCAGGAATTCAACCTTGTGGACCGCGACAAGAAAGTGACTCCATACAAGATTCCCACGCTCAAGCAGATGCTCGAATGGGGGAAAGACAAGGTTGTCTTCAACTTCGACAACAAATATATCAACACGAAGGGCGTGCCCGACAGCGTGAAACGCGCCGCTCTCGAATACTATGCCCGCCAGCTGAGTCCCGGCGGCGACTGGGCAGACTATCACAACATCATGCTCAGTGTCCGCTCACTTGACGAGGCTCTTTTCTACTGGAACAAAGGGTTGCGCAACGTGATGTTCTGCGTGGAGATAAGCAAACCGGAACATTTTGAATCCTACGACGCCTCGCCGATACCTTGGAAATATATCATGGCATACATCCGAACAGCTGTGAACCCCGACATGCAGGAGATCTACGACAAACTGCACAGCAAAGGGGTGATGACCATGACCTCCATAACTGCAAGTTCCGACAAAATAAAAAACAACGGTGACCGTCGCGTGGCATACCACCGCGATCTCCTCTCGGAACCCGACATCATCGAGACCGACTATCCCTCGGAATTCATAGGTCTTCCCTGGACCCGCAAAGCCATCCATACCCAGCAGGACGCAGCAACCGCCAAACGTCGCAAATAATAAGGCACCATCTGCTTAAAATGCCACAACTACTTCTGGAACAGTTGTGGCATTAGTATTATATGTATTTTCATCACTGTCACTGATAACGGACACGAAATACCCTAAAATTAGTTTGAAAAGCTTCTAAACAACTTCAATAACAGAAAGGGAATTTATATGGAGTTTTTTAACTTTCTTCAACAAAATTTGTACATTATGACAAATTTTTATTAAATTTGCTGTCAGATTTACAGATGAGAAAAATTTTTAATAACCACCTCCGGGATTATTAAAACAACATCCGCTGTTTTAATTTTTTAGTCTGTGTTTCGCTTAACTATTGGGATTTTCTTATATGTGACAAATTTCTATTAAGGTCAAAACTGAATCTTTCATTATGCAAAAGATGCTTTTCTATTAATATAAAAATAGAAGTCAATATATTGAGAATCAAGCTAAGCCATTTTACTTTTTAGTCTGATTAACAGAAGTTATTAGGGTCAATTCACTTTTTAAACAATAATTATATGAAGAATCTTTACCTATTCTTAAGCTTGCTGCTTATGACGTTATCGGGAATAACAACGTCTGCACAAAAAACCATCACAGTCACAACCAATGAACCAGCTGGGCTAACAGTACTTAATCCCACGGACTATCAACCATTGAGCTGGAATGGCAACTCACTTTCAGTCACAGTTCCTGATGGTTACAGTCTTCAACTACAGGCGAATAGCAATTATGAGATCACAAATATCAAGATGGATAATACGGATCTCGGCACAAATACCTATATTGAAAATTATCGTCTTATTGACGGAGGCACTTTGACAATAACACTTGCTGAGAAACAGCCTAAAGTGCTCGTTATCCAAGGAGATGGAGATCAGATTTACGTCTCATACAATTATCAATCCTTATACAAGGATAGTCAGAAAGACGGCAAATGGATACTGGAAAACATTGAAGAATATGGAACAACATATATCTATCCAAACGATGGGAATGCCTTAAAATCTGTGAAAGACAGCAACGGGAATGAATATTTTTATCCCGGAAATTCATCTGCATCAATATATCACGGAAGCTTGCCGTCGGGCACTACAGAAATAACTGTAATATCCTACAATAAAGTTGAAGCCCGCACTGCCAGTTTCACGGCAGAAGTAACAGGGGACGCTTCAGTGGTAAGTATTCAACGGAATGGTGAAAACTCTTCTGTGCCGGTGTCTGAATTTGCAGACATCAAATTTGATCCGGAAAACGAACTTCCAATCACCATAGGACATCAACAATATGGAAAGACACTATATAAAGTGTTTGTAGACGATCAACTACAGACTCCTCAAGGCTCCGCATATCGTTTGAGTAATATCACAAATGGTTGCAAAGTAAAAATCGAAACAGATTATCCAGACATAAAGGTTCCTGTAAAATTTGTATTCACTAACGAGGGCACCGAGGGAGTCATTTCGAGTGTCAGCATAGACAATTCTCCTCTTGAAAAAGATGCATGGCTTGACAATGACTTCAAGATAGCACTTGGGAAACAGGTATATGTATACACCAATTCACAAGACTATAACATCAATTCATTTCTTGTTAATGGACAAAGCACCCAGTCTTTCACAGTAACGGATGAATCCGGTTATACAGTAACTGTTGACGCTACAAAAATAGAGCCATATAAATTAACAGTTACCACACCTGACTGGCAGAATGTAGTCATCGGACAGCCCTACACTGATCCATATATCAGCTTTCCTCTGGCCGGAGAAGAGACCGTGCTTGAAATTCCACGTAGTTGTTACAGTGTAGAAGTCAAGGCAAAAGATGGATATAAACTTGACCATATTTATGAGACTGGCACCGAAAACGAACTCAGTTCCCCATTATATTTGAGTGGAGACAAGAGTATTGAGGTTTATGTTTCGGAATTCAAACGCGACAAAACAGCTATTGTCTATTTTGAAGAAACTGCTTGGCAATATAAAAACATCACTTTAAACCCTAATGACTATGTCCTAAGGAAAGAAGTGACTCCAACAACCGGATATAATTTCATTAACTATCATGAATCGGATCGCCCATTCGGAATCGGGGCATATCCCAACCCGATAGTTTATCTCAATGGAGAGAAAATTGAAAGCAACTATGGCAATTATCCTGCATTGGAAACAATGCCTGAAAATTCTGTGATCAAGGTCTTCACAGCTGAGCCAGGAATGCATAATGTGACATATTCTATTGACAACAATATAAATGCACAGATTGCACATGACTATCTGAACATTGTAGACAACCCTTCAACTCACAAAGTTCAGCATGGCACACACGTTGTAATCAAACCAATCGCACGCGAAGGAATTGTTGTCAAAGCGAACAATAAAGATGTAACAGCCGATGACAAGGGGCAATTTATAATTCCTGTCACAGAAGACACTGCTATCTCCGTAAGTGGCAACGGCTCAGTAGCTGTTTCTGATCTCGATGCCGAAGATAACACATATGTTAACGTATTCAACCTTCAAGGGATATGTATACTTGAAAATGCGCCCAAAGAGCATCTCAATAATCTTCCTGCCGGAATGTATATTATCAATGGCAAGAAATTTGTAAAGAAGTAATCATTATATGACCTGCAGTCTACAGGAACATTGCGTTCCCGTAGACTGCATGTTTTTATCGTTTTACTCAGATCTCTTGTCAAAGAGCTGTTAAAAATTAAAATTAGACAGCTGTCTTATGGCATATTTATCCACAACGAATCAGAACATCATCATGAAAAAAATATTATCGGTATTGTCAGCAATTATTGCTGCATCATTCTGTTTGCCAACAGCAAATGCCGAAAAACTTGATCTGGGAAGTCGGTCAAGGTTACGTGCAGAAAAATGTGGAATCAGCATTGAAGACTCGAACGGCAAGAAAAAAATAGTCAGAAAAAAATCTGGACTTAAGAAACAAGATTACGGAGCCTTCATAACACTGGCTAATGGTTATTCAGCATCTGATTTAGAGGAAGCAGGCATAATTGTGCGTTCCAACAGGGGTAGAGTAGTGCTTGCAACCCTAACATCAGAAGAGATCGAACAACTTGAAACTTTACCCGCAGTAGAGTCGCTTCGCCTTGAAAGGACTTTATCGAGAAAAATGAATCTTGTGCGCCCGCTTACCGGAATTGATAAAATACACACAGGCACGGGGCTGGATCGGAAATACACGGGCAAAGGTGTTCTTGCGGGAATCGTTGACGGAGGATTCGATCCCAATCATGTTAATTTTAAAGATGAAAACGGCAATACCCGTATTAAACAATTTACCTATTTCAGACCCACAGAGAGTGGAGAATATGTAACGGAGAATGTCGGTTCAGAAAAAATATCTGAAATCGACACTGAAAGTGACGAAACTTTCCACGGGACACATACCCTTGGAATAATGGCAGGAAGCTACAAAGGGAAAGCCACAGTCGCAACGATTGTGCCGGATGACACAGATCCGAGCGGATATAAAGGAGAGAACAAAGAAATTGAAAATCCATATTACGGAGTAGCTTACGATGCTGATATTGCCATTGCCAGCGGAGTCAGCACAGACTATCATATGGCACTTGGCATAGAAGAGATACTTAATTATGCATACGATGCTGCACAAGAGGAAAAGCGCAGAATACCTGTTGTTGTAAATCTATCTCTTGGTACCAATATCGGTCCGCATGACGGCAGTTCCACCATATCAAAGTATATGGATATGGCAAGCGATGACACACAGGTGCCCTTGATCGTATGTGTCGCAGCCGGCAACGAAGGAGACCTCCCTATATCTCTTCATAAGAACCTTACGGCAAATGACAATAAAGTCATGACTGCATTCAAATCCCTGGATCTCTCCTCCACATATAAAAACGCTATGGCTGGTCAGGTATATGTCTATTCTGATACTGACGAACCTTTCGAACTTCAGGCTGTGATAATCAGCAAATCGCGTGGGGTAGTAACTCGTCGTATTCCCCTTGATCCGTCTCCCGAAGGCGCAGAAAAATATCTCATCACAAGTGAGGATTATAGGGTTAGCGACAGTGACATGCTTGACACACAGCTTAAGCGTTACTTCAACGGGTATCTTGGTGTAGCAGGAATGCTCGATACAACAGAAAGCAACAGATACCTGGCAGTCGTTGACCTCATGTTATGGGACACTGCCGCAAATCTTGATAACTATGTTGTTGGACTAATTGCCACAGGAAAAGACGGTCAACGTCTCGACTTGTTCACAAATGGTGAATTCTTCAATCTTAGCTCACAACACCTGGAAAGTTTAGGATTTGAAGACGGTTCAACAGACGGTACCATATCAGATGTTGCCACTGGAAAAAATATAATAGTAGTGGGGTCATATAACGTACGTGATGTATGGGCCTCCAACGACGGTGGCATATACACTTATGGAGAACTCTTCAACAATCATGAGGTATCATCATTTTCTTCATGGGGCAATCTGATAGATGGACGCCGGCTGCCTATGGTTTGTGCTCCCGGAGCCACGATTATCTCTTCCTCCAATGAATATTACCTTGACAAATACAACACCGCTGGAGATGCAAACCGACAAGCTTTTCTTGAGGCTGATGGTCGTAAGTATACATGGCATCAATGTGTAGGAACGTCTATGTCAACACCTGTAGTTGCCGGTTCAATAGCATTATGGCTTGAGGCTAATCCTTATCTTACATACAAGGATGTGCAGGACATTATATCTCGGACAGCCATTGTTGACGACGATGTGCGCAAAGGAAATCCAGTGCAGTGGGGAGCCGGGAAGTTTAATGCTTATGCAGGTCTTAAGGAAGCGTTAAGAATTGGATCCGGCATATATGATCCTTCAGTTACTACAAAGGGAGAATGCATGGTTCGCAAACTGACCGACAACAGATATGAGATCTTCTGTGCCGGCATGTCAAGCATAGATGCTCGACTATATAATGTGGCTGGAGCTCCTGTATTCCATAAGTATGCTACCGGTGAAGAACTCGTATTCGACACTACATCTCTTGAGCCGGGAGTATATGTGCTCACAATCAATAGAATCAGTTCACAGAAAATATTAGTTAAATAAAAATAAATTTAATATATGCATAATATTATTAAATCTTCTGCATTGGCTATCATGCTTGCAGCCATTCCTGCAATGGCTGCTGCAGAAAACATGCAAGAACCTATAATAACATTCCGAACTTCTCTATATGACACGTATGGAACGTCTAACGCATTCCATTTCGTCATTGGATCAACAGAAACGACGTTTATTGATGTAGACTGTGGATACGGTCCTATGGAAGAGACCGTGGAAATGGCTGTATCTGACAGCGATGGAAACATTACAGGAACTACTGTCACATGCTCAGTCTCAAAAGAAGGTATTGTAAAAATATATGGGGATGCCTCTAAAATAGATTATCTTAATCTTGAAGGAGTTTATATCAAGACCCTTGATATATCAAAACTTACAAATCTTGATGTCTTGTACCTTAATCATAACGAACTTGAAGCTCTTGACCTGACTCCTTTGAAAAAGCTATCTGTTCTGGAACTGGAAGATAATCCTTTTGACAAAAGTGCGGTCATCGTTGGTCCTAAGCCTGAACTGGTGCTTATAAATTTGTCGAGCGTCGGCAATCTGGATCCATCATTCACATTGAAAGATTATCCTAAACTCATTTCGTTGGATGCATATCATTGTCCCTCATTGAAAATATGCGATCCAACAGGATGTCCGGATCTCGTCCGTTTGTCGCTTGATATCACAGATGTGGAAACGTTGGATGTATCCAAGAACTCAAAACTTGCCATACTTAATATTTCCCAATCCAAAATCCGGAATATCGATTTGAGCCATAATGCACTGTTACAAGAATTTTATTGCTCACACTATGGCAGCTACAATGAAGAATATAAATTGTCTTCGATTGATGTGAGTCACAATCTGGAACTACTTCGTCTATTCTGTTCTGGAAATCTTCTTACTTCCATTGATGTCTCACAAAATTCCAAACTGATAAACCTTAATTGCTCCAACAATCTGCTGAAAGGCATAGACGTATCTGCCAACAAAGATCTTGTCACACTTGACATTTCCAATAACTACATGGACTTCGCATCAATACCAAGCAACAGCATAAACTGGATAGAGTATTATTTCTACCAGCATCCGTTGGATATGAAAAGAAGTTATCCGGTTGGAGAGATAATTGACTTTTCAGCGCGCGTTATACGTCCAGAATCGGAAACATATGCACGGCTGATGGTTCCGGATTATGATAATCCCGGTGCCTATAAGGAACTTGAAGAAGAATACTTCAAATTTGAAAATGGTAAATTGTCACTTCTGAAAAGCTATAATGACAGCATATACGTTTCATTCGGCAATACCGCTCTTCCAGACTATGATCTGACTACAGCACGCTTCAAAGTCAAAGAACTCGCTGATTATGGCAAAGACAATCCTGCTGTGCGTATGCGTCTGAGTTCATTGGCGAAAAAAGCCGATTTTAGAGTTGGCATTTTAGGAGCATCCGAACAGAATCCCATGAAATTCAGTGTTGATTTCGGTGATGGTAATCCAAAAGAATTTACAACTACAACGTCTGGACTTCCGAACGAGTCCAATGCCGGAGGAGAGAAATTCGGAGTCGGGAATATTGTGATATATCTACCGGAAGGTTCAGACATGACCGCACTTGCAATAAACGACGTCCCTTTGAGTTTCATCAATCTTGACGGAGCACCCACTCTACAGTATCTCATAATCAACAATTGCAAACTTACAAATGTAACCCTTCCGTGGAATCGCTGTCTCAGATATCTCGATCTGTCAAATAACAATTTGACCTCTCTTGACTTGGGTGGTGCAGATGGAGATAATGGCAAGAATGTGCTTACAGATATCCGCGCTCCACACAACAAACTCACTTCCGTTACCTTAAGCGACGGCCGCACACCTCTCTACATCGATTTTAGTAATAATCTTCTATCTGAATTCAATCTCGACAATGCTACGCGTATAACAACTCTTCTATTGCCAAACAATAAGATAAAAGAACTTAATCTTGAAGACTGCGAGGCATTGGAGACACTTGATATATCGGGCAACCAGCTTGAATCTCTACCTATACCCTCATATACGCCTCTTAAAAACTTAAATTTATCACGTAATCTTATTCCGCTTCCCGCCCTTCCTTCAACCGATAAATTCGAAATCTATACATATGCTCCCCAACAGGCGTTCCCAATACCTGAAAAGGCGCCTACAGTGAATCTTACAAAACACTGGCTTAACAATAACGGACATACAACCGCCTTTGAATGGAGACGTGTTGAAGACGACCGCGTACTTACAGATAAAGAAATAACCGGCTCCGAAGGTCATAACCGATTTATTGATCCCAGCGTTGGGAAAGTATATTGCGTATGGTCACATCCTGATTTCCCGGATTTCAAAGAAAAAAATCTTTACCGCACAACAGAAGTTGAGGCTGCAGAAACACCAAAACATGTTGTAGCATCTTTTAAAACACTTGCCAACGGCAATGCGTCGCTTATCCTGACGGGAGCCAAGTCCAACACAACTGTATATGTTGATTGGACTGGTAATATGGATCTCGAACAATATGTGTTGAAAACATCATATACAAATTTTGAGAATGAAAGCCATGCGGGTGCAGAAGTAAAAGTATATTCATATGATGAGAATGACGGAATAACAGTATTCAGTCTCTCTGCAGGACAACTTGAATATATAGATGCCTCGCCAATGAAAGGTCTGACTTCATTCTCTTGTAATGGTTCTGGACTTCCAATGGAAAAATTTACATTGCCCGAATCCCCGAACCTTAAAGAACTCACACTCAATGGAGCACAGATTTCTGCATTCGATTTTTCACAATATGCCAATTTGAAAGTTCTGAATCTATCCAATAATAGCATGGAAAATGTAGACCTTTCAAAATATCCTGAATTAGAATGTTTCTATGCGGCATCCAACAAATTAAAATCTATTAAATTCAATAATCCCAAGCTGTGGGAACTCGCACTTGTGTCGAATGAATTTGAGAGTATTACTTTTGATGGTGCTCCTGCCCTCACCCAGTTATTTCTGAACGATAACCGGCTCACCAGCATAAATCTTGATGATTTGACGATGCTCAACGTTGTTTATCTTGATGGAAACAACTTTACCATACCCACGCTTCCGGCACCACGCAATCAATGGAACGTATATCACTACGGAAATCAAAATCCGATCCAGATATCTGTCGTAGATGGTAAAGTTGATCTGAGTTCTCAGGCTTATGCAGGTGATTCAAAAACTACTTATCGTTGGTTTATTGATTCTCCTTATTATGATGAAGAAAATAAACTCATTGGAGAAGAATTATATGAAGACACTGAATATACTCTTTCAAATGGAGTTACGACGTTCCTTAAGGATTTTCATAATATCATGTGCGTGATGACCAATGAATTATTTCCGGAATTGGTGCTCTATACCAGTTTTATCGATATAACAGGTGTCAGTGGAATCAAACATATTGAATCTCCCGGCGACAATATCATAATAAGTGCTGACAAAAGTTCTGTTATCGTTAATGCGACAGCAGGATTGCCGACTGCTGTATATTCTATCGAAGGAAACCGCATGGCAGAGGGATACACTGATGGAGAAGGATATATTTCTTTCAACGGTCTCGCCACTGGAGTCTATATCGTAAAAGTAGGGGATAAGACCAAAAAGATATTCGTAAAATGATTTACAACGTTTTCATCAGAAGTTTAGGAAAATAAATTGGCAAATGTGGAAAATTAGTTGTAACTTTGCAATCTAATTTTTCAAATGGCAATGACACAACAAACCCATTCCATACAACGGGAGTTGCGCCGAAAGCGCAAACCGGTTCGTGCGGTTAAGAATGGGGAAACGTGTGGATACGCGTGTGTAGTTGTGAGCATATAAGAATAGTGGCGTCAGGCAGTGTGCCTGACGCCCACTTTTTTATTGAAAATTAATAACACATCGACAAGAAAAAATCGACTAACCAACATATACAGGTAAGAAAAGAAATTATGAAAGTAGGAGTGGTGATGGGTTCCACAAGCGACTGGAACGTAATGTCGGGAGCCACGACAATTTTTGATTCCTTTGGAATCGAGTATGAGAAAAAGGTGCTTAGCGCACACCGCACGCCTGCCCAGCTCGAGGAATGGGCATCGGGGGCACGCGAGCGAGGTCTTTGCGCCATTATCGCCGGTGCCGGAGGGGCAGCACACCTCGCCGGTGTTGTTGCGGCTTTCACGACACTTCCCGTGATCGGAGTGCCGGTGAAATCGCGCAGCCTTGAAGGTCTTGATTCCCTTCTTTCCATGGTGCAGATGCCTCCGGGCATACCGGTAGCAACTGTCGGTATTGATGGAGCCAAAAACGCAGCACTTCTCGCAATAGAGATAATGGCTGTGACAGATCCTGAAATGAAAAAACGTCTTGACGATTTCCGCGAAGAGCAGGCTCGCAAGGTATTTGAATCGAATATATGATAAGGAGAGGCTTTAGGTTTTAGGCGTTAGGCTTTAGAAAGCTGCGCCAAAAATCTAAAAGTGAAAATAAAGATCTAAAACCTAAAGCCTAACGCCTAAAACCTATAAATAAGCATGACAACTTCAAAATCAAGAATATTTGTTGAGAAACGTCCGGAATTCCGCACGGAGGCTGAGAGCCTTCGCCGCGAACTCAATTCCAATCTCGGTCTCAATATCAAGAATCTCAGACTTCTTTGTGTCTATGACCTTTTCGGTTTCTCACCCGAGCTTATCGAACGCAGTTCATATCGCGTATTCGGAGAACCTGCCACCGACAATGTGTCGGATTCCGTAGAAATTGGCGGAATGCCTCACCTTGCAGTGGAGTGTCTCCCGGGTCAGTTTGACCAACGCGCCCATTCTGCCGAGGAGTGTGTGCGTCTTATCGAGCCTTCCGCCGACATTGAGATCAGCAGCAGCCGTCTGATGATTTTCGATGAATCGGTAGGAGAGGAGGAGATGAAACGCATCGCCAAATACTGCATCAATGCTGTTGAGGCGCGTCGTAAGGATCTTAACCGTCTGGAAAAACCGGAACGTGCAGCAGCTAAGCCTGTACCGGTGCTCACCGGTTTCCGTGAAATCACAGCCGCCGAAGCTCCCGCATACTGCAAGGAGAAAGGATTGGCAATGAACGGTGACGACCTGATGGAGGTTGTGGCATATTTCACTGCCGAAGGTCGTGATCCCAACGAGACTGAACTTCGCATACTCGACACATACTGGAGCGACCATTGCCGCCACACCACTTTCACCACAGAACTCACTGACATAGAAATCGAAGAGTCGGCAATCTCAGCCACTCTCCGCGACGCCCTCGACGAGTGGAAGAAAATACGCCATGAACTCGGGCGCGATGAGAAGAGCCTGTGCCTTATGGATCTCGCTACCATCGGTGCGCGTTATCTACGCAAGGAGGGTCTTCTCGAAGACCTTGAGCAGAGCGAGGAAAATAATGCCTGCTCAATATATGTGGATATCGATGTTGACGGCAAAGAGGAGCGCTGGCTGCTTCAGTTCAAGAACGAGACTCATAATCACCCGACAGAGATTGAGCCTTTCGGAGGCGCTTCAACATGTCTTGGAGGTGCCATCCGCGACCCGTTAAGCGGCAGAAGCTACGTATATCAGGCAATGCGCGTAACCGGAGCGGGCGACATCTACAAACCTGTTTCGGAAACAATGGAAGGGAAGCTTCCCCAGCGTGTGATTTCCCTCAAGGCTGCCGCCGGATATTCCTCTTACGGCAACCAGATCGGTCTCGCCACAACCCACGTGCGTGAAATATATCACCCGGGATATGTTGCCAAACGTCTTGAGGTGGGAGCCGTGGCAGGAGCCGTGAAAGCTTCTGATGTGCGCCGCGAGCGTCCTCAGCCCGGAGACGTGATACTGATGTTCGGCGGTCGAACAGGTCGCGACGGCATCGGCGGAGCAACCGGCAGCTCGAAAGAGCACAATGAGTCATCGCTCGAAGAGTGCGGAAGCGAGGTGCAGAAAGGGAACGCACCTGAGGAGCGTAAGATATCACGCCTTTTCCGCCGCCCGGAGGTGACTCGACTTATCAAGAAATCCAACGACTTCGGCGCCGGAGGTGTCAGCGTCGCCATCGGTGAACTCACCGACGGTCTTGACATCTATCTGGACCGCGTCACTACAAAATATTCCGGTCTCAACCCCACAGAGCTCGCCATCAGCGAATCGCAGGAGAGAATGTCGGTGGTTGTAGAACCCAAAGACCGCGAGGAATTCGAGCGTTACTGCCATGAGGAGAATATCGAAGTGCGTCACGTGGCTGACGTCACCGATTCCGGCAGAATGCGTATGTATTATAACGGCGAACTCGTGGCAGATCTCAAGCGCGAGTTTATCGACTCTGCCGGTGCTCGCCACTACGCAAAAGTCCATGTAGGAGGAATCGAGAACAGAGATCCCTTCGCACGCGAGATCGTAGGCAACAACCTTAAAGAGAAATTCCTCCACAACCTGGAGGATGAGAATGTTACTTCTCAAAAAGGTCTGATTGAGATGTTCGACTCTTCGATTGGTGCATCCACCGTGCTGATGCCTTTCGGTGGAGCAACACAGGGCACAGAGACACAGGCGAGCGTGCAGAAGCTTCCGGTTGGCAGCCATCACACCAACACCGCCTCCATAATGACATTCGGATTCAATCCCTATATCAGCAGCTGGAGTCCATTCCACGGCGCAGCATACGCCGTTATTGAAGCGCTGACAAAAGCTACGGCAGCAGGAGCTGACTTCCGTCGCCTCAGATTCTCTTTCCAGGAATATTTCGAGCGCATGCATTCCACCGAATCATGGGGCAAACCGTTGGCAGCACTTCTCGGTGCACTTGAGATGCAATTGGCATTCGGGCTCCCTGCAATCGGCGGTAAAGACTCCATGAGCGGCACATTCAACGACATCAACGTTCCTCCGACACTTATAGCCTTCGCAGCCGGCACAGTCGATGCCCGCAAGGTTATCAGTCCGGAATTCAAAGGCGCCGGCAATTATGTATACATCGTGCGCCACACTCCTGAAGCTGATCTTACTCCCGACACGAAGCAGCTCATCCTCAATTTTGAGAACGTGCGCAAAGCCATTGAAGCCGGTGAAATACTCTCAGCGTGGTCGGTAAGCTTCGGAGGTGTTGCCGAAGGTCTGGCAAAGATGAGTTTCGGAAACGGCGTCGGTACAGATGTTAAGGTTTCCGACAAAGATCTTTTCGACTTCGGACACGGCTCGATGATTGTAGAGAGCAACGTTGAGCTTTCATTCCCGAATGTGGAGCTCATCGGTAAGACTGTCGAAGGTAAACTCATTGTCAATGGCGAAGAGATCACGATAGGGGAGGCGTTCGAAGCCAACCGAGGCAGATTCACCAATGTATATCCCGACCGCAGCGGCATCGAGGGGAAAGTGGAAAACGCCAAGTCTGGCACCAACAAGAGCCGCTGGGAAGGCGAGAAAACCGAACATCCGGTGGTGTTCCTTCCTCTTTTCCCTGGCACGAACTGCGATTACGATATGACCAAGGCTTTCGAGCGTGAAGGCGCAGAGGTGAGAAGCAGCGTATTCATCAACCTCACCGCCGAAGATATCGAGCGCTCAGTTGAAGATATGGCACGCAATATCGATGAATGCCATATCCTCGCCATCAGCGGCGGTTTCTCTGCAGGTGACGAGCCGGACGGTAGCGGTAAATTCATCGCCAATGTGCTTCTCAACGACACTGTCAAGGCAGCTATCAAGCGCCTGCAGGCACGCGGCGGTCTTATCCTCGGAATCTGCAACGGCTTCCAGGCTCTTGTGAAATCCGGTCTGCTGCCTTACGGCAAGATCGGCGAGCTCACGGCAGAAAGCCCGACACTCTTCCACAACGACATCAACCGCCATATCTCGCAGATCGTAAGCACCCGCGTAGGCTCCGTGGCATCCCCCTGGCTCGAAGGTTTCGAGCTCGGAGAGCTCCACAGCATCGCGGCATCTCACGGCGAGGGTAAATTCATGGCATCCGCAAAACTCGCGGCTCAGCTCCGTGCCAACGGTCAGATCGCATTCCAGTATGCCGATGCGGAAGGAAACGCCACAATGACTTCTCCCGCTAATCCTAACGGCTCTACAGAAGCCATCGAAGGTATCATCTCACCCGACGGACGCATCCTCGGCAAGATGGGACACTCCGAACGTTTCGCCGACGGACTGATGAAGAATATCCACGGCAACAAGATGCAGAATTTATTCAAAAACGCAATAAACTACTTTAAATAATATGGCTAAAAGTTATGAAGCATCCGGTGTGAATCTTGAGGCAGGCTACGAGGTTGTAAGCCGCATCAAGAAACACGTGAAGAGCACTGAGCGTCCCGGCTCAATGGGAAACATTGGCGCTTTCGGCGGCATGTTCGATCTCGGATCTCTCGGATATGAGCATCCTATCCTCGTGAGCGGCACTGACGGTGTCGGCACCAAACTCAAAATCGCTTTCTCCCTTGAGAAACACGACACCATCGGCATCGATGCCGTGGCAATGTGTGTCAACGATGTGCTCGCACAGGGAGCCAAACCTCTTATCTTCCTCGACTATGTTGCCGTAGGTAAGAACCATCCGGAGGTGGTGGAAGCCATAGTCAGCGGCGTGGCTGAAGGTTGCCGTCAGGCTGGTTGCGCGCTGGTAGGTGGTGAGACTGCTGAAATGCCGGGTATGTACACCCCCGGTGAATACGACATCGCCGGCTTCACAGTGGGCGCTGTAGAGAAGAGCAAACTCATAGACTGCTCGAAAGTAAAACCCGGTGATTTCCTTGTGGGTATCGCTTCTTCAGGCGTTCACTCCAATGGTTTCAGCCTCGTGCGCAAGATTGTTTCAGACCGTGATCTCGAATTCGATCAGAAATATGAGGACACCGGCGACCAGACTTTAGGAGAGATGCTTCTTACCCCCACGAAGATTTACGTGAAACAGGTGCATAAGGTGCTCGACGAAATCGACGTGCACGGCATTGCGCATATCACGGGTGGCGGCTTCGATGAAAACATTCCCCGCATCCTTCAGAAAGGTCACGGAGTGGAGATAAAAGAAGGCAGCTGGGAGATTCTTCCCGTGTTCCATCTTCTTGAGAAATACGGCAAAGTTCCTCACCGCGAGATGTTCAACATCTTCAACATGGGCATAGGCATGGTTCTTGCCGTCAATCCGGAAGATGCACCGCGTGTTATCGAAATCCTCACAGAAGCCGGTGAGAAAGCATCAGTAATCGGCAAAGTGGTGGAAGGAGAAGGAGTCACAATTAATGTTGAATGTTAAATGTGCAATGTGTAATGAATTGACACGAAACATTAAACATTTAACATTAAAAATTTCACATTAAACATTAAACATTTCACATTAAATATTATCCATACGTGAGAGCATTAATCAGCGTTAGCGACAAAAGGGGAGTGGTGGAATTCGCCAAAGCCCTTCAAAATCTCGGCTGGCAGATCATTGCCACCGGCGGAACAATGACCAAACTCCGCGAAAGCGGCGTGGACGTTATCAACATCAGCGATGTCACTGGTTTTCCTGAAATCTGCGACGGTCGCGTAAAGACACTTCACCCCAAAGTGCACGGCGGTCTTCTTGGACGCCGCGACATTCCCGACCATATGGCTCAGCTTGAAGCCAACGGCATCGAGACAATCGAGATGGTATGCGTCAACCTTTATCCTTTCGAGGCAACAATCGCCAAAGAGGGTGTGACAATGGAAGATGCTGTGGAGAATATCGACATAGGCGGACCCTCCATGCTCCGCAGCGCGGCAAAGAATTTCCGCGATGTGACTGTGGTGTGCGATCCGTCGGACTATAACACCGTACTCGCTGAAATCCGCGAAAACGGAAACACAAATCTTGAGACTCGTCTCAAGCTCTCAGCTAAAGCTTATACCCACACAGCGCTCTATGATTCGCATATCGCCACATACATGCGCCGTCAGGCAGGTCTCGACGAGAAACTCTTCCTCGCTTTCGATGAGGTTCAGAGTCTGCGCTATGGCGAGAATCCTCACCAGCAGGCGATGTTCTATCGCGCTGAAGAGGAGGTGCCTTATTCTGTGGCATACGCTAAACAGCTCGGTGGCAAGGAACTTTCATACAATAATATCCAGGATGCCAACGCAGCCCTTCAGATCGTGCGCGAATTTGACGTGCCTTTCGCTGTAGGTCTCAAGCACATGAATCCTTGCGGCGCGGCAGTCGGCAAAGATATCAAGGAGGCGTGGACAAAGGCTTATGAGGCTGACAAAGTCAGCATATACGGAGGTATCGTAGCAGTGAACCGTCCTCTCGATGGCGAGACTGCCAAACTTATGAAACCGATCTTCCTTGAGATCGTGATGGCTCCTGAATTCACGCCCGAGGCTCTTGAGGTGTTCGCGACCAAGAAGAATCTCCGCCTTCTGCAGGTCAACATGGCAAAATGCGACAAAAAGCAGAAACAATATGTCGGCGTCACCGGCGGTCTGCTCGTGCAGGATACCGACCTCGAATGCAAGAAGATCACCGAAGACATGACCGTGACCGAACGCAAACCGACAGCCGAGGAGCTCGCAGACATGAACTTCGGATGGCGCGTGGTGAAACATGTGAAATCAAATGCCATTGTTGTCGTTAAGAATGGTGCTACGGTAGGCGTAGGAGCCGGTCAGATGAACCGCGTAGGCTCTGCTGAAATCGCTCTTGAAGAGGCTAAGGCGGCAGGTCATACCGAAGGTCTTGTGCTTGCTTCAGATGGCTTCCTTCCATTTGATGACACAGTGGAGTTCGCTTCCAAATATGGTGTGACTGCCATCGTTCAACCCGGTGGCTCTATCCGCGATGAGGATTCCATCAAGAAAGCCAACGAGAAAGGAATCACCATGCTCTTCACCGGAATGCGTCATTTTAAACATTAAATTAACGAAAGGTTTTAGGTTTTAGGCATTAGGCGTTAAAAAACTTCGCTGAATGAACCTAAAACCTAAAGCCTAACACCTAAAGCCTAAAAATATGAACAAAGTATTGGTCATAGGCAGCGGAGGCAGGGAGCACGCCATCGTGGAGGCGCTCTCCCGCAGTCCGCAGGTTGACAAAATATATTGCGCACCGGGAAACGCCGGCATCGCCGCTCTTGCCGAATGCGTGAAGATAGGTGTTGAGGATGTTGACGCTTTGGCGAAATTCGCCAAAGATAATGACATTGCCCTCACGGTCGTTGGTCCGGAGGCGGCTCTTGCCGCAGGCGTTGCCGACCGCTTTGCTGAGGAAGGTCTGAGGATTTTCGGTCCGACCAAAGCGGCTGCTCGCATCGAGAGCTCCAAGGAGTTCGCAAAGGAGATAATGGACAAATGCAATGTTCCCACGGCTGCTTATCGCGTGTTCGATGAGTTTGCTCCGGCTTGGGAATATGTGAAGAACCGTCCGCTCCCCGCCGTGATAAAATACGATGGTCTTGCAGCCGGCAAAGGTGTGGTTGTGGCTCCGACCTATGAGGAGGCTGAAGCGGCACTCCGCGACATGCTCCTTGACGAAAGTTTCGGAAAGGGAAGGGTGGTGGTAGAGGATTTCCTTGCCGGTCCGGAATTCTCATTCATGTGTGTGGTTTCGGATGAAAAGGTATATCCCCTTGCTATAGCACAAGACCACAAACGCGCTTTCGACGGAGACAAAGGTCCCAACACCGGAGGCATGGGAGCATATTCCCCTGTACCCTTCATCTCAGATGATGTGCGCAATGAGGCTCTTGAAAGAATCATCCGTCCGGTTGCTGCGGGACTCGTAAAGGAAGGTGCTCCATTCACGGGTGTGCTTTATGGAGGTCTCATCCTCACCAAAGAGGGTCCGAAGGTTATCGAATTCAACGCCCGCTTCGGCGACCCCGAGACGGAAGTTATCCTTCCCCGCATGAAGAGCGATATCTATGCGCTCTTCAACGCAGCTGTAGATGGCAAGGACTTCGAAATCGAATGGAATCCTGAGGCTGTGCTCGGCATAGTGCTCGCATCCAAAGGATATCCCGGCAGCTATGAGAAAGGAGCTGAAATCAAAGGACTTGAAAACGTCTCCTCTGCAGTATATCATATGGGCACAGCGGAAAAAGACGGCAAACTCCTCACATCGGGCGGACGCGTCATGATGGTTGTAGGCAAAGGCGCGACACTCGCCGAAGCGCGCGATAAGGTGCTCGCCGACATAGCCCGAATCGACTGCCCTGCGCTCTTCCACCGCTCCGACATCGGTTATCAGGCGATATAATATGGAGGCATTAGGTTTTAGGCTTTAGGCTTTAGAAAGCTTCGCCGAATGGTCCTAAAGCCTAAAACCTAATAATTAATAATCAAAGCCTAAGACCTAAAACCTAAAACCTAAAGCCTAAAAAATACAAATTGAATCAAAGCCTAAGGCCTAAAACCTAAGGCCTAAAACCTAAAAAACATATGATTGAACGATACGGGCGCGACATCATGCGCCAGGTTTGGACAGAAGAAAATAAATTCAACGCCTATCTCAAGGTTGAGCTACTTGCAGCGGAAGCATGGGGCAAGCTCGGAGTCGTGCCTGAGGAAGACGTGGTGAAGCTCAATGAAAAAGCTAAATTCAATATCGACCGCATCAAGGAGATAGAGCTGCAGACGCGCCACGATATAGTGGCATTCACCCGTTGCGTTTCCGAATCTCTCGGCGAAGAGCGCAAATGGGTGCATTACGGCTTGACATCAACCGATGTGGTTGATACAGCCAACGGCTACCTCTTCAAGCAGGCAAACGCCATCATTCTTGAAGACCTTGAGAAATATATCGACATGCTCAGCCGCCAGGCAGAGAAATACAAATATACCCCCTGCATCGGACGCACCCACGGCATCCACGCCGACATTACATCTTTCGGATTGAAATGGGTGCTCTGGCGCGCTGAGATGCTTCGCAATCTTGAGCGTTTCCGCGCTGCAGCCCGTGGCGTCGAGGTCGGCAAGATCAGCGGTGCCGTTGGTAATTTCGCAAATATTCCTCCCTTTGTGCAGGACTATGTTTGCGAAAAACTCGGCATAGCGTCATCCGATATCTCCACACAAGTGATCCAGCGCGACCGCCACGCTTATTATATGGCAACCATCGCGCTTATCGGCGCAAGCATCGAGCAGATGGCTCTCGAAATCCGCAACCTTCAGCGCACGGAAGTGCATGAGGTTGAGGAATCTTTCGGCAAAGGTCAGAAAGGCTCAAGTGCAATGCCTCACAAACGCAACCCGATCTCAAGTGAGAACATGTGCGGCTGCGCACGTGTGCTCCGCGGATATATGGTAACTACCTATGACAACGTGGCTCTCTGGCACGAACGCGATATCTCTCATTCTGCAACAGAACGCATTCTTATGCCCG
Source organism: uncultured Porphyromonadaceae bacterium (assembly GCA_902495075.1). Classification (GTDB taxonomy): domain Bacteria; phylum Bacteroidota; class Bacteroidia; order Bacteroidales; family Muribaculaceae; genus Lepagella. The sequence continues at coordinate 152,423 of CABUVO010000004.1, forward strand.
ACGCAACCATACTTCTCGATTATATGCTCAACAGGATGATGGGTATTCTCGAAAACCTCGTGGTGTTTGAAGACAGAATGAAATCAAACATCTATCTCACCAACGGCGTGATCTTCGCACAGCGCGTGATGAACGCCCTTATCGAGAAAGGTTTCGTGCGCGAACAGGCTTACGATACCGTTCAGCCGGTAGCAATGCAGGCAATGGCGACAGGTGCCAACTATCACGATCTGTTGAAACAGAATCCCGTGGTTATGGGCGCCCTCACCGAAGAGGAGCTTGACGGCTGCTTCACCCTCGACTATTATATGAAGAACGTTGACTATATCTACGAGCGCAACGGTTTGAAATAATGTGTAATGTTTAATGTGTAATGTTTAATCAGGCATCCGCCTGCCACATTGCGCATTAAACACTATACCTCTCAGCATTCATTACACATTACACATTTAAAATTAAACATTAAAATAAAGGAAATGTCTGAACGATTAGTTGTTATCGGATCACAGTGGGGCGACGAAGGAAAGGGTAAAATGACCGATTACTTCGCTTGCCGCGCCGACATGGTGGTTCGTTATCAGGGCGGCAACAATGCCGGCCATTCCGTAGTCTTCGACGGAAAAAAATATTCTCTCCAGAGCATACCTTCGGGTATCTTCAACCCCAAGACCATCAACGTTATGGCAAACGGAATGGTTGTTAACCCGGTGTCTGTGATAGCAGAGCTTGATCGTCTGCATCAGCAGGGAATCACCGACTATCAGCTCTTCATCTCAAACCGCGCAGCGATGGTGATGCCCTGGCATTCTGCCCTCGACGGAGCCTATGAGAACATGAAGGGGAAATCTCTTATCGGAACAACAAAGAAGGGAATCGGACCGGCTTATTCCGACAAATACAGCCGCATCGGACTCCGCATCGGTGATCTTCTCGAACCTGAATATTTCGCAGAACGTCTGCAGGCTGCCCTCGAAGTGAAGAACCGCGAGCTCAAGATGCTCGGTCTTCCGGAGTATGATTTCAAAGAGGTCTATGACCAGTATATGGACATCGCCGGCAAGATCGGACACATGATCACCGACACTTCAAAACTTATCAACGATACGCTCCAGACAGATGCCAAAGTGCTATTTGAAGGCGCACAGGGAATGATGCTCTGCATTGACCATGGCACATATCCTTTCGTTACATCGTCTACTCCTTCCGCTGCCAGCGTACCTGTTGGCGCCGGTATTTCGCCGAAATGGGTTGACAATGTGCTCGGCGTTGCCAAGGCATACTGCACACGCGTGGGCGAGGGTCCATTCCCGACAGAACTCTTCGGAGACATCGCTCATGAGATACGCGAGCGCGGTCATGAATACGGCACTGTAACCGGTCGTCCGCGCCGCATCGGATGGTTTGACGCAGTTGTGGCTCGCTACACCGCCCGCCTCTCCGGCATCGACAACTGGGCTTTGATGCTTTTCGACGTGCTCTCAGGTCTCGACAAGGTGTGTATCTGCACAGGATATGAATGCGACGGCGAGGTTCTTGACACTCCGCCATCCACAATTTCCAAACTCGCCAAATGCAAGCCCATGCTTATCGAGCTTGAGGGTTGGAAAGAGGATATCACAGGTGCCAAATCTTTTGAGGAACTTCCTGAGGCTGCCAAAGCATATGTGCGCAAAATCGAAGAGGTGACAGGCGTTCCTGTAGGCATGATTTCCGTCGGACCCGACCGCACTCAGACAATCACCGTTTCTCCAAAACTCGCTTCGTTTTAATGTTGAATGTTAAATGTGGAATGTGCAATTAACATTCCGGCTCAAACATTAAACATTAAACATTAAACATTAAACATTAAAACCTTAAAAATATGAGCTTTATAGATGAAAAAGTGGTTCAGGAAGGAATGACATTCGATGATGTCCTCCTGATTCCGGCATATTCCGAGGTTACGCCCAATATGGTGAACCTTGCGGGTCGTTTCTCACGCAATATCCCGCTTAACATCCCCTTTGTGTCAGCGGCGATGGACACCGTGACCGAAGCAGAGATGGCAATCGCCATTGCCCGCGAAGGCGGTATCGGCGTAATCCACAAAAATATGTCGATAGCTGCGCAGGCTGCACAAGTGCGCAAGGTAAAACGCGCTGAAAGCGGCATGATCTATGATCCTGTGACAATCACAAAAGAGCAGACAGTAGGAGAGGCATTGAAACTGATGCATGACAACCATATCGGTGGCATTCCGGTAGTTGATCCTGAAAACCACCTTATCGGCATAGTGACCAACCGTGACCTCCGTTTCCAACAAAACATGGATCTTCCCATCGCAGAGGTTATGACCAGCAAGAATCTTGTCACAACCGACAATCCTGATCTGGCTGAGGCTTCGCAGATTCTTCTCAAAAACAAGATCGAGAAACTGCCGGTAGTCGACAAGCAGGGAAAACTGATGGGACTCATCACATATCGCGACATCACCAAGATTCAGGATTATCCTTCGGCTTGTAAGGACAATAAAGGGCGTTTGCGCGTCGCTGCCGGTGTCGGGGTTACCTCTGATACTCTTGAGCGCGTAAAGGCGCTTGTAGAGGCTGGAGTGGACGCTGTGGTGATAGATACAGCCCATGGTCATTCAGCCAATGTAACCAAAACCCTCCGCGCCGTGAAGGCTGCATACCCCAATCTTGATGTCGTTGTAGGAAACATCGCCACCGGCGAGGCTGCCCGCTTCCTCATCGAGGCAGGCGCAGACGGCATAAAGGTCGGCATTGGTCCGGGCTCGATATGCACAACGCGAATTGTGGCAGGCGTGGGAATGCCCCAGCTTTCAGCCATCTTCGATGCAGCCAAGGTCGCCAAGGAATATGGCGTACCTGTGATTGCCGACGGCGGTCTCCGCTATTCAGGCGATATCGTCAAGGCTCTTGCAGCAGGTGGCAATTGCGTGATGTGCGGCTCCATGTTTGCCGGCGTTGAGGAATCTCCGGGCGAGACCATCATCTACAACGGACGTAAATTCAAGTCTTACCGCGGCATGGGTTCTGTAGAGGCAATGGAAGCCGGTTCGAAAGACCGTTATTTCCAGAGCGAGAAATGCGATTCCAGCAAATTTGTGCCGGAAGGTATTGTAGCCCGCGTGCCTTATAAGGGAACACTCAGCGAGACTGTATATCAGCTTGCCGGAGGTCTCCGTTCGGGTATGGGCTATTGCGGAGCCAAGGATATCGACGCGCTTCACAATGCCAAGTTCACACGCATCACCTCCGCAGGTGTTACCGAGAACCATCCCCACGACGTGACCATCACCAAAGAAGCACCCAACTATTCAAGAGGATAAAAGGCATTAGGCTTTAGGTCTTAGGTGTTAGAAAGTTTCGCCGAATGGACCTAAAGCCTAAAACCTAAAGCCTAAAACCTAACAATATGCAAAAGATACTGATAATAGATTTCGGATCGCAGTATACGCAGCTGATCGCACGACGAGTGCGCGAGCTGAACGTATATTGCGAGATCCACCCCTTCAACAAAATTCCGGCTCTTGATGCCGAAGTGAAGGGTGTGATCCTTTCCGGTTCACCTTCTTCCGTGCGCGATGCGGATGCCCCAAAGCCTGACCTCAGCGCCATCAAGGGGAAACTGCCGCTCTTAGGCGTATGCTATGGCGCGCAGTTGCTCGCCAATGAATATGGCGGTGAAGTTGAGGGGGCGCCCTCCCGCGAGTATGGACGCGCCATGCTTACTGTTGTTGAGCCTGAAGACGCTCTAATGCTCGGAGTTCCCTCTCCGACGCAGGTATGGATGAGCCATGGCGACACCATCACCCGTCTGCCGGAGAACTACCGAATCATAGGCTCTACGGAAAACGTGAAGGCTGCCGCATATCATATCGGCGGAGAACAAACGTGGGGCATACAGTTCCATCCTGAGGTTTATCATTCAACCGACGGCACAAAGATTCTTTCGAACTTCGTGCTCGGCATCTGCGGATGCGACGGGTCATGGAGTCCGGCTTCGTTCATCGAGACAACCGTTGCCGAGCTGAAGGAAAAGCTGGGTGACGACCGTGTGATTCTCGGTCTCTCCGGAGGTGTCGACTCTTCCGTAGCGGCAATGCTGCTGCATAAAGCCATCGGCGACCGTCTCACATGTATTTTCGTGAACAACGGTCTGCTGCGAAAGAATGAATTTGAAGACGTTCTCGACTCATACAAGAACATGGGGCTTAATGTCATCGGTATTGACGCTTCTGAGCGCTTCTACAGCGATCTCAAGGGCGTTACAGACCCCGAACAGAAGCGCAAGATCATCGGAAGGGATTTCGTAGAGGTATTCAATGCCGAAGCGAAGAAGATAGAGAACGCCAAATGGCTTGCCCAGGGCACCATCTATCCCGACGTGATAGAGAGCTGCTCAGTGAAAGGTCCGTCAGCCACAATCAAGAGCCACCATAATGTAGGCGGTCTCCCCAAAGAGATGAACCTGAAAATTGTGGAGCCTCTTCGCCTCCTCTTCAAAGACGAAGTGCGTAGAGTAGGCAGGGCGATGGAGATGGATCAGCGTCTTCTCGGACGCCATCCGTTCCCCGGACCCGGACTTGGCATACGAATCATCGGAGAGGTAACACCTGAGAAAGTACGTATACTTCAGGATGCCGACAAGATCTTCATCGACGGCTTGCGTGAAGCCGGTCTGTACGACCAGGTATGGCAGGCAGGAGTGATGTTACTGCCCGTGCAGAGTGTAGGCGTGATGGGAGACGAGCGCACGTATGAGAGCTGCGTCGCACTCCGTGCGGTGATATCCACCGACGGCATGACCGCCGACTGGGTTCACCTCCCCTACGAATTCCTTGCCAAGACATCCAACGAGATCATCAACAAAGTCCGCGGCATCAACCGCGTAGTCTACGACATCTCCTCCAAACCCCCAGCAACCATCGAATGGGAATAACCACGTTGAAATAACCACCCATAACCAGCAAAAGGAAGTGAGGCATGATGTCTTCACTTCCCTTTGTTCTATTAATCACGAACTTTAACCTCAAATCAAGCACTTAAAATATTCATTTTTACATCTAAAATCACGATGTTTCCATGGATAAATAAAAGTTTAAAAAAATAATAATGTTAAAATGTGTTAATGTGTTTTTTTATTAGAAAATAATATCTACTTTTGTGGCATATTATTTGTCAGACAATATGATTTATATGATTATACTATAAAATCAAATATCATATTAACTACGAATAATCACACAGATTATTCTACAATATGAACCATCACGTATATCATATAAATTATGGCAGATCCTTTAGATTAAATATAAATTAAAACAATAATTTATTAACAACTTAAAATTTGATTATGAGAAACTTACTACTTCTCTCGGGAATAGCATTTGCTTCCCTCACCATGTCTGCGGATAAGGTGGTCTTAGTTGCACCAGGTGCACAGAATATCTATAAGGGTAATGCCGAAACAGTAATTGCATTTCCGGAAGGCTTCTATTTTAACAAGCCACAGGCAAATATACCTGACGAATACATGAAAAAAGCATTTGCCTGCGACGTGCTTAAAATTGAGGAGCTAACTGATGGCAAAGATTATGGTTTTCCAAAACCATCTTCCTCTTCTCCTTATAGCTACATTAATAATGGGGCGTTCTGGTGGTACACAAATAATGCGTGGCGTTTTACACCGGCAAAAGGAATCACAATAAAAAACATTACTGTGCGCTCGCAAAGATTTGCAACCGGAGGTACAAAAGTTCCCTCCAATTTTGTACATCGCATCACACCAAAACCCGAAGATTCAAAAATCACATACAATAATGATCAGCTTGATAAAGCAGATGAAATCTATATAAATGTAGATAATATTAACACAAACCAACCTTTTGTGCTACAATCTTATGGTCAAAACAGATGCATATATTTCGAGATTGAATATGATGGAACAATTGAGCAGCCTCTGGTTCCATTATGCTCGGCAATGATTCCGTTTGTATCTGCAGACGAAGAAATTTCATTCGATTCTACACCGGGAGCAGATATATACTATACACTTGACGGAGAAATGCCAACTGTAAATTCTACAAAATATACTACACCTTTCAAACTTGATAAATTTACAGTGGTTCGTGCCATAGCAGTAAAAGATGGAGTTGAAAGTTTCCCATCATATGATGAATTCTTTGTAATTGATTCGGACACTCAAATGGGCTTATTTGATTTTCATAATACAGAGTCGCTGGTCACAAGCGATGATAAACTCATCAGCCTCGATAACTTTGAAACAATCCCATCCAAGACTACGCCTCCAACTCTGCCGGACTATAAATACGATCTTAAAACCACAGAATTAGTCGATAATGGAGTGCATCTCTCGTTCCCTCAAACTACAGAAGAAGCGGCTCCATATATTGCCAGACCTTGGTCATGGCACTATGTAACAACATATAAGCCAATAGGGGCGCGAACAAAGATAGTTGCGCCTGAAGGGACTGTTCTTACTAACATAATAGTTGTGGGAACTAACATGGACAGCATGAATATGGCTGATGACGAACCTCAGGCGGGCGAATGGGGACTTAATCCTTATAATCACGATTACGGCATGTGGACATATAATGCTACAAAACCATCAAATACTTTGACACTTAAAGGTGGAGCAGATATAGGGCAGATATACGCATTTTATAAGAAAACAGGTACGGGAATCAAGACAATTGGCGATGAAAAATCAAACGATACCGAAGAATATTATAATTTACAGGGAATAAAAGTCGCTGAGCCAACCAATGGTATTTACATTCTTCGTCAGGGGGGCAATACAAAAAAAATCATGGTAAGAAAATAAGGTAGGAGTCTGGTTATCTGAGGTGCGACAAATTTGTCGCACCTCAGGAACCAAAATCTCCAGACTGACTCTAATCCGGTGAGAGAAAACACAAAAGTTCATGGAAATAAAAGTACTTCATATCGCTTAATTTCACTTTTTAAACAATAACATAGTGATTTAAGGGGTAAAAATCAGTAACTTTGTAGTACGATATTCATAATTAAATCAAACTATAGCCATGGACAATATCTCACATAACCAAAACAGCAATATGGAATTAACATTAAAACCGACTCATACCACTCTCGTTGATCAGGTTGAAGACTGCCTTCTTGCTCATTTCAAGAACAATGATCTAAAGGTAGGGGATTCAATCCCTAATGAGAAGACGCTCTCTGAACAGCTTGGAGTCGCCCGTAGCGTGCTCCGGGAATGTCTGAGTCGACTTAAAATGTTCGGAATGATTCATTCAAGACCCAGAAAAGGGATGACATTGGCAGAACCAACAATACTTGGAGGCATGAAACGTGTGATTGATCCTCGATTCCTCACAGAAGACACGGTGCTCGACTTGCTTGAGTTCCGTATAGCACTTGAAATAGGAATATCCTCAGATATATTTGAAAAAATCAAACCAGAGGATCTAAAAGAAATAGAGGAGATTGTAAGCATTGGCAAGATGATAGAGAACAACGAATACTCGATATCGAGTGAAACGATGTTCCATACTAAACTCTACCAGATTACAGGTAACAAAACTATTGCAGAATTTCAAGATATCATACATCCGGTGCTGACTTTCATTAAAGAGAAATATCACCGGGAACTATCCGCAATCAACAGTAGTCTTAAAGAAGAAGGGATCACAGCTTCTCATGCCGATCTACTTAATTTATTGAAAAAAGGTGACAAAGCAGCTTACCGCATAGCTATAGAATGGCATTTTGAGCCATACAGACGGTTGATGCGGGATATAATAAAAAAACAAACATCATCATGAAAAATTACGAACGCATAAAAGGAATGATTGCCGCGACTTTTACTCCGATAAAGGAAAACGGTGACATTAATTACGATGAAATCAAGCACTATGCGGATTATTTAGCAAACACACCCATAAAAGGTGTTTTTGTGAACGGCACAACCGGAGAATTCACTTCACTAACCATAAACGAGAGAAAAAAATTACTTGAAGTCTGGATAAAAGAGGCAGGCGGTCGCTTCAAAGTCATTTGCCATATTGGAAGCAATTGTCAGAGAGATAGCGCAGAACTTGCAGCACACGCTCAAGCCAATGGAGCAGATGCCATAGGATCAATCGCCCCATCATTTTTTAAACCCGCAACAGTCCAAGACCTGGTGGATTATTTCATACCTATTGCAGCAGCCGCTTCCGAACTACCATTCTATTATTATAATATGCCATCTATGACTGGAGTAAATCTTCCGGTTGATAAATTCCTAAGCTTAGGGCATCGTTATATACCAAATCTTGTAGGGACAAAATTTACCCACAACAATCTTATGGAGATGGGAGCTTGCATCAATCTTGATGGCGGAAGCTTCGAAGTTCTTCATGGTTACGATGAAATACTTATTTCGGGAATTGCCATGGGTGCCAAAGGTGGAGTAGGCAGCACTTATAATTACATACCAGGGATATACGAGGGAATATTTCAGGCAATGGAAGCCAACGATATTGAAACGGCGCGCAGCCTTCAAATGAATTCAATTCGCATGGTTGAGGTGATTATAAAATATGGAGGAGGCGTGCGTGGAGGCAAAGCCATTATGAATCTGATTGGTATCAAATGCGGTCAGTGTAGACCACCAATTGCACGCATGTCCAAGGATGAATATGATGCACTTTATGAAGATGTCAATACTCTTGGATTTATAAACCGGAGATAAGATAAATTCATCAGTAAGGGAAACCACAATAAGAATGCCACATGAAAATACTCGTAACCATAATATTCATCCTTTTATCGGTTCAACTTCCGGTATTATCTTCAGTCATACCCACACCGCATGGGATGAAGGTAACGTTACGAACCCCTATTGTTCCGGTTCTTTCAGGTCGCAAACATTCTCCATCTGAGAGTATCACTATTGTCTCTGATAAAAAAACAACTTTCAATAATCTAAAACTTGACTTTCAAGGCACAACAGATTACAGAGATATCGAAGAAGTTGCAATATATACTTCATCAAATGGTAAGGAGTTTACTGAAACAAATTGTGTTGGCATTTCTGCGACAAAGGGTAAAAGCTCTATTAGGATACCTTTATCTTGTTCTATAAATCCAGATACGATTAATCTATGGGTAGGCATTACACTCAAGGACTCTATAAATCTCAATCATAAGTTAAGGGTTAATGTAACTGAAATCTCGACAAACAATGGGACATTCCGTCTTCCTGCACAAAAAGATGTTAATACCGGTATGCATCGTATTGGAATCGCATTGCATTGTAAGGGAGAAGAAGGAGTTTCCACATGTCGTATTCCCGGTATTGTAACAGCATCAGATAACTCACTGATCGCAATTTTTGATGCTCGTCGTGAAAATGCACGCGATCTTCAAGGAGATATAGATATCGCATTTAAACGCAGTATTGATGGAGGATCAACATGGAGCTCGATGCACAATATCCTTGATATGGGAAATTGGGGAGGGTTACCTCAACGATATAATGGGGTTAGCGATGCCTGCATAATCAAAGACCCAATCACAAACCGAATATTTGTAGCAGGATTATGGATGCATGGTGCACTTGATAAAGATGGGAAATGGATTGAAGGACTTGATGAGAAGAGTAACTATTGGATCCATCAATGGAAAGGTAAAGGTTCTCAACCGGGAATTGGAGTTAAAGAAACATGCCAGTTTATTATTGCGTTCAGTGATGATAATGGAATTACATGGAGTAAACCAAGAAATATCACAGCTGAAACAAAACGTAATGAGTGGTGGCTCTATGCTCCCGCACCAGGTCAAGGTCTGGCTTTACGCAACGGCGCCATAATCATTCCGTCCCAAGGTCGAGATGAAAACGGTCTTCCTTTCTCAAATATCACGTACAGCCTCGACCATGGTGAGACATGGTCAGCTTCAAATCCAGCGTGGAAGAATGTCACGGAATGCAATGCCGTGGAATTGAGTAATGGCGATATCATGCTTAATATGCGCGACAATCGTAACCGCGGACACATATATCCTAACGGCAGGCGTATATGTGTGTCGTCTGATTTAGGTATGAACTGGCAAGAACATCCAACCTCAAGACATACATTGGTGGAACCGACATGTATGGCAAGTCTATATCGTCATAATTATCTCACTTCTAAGGGAGGAAAAGCTTCGGTATTACTTTTCGTTAATCCAGACGATTATAAAACAAGGCATAATCTGACATTAAAAGCAAGTTTTGACGACGGAATGACATGGCATAAGCAAAACAGCATTCTATTCGATGAAACCCAAAGCATGGGATATTCATCAATAACATCCGTAGATCCACAAACTATCGGCATACTTTATGAAAGTGGACTTGCCGATTTGGTGTTTATACATATCTCATTGGATGAAATTATGAATTCTCCAAAAAACGCAAATTATAAATCCAGTAATTCTAAATCAAAATGAAATCGATTATAAATCAAAATACACGGACTTATGCATGGGTTGTAGTTGCGTTGCTTTGGATAGTGGGCATGCTCAATTACATGGATCGTCAAATGCTATCCACTATGCGCGAGTCTATTATGGTAGACATTACCCAGCTCGAATCAGCTGCCAACTTTGGCAGACTTATGGCTGTTTTTCTTTGGGTGTATGGCATCATGAGTCCATTCTCCGGCATTGTCGGCGACCGGGTATCGCGCAAATGGGTGATAGTAGCGGCTCTCTTCGTATGGTCGTTCGTTACCTTCATGATGGGATATGCCACTACTTTCGGTCAACTTTACGCACTACGCGGCATCATGGGTGTAAGCGAAGCTCTTTATATGCCGGCGGCGTTATCTCTGATTGCCGACTATCACCGCGAGCGCACGCGCTCCTTGGCAATAGGCATAAACATGACTGGCATCTACTTTGGTCAGGCGATAGGAGGATTCGGCGCCTCGCTTGCCTTGATGTGGGGATGGCACGGCACGTTTCATACTCTTGGCATCATTGGCATGATATACAGCGCGATACTCATCTTCATGCTTCACGACTCCCCAAAACACATTGTAGCGGTAGAGACTGAAGAAAAAAAGAATGTGCCGGTGTTCAAAGGTCTGGCAATGCTTATGGCTAACGTCTCTTTCTGGATTATTCTTTTCTACTTCTGCGTGCCTTCCGTGCCTGGATGGGCAGCAAAGAACTGGCTCCCCTCGCTCTTCTCATCAAGCCTTGGAATAGGCATGGAGACCGCCGGACCGATAGCCACAATCTCCATTGCGGTCTCATCCTTCGCCGGTGTGCTTATTGGCGGTTTCATTTCCGACCGATGGGTGATGCGTAACGTGAAAGGGAGAATCTATACTGTCTCCATAGGTCTTTTGATGATGGTGCCCGCCCTGCTTTGCATAGGTTATGGCACATCACTGGCAGCGGTGGTGCTTGGTGCTGTGCTCTTCGGACTCGGTTTCGGTTTCTTCGATGCCAACAATATGCCTATCCTTTGCCAGTTTGTATCATCGCGCAATCGCGCAACTGCCTACGGTATGATGAATATGTGCAGTGTCTTCGCCGGAGCAGCCGTGACAAATTTACTTGGTAAATCGATGGACACCGGCAATCTGGGCAGAGATTTCGCACTGCTTTCCGTGCTTGTGGCGTTCACCGTGATACTTATTCTCGTATGTCTGCGACCCAAAACAGTAGATAAAAAATTCGATACAGCTCTATAAACATAGCGCATAATATAATCTAACAAAATTACTTATATTCAGCATATTAGAGTTAGAAACATTTCTAACTCAGACTCGTTATTAACCTATTCCAAAATTATATTATATGAAAAAGAGATTGAAAACATTCTGGTTTATTCTTTTGTTTGTGGCATTCGGATCTCACGCATTCGGAAGAATTGGACATGATGCTGTTGCATATATTGCGGAATGCAACTTAACACCTAAGGCAAAATCTACCATTGAGAAATACCTTGGAGGACGCTCAATTGTGTATTATGCATCCTGGATGGACTACGTGAGACTTACACCCGAATATAAGTACAGTGACGGTTGGCATAGTGCGTCAGTCGATTCATTAGGCAATCATAAGCTCTGGAAAGAACGTTATGAAGCGTATACCGGCATAAATACTGTGATGAATAATGTTGAAAACGGCAAATACAAGTCAATGCCCGATTCCGCTGTAGCAGTGTCTATCAAACTTTTGGTGCATATGATAGGAGATATGCACTGCCCTTCACATACATTTTTCGAAGGCAAGACACAAGGTATCAACTTCTATCTTGGCTCTGTGAAAAAACGTTTTCATAAATTTTGGGATGAAGATATTTTTGAGCTTGCCCATAAGTGGCTCTATGAAGATTACAGATATCAGCTGGATCGCTTATCTCCAAAAGAAAAAGAAAAAATTACAAATGGCTCCCTTATAGACTGGATTGAGGGAAATGCCCGCACGATTAGACCCGTGTATGACATTCTCACACCGGAACGTAAATTCGACAAAGCCGAAGTATCAAAACTTGTATTGGATATGGGTGAGCTTACCGACAATCAGATATTAAAAGCAGGCCATAGACTTGCGCATGTATTAAATTCAATTTTTGATCCGAAGTATCCGAAATGGGAAAGATAAATAATATAATAATTATGGCTACAATGACTCTTTCTGCAATCTGTAATGAAAATGTTACAGCTTGCACACCTGTCGGTTCAGATTTAAATAATGCATGCATCACATGGGATGCGACGTTAAAATTACCTCCACTACCTGGTGACTCTATAAATATTGGCGTTGCCGGAGGATACGCAGGGATTACTGGGGGTAAATTAATTCTGGCTGGAGGTGCCAACTTTCCTGATGGATTTCCTTGGACGGGTGCTAAAAAAATATGGCATCGAGATCTTTATGTTTTTGATCCTGGTAAAAACACATGGGAAATATTTGAAAATTTTCTGCCTCTACCAATAGCATATGGAGTATCTATAACAATTCCGTCTGGAGTGCTCATGATTGGAGGCAATAATAACAACGGAAGACTGGATACAGTCTGGCTTCTTACTATCGAAAATGGTAAGCCTCGCATCAATAATGACAGATACCCATCATTACCTTTTCCATTGTCGAATGCTGCTGGTGCGCTTATTGACAATTATGTGTATCTTGCAGGAGGAGCCGCAGGTGTGGGAAAGGAGGAAGAAGCTTCACATACTTTTCTACGACTTGATCTTGATCATCCGGAAGATGGATGGGAAGAATTACTTCCATGGTCCGGTCCTACTCTTGGCTATAGTGTCGCTGCTGGAGCAAACCATAAATTTTATCTTTTCGGAGGAAGAGACTTTGGTAAAGATAAAGTCACAGCCATTTGCACCGATGGTTATGAATATGACCCTAAAAAGAACCTTTGGGAAAAACTTGATATTGAATTCTCGGTTATGGCAGGAACCGCTGTAACTCTCAATAACAAGATTTATTTCTTTGGCGGAGTTGATAAGATTTTACCAACAGATCCTTTCCATCCTGGATTTCCACGGGTTTTAAGAGAATATGATCCCATATCCGGTAGAATACAAGAAATTTCAGAATCTCCCGCCCCCGTTGCAGTGACCACTACGGCTGTATTGGCAAGTGATAAAACTATATACATAGTCAGTGGTGAAATCCGTCCCGGAATCCGCACCCCTGTTGTATTACAATGTCGAGTCAAACAATAAATTAGAATTAATAACAACTAATCTAAGAATCATGTATAAAACTTTTACAAAACTTCTATTGGCGATTCTTATCTTGCTTCCTTTGGAAAGCTGTAAAGAAGATGATGACCGAGGCATTCCCGGTTTTAGTGATATAACAGTATCACCTGCAAAGGACATATACGAGGTAGGGGATGTTATAACATGCACTATACACATGACCAAACCCGCAGGACCTACACTCAAAAAAGCGACATACTGGTGGTTCACTTCATGGTGGTTTAAAGATGCCGATCAACCAGTAGATTTTCAGGAATTCTCTGAAGATGGTACCTGCGTATCAAAAGAGATTACACTTACAGAAACAGGCGATTTAAAATTATATTTCTTTGGACGCCTTGAGTATCCCAAATATGACTGGGAAAAAATTGAGATAGCAAAAACCATAAAAGTAAAATAAATATTATCATGAAACCCAAATTGAATACAATCAGGTATATAATGATATCGTTGTTGCTTACCATCTTCACGCTGTCTTCATTAGCAAATGCACCAGGCACAACTATCAACGGTACCGTCATGGACGAAAACGGAGAACCCCTTGTGGGTGTAACCGTCAAAGTGAAAAATACATTGAAAGCCGTATCCACTGATTTGAATGGTAAATTCACACTCTCTGATGTAAAAACTGGAGAAGAGATGCTTATTTCATACGTAGGTTTTACACCGGTCACAGTCAAAATTGGATCTAAAGAGGACTATACCATCTACATGAAAGAATCCACTTCCGATCTGGATGAAATTGTCGTAGTGGGATATGGAAGTCAGAAAAAAGCTAATTTGACAGGAGCTGTGAGCGTTGTGCAAGGGGCTGATCTGGCAGGTCGTCCAACCGGTAATGCTGCTACGGCTCTTCAGGGGGCAGATCCGTCATTTTACATCCAAATGGGTGATGGCAGTCCGGACTCCGGTGTATCTCTTAACATCCGAGGTACACCATCTATCAATGGCGGTGAGCCTTTAGTATTGGTAGATGGCGTTGAGATGTCACTCACTCGCGTGAATGCCAACGACATAGAAAATGTATCAATTCTAAAGGATGCTTCAGCTGCGGCTATCTATGGCGCCAAAGCATCAGCTGGAGTTGTGCTTGTAACGACTAAGGCGGGGAAAGAAGACAAAAGAGCTAAAGTTTCATTCGACCTTAAAGCTGGATGGAAAGAAGACACCACAAGCACAGATTATATGTCAAGCGGTTTCTGGCAGATGTATATCATGGAAACAGCTTATTACAACGATCAAGGAAAATACTTTCTTGATGGGTACGGAGATAACGAATACGCCCAGATGTGGATGCGTCTTGATGACGAAACTGAGAATCCCGAACGTCCATGGGCAGTTCAAAAAGATGACAAGACCTGGAAATACTATGCCAACAACAATTGGTATGAACACTTTTTCCGTAAGAGACGTCCAATGCAGGATTACAATATTTCCATCTCAGGAGGAGCAAAGAATATAAATTACTATGTCAGTGGAAGGGCACATTTTGAGGATGGCGTTCTCAACCAGAATTATGACAAGTTCAAGAATTATACTTTCCGAGGAAAACTGAACGCCAATCTTACCCCTTGGCTTAAATATCACCTTAACACAAGCCTTTATACTTCTGACTATTCTCTTCCTGTATCTCCAAGCCTTGACACATTTTTCTATCAGGCGGCAATGCATACATACTGTGCTTTCCCGAGTAGGAATCCTGATGGAACATCTTTGTTCAATCTTCCTGCCGGTATGACAGGATCCAACAATATCAATGTTTCCGCAGGTTTCAATGCAATGCTGAATAGTGGAAAAACAAGCACTGTAAATAAAACTACTGAATTCATGGTAAAGAACGGATTTGACATCACGCCTTTACCTTGGTGGAAAATAACTGCAGAATATGCGTATCTTATTCGCAATGTGTCAAGAGATTATCGTGGAGCTAATGCTCCTTATAGCAATACAGAAGGTGAAATAAAATATGTCACTGAAGCTTATCGTGGGGAATTCGAAGATAAATTCTATCGCACCAATGCCAGAGCGGTTAGCCAGACTATAAATGCGTTCATGGAATTCAACCCGAGTTTCGGCAATAATAATTTCAAAGCGACAATAGGCTTCAATGGCGACATATATAGATACATGTATTTCAAAGCAGAAAGGTCAACACTATCAAGTGAAGATATAAGTTCATTAAAAACCGCTACCGGGAATTTTGGAGACATAACTGACAAAGTCAATAATTCTACCACTTATGGCTTTTTTGGTCGCATAAACTACGACTATGCAGGTAAATATCTTGCGGAAATATCTGCACGTTATGACGGATCATCCAGATTCCCCAAACACAGCAGATGGGGATTCTTTCCTTCAGCATCGCTTGGATGGCGCTTCTCTGAAGAAAAATTCTTTGAGCCTTTACAGCCAATATGGAGCAATGGTAAACTACGTCTATCTTATGGTTCACTAGGCAATCAACAAGTCGGATATTATGATTACCTCCTTGAGGTGGGAACCAATATCGAAGATAGAACTTGGACTTTTGACGGAACTCAACATAATTATTATTCAAGCGTAGGAAGTCCTGTTGCATCCGATCTAACATGGGAAAAAGTGATAACATACAATTTGGGTCTTGACCTTGGTTTTTTTAATAACCGTCTGAGCTTCACCGGAGACATATATATACGCGACACAAAAGACATGTTAACATCAGGGTCAACCCTCCCCTCCGTTTATGGAGCTTCGGTACCCGATTCCAACTGTGCAGACATGCGCACTAAGGGCTATGAATTCGGTTTGACCTGGAATCATTCTTTTCGATTGTTTGGTAGCAAATTCAATTATTCTGTGCGTGCCGGCTTTGGCGACCAAACATCGAAAATCACTAAATTTGACAACCCTGACGGTCTACTTTCCAAACATTATGTCGGAAAAACAATAGGCGAAATATGGGGCTATCATGTCGATGGGTTATTCAAAACCGAAGAAGAGGCTAAAGAATATGAAAATACAATTGATTCTAAGACTTATGTAAATCCACAGATTGGTCGTGGTCCTAACCCCGGACTTCATGCTGGTGACATGAAATTCGTTGACTTGAATGGCGACGGCGCAATTACACCGGGGAAAAACAAATTAGGTGATACAGGTGACAGGGTGATTATCGGGAACCAAACTCCTCGGTACAAATATAGTTTCCGCCTCGCATTCGACTGGAAAGGTTTCGATGTTGCTGCATTCTTTCAGGGTGTAGGCAAACGGGATATATATTTCCCAATGGAATCTCGTAAATTCTGGGGACCATATTGCCGCAACTTCCTATCCTGGATACCTAACGATTTTCTCGATAGAGTATGGTCAGAAGATAATCCTGATGGATATTTCCCACGTTTGCGTGCTGGAATCGCTTTCAATAACAATCATCCTCTCCGGGTAAACAATGACTACTATCTACAGAATGCCGCTTATCTGCGTTTGAAAAATCTCACAATTGGATATACAATACCTGTTCCCAAAAAGATTCTTAATGAATTGCGGGTGTATTTCTCAGCAGAGAATCTTGCCTATTGGTCACCCCTGAAAAAGCATTGTACAACTGTCGATCCAGAAGCTGCGATGCAAAATAGGCAATCGAAAAAAAGTAGTGGAGACGTTTACGGATTCTCCAAAGTGTTTACATTCGGACTCAACGTAACTTTATAATTCTGTATAGATCATGAAAATCAATAATATATTTGTTGCTACCGCATTAGTCTCAATAATCTCAGGATGCACTACAATGGATCAATATCCGGAAGATAGCGTCAGCCCTGAGATGTATTTCCAAACGGAAATTCAACTGCGTCAGAATACAAATAACTTCTATCGAATGCTTGCCCCGTCAGCTGGAAAATTCAACTGGTATGAAGAAAATAGCGAATTGCTGATTAAAGACACTCCAACAACAGAACTTCTTGGATCACGTTCCATTCCTTCGAACGGAAGCGATGATGGATGGGGTTGGGGACAATTACGCCATATAAACTATTTCCTTCAAAATTCGTATAAATGCGCCGACGTAGACGCAAGAAACAGATACGACGGTGTGGCATATTTTTTTCGTGCACTGTTCTATGCCAATAGGTTAGTGATGTTTGGGGAGGTGCCGTTATACGATACACCCATAGGTTCAGCAGATACTGAACTGCTTATGAAACCCCGAGACAGTAGAGACGCGGTAATCAATCATATTCTTGAAGATTGTGACCGAGCTTTCGAAAGACTTCCCAAAGAACACATGCTGACAGATGTGAATGCCTGGACAGCCTTAGCACTCAAATCGCGCATAGCACTATTCGAGGGAACATTTCGTAAATATCACGACGGGGATCCCTTCAATCCAGACCACCTGCCTTGGGAGCCATTACTGAGAACTTGTGCTGAAGCTTCAAAAAAACTTATCACAGAAGGAGGTTACAAACTATACAAAAATGGTTCAGAGTCCTACAGGGACATGTTCATGAATCCAATGGGAGATACCGATGAATACATATGGGCACGTATAGGCACAACCGTAGGTGGTATAATGCATGAGGCAACAAATAATTCAATCAGCGAAGGATATGCTTATACCAAACGGTTTATGAATCTATTTCTTAAGAAAGACGGCACGCGCTTTACTGATGACCCTAACTGGAGAACCATGAACTATTATGAGGAATGTCAGAACAGAGACCCTCGTCTTGCCCAGATTGTGCTATGTCCCGGCTATAAGCAGAAAGGAGATACAGAAGAAACTATAATGAATTTTTCCAATACGAAAGGTGCATATCAATATATAAAATATGTAGGCGATGCATCGGAATTTTCTTTCAGAAGCTCTAAAGCCGCACTACCTATTTTCCGCATTGCCGAAATATATCTTAATTATGCTGAAGCACTTGCTGAGCTTGGGACACTTACCCAAACAGACCTTGATTTATCGGTAAATAAACTTCGCGAACGTGCCGGAATGCCTGATCTCAAAATGGATGATGCCAACCATAACCCGGATTCATATATGATGAGCGAGGAATGGGGATATCCCAATGTTACCCGTAGTGCCAATACCGGTGTTATTCTCGAAATCCGTCGTGAGAGATTAATTGAGCTCTCTCTTGAATTAGTGCATTATAATGATATTTTGCGTTGGAAAGAAGGCAAAGTATATGAAAAGCCTTTTTACGGCATGTATTTCCCGGGATCAGGTAAATACGATATCAACGGTGATGGACAAAATGATATCTGGCTTTATGAAGGACGCAAACCGAATGATCGCAAACTGAAACTTTTCCAAATCGGCAAAGATATTATTCTCTCGGAAGGTAGTAAAGGATTTGCAGTGCGCTGCAGCATCAAAGCTCACGAGCGTCATTGGGACGAAAACAAAGACTATCTGTACCCAATTCCAACTACAGAAAGAATACTGACAAATGGTTCTCTTACACAAAACCCAGGCTGGGACGATAAATTGGAATTCTAAATAAAATCGCACATGATGCTAAACTTAATACAAAAGACTTTTCTTACAATCGCCTTATTGGCTTTATGTACATCCTCCTATGCTAAGTTGCAACCTATAAATGTGACGGGGAATCCAATGGTTAAAGTATCAGCTCACGCCAATACCAATCTTAAAATCAAAGGAGACTCTGTGGAAGTAAAATCAAATGGTTTCTCTTCCGGTGTTGTGTTTGAAAATGAATGGGATTTGACCGGATACAACAGATTGCAATTTAATGTACACAACCTTGATTCAGTTGAGTATCTCCAAATCACATTCCAGATGCAGGAAAAGAAGTGCCATACTTCACTCAATCGACGTGTTATAAGTGGAACTATGACCGACAATTTCTATGTCGCACCGGGAGAAATAAAATCGGTAGAAATATATCTGCCGGATGAAGTAATAAATCCAGATGTTGATTCCTGTTTCTTTGGAATGCATACAAGCCCCTACACTTTCTCGGGGCATTATGCATATAAGATAAATCCTAAGCATATAAGAGCAATCAAAGTGCTTGCAAGGAGACACACGGATAAAATACGCTATATAGTATCTGATTTAACCATATTACCAGGAGAACATCCGAAATCCTCCAGACTTATGGCAATCAATAAAAAGGATTTTTTTCCTTTCATTGACAAATACGGACAATTTAAACATAAAGATTGGCCAGGCAAGACACATTGCGATACAGACTTCAAGAAAGCTATCAAAAAAGAAGAAAAATACATTTCAGCACACCCAGGTCCTGATAACCGTTCTCGCTATGGAGGATGGACAAAAGGACCTCGACTTGCAGCAACGGGTCATTTCCGTGTTGAAAAAATAGATGGCAAATGGTGGCTTATTGACCCAGAAGGCTATCTTTTTTGGTCGCACGGCGTAGTGCGTGTAACCCCATCATGCGGCATTACTCCTCTTGACAAACGCCGTTATTATTTCGAGGATCTGCCAAAAGAGAATTCAGATCTCGGTAAATTCTATTTTACTCATGATGCTTTATTAAAACCATATTATACGGCTCGTGACATTGATTCAACATATGACTATTCAAGTGCCAATATTTATCGCAAGTATGGAGAAGGCTATCTAACCAAATTTGCCAAAATGGCTCATAAAAGACTTAAAAGTTGGGGACTTAACACTCTTGCTAATTCTTCTGACAAAGAAATATGCATGATGGACCTTACTCCATATATAGAAAGGATCGAAATACACTCAAGACCTATCGAAGGCACCAAAGGAGCATGGTGGCATTTCATGGATCCTTTCGATCCGTCTTTTGAGGCAGTTGAACGTCAAAGGCTGAAAGAGCGCCAAAAAGAACTTGAGGATCCATGGTGTGTAGGTTTTTTTATTGACAATGAAATTAAATGGGGCAACCCGACCGATCTTGCCATGGCCACAATAAAGGCTCCGGCTGATCAGCCTGCCAAAGTTGAGATGATACGTCAATTAAAAACAAAGTACCAAAACATTGATGCTTTAAATAATAAATGGAATACCATCTTCTTATCCTGGGAGCACCTACGGTCAAATCAAGAAAAAGTTCCTGATGGAGCCATGGAGGATTTAAGAGATTTTAATCGTCAGCTAATAGAAGGCTACTTCAACACGGTTCGACGTGTTTTCAAAGATATTGCGCCAGATAAGCTATATATGGGTTGCCGTTTTGCAGGTTCAAACGAAGATGTTTTACAGATAGCAGCAAAATATTGCGATGTAATTAGCTATAATTTCTATTATCACGATTTGAACTGGTATAAATTACCGGAAGGAATAGACAAACCGGTAATGGTAGGTGAATTCCATTTTGGGGCACTTGACAGAGGACTTTTTCATCCAAGCCAGGTTATTACCGCTAATCAGAAGGAGAGAGCTGACAGATACTATGCATACGTGTATTCTGCATTGCAACATCCGAACATGATCGGTACGCATTGGCATCAGTTTTCCGACCAAGCGGCCAGCGGACGTTTTGACGGAGAGAATTTTAATGTTGGTTTCACAGACATATGTGACAATCCATACTATGAACTCATTGATAAAATCCGTGAAATAGGATACAATATGTATGAAATCCGATACTCAAAATAAACCACCAACTTACAAGTGGGCAGTTCTGGGGTTCCTGTGGGTGGCGTTCCTGCTCAACCAGGCGGACCGTCAGGTATTCAACGTTGTGCTGCCCCTGATCCGCGAGGACCTGCATCTGAGTGACGTCAGCGTGGGGTGTATCGC
>CABUVO010000005.1 GCA_902495075.1 uncultured Porphyromonadaceae bacterium
CAATACTTGAAATTTTTGGTGCTTTCCGCCAAGTTTCATCAGTCACAATGCCCGCATTGCTCCTTCTTCAACTTGCGGAAATCCCTCAAAAATTTCTGCGTATATGATATGTGTTTAATATGATTCATTACTTATGAAACAGAGAATATGGATCGTTATTGCCCTGACTGTTTGCGTAGGCCTGATTTGTTTCGGTGCCTATAATCTTTGCACGCGTCAGGAGCACGTTAATGCCGCGACGAATGTAACGGCTGATACCGTAAGCCAATCAGCAAAGGAGATTGAGCCGTCAAGAGCAGGGAAGCACTATCAGGGACTTGATCAGATAGTTACGCCGTCGTCTGTGGAGTCGCAGGAATATGATTATACGGGTTTTAAAGTATCGTTCAATCGTCATAACAGAACGCCCAACTGGGTGGCTTGGGAACTTCTTGGCGTGGAAACAGAGGGCGTGGCTTCTCGCCATAATAAATTCTGGCAGGATGTGAATGTGGAGGGTTGTCCGACTACGGGTGATTATCGCAATTCGGGATATGACAGAGGACATATGTGCCCCGCTGCCGAACAAAAATGGAGTGAGGAAGCGATGAACGATTGTTTTGTGATGGCAAACATGTGTCCGCAGGATCATGCTTTGAACTCCGGAGCGTGGAACACGCTGGAAAACCGTGAACGAGACTGGGCTCGCAGGGATTCGGCGATAGTGATAGTTGCGGGTCCGATTTATGAGAACGGGGATACGAAGACTATCGGAAACGGAGTGCTCGTGCCGAGTGCGTTCTTCAAGGTTCTGTTGGCGCCATATGTTGAGCAGCCGCGAGCGATAGGTTTTGTATTTCCAAACATGTCGGCTCCGGGAAACATGCAGAATTACGTTATGACAGTAGATGATATCGAGAAGCTGACGGGATATGATTTCTTTTCCTCGCTCCCCGACGATATCGAAAATGAAGTTGAATCAAAAGCCTCATTCAGGGAATGGAACAAACGATGAATGCCGTAATTGACGGCGATACGATAGTGGCTGTGTCTACGCCTCCAGGAATCGGGGGTATAGCCGTGATCCGCTTGTCGGGAAAAGACGCGATAAAAATACTTTCGAAATGCTGGAAAGGTGCGAGTCTTGATGAAATGGTGACGCATACTGCACATCTCGGCAAAATCCTCTTTGAAGACGGCAAGGCGCTGGACGAGGTGGTCGTGACATATTTTAAGGGTCCGCGCTCTTATACCGGTGAGGATGTGGTGGAAATATCGTGTCATGGCTCACGATGGATCCAGAGGGAGATGGTGAATCTGTTGGTTCGTCAAGGGGCGCGTCCTGCAGAACCCGGCGAGTTTACGAAACGAGCGTTTCTCAACGGCAGACTCGACCTTGCTCAGGCAGAGGGAGTGATAGATCTTATCTCTTCGTCATCGCGGGCGTCTCACCGCATGGCGATGCAGCAGGCTAACGGACGGTTTACTGCCTACCTCAATCAGTTGCGCGATAGCCTTATAGAATTTGCCTCTCTTTTGGAACTTGAACTGGATTTTTCGGAAGAAGAGGTTGAATTTGCCGACCGCGAAAGATTGCGGGATCTTGCAGACGAAATCATCAGAGTGCTTGACAGGCTCGCTGCGTCATATTCCACAGGTAAGGCGTTGAAGGATGGTGTGCCTGTTGTGATAGCCGGGGCGCCTAATGCAGGTAAGTCGACACTGCTTAACCAGTTGCTCGACGAAGAAAAAGCGATTGTGAGCGACATTCCAGGTACGACCCGCGATGTCATCGAAGACACCTGCGAGATAAACGGTATCCTTTTCCGATTTGCCGACACCGCCGGTTTGCGTGACACTCTTGACAGTGTGGAGCGCATAGGCATCAGCAGGGCAGAAGAGCGACTCTCGAAAGCATCGATAGTGCTCTGGTTGCTCGACATGACCGGAGATGTAAATGCCGCCCTTGAAGAGATTGAGGGTAGGATAGAAGCCCTGCCA
This sequence comes from uncultured Porphyromonadaceae bacterium, assembly GCA_902495075.1. Taxonomy (GTDB): domain Bacteria; phylum Bacteroidota; class Bacteroidia; order Bacteroidales; family Muribaculaceae; genus Lepagella. Next base: position 1,981 of record CABUVO010000005.1, read on the forward strand.
GAAGCATCGCACGTGCTCCTTTGCAACAAAACGGATTTGATGGAAAAGACATTGTGTGACAAGCCTTGTCATAGTCAAGGTGATGCAATTGACGGAAAGAAGCCAGCTTCTAAAGATCTGGAGGCACCGGGACAGCATGAAGAGATCTTACCCGAAGATGATTTACGGAGGAATTTAAAAAACAAATTCTCATTTGTGTTGCAAATATCTGCCTCACGGGGAGAGGGCATTGATGAATTGCGGGAAACGATGTGTTCGCTCGCATGTAGGGAATACAACCCCGAGACCGACATGATCCTAACGAACGGCAGACATTACGCAGCCTTGCTGCGAGGTTCTGAAGCCTTGAAACGAGCCCGCGTCGCCTTAGACACCGGACTCTCCGCCGACTTCATCGCCCAGGACGTCCGCGAATCCCTCCACCACCTCGGCACCCTCACCGGCACCATCTCCACCCCTGATCTCCTCGCCTCCATCTTCACCCGCTTTTGTGTGGGTAAATAAGTGGTTTAAATAGTAGATAATCAATATGTTGAATATTTTATTGTAATAAGATTTAAATGTGAAATTTTAATAAGTTAGACATATAAACCTTTCTGTCCACATTTGTCTTTTCGTCGAAATCGGCTCAAAAGATAGCGGATTTTTGCTCTTGTTCATAACTAACTTTGCCAACGATGGTCGAAATATCGAAATAAATTTGTAACTTTGTTATCTACTATGCGCTTGCGCTGACAAAGACCAATCTATGTAAGTAATAACTTATATACATCATATTAAGGAACTCCCTTGTAGCCGCAAAAAGGTTTGGTCGCCCGTCAGCTCTACAAGGGAATTCTTATTTTTATAATGGGAACACTTCCCTTTACTCACGAAACGTTTGATAATAAAGACCCATTGTCAATCTATGAATTTAGCCGATTCCTTATTGGTCACTCCCTCCGTTCTCTTGTCGGAGATGATGTGATTACGAAGTCAAGGAAAGGTAAAGGTGGATTAGGTCAAATGGTCGAAGAGCTATTCTTCGGTTATGATGTTAATTCAAATCGCAAAGCAGATTTTGGAGAAGCGAATCTCGAATTAAAATGTACTCCACTCCTTAAATCTGCTTCAACTGGTTCATATAGAATTAAAGAGCGACTTGTATGTACCATGATTGATTACTTTGAACTAGTTAATACTAAGTTTGAGGACTCGCATCTTATAGCAAAATGCCGTTTAATGCTTCTTTTATTTTATCTTCATGTAAGTGGTGATAAAATATATGACTATGAATTTCTATTCCGTATTTTATGGGAATTACCTGAAAAAGATTTACTGCTCATAAAAAAAGATTACGAAACCATAGCCGATAAAGTAAAACGGGGAGAAGCTCACCTTTTATCCGAGGGTGATACATTATATTTAGGAGCATGCCGAAAGGGTCAAAAAGGAGACTCTCCTCAAAATCAACCGTTCTCAGACACTAAAGCATACAAGCGTGCGTTTAGCTTAAAACCTGCTTATATGCGTTATGTTTTAAGCCATGTGTTAGAGTCTGGTAAAGATCATTTTTCCAACTATTCCAGAGTCGAAGAACCTAATTTTGAATTAGTTTCTACTTCTGAGCTTGAGCGCAAAGGCTTCGAAGATATCATTATTGAGAGGTTTCAAGATTTCATAGGATTAAGTTATCTAGAAATATGTGATAAACTCAACATGGAAGCATATCAAGCTAAAAGTAAATATGCAGATGTTTGTGGTTTGATAGCCTCAAATGGTGAAAGTAAGCGACTTTATACAGCTGAGGAATTCATTAAATCAGGTATTGTCATGAAAACAATACGTCTAAGGGAAAATGGTATGCCGAAAGAAGCAATGTCGTTTAAAAACATTGACTATTGTGAAGTGTATGATAATGACGATTGGGTAGAATCAGAAGCCTATGAAATTTTCACAAATAGATTTTTGTTCGTAGTATTTAAACCTGTCAAAGGCGAACAGATAGTTGTTTTCAATAATTCAACAGATAAGTTCGTTATAGAACAAAAATACGTACTCGACAAAGTTTTCTTTTGGACAATGCCGAATGATGACATTAACCAAGCAAAAGATTATTGGGAGCATATCCGAGAAAATGTCATATCCAATAACATACATCTTGACGCATTTTGGAAGATCGGTGATAATAAAAAATTCCATGTTAGACCTAAGGCAACTAAGAAGTCACAGTTGATGCCTAATCCTCATGGTGGTGAATCTGAGAAATACTGCTACTGGTTTAATGCAGACTACGTAAAACAAATAATAGATAATCAGACCAATGTATAATATATCTTCCGACGACCATATCCTTTGTGAACCGATTGCTCAATATAGCAGGGTGTATCAGCGTTCATTATTTGATACTGAAATAGAAGTGTCAAATAATGATATTCGTGTCGTTGAACTCTTCGCGGGTGTTGGTGGCTTCCGTATAGGTCTTGAACGTGCCTCATCTCGATATAAGACCATATGGAGTAACCAATGGGAGCCATCTACAAAAAAGCAGGATGCTTCAAATATTTATTGTAGAGAATTTGGCTCCTATGGACACTCAAATGAGGATATAAACTTTGTGCGAACTGAAGATATTCCGGATGCAGACATGTTGGTGGGTGGATTCCCCTGTCAGGATTATTCCGTAGCAACCACTTTGAAAAATTCAGGCGGTATTGAAGGTAAGAAAGGTGTTCTGTGGTGGCAAATACATAGGATTTTGCGAGACCATAAGAATCCACCTAAATTCCTTATGTTAGAGAATGTGGATAGACTTCTAAGTTCTCCTGCATCTCAAAGAGGTAGAGATTTTGCAATAATCTTAGCTTCACTATCTGATTTAGGATATTGTGTTGAGTGGCGTGTAATAAATGCCGCCGAATATGGTATGCCTCAAAGAAGGAAAAGAACGTATATTTTTGCTTTCAAGAATAATAGCAATCTGCTTAATTCTTTTAGCAATGCTCGCAATTGGCTTTTATCAGATGGCATAATGGCAAAAGCTTTCCCTGTAGAAGAAACCGACCATGTTATTTCTAACTTTATGATAAAGGGAAACCTAGAAGAAGTGTCTGAGGAATTTAATAAAGGGAAATCAACATCTCCTTTTAAAAATTCGGGGATTATGATTGACCGTACTGTTTATACCTTAGCTCTTAAGCCTCTTTATAATGGTCCATTCCTAACTTTAGGAGATATTCTAATCCCTGAAAATAAAGTGCCATCTGAGTTCTTTATTCCAGAAGAGGATATTGCTAAATGGGAGTATGCAAAAGGCGACAAAAAGGAAAAGCGCATAAATAAAACCACTGGATTTGAATATAACTATTCAGAGGGAGCAATGGCATTTCCAGATAGTTTAGATAAACCATCTCGTACCATTATAACCGGCGAGGGTGGAGCTTCACCTTCTCGATTCAAACACATTGTTAAAACACCGAGTGGTCGTTATCGCAGACTTGTCCCAATAGAATTGGAACGACTTAATATGTTCCCCGATAATCATACTGAGGGGGCAACAAATATGCGTAGAGCATTTCTTATGGGTAATGCTCTGGTTACAGGTATCGTTGAACGTATAGGTCTTGAAATCCTAAAACTTTAGCATTAGCAATTCAAATTTTTATGACCAATTGGATATTACCATGGAATAAGGAAGTTTTCAACTTGTCGCAATGTTTGGAAGATTTCGGGTTTGTTGAGTGGCGACAGCGAAACAACCTCGCTGTCGGAGACATCGTTTTCATATATTGCTCAAATCCTTTGAGACAAATTAAGTATATGATGAAAGTGTCTAAGAACGACATTCCCCGAAAGGAAACTGTCAACGATAAGTATCTTTGGGGGTATGAGTATAACTTGAAGCCAACGGAGTTTTATGCCCGTTTTGAACCTATCGCAGAAACATCCGATAACAATCCAAAACTATCGTTACACTCGCTACGTGAATTAGGTGTAACATCAAATATTCAAAGCGGTATAAAAGTCCCAGACAACATTTTGCAATATCTTTTAGATTGCTTTGATGTTGTGTTCGATGACTTATCACAAACATTCTACGAAGGCTCCATATACAAACACTCAGTTACCTCATACGAGAGAAACCAACAAGCAAGAGAAGCATGTTTATTGCATTTTGGCTGTATCTGCCAAATATGCGGTACAAATTTTGAATCGGTATATGGTGAAATTGGCAAAGGTTTTATACATGTTCACCATGTAGATTTTATTTCTTCCTTTAATGGAGCAGAACACAAAATAAACCCTTGTGAAGAACTGATACCGGTTTGCCCTAATTGTCATTCAATGCTTCATCGGAAGCTCAATGGCAAGTACCTTTCTCCAATTGAACTTAAATCAATCATATCAAAATGATTAAGTACGGCAAATTAGATACTTACAACGGTTATCCATTATATGACGGTTATGATAACTTAGACTATTACGTGAACAAGGGCTAGTCCCTAGATATCTTCTATAAATGCTCCCTAAATATTATTTATCGAAATATTATGGATTTAATAACATTAAATAACTTTTCGATTGACATAATCAAGTACCTTATTGAAAATGAAGTAGAAGAAAGTGTACATTTGGATTATAAGGCTGGACCTGCCTTGCAATCTAACGATAAAGGCAAAAACGAGATTACTAAGGACGTTTCTGCTTTTGCCAATTCTGACGGAGGTATTATAATTTATGGCCTATCCGAAAGTCAGCATAAACCTTCTGAATTTTCGCCTGTAAATGGATTACAATTTACCAAGGAACGTTTAGACCAAATCATCTCAAATATTCAACCTCACGTTAAAGGAGTCAAGATATTTCCAATTCGCATTGATGGCGATATATCGCGGTCTATATATGTAGTTCAGATTCCTCGTAGTTCTAATACGCCACACATGGCTACTGACCACAGATATTATAAACGTAACAATTTCCAGTCTGTGGCTATGGAGGATTATGAAGTCAAAGACCTTTTCTTGCGCGCGGATAAGCCTGAGTTGGAAATTGATATGTGTACTTGCAATTGCACCAACGATAATGAAGTGAAGAATGATGATGACTTCTACATCTATAGATTTCATGTGGGTGTAACAAACATTGGTCGTAAAATTTGTTCGTCATTTAAATTGGCTTTTATTTGCTCCCCATTGAAATACGAATGTGACTTTACCTTTAATGCAAGCTCATACAACATTCAATCCTTCTCACAAACTGTGTTAGATGGTGGGCGTGTGAAATTATCGTTAGAAAGCAAAGAGACCATCTTTCCAGGAGAAAGTATTGATTTCATGCCGTCATTTGAAATCCCTTATGCTCATGTAAACCAATTTTTAGAAGCAGGTGATTTTGAAATAATTCTTTGGTATGATGGTGGTCCCAAAAGATACAAATATAATATCCAGGAAAAAATTTTTACTAACTTAGAAGGATAAAACCTATTGACACTAATCTCAGCATATCCTCAGTGGCACAATATATGACTCCAGAATATATTAAGCGATTAAATACTATCTTCGGAGACTCTTTGGATCAGAATGCCAAAGAGATTACTTTTTGGAGCAAGAAGATTAAGGAGGTCTACGATTTAAGAAAAACAAGCAGCCACCCGAATATTGATAACGAGATAACGGTAATGGAGATTTATGTACTCGTATTGTATACGATTATTGCAATTTCTACTTTCTTTAGAGGGGATTTTAATAGCGAATATGTGGCAGAAAAACGGTTAAATCTTAAATATCTAAGCTTTGTCTCAACAGAGTTTTATAAATCACTGTTCATTATAAAGAAACCTAATACTTTATGGCATAAGCTAAAATCCATTCTATCTATCGCATGTCATGCGAGCCTAATCGAAATCATAGACGAAGTAAACAAAGCATCTTCAAGATTTCGAACCGAATTTTTTAGCTCTAAAAGACGAGACATATCAATACATTATGATACTGATTTAGATGTAGTCTATACTCATTTATGCGAAATTAGCGAAGAGGATGAAGCCAAACACATCTCCTCTCTTCTTGCGATTCTACAGCCTCTTAGTTTAGTTTGTAGTTTGTACCTCCATTCGGAATATTCCGGTGGGTCTTTGACCACAACTATTCAGCAAGAGAACATCATACTTAAAAGGTTTCGCAAGAGATTATATGAGAAGATTTATGGACTTACCGGTTCCAATATACAAAGCTTTGCGAAACGTCTAGATCAAAATATGAATACATATCATTTGATTGATCGGCCAAAGGTTAAAGATTTATTATCCGCGGATTGTCATTCCAGACTGTCACAATTTCGAGAGTGCTTTAAATTAGGAATCCTTTTGCACTATTTATATTTAGATTTAGGAACTGCCGTGCGAGGTTACCTTAGAGCCGAGAATTATTATGAACAGCAATTAAATGTTGTTAGAATCAATGTAATAATATACGAAGGATATAAAAAGATATTTTTGCCTCAATGTGACAATAATCAATCTCTTTGGGACTTGTATATTAAAACTCCAATCTTAGCCACTGCTTCCATTGAAAATGCAGATGAAGCTGAAGCCATTGAGCATATCCTGCAAAATTATTCGGCGAACAAGGACATTGAAAACATTCGGCATCATTATTCACATTTTAGGAAAGGCAAAAAGTTGTCCATAATTGATTTATGGAGTGATATTATTGCAATTAATCCAATTTCTGAACTATCTAAAGCTCTAGATTTTCTAAAATTATTAGGACGAATAATCAGATTAAATCAACCCTGTTTAGAATATTTTGCACAGAAAGAGCATGATAGAAATCAACTAAGTTTAACAGCTCCTTTAGATGATATTTTTACAAAAGTAATTGGTTCATGTAAAACTATCGAGGAGAAAGAAAAGCTTAAGGACTTGAAGAATAAAATTAGAGATATGATATTAGCAAACTTTGATAAGATGGTTCAAACGCATAAAAACGACAATAATCATGAATAGAATTATTCTCATAGGCAACGGTTTTGATCTAGCGCATGGGTATTCCACAAGATATGAAGATTTCATAAATTGGTATTGGGATAAGAGAGTGTCATCATTTTGTGGAAATCTCACTTCTGTGTCCGAAGATTGTATTTGCTCTATAAAAATGACCACAATCAATACCTTTAACTGCTGGAACGTGTTTGCTTATAATTTACCTCGTTATTTTAATAAGTTTACGGGAAAAGAGGTTATTCAAAGCATTGAAAATGAGCCTGAATTATATGAACTTACAATGTCGCCCTTCTTTAAGAGTATTTGCGAATCAATTGAGACAAAAGGGTGGGTTGATATAGAACGTGAATATTATAATCATGTAAAATTGTGTTTGGCTAATCCAAACAGAAGTAGTGGTTTATTTTCAATAAAACATTTAAATGATCAGCTTGAATATTTGCGCAAATTATTGATTGAATACTTAAAATCATTACAATACCATAATTGTGACAATGAAGATATTTCGAATATTATATATGGACCCTTTAATCCAGATGATATTTCTGTGTCAAACCAGAATGCATACAATATACACTGCGAAAATTATGGTACGGTAATTCCGGAAGACAAAGATATAGAAGTAAAGTTCGGAAATAAGAAATACAGCAATCCTTGTAGGGTACTTCTGTTAAATTTCAACTATACTCCAATTGCGATTGCTTACCTATTAGTTCAGATAGAGGGATTTAAGTATGGCGAGAATATTAAAGCCGAAATGAACTTTATACATGGTGATATTACAAAACCAAAAACTTTGATTTTCGGTTATGGAGATGAGTTGGATGAAACTTATAGTTCTCTACTAAAAAATGAAGACAACGAGTATTTAAGGTTCATTAAATCAATAAAATATCTAGAGACCGATAATTATAGAAAACTTCTCGAATTTATTGAATCTAATTATTATCAAATATATATAATGGGGCACTCTTGTGGAAATTCTGATAGGACTTTACTCAACACCTTATTTGAGCACAAGAATTGTGTCTCAATAAAGCCATATTACTATCAAAAGACTGATGGCAGCGACAATTATATAGAGATAGAGCAGAATATTTGTCGTAATTTTACGGATATGAAATTGATGCGTGACCGCGTAGTAAATAAAACATTTTGCGAACCCTTACCACAAGTTAAGTCCAATGAGTGAATTTGACGAATACATAGTCCACGGGGAACCGGATGTGGAGGAGCGTGCGCGTAACAGGTCGATGGCTATCGGCTTGCAGGATATTGACCGGTTGAAACCGTCGGAGTTTCTGCTTGAACAGGCTAAAGCCAATATCGAGGGCAAGATTTCGAGCGAGGAGGTCGGCAAGCGGCTTGAGGTGTATTATAGCCAGAAGTCGATTCGAGAGAAAGCGGAAGCGTTTGGAACCTTTGAGGCAGACCGAATCAATCTTCTTTTGGCGGAGATATCCCCACAGGCATTCACCGTACGTTTGAGCCATTTATGAATTTCGCGGTGTTCAATTCCGGCAGATTTCCGCAACCGCACTTTGCACATCGGTTGGGATGTGGCTAAATCTCAAAGCGACGCCTCTAAACGTCAAAATGACGTTTTGGAAACGTCATTATCCACACAGCTTTCGCTGAAAGAAATGGCTGTAATACGACAGATTCAGGACAATCCAAACATATCCATTACGGATATAGCAGCCAACACCCGCCTCTCCAAAAGTACAATCGACCGCATAATCTGCGCACTCAAAGATAAAGGGTTGCTGAGCCGCATTGGAGCTAAGAATAACTCTACTTGGTTAATAAATAATGGACACGAATCTTAACATGCAGATAGAGGTGGCTCTGAAGGCTTATCTGGATACTGGAGTCGAGGATCAGGTGGACTCTCAGAAGTTCTACCTCTACTCCATCTTGACCCACTCCACAGTGATTGAGAGTAGATCAGAAGTCAGAGTGTCGAGTGAAATAATACCTATCATCAAGTAACATTATCGGCATAGTAACACAAGTCAAAGATTATGGAAAAGTTCGGAGGCACAAGATATAATTCACGGTGGGATGAATCGACATGGTTCATACTGGGGCTGGTGGCGGTTTGTTGTATTGTGCCCTGTTTTATGGATGACGGAATATGGCCGACAATTATTTGTCTTGTGATGTTGGCGTTTGTCTTAGTGACATTCCTCAGTATCTACTACCGTATTGACGGAGATAAACTTGTGGTATATTCTTTCTTTATCCCTACGGCTTACCCGATTGACAAGATTAAGGAAATCAAGCCGACAAAGAGCGTGTTGTCATCTCCGGCAACTTCGTTGACTCACCGTCTGGCAATCACTTTCACCGACCGGAAGATTCTGAAAAGCTCTATTCCGCTTATCATATCGCCTGCGCGTCAGGAAGAGTTTGTCCGTAAACTGCTTTCCATCAATCCCGAAATCAAGCATTGAATACGGGTGAATTTGATCATAAGAAGCGCTTCTTGGTCGAATAACATATCATATAATAAATATTTATACTATCTTTTAGTTATTATATGAAGTATTAGGGCATAGTGACAAAGAACTAAGTTTGGCATTCTATAGCCAAGTTTCCATAATTTGTTTTAATAAAATCGCGCCAAGGATCGTGAAATAAAGCAATAAATCACGCCAATCTGTCGTGATTATTCAAGTTTTTTCACTAAATTTGTCGCGATAAAGCCACTACACATGACTACTGAAATCGAAATATTACAATATTTGCACTATAATCCTCTTGCCAAGAGGTCAGACATTTTGCCTACACTATCCAAGCAGGTTAGTGACAGAACTCTTATGCGTATGCTTTCCGAAGCAACTGCCAAAGGACATATCGAAGTGATTGGTCGTGGACCCGCTACTCGCTATAAGCTCACTCCGCAGGCACATGTAACGATGGAGCTAAACCTGGACACATATTTTGACAAGGACGTGGATGAACGAGAGGTTCAGGAATCGTTCAATTTTGAACTTATCAATGACGTTCTTCCTAAAGTGGAGTTGTTCATCCAAGAAGAGTTACATCAGCTTGATGACGCACAAGGATTGTTCCGTCAGCATCTTTCGGAGATGTCAGAGTTGGAATACCGAAAAGAGATGGAACGACTAGGCATCGACCTCTCTTGGAAATCATCCCAAATAGAGGGCAACACATACTCATTGCTGGAGACAGAAAGATTGCTGAAAGAGAAACAGACGGCAAGCGGAAAGACAAAAGAGGAGGCCGTGATGCTACTTAATCATAAGGACGCGCTCGACTTTATTCTTGATGTACCGGACTATCTTAAGGATTTAACCGTTGCCCGTATTGAGGAGATTCATGCATTGCTTACAAAAGAATTAGGGGTTGAAAGAAACATAAGACATCGCCGTGTCGGTATAACCGGAACAAACTACACTCCCCTCGACAATGAATCCCAGATCCGCGAGGCACTTGAAGATACTGTGCGACTCATTAATGGCAAGAGCAATATCTTCGAGAAAGCTCTTCTTGCGCTTGTTTTGCTCAGCTACATTCAGGCATTCACCGACGGCAACAAACGCACAGCAAGAATAGTGAGCAATGGTATTCTCATTGCCAATGGCTATTGCCCGATTTCGTTCCGCACTGTGGATTCGATCGACTACAAAAAGGCCATGCTGATGTTCTACGAGCAGAACAATATAGCAGCTTTCAAACGTATTTTCATTGATCAATTCCTCTTCGCCGTCAAAACTTATTTTTAGAGACGGCAATCTATTTCTCTCCCAAATTGTTTCAATAACAATGACATTTTCGAATTATCATGGCAAAGAAAAAATCCAAGAATAAAGGCAAAGGACAACAGCAGCCTTCTCTTTCTCCATATCGGTTCATGCGCGAAAAAGCGAGAACGCTACCCATCGGGAAATGTTATATCGCACCTCCAGACTGGCAGGAAGCGGGTATGGCTCACGTTATAGTCACACGAGTGCGTCCAAGTGGTAATCTGGTTATGGCATCCTTTCTTGTCGACACATTCTGTTTGGGTGTGAAGGATGCCGGTTATCATGAAAATATGACTCCATCTGATCTTGAAGGGTACCTGAACAACTATAAGAGAAGTATGGGACTTGAAGAAACCAGTTACAACGAAGCGCACAACATCATCTACGGTGCAATGGCATTCGCAGAAGAAGGCGGCATAAAACCTGCCAAAGAGTTTGATCCTGCCGGATATATTCTTGAGGAAGATACCGACGACATTCCGCTGATTGAATATGATTTCGGGAAAAACGGTAAGCATTTCCTTGTCGTCAGTCCTGACAGAAAGGAGATGCCATTTTACCATATCCTTAAGAAAAATCTTGGGGATGATTTTGAGTTTGTCATGCCATGCGGTGAAGATGATGAGGATGATGATTTTGAAGAAGATGACTGCTCTCCGTTATCAAAAATCGACTCAGATGCCATAAAAAAGGCATTGGAAGGAATGGATAAATGGAGAGAGGAATCTGACCGTCATCCCGACGAGAAATACATTTATCAATACCCCGATTATCCACAGACGCTGTCCGTAAGTAATCATTTCATAGCCGACGAGCTTCTTTCGCCTGACAATTACAGTTGTCTACCCCACGAAGTCATAGATCGCATACTTGCCCTGCCAAAAGACGAAGCGGCACAGGACATCAGCAATATTATACTCTATTCCATCGGCAAAACATATAAGGGAATCAATGATGACACTATCGAGAGCTGGAACAATAGCGCCATTATGCATTCGCTGATTCTACTCGCCCAGCTTCAATGCGACAAAGGTCTTGATGCCGTCCTTGAGGTCATGCGTCAAAACGGTGAGTTTGCCGATTATCATCTCGGAGACTTGGCTCCGGAACTGCTTCACCCTGCACTTTATGCGTGTGGAAAGGATAATCTCCCTGCAATTGAAGACTATCTGAACCAACCCGGACTGGATTCCTATCTTCGCTCACAGGCTTCTGATGCCCTTGCAATGATAGTTTTCAAACATCCCGAGAGACGCGAAGAGATTATCAACGTTTTCCGACGGTTGCTGAACGAAATGATTATCAATCTTCCTGTTCATAGAGCTTGCGACGGTACATTCGCTGGTTTTGTGATGAGCAATCTGATGGACATCGACGCCAAAGAACTCATTCCCGAAATCAAAGCCACATTCGCAACCGACTGTGTGAACAAGACAATAGCCGGTGACTGCAAAGACGTCATCAAGGATATTGAGCATAGCCGTGGTGCGATAGACCTAGACAAATATGAGATTCCGGACATATACGAGCAGTATGAAAATCTCAAGAAATTCATAACGAAACCCGAATAAAAATCAATTTGTACGCTCATCTGTATGGCGCGAAAAGTTGAAGTTGCTATATTCCTTTGATAATCCTTTCAGGTAATCGCTGTGCGCTCGGCATAATTTAAGCAAGCTTAATTATGCACTCGCTTGTTGCGATTTCGGAGTATAATAGCTATCTTTGCATTGAGTCACTGTTGTCAGTTTGCCGCAATCGAGTTGCGGCGAGCTAAAGGTTGGCAAATGCGGCTTGTAAGAAATTAAGTAACAGACGGTTAATCACTTACAAACAGAGAAAATTCACGTCACTTGTACGGATTAGATTCATACCTATCTATATATCAACAAATTAACCGCTTCTGCATCGGGAGATAAGTGGATATGCAAGACTTTCTTCTATATATCTAAAATTAAGACTTGACGAAAACGTAGCTCCTCCAATTAAATGTCTTATAATCTATCATGATCATGCCGCCGATGAGATATTTAAATTTACCCGATTGTCAGAGCCTACATTTGACAAAGTACATAACTATGGTAGAATGTATAAAGTTGGTATACGATTGTCTGTAATTGAGAAGATTAACCAAGAGTTGTTTCCTATGCCTTATTGATTATTATTCCTTCATCCAACAAATTAAAGGCGGATTTGTATGCTCATCTGTATGTCGCAGAGAGTTAGGATTGCTATATTCCGTTGGTATTTCTTTCAGGCAATTACTATTCGTTCTGCATAATTAGAGCAAGCTTAATTATGTAGTCGCTTGTTGGGATTTTTGAGTATTATGACTAAATTTGCATTGAGTCATTGGTGCCGATTTGGCAATTGAAAATCGCTGAATCGTTTCTGATCCTTTAACTCAAGGGAGGAAGATAATGATAAGTCGGCCATAAGCAACAACCTGAATAATATGTTTTAAGAGAGTTTAATCAAAATGGTATACGAAGCAGACATAAGAGGTTTGAGCAGTATCTTGCTTCCGGGAAACCGGGAGTGGAGGAACGTGCGCGTAACTGGTCGATGGCTATCGGTTTGCAGGATGTTGACCGGTTGAAACCGTCGGAGTTTCTGCTTGATCAGACTGTGAATATCAATATTCTCTAATCTAACGTTTTTACTGATTTGAGACCATTATGGCGAAGAAGTTTGAGATACGAAACAGCACTGCGGAGTTTCTGATCTTTCAGATTGAGGGAAAGGAAGATGGTGTACAAGTTATGTACCATAACGAATCTGTATGGTGTACGCAGAAGGCTATGGCGCAACTGTTTGATTGTTCTACCGATAATATTGGGCTACACCTGAAGAATATCTTTAAAAGCGGTGAGCTTCAAGAAGATTCAGTTACCGAGAAATTCTCGGCAACTGCTTCTGATGGGAAGAACTATTTGACGAAATTCTATAATCTCGATGCCATCATAAGTGTCGGCTATCGTGTAAACAGTACCAGGGCTACACAGTTTCGGCAGTGGTGTACGTTTATTTTGCGGCAGTTTGCCATCCGTGGATATGTGATTGACAAGAAGCGGATGGAGAACGGCTCGTTTATAGGCGAGGACTATTTCGAGCATTTGTTGGCTGAAATCCGCGAGATACGTCTCAGCGAGCGGCGTTTCTATCAAAAGCTGACTGATGTATATGCTACGAGCATTGATTACAATCGTGATGCGCCCACTACTCGATTATTCTTCAAGAAGGTACAGAATAAGATGCACTACGCTGTTCATGGTCATACTGCTGCTGAACTGATAATTGACCGGGCTAATGCAGAAAAGGAGCACATGGGGCTGACTACTTGGGAGAATGCCCCCAACGGGAAGATTGTAAAGCCGGATGTCAGCATTGCCAAAAATTATCTCAAAGAGAGTGAGCTTGAGGATATGGGGAGGATTGTCAACTCTTTCCTTGACCTGGCGGAAGATATGGCAAAGCGTCATATTCCTATGACAATGGAGGACTGGGCTAAGCGTATTGATAGGTTTCTTGATCTTACCGACCGTCCCGTTCTGACTGATGCCGGACATATTTCAGCTGAACAAGCCAAGGAATATGCTGAAACTGAGTTTGAAAAATATCGTGTAATTCAAGATAAACTCTTTCAATCCGATTTTGACCGCTTCAATGATAATGACCTCCTCCCATTGGACATAGAATAAACTCGTAAAGAAAGGTGAGATGAAAGCATTGACATATACTGCGCCGGGACGGTTTGAGCTGATTGAGAAACCGAAGCCGGAAGTTTTGGACCCCAAGGATGCGGTGGTGAGGGTTACTCTTTCGAGTATCTGCTCGTCGGATCTGCATATTTTGCATGGGGCTGTGCCTCAGGCTGAGGTCGGTATTACTGTGGGGCATGAACTGGTTGGTGTCGTTGAGTCGGTTGATTCAGATGTCTCCAAGGTCAAACCGGGCGACAGGGTTGCCGTGAACGTCGAGACATTCTGTGGCGAGTGTTTCTATTGCCGGCGGGGATATGTGAACAACTGCACCTCCGGTGGATGGATGTTGGGATGTCGCATCGATGGCGGTCAGGCGGAATATGTCCGCGTACCGTTTGCTGACAATTGTCTGACTCCGATTCCCGACAATGTGAGCGATGAACAGGCGCTGTTCGTCGGTGACATTCTCGCCACGGGTTATTGGGCTGCCAAGATTTCGGAAATTTCGGAGGATGATACAGTGCTGATTATCGGTGCTGGACCGACGGGGTTATGCACTCTCGAATGTGTGCAGCTATATCAGCCTCAACGAATAGTGGTTTGCGAGGCTGACGAAAGTCGCCGAGAATTCGTGCGGAAGCATTATCCGGATGTCAATGTTTTAGAGCCGACGGAATGCCTTGAAGTCCTTGAGTCATTGACAGAGGGTCGTGGTGCCGACCGCGTTATCGAGGTTGCCGGAAGCGAGGATACCTTTGAACTCGCATGGCGTTGTGCCCGTCCCAATGCCATCGTCACGATTGTCGCGCTGTATGAGAAGGAGCAGATATTGCCGTTGCCTTGGATGTATGGCAAAAATCTGACGTTCAAGACCGGCGGCGTCGATGCCTGCGACTGCGACAAAATCATGCAACTCATCGCCGAAGGTAAGATTGACATTACCCATCTGATAACCCATCGTTTCCCCCTCAGCTGTATCCAAGAAGCCTACACCCTCTTCGCCAACCGCGCCGACGGTGTCATCAAAACCGCCATCTATCCGGACTAAAGGACATAATAGGGAACTTTATAAACAGAAAGACAACGGCATCTCGTTTGTAAACAAGACGCCGTTGACAAGGTTGATACTTATTCTGATTAAAGCTGCTCCTGAAATATCTTCTCAGTCTCTCGCTTGAAATCGATGCGGCGGTATCGTTCGCCGGAGCACATCTCACAGCTGCAAGGTTGTCCTGTAGTGCGATACACTTGACACCATTTTACTTTGCGGAGTTCCTTCCACGTTACGACTTCACGTTTTACTCCGTTTGAGGAATCTTCAAGGTATGCAGGTGAAAATGTTCTGAAGATAATGCGTAACCGATTACGCCACACGCGTTTCTTTTGAATGCGTCGCCACGCACGAGTTGATGTTCTGTCCATCGTCACGTTCAATTATTGGTTTCGGGAACGTGATGATAATAGACGGATATTCTTTGGTGATATTCATAAGTGTAGCTTTTATAATGATAAGATAGCAATAAGTATGCCAAAATCATTGTGTCAGACTTCAATCTGCCGGAATCGTCGTTAAACTGAAGCCAGATCCATCTCCGGCGGAGGGAACCAGAGATGAATAGCTGATGATTAGGGGATTATATATGCTTTGCTAAGAAGAGTTTCTTTGACAAAGCCGGTAGATAGCTTGTTGAGTTCGCGGTTGAGTGATTTCTGCTCGCACTTGTCGAGTGCTGTATATTCCCCGCCGTGCTCTTTCAGAAAATCTTCAAGGATATCCTTTGAGAACATCCCCATGATTTTTCCAAAATCTTTGGGAAGCGAAACCTCTCCGATATGGCTGATAACATTGTTCAACCTGTTTTCAGTGACGTATGCCTCCAATTCAGGAAGAAGCACTTTCAATGAGTCGCTGTATGGAACAGGTTCTGTGAAGAGTTTGTTGCGCACTTTTACAGATTTCTTTTCTGCAAATCTTGCATTCTTGCTCTTAATCAGAACTCTGGAGCCATTCTTCAGATACTGAGGCGTGACTGGGCGGATCACGACACCCTCGCAGATATTGTCATCAATGTCGGGCAAACCGAGCCACTGCGAAATCTTGCTCTGGAATGCATTGGGATATTTCAGACACTCTGCAAGCGATCCTCTCATCAAGGTACGTGCATAGAAAAATCCCTCGGCTTCAAAGAGTGAGTTGACTTCATCTACAGCCAGATAGTAACCGGTTTCCCCTTCAAACACATAGATGTCGAATCCATAAAACTCATGGACAGGCGTATAGTTTACTCCTTTCTGGATCAGGGTTATCCCCTTGACGGCAGATACTCCATCATGTGCATAACGACCACCAAACATCTCTCCGAACACAGAGATAGCGGAAACGGAGGGGTGGGTATCGCAGATTCTCCTGAACAAAGACAACACTCTTGTCTTGTAGGCCTCAAGCATCGACTGGAAGTCATAGAACTTATCATCTTCTGAGAGGACGGACGTTCTCTTTGCAAATTTCACGTCTTCGCCATCGCAGAGAAAGCTGGTGTTTGCACCGTGCACCTTCTCTTGCACTACCCATTCGAGATCTTCAGGCATCTCAGCCCAGACCCGCTCCATAAAGTCGCGGGTGATGGCGTTGTCGATTGAACTGTACTTTTTGAATTTGATCATTTTTTTAGAGTTTGTGCGTCATGAGACGCGATTATTGAAATGTGTGTCCGCAGCTAATCGCGATGGAGAAGGTTATATCGGTTAGGACACAAAAAAAACGACTGTCGGGAAGCTTGGCAAGGACTTTCCGACAGTCGTTATATCTCAGTAGTCTGTCTTCGTAGACTAACTTATGTAAGTTGGATTACTGAAACAAACGGATCGGACAGGTCCGCAATATGATTTGCATGTTATTGATGGCATCAACACATACGCATTGCGTTCGAAGCCTTTTAAGCTTTGGATACCTTTGATGATTAGTATGTTGCAATGCTGTCTTGCCATTTGTTTCGTTTTAATTGGGCGCAAAGTTAATACTTTTTCACAAATCCACCAAATTTATTTTCAATAGAGATCCAAAAGTACGAGATTACACTTTTTCGACCGAATAGATGAACCTCCGTTGCATTTTTTCAAACGAATAACAGAGGAATTGCCACACTTTTTCAAACGAATCAGCTTAAATATGCCTTTTTTGCCACTACGGTCTTTGTGCTTAGATGGGCTGATCATCATGAGGTTTAATCAAGGTTGATGCTCCTTAAATTACTCAGTTTAGTTACGAAGAGAGCCACGACGGTATTCCTCCATAAAGGTTTCATAGACATATGCCGGACTTTCGATATAGAGCGCTGTCTTGCGGTCGCAAAGCTTCTCAAAAGTCTCGGTGTTGTGGAATAGTACCAAAGCTTCTTCAAGACCTATTCCTTGGTCATTCATTATCCACTCAACTACTTTGGCAGTGATGTATTCAACCAAGAATTCAAAGTTATTGTCAGTCTGTTTCATAATTTTGCAAGAAATTTAAGAGCGCGCTCTGTTGCGAAGAAGTATTGAGAGTTGAGATCTTTATAGATAAGGCCAGCCACAACAGCCTCAAGGTCAATGATCTTCATGTCATAAAGTCCGAAGAGACGTGCCATATCATCGTCAGCCACCGGTCCGATTACAATGTCATAGTCATGATGATATTCATCGCCTGATCTATTGCGATTAGCCATAACGAAAAGTGCCCATTCACGGTCAGCAACCTTGAAGATCTTCACATTTAACCCAGCGGCGATAGCCATATCCAGATCAAATTCATATTCGGTTACGGTCGGTGTCCCTCCATAACGGTTAGTAATGGTTCTTGACCATTCTTTTGCCTGTTGCGGAAGATGAGTTGTGTAAAAGCCTTGTCCGAAGTCCTTATATTTACGACCTCTTGTCAGGTCAATCCTCTCAATGGGCTGATTGGATCCATGGTATAGTTTCATGATATTGCGCCTCCGTTTTTAAGACATATAGCAGCCATGTCATCCACACAATCCTGCATCGATAACTGGTGCTCTGCTTCGTAATTTTCTATCGAGAATTCCAACCCTTTGAACCGAGACAGATAATTACATGCTTCTTTCTTAGTCAGCCTAAACTGTCTGGCAAACATACCCATGCTCATCACAATGTAATGAATTACATTCAGAGATATCTCTGAATTCGGCTTTAACTCTATTTGTGCGGATACGCCTAATGCCTCTGACAGTTTGTTTATAGTTGAGAACGTAATTCCTCTGCCGTTCTCTATTTTGGATATCTCCGATTTGGTCACGCCTACTTTCTTTCCCAGTTGCTGTTGAGTGAGACCGAGTTCTTTACGTCGCTTCAAGAACAGTGAGCCTATTTCATCAAATCTACTTTTCATATTGTTCGCAAAGTTAATAAAAGTTTCCAATATTAGAAACAAACAGGTAGAAAAATATATTTATCACTTTGCACAGATCTCTCTTTATGTGAACCGATGTTAAAAGTAAACACACTCTAAAAAAGTTGTAAACTTTATGCCAATTCTTACTTTTTACATTTTTTTATGGTATGAAATGAATAGGATTTATTATTTTTGTACCAAAACAATATGGAAATCAAGGACGATAAGAAAATAATAATCACTGGCAAAAAGATCTGTCTGGTGGTTGGTATGTTATCGGCGATCTGCGGAATCTATTGGCTCGCAAAAGCATTGTTCTACGACGAGACCAATCTTCCAGCGATGTTGTCGAGCATAGTCATTGCTTTGTTTCTACTTCTCTATGCTCAGAAACGACAGCAGATTGATTTTGGATGCTTTTTCGGTTTCTCATCAGTCACATAGTCCTGCTGAAAGTCGGCTTCAACGAATGCCCATTCTTCGAAATCTGGAAATCATCTCAAAATCTCCTGAATTTAATATATGCTGTTAGAGTAGAATTATAATAATATGAGATATAAGAATATTATATTTGATTTTGATGGTACGTTGGCTGATACAGCTCCATCGATTCTCGAAACGATGCACCGCACTATTGATGCGTTGAAACTGCCCAAGAAGACAGATGAGGAATGTCGGTCGATAATTGGTTACAGGCTTGAAGAAACTCCTGCCATTCTTTGGCCCGATATCCAGGGCATTGCTGAACGATATGTTACTACATATCGTGAGATTTTCAATTCCGTAAAAGATTCTTTCAAAATTCAGTTATTCCCTCATGTGCTTGAAACCCTCGATTCTCTGAACCGACAAGGAATAAAAATGGCTATAGCCTCGAGTCGAAACAAAGTATCGTTGCAAGAATGTTGTTCTGATTTGCATATCTACAAGTATTTCCAGATGCTGGTTGGGGCTGGTGATGTAAAAAATGGTAAACCAGCGCCAGATCCTGTGAATCTCATACTAGACTCTCAAGGTTGGGATAAGAATGAAACGCTCGTGGTCGGCGATATGGGTGTAGATATCCTTATGGGTAAAGGTGCCGGAGCTGCTGCTTGCGGAGTAACTTACGGCAATGGTTCCGCCGCAGAACTGAAAGAGGCGGGAGCCGACTATGTTATATCCGATTTCTCGGAATTGATCGGGATTTGAATCGCAGTTCGGAAGAAGTAGCTGAATTCAAAACGTTATCTCGTTGCATTAACGGCGAAGTCGCAAAGCTATGCTTTGAGGCTGCAGTTGCAAGCAACGGCAGCTACGATCTGAGATAAAACATCTTAATGTATGATATGATAATGCTGTTTTAGTTTGCGTATCTCGGAGAAATTAGCTATATTTGTATCAATATAATGGTAGTATTATGATGCAGGATGCAAATAGTAGCTATATATTGTCATTATTAGATGGCTTTACGCTGGATAATGCAGAGGATATCGCTCTGCGGGTTGCGGAGAACTTTCGCAAGCGACGCGTGGAGAAAAACATTACCCGACAATGCATTTCCGAGTTGTCGGGTGTGCCGTTATCTACAGTGGCTCGTTTCGAACAGAAAGGTCTTATCGCCTTTGAATCGCTTATAAAGTTGGCAATGGCTTTGGGCTTTGTGTCGGATATTCGAAATCTGTTTGGATCTCCAAAATTTAACACGATGGAGGAACTTCAAATGATTCGCAGTAAAAGCGGTGACAAAAGAGCATATGTTAAAAACAAGAAATAGGTTAGTTTTCAGCGAGGCGGCGGCGCTGGAAGAAGCGGTCCGTAGCGAAGATGAATAGAAAGGCGCCGGCTGCCTGCATGAATGCTACGGTGTGGAAGGCGGCTGCGAATCCGATATTCTCTGCAATTACGCCTCCAAGCAAAATCCCGATTCCCATTCCCAAATCCCATGAAATAAGAATCGAAGAATTGGCTGTTCCTCGTTGGTCGTGACGTGCCATTTTGATAAACATATTCTGGAATGCCGGATACATCTGACCGTTGCCAAGCCCTACAAAAAGTGCCGAAAGATAAAAGCTCCAACGCGCCTCTACAAAAGCGAAGAGGGAATAACCAATCAGCGAGAGTAATACGCCGACCGTCGCATTGGCGGTCATCTTGCCTTGTCTGAGGCTTTTCGATCCAAAAAGCCGCGAAGTGATAAGTCCGGCAGAGAGCAGCATGAAGAATATACCCGTGCCGTCAGTGATGCCGAGTTGCTGTTTGCCGTAAATAGCCACGTAATTACTCATCACGCCCCAGCATAGACCAAAGAAACAGATGTTTATTGCAAGCAACCATGCACGCCCCAAGAAGAAATGGTCAAGACTGAGAACCGGTTTCGCATGAACTTTCTCTCGTATAGGCAGTTTTATCCTTGTGGCGCAATAAAATCCCCCGAAAGCCAATATCAGCGAAATCCAGAAAAGGAGCATGAAATTGCCGGTGACATTATAGATGTAGATGCCTGCGCTCGGGGCTATAGCCATTGCGAGGTTATTACTCAGTCCGTAATATCCGATGCCTTCGTTGCGTCGAGAGGATGGAAGCACGTCAATGGCGACGGTGCTGTTGACAACCGTTGTGGCTCCGAACGGAATGCCGTGTAGAGTGCGGACAATTGCGAACATCAACAGTGTGCCGGCTCCAACATATCCTGTGAAACATATGAAGAACGCGAAAAAACATATTGTCAGCACCGTCTTGCGGTCGAAAGAATCAACTACAAAACCGCTGAATGGTCTAACAAGCAATGTTGCCACCACATAGCCGGAAAGTACAAGCCCGATCATGTCTTTGTTGGTGTCAAATTGCTGGTCGAGATAAAGCGGTAAGAGGGGAGTGAGCAGATAAAAAGCAAAAAACAGCAGGAAATTGCAGGTCATCACCTTGATATATTCTCGGTTCCATAATTTCATGGAAGCGGGAGATCCCTTACTGCCTGAATTTAAGATATCCATAGAATACAATAAGTAATTTAAGTTTCGCAAGCTTCAACTTAAAGTTTAAGAGTTTATATACTGCGCACTGCGCGATAAACTTACAAATTTCAACTGCAAAATTACAAATTATTTACTAAATTTGCCAACATATATGGATCTGGAGAAAAAACTTGGAGATAGATTGCATCTCAGTGATATCCGGCATATCTGTGCCGGATGTTGCGGTGTGTCTGATGATTCTGTCAAAGCGGAATTGTTTTCTATGATAGGCCATTCTGATGATAGAATAGGGTATAATGCGTTGTGGGTTTTCACGCATTTCCCATTGGAAGATATGAAATGGCTTGCATCGAAACGGGATTGCTTGATAGACTTCCTATTAAAGACAAACCATGTGGGCAAACGGCGTTTGATTCTGACCTTGCTCGAACATCTATCCGTCAAAAAGGAAGACGTCAGAACTGATTATCTTGATTACTGCCTGTCAAAAATAAATTCAACAGAACCGTATGCAATCCGTGCATTGTGTCTCAAACAGGCTTATGCGATGTGTCGGTTCTACCCGGAATTGCTGGCTGAACTTAAGAATGAGGTGGAGCTGATGCAATACGGGGAATTATCCCCGGGACTTTTATCTGCGATAAGACAAATACGAAAGAAAATCTAAGCGATCATGAATATACCGATTAACAGGTTGGCGGAGCGCTGCAGCGCGGGAATATTCCTTAAGCATACGGACAATTGGGATGATTCAAAAACGATGGATTTTCCACATCGTGATGACTATTATATGTTTGTAGTGTTGCTGAAAGGAAGTGCGGAGGCGGCTGTAGATATCCGGAATATATTCCTCTCCGAGAGGGAGGGAGTCGTTCTTGCTCCCGGACAGGTACATTTGCCCAAACTTGTGAACGGTGTTCCCATAGCCTGGAGTCTATTTGTATCGCCTGAACATGTATCTCCTTCCGCTCAAGAAAGGATTGAGCGGTATGCAGTCTCAACTTCTCCTATAATTTTCACTGATGAAAATATTGAAATTATAACGCAGCTTTTTGACATATTAAACAGAAATAAGGATGACATCGAATTCTCTCGCATAATCGTTGCGGCAATAATCAACCGCTTTTGCATCTCTATGCAGGATTCCGGTTCGCAGGCAGAAGACAGGTATTTGACAATAACTGTCGGGTTCAAACATCTGTTGCAGGAGCTATATGTCAAAGAAAAACGTCCAGCCGAATATGCATCTCGTCTTAATGTATCAAGAGTTTATCTTAATGAAGCTGTAAAGGCCGTGACAGGTATTAGTGTAGGGGCTTTTGTCCGCAATCATATCATACTGAATGCAAAACGTATGCTTGTTCACACCGATCTTGATGTCAATGAAATAGCTGAGAATTTGGGATATGAAGATAAATCATATTTTTCGCGTCTTTTCAAAAAAGAAACCGGCATGACGCCATCTGAATTTCGTAAAAACCTCGTTTAGTCCTATCTTTACCTTGTTGCCGCTATTTAACTCGGAATCTTTTCTGCTTAACTTTGCATAAAATTTATATAGAGTTATGAGAAAAGGGAATAGATCTACAAAATACATTTCTTCATCAGGCAAGCATGGCTGTATTCATTGCTGGAAATGTTTCGATTCATGTCCGGCAGGAGTCTTCGGTAAAGTCAACATGTTGTGGCATAAACACATAAAAGTAGTGAATCCTGACGCATGTATAGGATGCGGCAAATGTGTGAAGGTATGTCCCAAAGAATTATTTGAATTAAGGCATAATAATGATGAATAAACAACGAAAATTAAAGGTCTGCGATTGGTTGCTGCTTGTCCTGACAGTGTTGATGCTATCTTCGAGTATACAACTTGAAATAACTTCAGGTTCAAGCAAGTTTTGGGTATGGACGCACATTATACTTGGAACCGCGTTTTTTGTGATGATTGGGTGGCATCTACAACTTCATTTCCAATGGCGTAACTGGTTTCGGTTGCTTTGGAAGCAGAAATTGAAAAATACCAAATGGCTCGTGGCGATAGGTATACTGACCATTGTGACGACAGTAATTTCCACAATTGGTTGGGTCGTTTCGCCCGAACATTCTAAGATTGGGGCAGTTCATGGTAAGTTCGGATTTCTTTTTGTCGCTCTCGTTCTATGGCACATTTTCCGCCGTCTAAAATTCTATAGAAATATCCAATAAATGCGCGGGATATTTGTTATAGAAGTATGACGGATGTTATGACACCGGAAGAGAGGAGTCGCTGCATGGCGGCAATAAAAGGGAAAGATACGAAGCCTGAACTGATTGTGCGGAAATATCTTTTCTCACGCGGTCTGCGTTTCCGCATACAGGTTGGGAAATTGCCGGGACGTCCTGATATCGTGTTGCCTAAATATAAGACGGTAATATTTGTGAACGGTTGTTTCTGGCATGGTCATGAAGGGTGCCGTTATTTCCGTTTGCCGAAATCGAATGTAGAATTCTGGGAACGAAAAATATCTCACAATAAAGCCCGCGATATATCCAACACAGCTGTGCTTGAAATGATGGGGTGGAGGGTGATTCGAGTTTGGGAATGTGATATCCGTGCAGTTTCCACCCGTGAGGCTTTTCTTGAAAATCTCTATTCTTCTATTGTTGCTCCTCTTCGCAGAAAGCCATACGCGCAAGAAGAAGATTTACCATCAATTGCTGCAGAACCTGGTGCAGAATATACTCCCAATGATAAAGAATAAGATTAATCATCGTTGAAATCGAAGATCTCTTCCGGATAGGTGATTATGTCTTCAGGATCATCGAGGTAATAATCAAGGTCATCTTGGTAACGGTCGGGATCAGAAACTTTAGAAGAGGATATAGTGCCGGATTTTACTCGTTCAGAAACAGAATGTTTTCTTATACCGACTGAATCAAGTATCAATTGATTGGCTTCAGTTTCAATTCGTTGCAAACGTTTCTTCTCCAAGGCTATTTCTAACTGTTGCCGTTTGATCATATCTTCCCTGCTTTTTTTATGGGTATGGTCAACATAAGCCATAGCGCAGATGATAATCGCCACGATGCTAAATGCGATTATCTGCGTTCTGATATCTTCTTTAGTAAATTTAGGTTCTTTCATAAATTTACCAATATCATGCTACGGAATTGCCGAAAGGAAACAAAGCCAGACGCATGAGTTTGAAATGTTGCAGACCGAATGGCAACCCGATAATAGTGATTGAGAAAAGTAATCCCCACCCGAGATGAGTCAGGGCGATTGGGATGCCCCCAACAAACCACCAGATAACATTCATCAGTCCGGCGAGACAGCCTGATGGCCAGCCTCCGTCAACAATCTTTGTGCCGAATGGCCACAATGCCACTACAGCAAGTTTTAAAGTCTGGAGTCCGAACGGGATGCCGATAATGGTAAGCATCATGAGTACACTCGATATTGCGTATTCGATGGCTATCATCACCCCACCAAACACAAACCATATTATATTCAATAAGATATTCATGTTGCAAAAATAATTAAAATATAAATGAAAATCATTGTTTAATGTAAGAAAAACTTCCTCTTTGGCAAGCCTTATTTATAAAAAAAAGGATGACAACTTTTGGTCGTCATCCCACAGTGTAGGTAAGATTGTTTTTAGTAGTTCTTTGCCTCGATTTCGAAGAACGCTTTCTTGTGGGCGCAAACTGGGCAGATCTCGGGAGCTTTCTTACCAATGTGGATGTGTCCGCAGTTGCGGCAGATCCACACTGTGTCGCCTTCGCGAGAGAATACAATCCCTTTCTCGATGTTTTCGAGCAATTTGCGGTAGCGCTCCTCATGATGGCGCTCAATAGCTGCCACTGCGCGGAATTTGCGTGCAATATCAGAGAATCCCTCTTCGTCAGCCTCCTGAGCCATGCGGTCATACATGTTTGTCCATTCGAAGTTCTCACCCTCGGCTGCATCGCGGAGATTAGTCATCGTATCGCTGATTTCACCGCCATTGAGAAGTTTATACCACATTTTTGCGTGCTCTTTCTCATTCTGTGCAGTTTCCTCAAAGATAGCTGCAATCTGTTCAAATCCCTCTTTCTTCGCTTTGGATGCAAAGTAAGTGTATTTGTTACGTGCCTGTGACTCACCTGCGAAAGCCTCCTGGAGGTTACGCTCTGTTTTTGTTCCTTTTAATTCTTTCATTGTGTAGTATTTATATTATTGTTTATTACTCTTGTGACAATCAGGACATAAACCTCTGTAATATACATCTATGTCCTCAATTTCAAATCCCTCCGATGCTTCCTCTTCGATTGATGCCGGCATCCCCATATCGAAAATCTTTCCGCAATTACGACAAATGAAATGACTGTGGCGAGGCTGAGGTGCGAGATCGTATCGCATATTGCCTGCCTCAATCTCAAGTTCCCTGATAAGTCCAGATTCAGAGAGGGCATGCAGAGAATTATATACAGTGGTTCTGGAAAGCGATGGAAAACGCTCAAAGAGAATCGAGAATACTTCTTCTGCCGAAGGATGACAACGGTCGTTCGCTATCACGGAGAATACGGCTATTCTCTGCGCAGACGGACGAATCCCCGCTCTATGCATCATCTCGACAAGTGCTGTCTCTTTATATTTTTCAAGCTTTACCATTCAAATTTTTATTAACATAATTGTAACAATTACAAAATTAATATTTATTTCAATAATTACAAAATTTATAATGAAAAATTTTTGCTTTACTGCTTTTTAGAAACTGTTTAAATTTATTACGAAAAAAATATTATAAAGAATCTTTCGGGAATTTTGAGGTTCTTTTTGGCTGTTTCCGCCAAGTTTCGGCAGTCGAAACCGACAGGTTTCTCCTTTCTCAACTCGCGAAATCAGCTCAAAAATAACTCTCAAACTTCCTCGAAAATAAATTTAAACAGTTTCTTAAAGATGACAAAAAAGCAACCGACCAATCTGTCGGTTGCTTTATATGGTGTTTTGCTTGACCTCTTAACTGAAATTGTCAGTCATCGTAACGTAAGAAGTTTCCGGCTTTGTCAAACTTCAGGTCAATGCCGTTAGACAATTCCACGTCATACCCTTTGCGGTCGCGGTCAATTCCTACGATGCGTTGTCCCGGCTGTTGTTTGGCAACAAAATCGCGCACCAATTTAGGTACGAATGCCGTCGGAACGGATTTTGTGTTGTTGACCTCAACATTGTCCCAGTTGCCGTCTTTGTCAAAGCTGATTTCAGTTCCGTCGGTAAGGATAACTTCATATTCGCTTATGCGTCCCCAATCTTTTTCAATTTTGACAAGGCTTACCTTCGACTTGAAATTGTTGGCGATAGTGGTCTGCGCTGCTTTCGGAAGGGCAGATGCATCGTGTGCATAAGAGTCTCTGGCGCATGCGAAGCCGGCGATGCCGAGAATCATGGCGCATGCAATCAATAATTTTTTCATAACTTTATATATAAGTCGTTTATAACAACAACATATAATCCTTGAAAAGGTTCTAATATTTATATCCCCCTTCTTGAATCAATTTTTTATCGTCATCAACTTTTGATCCTATTGTTGTGAGCATATCTCCCATGATGCCGCCGTTCATCCCGATTTTCAAAGCTTTGAGTTGGATATTGCGCGATAGTTTGGCTCTGCCTCCTGCAAATCTCAGTATTTTGGTGGGATGTATAAATCGGAAGAATGCTATGGTATTAAGTATCTCTTCCTCTTCCAGAGGTTCCTGATTCTCAAGCGGAGTTCCAGGAATCGGACAAAGGAGGTTTATCGGAATTGAATGGGGATCTATGCGCAGAAGTTCAAGGGCGAGCTCGATGCGTTGGCGACGAGTCTCACCCATTCCGATGATGCCGCCGCTGCATACTTCAAAACCTATTTCCCTTGCCTGCCGGATTGTGCGGATCTTATCTTCTACTGTATGCGTTGTGCAGAGAGAGTTGAAATATGACGGAGCCGCTTCAAGATTGCAGTGATATCTGGTCACGCCTGAGTCATACAACTTCTGGAGTTCCTCTTTTCCCAGCAATCCCAATGAAGCGCAGAGTTGCAAACCTCCCTGACTGTGAAGCTCGTTATAATATTGACAGACAATATCAAGTTCTTTACCCTGCATTTTGCGTCCGCTTGCCACAAGTGAGAACCTCTTGATCCCGGCTTTGCGGTTAAGTTCAGCCACTTTCATGCATTCATCATGGGGAACGAGGGCATAGGTCTCGATTTTAGTATTATAATGTGAAGATTGGGCGCACCATTTGCAGTTTTCAGGACATTTTCCTGAACGGGCATTGATTATTGAGCAAGAATCAAATGTTTTATCGCATAATGCAGAGGTTATTTCCTCTGCAGCTTCCCAAAGCTCTTGCTGTTGTGTGGCATCCACATCACACAAAGAAAGAGCTTCGTCAGATGACAGCTGTTCGCCGGAAAGCACTTTATCTTTTAATTTCTTGATGTCTACCATAATATCTTTTTTAGGAATAGTCGGCGTATAGACGATTCCGAATGATGACGCAAAATTAATAAAATAATTGAAAGTGCTGTTTGAAAATACATGGAAATAAATTACTAATTTTGCATCTATTTTAGAAAAATTAGTAATATAATCGATTATGGCGAAACAGTTCGGTATAATTTTCGGCTGTCTGTTGGCTGGCGAATTGCTTGCGATGATTCCCGGCTTATCAATTCCCGGTAGTATTCTTGGCATGTTGCTGTTGACACTTCTACTTGAGAGGAAGATAGTGAATCCGCATTCAATAGCTCCAGTCTGCAAGTTTCTTATAAAGAACATGGCATTTTTCTTCGTGCCCCCAGGCGTGGCGCTGATGCTATATTTTGATATTATCGCTGCAGAATGGATTCCTATCACAGTGGCAACAATAGTAAGTATCTTTCTTGTTATTGTGGTGACAGGGAGACTTCATCAGTTTCTTCATAAACGTATAAAAAGACATTACCGCTGAATCATTACTTATGGATTTATCGATGATAATAAGAAGTGAACTTTTTCTGATCACGCTCACATTCATGCTCTTTGGGCTTTTCTCTTTCATTCAAAAACGGAGCGGCATTGCATTGTTGAATCCCATGATATTCACCATTGCCAGTTTGATCTTGTTTCTTCGGATCGCAGGCATCTCTTATGGCGAATATTACCAGAGTGGGAGGATGATTGAATTTTGGCTAAAACCTGCTATTGTCGCGCTTGCATTGCCACTTTATAATGAACTCAAACATATCCGCAGCCAGTTTATGCCGCTTTTTATAGCAGAGCTGACAGGTTGTGTAGTAGGTATAGTCTCTGTTGTGCTCATAGCCTCATGGTTAGGTGCAAGTGAAGATGTTATTCGGTCGCTCGCTCCCAAATCGGTTTCTACTCCAATTGCAATAGAGATATCACGACAGATTGGAGGTATCCCCGCATTAACTTCGGCAATAGTGGTGATTGTCGGAATGATTGGCGCAGTGGTCGGACTCAAGATGATGTCTTGGGGTAATGTAAAGGCACCGGTGTCAAAGAGTCTGAGCATGGGCACAGCCGCTCACGTTATCGGCACAAGCCGCATAAGTGAATATGGAGAACGTTATGGGGCGTATGCCACGCTGGGGCTTATCATCAACGGCATTCTAACCGCCTTTCTTGCGGGACCGCTCACTGACCTGTTGTTGTGAACACGAAATCAGGAGCGATTGCGGGAATGAAGGTAACGGGCGAGTCCGAAGATATAGCGTCGAAAGCCGGGACGATAAAGTAGCAAACGGTCAAACCAGCCTAAACGGCGGTCAAAGAACCGAACTACAATCCCGACAAAAAACATCGCAAACAGTGTGCCCGGACCGACAATGTTCCAAAGCCATCTGTTAAAATAGAAATATCCGAGAATCACAGCTATTGCCACAAGAGATATGTCAACACATATTTTGGCTTTAGCGAAAGGAGTGCCTGTAGCTTTGCTGATTGCAGCCGGAAAACCCTCTCCCGGCATAGTGATAGAACCGCAGCGGATTTCAAAAGCGATTCCTATTCCGAGGATGATACATCCTGCAACCTGCGCCGCGATTTTTGTCGGCAACGTATCGCAAACCACGGATGAGGTGATATACATGTTCACATCCAGAAGAAAACCGAACAGGAAACCGATGATGAGTTGAAACAGCTGCACTCTTTCAAAGCGTCGGCGAAGGATGAGTAGCTGCCCGAATACCAGAACGATATTCATGAGATTTGTATATTCTCCGATAGAAAGAGCCGGAGCTTTACCGATTTCTCCGGCAAGCGTCATTGCCAACGGAATAGAAGATATCACGCTGCTGCCGAAGTTGGAACGGACGCACAACGCCACGCCGAAAGTCATAAGGAAGAGAGAACAGAAAAGCAGCACATGCTGCCACAAGAATGAAATTACTTTTTCTTTTTTTGATGATTTGATTTCTGAATAACTATTAACTGTGTTCATTCATTAGATTTTTTACACTGCAAAATTACAAAAAAATCAGCTAAAATTTAACAGCTTCTTGGAAACTGTTAAATTTTATTGAATTAAATTCAAATAGTTTCTAAGAAATTTTATAAATTTGGCAGCGTAAAGTTATGGCTACCTTATACGATGATAAAACCGAGCAAGAGCTTATGACGGACCTTAAAGCAGGTTCAGTCAAGGCACTTAATGCAATCTATGATCGCTATGCCAGAAGACTTTATGCCTTTATTATCCCATGGGTCAAATCGAGTCAGGACACAGAAGAGATTGTGCAGGATGTTTTTGTAAATCTATGGAAATATCATAAGGATATAGATCCATCTCGCAGTCTTGAGGCTTTGCTGTTTACCATAGCACAACGATATAGGATCAACGCAGTGAGGTCATTGACAGCCAGTCCGGTGTATGAGGATTTTCTTGAATATAGCAACAAATTGAAAAGTGAAGATTCTGACAAACTCGAATATGATGACTTCCTGAGGGAATTGAAAAAAGCGATCAATTCATTGACGCCTTCCCAGAAAGAAATTGTCATGATGTCAAAGTTCGATAATCTCAGCAATGGAGAGATTGCCGAAAAGTTGGGAATAAGCGAAAAGACTGTTCGCAACACTCTTTCCGCAGGTTTGAAGACATTGCGGACATTATTGTCTGATACAGTGCTGTGTCTATTAATGAATGCCTCTCTATATCTAATATCTATGCAATGAAACAAATATTTGATAAACTAAAAAATGACAAGCTATCAGTGGAGGAATTGACGCAGTTGCGTCAATCTGTCGCTAATATGAGTGATAGCGAGATTAGCAGTTTACTTGATGCAAATACGTTCCCCTCTGATGAAGAAAAATATCCAATGAGCGATGAAACTTTTCTTAAAATAAAGAAAGGAATTAATCTCGCGGCTGTTCAATCAGGCAGAAAACTTCGTATATATAAGGTTCTGATGATTGCAGCTGCTGCAATCATTCCGATATTGCTTGCATCTTGCATTTGGTTGCTAATAGAAGTTTCGGATATGCGACAGTATGGAGACGCTATGGAAAAAGAACTGGCGGTAATCACCAATGAGGGGGAGTCAGCTATAGCAACTTTGCCTGATGCTACTGAGGTTACATTAATGTCGCAGTCATCCCTTAAGTATACTCTTAAAGATTTCAAAGATAACGGCAGAGAGATATTATTTGAAGGAGACGGAGTATTTAATGTGAAGGCAAATAGGGAATCTCCCTTCAGGATAATATGTAAGAATCTTGAGATTGTTGTGACAGGAACAAAATTCAGCTTATCAGCGCGTAACGATTCTGAGATGGCTTTCATTTATCTTGAATCGGGGAAAGTTGAAATAGAATGTGGAGCTGATAAACATTCAGTCGGCATTAATCCTGGCGAATTTGCCAGAATTAATACAGCTAATGGCAATGTTGAAATAAGCGAGGTCAGCCAGAATTCAGCTAATGCAATGATGAGGGGAGACAAAATATTTGAGAACATCAGTTTGTCTGAAGTGCTGTTAGAGCTTGAAAGATCCTATGGAAAGAAATTTGAATTCAGAAGATCGGATATGCTCAGCGATAAATTTACCGGCTATCTGCCTTCTGACAATCTTGAAGAAGTCATAGAAACGATTGAGAATTGCTATCATGTTAAATCCGTAATCGAGCATGACAGGATAATATTTATGTAAGAAGTAAATAAGAAAAGTAGAGTACAGGTTGGTACGCCTCAATTTAGAGGTGTGCCAACCTGACTTTTTATTTGATTGCCTATGCTCTATTTTTTTCTGAGGAAAGCTAAAATATGTTATAAAACATGTTTTCAATTTGGGACATCGGGAGGATTGGTGTGTAATTCTTAATACTTGGCAATATAATAAGCTTATCATGCAAGGTTGTCAAGCAAAATAGAACGTGAAAAACTCACTAACAACAAATAACAACATCATGCAAAAAAACTCAAGACAATGG
Source organism: uncultured Porphyromonadaceae bacterium (assembly GCA_902495075.1). GTDB lineage: Bacteria > Bacteroidota > Bacteroidia > Bacteroidales > Muribaculaceae > Lepagella. The sequence continues at coordinate 34,233 of CABUVO010000005.1, forward strand.
TCTTTGGTATTCTTCCTGGCAATGTCGCTGCTATGGTGCAACGATATGTTTGCGAGGGGTGAAGTGCCAAGGGTCTCAGTAAAAGTGGAGAATTCCTCACTTAAAGATCTATTCAAAGAGATAGAAAGGCAGACCACATATATTTTTTCCTATCGGGAAGGAGTATTGGTAAATGCTCCGAGGGTTTCTGTCTCACTCAAAAATGCTCCGGTGAATAAAGTCCTTGACGTGGCTCTGAAGAATACCGGCATAGAATATCGAATCGTCTCTTCACGATCGATAGTGATATCCGACAACAGGAAGAGTGTCAACAAGAAAAAGGAAGAAGAGAGCAGAAGCATTCATGGTAGGGTTGTTGATGCTGCAGGAGAACCGATAACAGGAGTCACTGTAATGATAAAAGGAACCACTATAGGAACTGCTGCAGATTTTGACGGGAATTATTCTCTTGAAAACGTACCTGCCAATGCCAAGGTTATCTTTAATATGATAGGTTATACGCGAAAAGAGATTCCGGTTTCAAATATTTCGGGGCTTGCCAGAGTGGTGTTGGAAGAAAATTCCGTATTACTTGACGAGATGGTTGTTGTCGGGTACGGACAACAATCTGAAAAGTTGCTTACTACATCAATAAGTTCTGTCAAGATGGATGATATTGATCAAGGCAATGATTATAATGTGGCAAAAATGCTGCAAGGCAGAACTCCCGGTGTGAGTGTGGCGACTGCGAGTGGTAAACCCGGTCAGACTCCTAATGTAAGGGTGCGTGGAATTGCCTCCATATCGGGCAGTGCCACACCTCTTTACGTGGTTGATGGTGTGCCTAATGAGAATCTTCCATATCTGAATCCAAACGATATTGAGCGAATGGATGTGCTCAAAGACGCATCTGCAACAGCTATTTATGGATCTCGTGCCAACAATGGAGTTGTCATCATCACAACTAAATCAGGTGCTACGGATACAAAAACAAGATTCAATGCCAGTGTGCGCCACAGTCTTGGTTGGATTGCCCATGATATTGAAATGGCTAACTCTTCTGAATACATACGCACCATTCGTCAGGCTGTGGAAAATTATAACTATCAGTTCAAAGGTGTCAAAGCTCTGGAGAGTTTTATGGTACCTGACAATATACAGGAAACCAACTGGATGGATTGGCTTCAACGCGACATGGCAAATACCACCAATGCAAATTTAAGTATGCAGGGTGGTAATTCCAAGACATCTTTCTTCACATCAATGGGATATAATGCGCAGCAGGGTATTATAAAAAGAACCAAATTTGATCAGTTTAACGCACGCGCCAAATTCTCACATGTGATTAACAGAATATTTAAGGTAAACTTAAATTTATCAGGGTCTTATACTTCTGAATTTCTTTCGGAAGAGGGCGACGGTTCATTAAAGATTATACGTTCAGCGCGCGAACAGCAGCCTTGGATAGGTCCGTATGATAAAGATGGCAACTATACAAAAAACGGGAAATCCCTGTTGCGTCATAATCCTGTGATGGTGCTTAATGAGGAATCAAATACCAATAACAGGGTGGAGGGTCAAGGAAGTCTTAATATAGAAATTACACCATTCAGAGGTTTTAAATGGACACCATCAGTAAGTGTATATGGAAAATTCTCTGATGGGAAAAAGAAACTCACTGAACTTAATGATGCCAGAGGACAATCATCAGGTTGGGGCGCTTTGACACAGCAGAAAAACACTACTTACAGAATTGTGATCGACAATGTGTTGCAGTATGACAATTCAATCAGCCATCTGATGTATAGCGTTATGGCTGGACATTCTTATGAGAAATATGCATATGAACAATTTGGAGTAAAGAGTGATAACTATAAGGATGATGCATATCCTTCTTCCGGTTTTGATCTTGTCAATTCAGGTACAGCAATATATCCCAACAGTATCGGATACAATGCCTATGCGATAGAATCATGGTTTGGTCGGGTTGCTTTCAACTGGGACAACCGTTATATCCTTAATGCTACCATACGCAGTGACGGATCTTCGAGATTTCCAAAAAATCATCGATATGGGACCTTCCCGTCTGCATCATTAGCATGGAGAATAACAAATGAACATTTCTTCCCTAAGAATACTGTTCTCAATGACCTGAAACTACGCCTTAGCTGGGGAAACACAGGTTCGATGGCTGGAATAAGTGACTGGTCTGCCATGTCCTTAATTTCGTCAAGTACCGGTTCTTCCTATAATCATTCTTCCGGTCTCAGCATTGGCAACTCTACGGGCGATCTCACATGGGAAAAATCCACTCAATATAATATCGGTGTTGATGCAGAGCTTTTCAATAATAGGCTGCGTCTCGGTCTTGATCTTTATCATCAGACTACCAATGGATTGCTCTATAATACGAATCTTATTGCCACTTCCGGATTTACCGGACGCACTGCCAATAGAGGTCGTATTGAAAACAAAGGAATAGAATTCATTGCATCGGGAGACATATTTACAGGAGATTTCAACTGGAACCTTTCTGCCAACATAAGCCATACGAGAAATAAACTGCTTGAACTCGATGGATCGCTCGATATGGAAATAAAATCCGCTTCAGGAATTGAAGGAGGCAGTTATCATGCTTTGATCGTTGGAAAACCGGTAAGTGCATATTACATGTACAGGCAGGATGGCATATATCAGAAAGACAGCGAAGTTCCCGCTAAACTGTATGCAAAAGGTGTGCGTGCAGGTGATGTGATGTATCATGACCTGAACGGAGATGGCGATATAACAGCTGACGACAGGATGTATGTCGGCAAAGTCACTCCTGACATCACCGGTGGTATCACTTCTACAATGAACTGGAAAGGATTTGATCTCTCCATATTTTGTCAGTTTGCTGCCGGTGGAAAAGTTTTGGCAGCCTGGAGAGGAAGTGGCAGTAATGAAGGTGCTGAAAGTCTCGGCTATGGCGGCGGACAGTCCTTCAATATGATCAGCAACGGAGAAAATGTATCATCTAAAGCATATTTCAATATCTCAAAATATGTTGCAAACCACTATTGGTATGGCGAAGGCACAAGCAACACCGTTCCGCGTCCAGTGCTTAAGAACACCTTTACCGGAGGATTCTCCAATTATCTGACTTCGACCAGATATCTTGAAGATGCGTCTTATTTCAAGTTTAAGACTATAACTCTTGGTTATAGCTTGCCAAAACATATAGTTTCAAAAGCCCGGATCAATTCAGTGAGGTTTTATGTATCTCTTGATAATTTCTTCACCTTCACGAATTATTCCGGATATGATCCTGAATTTTCTTATTCCTCTTCTCCGAGTGCCGCGACATATGGAGCTGACTTTGGAGAGCAAGCCACTCTTAAAAGCTTGATATTTGGTGTTAACGTTAATTTCTAAGCAGATGATAAACATGAAAATGAAAAATAGAATACTTATATTCTTCGCAACATCGCTTGCCATGTTATTTTTTACTGTGTCATGTTCCTCGGATCTTGATGACGTGAAACCCCGACATGCCATACCGCAGGAAGATGTGAGCGAAAACGATATGGTGAAGATTCTCAACGGAGTCTACGCGAAGATGGAATCCTATACCTTCTCGCTTTGGTTCAATGATGATATACAAGGGGAGAATTTCGCAACCAGCACCGGCATCACTCCCATGCCGGATCCATGTAACATGTCGCCGGATAATATAAATTCCAATATCAATGTGCTTTCTTATTGGCGTAATTCATTCTCAGCATTATATCAGGTGAATTATCTATTGGGGATGTATGAGAGATCTGCAAATAAAGAAACTGTGGCAATGAAGAATATTGGGAGTGCCTGCTATTATTTCAGGGCATTTATATATTATCGCCTTGCCACGCATTTCGGAAATGTGCCTGTGATTCGTGAATGCACGGATGAGATTATCCCGATCTCACCGGAAAGTGAGGTTTGGGAATTTGTGGAAGAGAATCTCGCAAAGGCGCTTGAAATAGCATCAGATGATACAAGATGGTTTGTCGGGAAAGATGCTGTAAATGCACTTGCAGCAAGAACAGCCTTGTTTCTTGGAAAGGGAGTTGAGGCAGCGCAATATGCTGAGGAAGTGCTCGCAAATTCCGCTTATGCCCTTGTTAACAGTGCTATGGATTTTTCTTCGATATTTTTGCCCGACTCATCAAGTAAGGAGATAATTTTTGGTTTCGTCAATAATACCAGAACTTCAAGTTACTGCAATTTTGCAGGAGTGGTCAATGACGTAGACGGCAACTGGGATTATTCTCCGGCACCGGAATGTTATAGTTCATTGTTTGCCGATGATACAAAATTTCAGAGAACAGGTGATATCCGACATTTTGCTACATTCCAGTCAAATCCGGTCAATTCGAATCGCGTTATAAAGTTTTCCAATGGTAAGCAGCAACTTGCTAAAAACGATGATTACCTGCATACTCCCGTGATTGTTTCCAGAATTGCCGAGATGTATCTGATCTCAGCTGAAGGTAAAGGTAAAACCGATGGCGCTAAGCGGTTACACGAATTCCTTAAAAAACGTTATGCAACTTGCCTTACGGAGAATGAAATCAAGAACCTTCCGGATCGAGAGTATCAGAATCTGATACTTGATGAGAGGCGCAGGGAATTTTACGCAGAAGGTATGCGCTGGCAGGATGTGAAACGCACCCAAAGATATGATCTTCTGAAAACATTGCGCGACAGAACTTACCTAATGTATTATCCTATTCCTCAAGCTGAGATTGATATTGCCGGCAAGGAAGCATATCCTCAGAATCCGGGATATTAAAATGAAATTCATAAAACATAAATTAATATTAACATGAAGCTCAGATACATGCTTATTTTTGCAGCGGCAGGATTACACTCTGTTTGTGCTGCAGTCGGTGCAGTTGCCCAGACTATAGTTGATGGCATTGAATACACTATCTCTTCCGATGGATCATATTATGTTGTGTCGGGATGTTCTGCAGACATTGTGGATGCTGCGATAAAATCGGAAATTGGAGGGGTGCCTGTCACCGAGATCTCAGGCGGTGTTTTCAATGGCGCCAAAGCTCCTCATCTTGTTTCGGCAACTATACCGGGCAGCATTGTGACAATGGGTAATTCCATTTTCCAGAATAATGCAACTCTTGAAACCTGTGTGTTTCTTTCCGGTGATAAGAACCTGACAATGGGAGGGTGGACATTCAATAATGCTACAGCATTGAAAGAAATTATTCTTCCTAAACGACTTGCTGCTATGTCGGGTAATTCTAATTTCAACGGATGCACAAGTCTTGAGAAGGTTGTATTTGAAGGAGGCAATATGTTGCTCACTTCTATTCCCCAATATACTTTCGCTAATACTGCAGTGTGGTATCTTGACATATCCGGTCTTGAGAATCTTGCTGTCTTTCCGCCGAATGCGATCGGATCCAAAGCTTCATCAGTGACACTGGTAATGTCTCCATCTACCGACTTCGTGGAAAAAAGCAGTCCCCAGCAATGGAGACCGGCAAAAACATTTACAAATATCAATGTCACGGATGTCATCTATCCGGAGGGGACAAAAAAGATTACAAGGAATGCTTTCAATGGCTACTCTAAAGTAAATTGGCTGACTCTTCCTGAATCGCTTGAGGTAATCGAACCCAAAGCTTTCATGAATTGCTCCGGTCTCGATCGTGTCGTTGTGCCGGCAGGAGTAAAGGATATCGGCGAAAGTGCTTTCGGACATATTGATTCCGACAGAGGAGTGAACGAGGTTATACTTCTGCAGCAGGGAGGTGCATTCCCCAACACTGACGGAAAATCAATTATTGCATCTGATACCAAAGCGTATTGTTATTCAGATTTAGAAAATGTTCCTGAAGAAATCATCAAAGTTCCCGTCGTATCCGGTGGGGCATACCAGACATATATTAGTCCTATTGCCGTTGAGATTCCGAAGGATTCGGAAGCATCTTGCATAACGGGTGTCAGTGACGGCAAAGTGACTTATGATTTTTCTCAATTTAGATCAGAATCTGAACTTCCGGCAAACACACCTGTTCTGATGCATCGCTCTGATAACAATGATACTGTCCTGTATCCGGTCATGGTTCCTGATAATGGGGATGAGCCAGTGGAAAATAATCTTCTCACAGTGCCCGACAATATGTTTGAGGAAAGTAAGAAGTATTATTGTCTTTCCAATTATGGTGACGGATGTGCATTTACAGAGGTTGAAGAAACAAATCCTGTGGAGGGAATAGTATATCTCGCACTTGAAAAATCTTTGGCAGGAGATACATCGGCTTACATCGTAAGTGATTCACAAGGTGTAACCACAGTTGTGCAAACGATAGAAAACCTTGATGAAGACAATACTTCTGTATATTCGATAATGGGAGTAAAAGTGGATTCAAATAATCTGGTTCCCGGAATATACATAAAGAACGGGAAGAAATTTATTGTCAGATAACGCGTTAATAGCTAAAATCAAAATGAAATATATTAGGATATTTAGAAATTCGTTGTTGGCGGCGTCTATCTGTGCTTTCATCACAGGCGCAGCTGCGTGTGAAAGTGAGAAGGATCTTGAATTGCCTCGCCAGCAATATCCAGCCACAGAAGACAAGGTTGGAGTGCTTATGAATAAGATCTGGCAAGAGTCGTCTTGTTTTAATCTGGATGCAGACAGAAAAAAACTATTGAATGAAATGCAAGAGTATGCAGACTTGTGTCCTAATACTTATTTCAAACAATATTATTCCGTTACTGATCCGGAGGAACTTGCCTTGATGGAGGGTAATACTATTCTTGGGTATCATCATCGGGCATTGGAGAAAGTGTTGGAAGAGATGGTATCAGAGAAAGTGCCGCAAGGGAAGATTGTGATGTGGCAGCTTTACAACATGGGATATATCGTCAAAACTCCCGATTATTGTTTCGGAATAGATATAAAGCATAAGTTTGCTGAGCGTTTTGCTCCATATATTGATTTCCTTTGCATCACACATGCTCATAAAGATCATTATGATTCTAAGATTGTGGATGCCATGACCCAGCTTGGAAAGCATGTTTATTCGAATTTCCTCGACAATGCCGATCGTTTTGACGGAGTGACAACCATACATCCGGAAGGAGACATAGAGATTGTGACGAATGTTGTGGATCATGATGCTAATACTCCTGCGTTTGTGGCAAATTACCAGATAGATTGTGGGGCATCCTCCGGTAATAAAGTTATTTTTCATATCGGTGATTCCTACAATTGGCAACAACTAAAAAAATCTAAATCAATTGATGTGTTTATTCCTCATCTTGCAGTGGGGCTGGATATGAAGAAGGCGATCAATCGCCTAAAACCCGGTTGTGTGCTTATGTCGCATGTGTTGGAGATGGAGCATCCGGTGAATCAGTGGAGATGGAGTTATCAGTATGGCTTTAATGAGATAGATAAGCTTAAAATGGACAATGTTTATTTACCTGTATGGGGAGAAAAAATGGTGTTTTAATGATTCCGTCATTCTTTATCAGAAGTGTCAGGCTTGTGCCGGTTTTTCTGACTGCAGTTGCAGTCGGAATGCCGGCTGCCGCCGACATCTCATGGGATGAGGCATATGACATGGCATCTCTCAAATTGAAAGAGTTTACTCTGGAAGAGAAGTTGCATTTTGTGAGAGGCTATTCCGAGTTTTTCTTTTATGGGGTCCCGGAAAAGGGAGTTCCATTCCTATATCATTCGGATGCGACAGGAGGTGTGAATATCCGTAGAAATCTTCCCGATTCCTCTTTGGTAATACCTTTGGAACGCTCCACAGCCATGCCTGCTCCGATCATGCTTGCAGCTACATTTGATCAAGACCTTGCAGAAAGATATGGTAAGGCTGTAGGGGAAGAGTGTAGGGCAGGTGGAATAGAGGTGTTGCTTGGTCCGGGAATAAATATATCGAGAAATTCCCAATGTGGACGTAATTTCGAATATTTTGGTGAAGATCCTACTCTGACTTCCGATATGTGTGCATCCTATGTCTCAGGACTGCAGTCTACCGGTACCGCCGCGTGTCTGAAACATTTCATCTGTAATGAAACTGAATTTTATCGTCGCAGATCCAATTCTGTTGTTGATGAGCGTGCGCTCCATGAAGTCTATATGAAATCCTTTGAAGCGGGCATCAAAGCAGGTGCTGGATTTGTGATGGCTTCATATAACCAGTTGAATGGAGAATGGACCGGTCAGAATAAATGGCTCCTTACCGATGTGTTGCGTGATGAAATGGGATTCAAAGGAGCCATCGTCAGTGACTGGAGTTCTGTCTATGACACGTCTAAGGTTGTAGCATCCGGACTCAATACCGAGATGCCGGGAAGGGTGGAGACCATTCCGGAAATAAAGGAATTGCTTGCTAATGGAAGAATTAGCGAAGCGGATATCGATGCAATGATTCTCCCCTGCATAGCCACAGGATATAAATATGGTTTCTATAATCGCCCTAAATATTTACCCGCACTTCTGGATAAATACCGCGAACATGCCGATCTTGCAAGGGAAGTGGCTGGAGCCGGCACAGTGCTGCTGAAGAATAATGGTATTCTTCCTCTTAAACCGGGGCTTAATATACTCGTGGCAGGAGAGTTTATAGACGAAGTGCCACGCACCGGTGATAATCCTGCAGCCTCAGCGGCTGTGAAAGGTTATGATAATGTCACGTTAAGAGAGGCGATGTGTCAGGCATTTGGAGATAATGTGCGTTTTATAGTCAATCCCACAGATGAAGATATTGCTTCCGCTGATGTAGTCCTCATGTCGGTTGGCACAATTGATATGGAATCATTTGAACGCCCATTTAAGCTTCCAGCATGGCAGGAACGACTTATTAAAAGAGTGGTTAGACAAAATGCCAACACTGTGGTTTTGGTTAATTCCGGCTCTGGAGTCAGGATGTCTGATTGGGCAGATAATGCAGCGGCTATAATCTACGGTTGGTACCCGGGTCAAAATGGAATGTCTGCGATTGTGGATATAATAAGAGGGGTAATAAATCCATCCGGGAAATTGCCCATGACGATAGAGCGTGATTTCAAGGATTCCCCTGCGTTGCATACGATGCCGGCGGGAGCTGAATTCTATAATAGCGCTTATCGTGCATATAATGAGAAATTGATTTCTGTGTTTGATGTTAATTATGATGAATCAGTATTTGTTGGCTACAAATGGTATGAAAAAAAAGGTATAAGTCCACTTTTTCCTTTCGGATATGGTTTGTCATACACGTCATTCAGCCTGGATAATCCGGAAGTGGAAATAAAGAACGGGAAGATTTGTGTCTCTGTTGGAATCAGGAATACCGGCACTATGGATGGTTCCGAAACTGTGCAGGTATATGTGTCGGAAGAAAATCCGACAGTGGAACGTCCAATAAAGGAATTGAAAGGTTATGCAAAAATTCCCTTGAAGCCCGGACATCATGACAGGGTCAAGGTGATGATTGATCCGGCATCTCTTGGTTTCTGGGATGTTTCCACTCATTCATGGCGAAGAAATCCGGGTAAATATACTTTTCATATAGGGACGTCTTCCACAAATATACCGTTCAGCATCAGTAAGGACATCAAGTAGATAGCAATTATATGATCTTGATTCGGAATATAACATTATTGATAATGTTTATCTTAATGCCACTAAGTGTATATTCATGTATTCGCTACGTGGATGCAAGGCAACTTGGTGTCGTCAATAAAGTCGGGGAGACCTCCGACAACTTTTCTCGTGTGGATACCCGACAATATGATAATTTGCCGGAGAAAGTGAAGCAATATTTTGATTTCTCAACTGGTGTTGCAATTACTTTTCGCACGAACAGTAATATTATCTGCGCAAGATGGACTACACGCAAATGCGATAATGGAGCCAATACTACGCGTATATTGCGTGAAGGTCTGGATTTATATATTCTGAAAGAAGGAGAATGGATTTTTGCCGGAATAGGAACTCCTTCAAAAGGCAGACATCATGAATCTGTAATAGTTAAAGAAATGGTGGATACAATGAAATATTGCCTGCTTTACCTTCCTGTTATGGAGATAGTAGATTCTCTTGAGATAGGAATAACAGACAATGCACTCATTGAGGTCTCGGACAAACCATTGTTTAATGGATGTATCGGTGTAATAGGCTCCAGTATTACCCACGGAGTGGCAGCATCACGTCCGGGAATGACGTTCCCTGCACGTATTCAGAGAGTCTTGGGAATGGAGGTAATAAATCTTGGAATGGCAGGACTATGTCGTATGGAGGAGTTTTATAATGATGTCGCCGATGACATAATGCCTGATATGTTTATTATCGATCCATTTTCAAATCCATCGGCTGAAGAGATAGATGATAGACTTGACAGATTCGTGAAACGTCTGCGTAAAAGTCATCCGGATGTGCCGCTCTTGTTTATTCAAACCTTAAATAGGGAAAGTTGTATCTTTGATACTCACCGGAGGAGATATGAGATGCAAAAACAAAAGGCAGCAGAAGAAGGAATGCAACGAATTATTGCGGATGATGAAAAAATCTTTTTTATGAATCCGGGGATGTGGATTGGCGATGATCATGAGGCGACTGTTGATGGAACACATCCTACTGATTTGGGATTTACCCGTATATTAGAGAGATTGGTTCCTGAAATAACAAAGATTCTAAATCCTGTGGAAAACTGTTTAGGTAAAAACTTAAGGTGGTAGTTAGATTGTAGGTTAATGAGACTCCTTATTAAAAGCCTCATTATTAAAAAGTTCATTAGTTTTAAATGAATAGGCAGCCGGATGTGCGACATAACCGGCTGCCTATTTGGTTTAATTATGTGATGATGTCAACGAATACGGAGCACCGGTATTGATCCGCAATCTGAAGGAAGCTTAACGTGCACGCCATCCTTAGATTTTGTGAAGTTGACTTTGCCATGACCCAACAGTTCAATCCGTTTGATTTTTTCGTTGGCAAGCGATTTGATAATTGCAGTATCATTATCCGGACGACCGAGAAGAATTGCGTAGAGATTCTTGCCTTTGGTGGTGAAGCGGATTTCCTTTCCTGTCATGTTGGAATAGGAACCTTCGTTGAAGCCTTGGGCATTCAAGGGAATGTCAGATTCTGCGACGGGACCCTCTCCAAATTTCTTCCATGGACGTGTGTCGTAGATCGCTTCTTTGTTTATATCCATCCATGCGCCTATCCCTTTTATAACTTCATATTCCTTTTCATCGAATGTGCCGTCGCCGCGAAGGGGAATATTCAGAAGTAGGTTACCGTTTTTGCTGACGATATCGGCAAGCAGACGAACCACAGTTTCTGCTGTCTTGTAGTTGCCTTTGTTGTATATGTCAGTGTTGTAATGCCACCCTCCGATGCATGAACATGATTGCCAGGGGAGAGGTATGATCTGATTGGGTGCACCGCGTTCCACATCCCATATCAATGCTTCCTTCTGCTCGTCGGTGAGAATCTTGCCGAACATCACGGCTTCGTTCTTGCCGCCATGTGCCGCCATGTTATGGTTGTAGAAATGGGCTGCAATCTTGAGTCCTGCGTCGCTAACGGGATAGAACGGCACGCCTGTGGTGTCGAAATAAAGAAGATCGGGATTGTAACGGTTGATCACATCAAGAGTGCGGTTATAGAAATTGGTGCAAAACTCTTCAGAGGGTATGGCTGCTCCGTTTTTCCAGTCCCATTGCCCATCAAGCATTCCTGCCCAGCTGCCACGGCTTAAAGGATGGTTCTGCACGTAAAGTTGCTGCGGATCCATACCTTCCCACCATTTCCCTTTGCCGTCTGCCGCTGTCATGCAACCATCATAAGGGATGCCCTTTTTGTCTCCTTTAAGATCGTATCTTTGGGCGGTCTCATACCATGTCCAGGCATGGTCGGCATGGAGACTTACACCGAATGGGAGATCATACTTGCGTGCCGCAGCCGCCCATTCGGCAAGAATGTCGCGTTTCGGTCCGATATTCTTGGAATTCCAGGGCTGATACTTGCTATCCCACAAGTCGAAGTTGTCGTGATGGTTGCCAAGCACGAAGAAATATTGGGCTCCGATGCTTTTATAAAGTTTTACGAGACTGTCGGGCTCCCATTTCTCAGCTTTGAAGAGTGGAAGGATGTCTTTAAAACCTACTTCCGATGGATGTCCGTAATTGGCGACATGGTGTTTGTAGGCTTTGGAGCCTTCTTCGTATAGTCCTCTTGCCATCCAGTCGCCGGAACCTTCAACACACTGCGGTCCCCAGTGAGCCCATATACCGAATTTGGCGTTACGAAACCATTCCGGAGTTTCGTATTTGCGCAATGATTCCCAGTTTGGTTCAAATTTACCTTTTGCCATAGGTTCCTGTGCTTCCGACACTTTTACAATCTCGTTTTGTGAGTAGCCGGCAGCGGGCAAAAGAAGAAATATCGATAATAAGGTCTGTTTAATCATGGATCAAAAAGTTTAACGGGTGAGCACACAATCGCCTGCTCACCCGTTATGATCAATCTAACATAAATTTCTTTACTGAATTCTTGTTGTTGGCTGTTGCCTTGATTATCACGGTTCCCGGCGAAAGGGATGAAAGATCGAGTGAGGAATTTTCAGACGAACCAAGCAGGCATCCGGCTATGTCGTACGCCTTTATTGTAGCTCCCGGTGTCGACACGGATGCGATTTTGTTTATAATTCTAATCTGCATGTCGGAATCTGTAATCTCTGAGACACCTGAACCTTCAGGCATAACTACCGTGTATACGCCTCCCTTTTCAGTGGGGAATTTCACGTTGTTGTCGTCAATCTTTGTGGGTTTAACGGTGTTTCCTTTTGAATCGGTGATTGTGGCTTCAGCAATTCCTTTGTAATTCAGCACACATTCAAGTCCGGCTCCTGATTTGATCACAGCCTCCGTCAACTTGCTGTCTGCCCATTTCTGATCGATCTCAAAATTACCGACAGCCTTGATTCCACGGATGCTGCCTGCAACCCAGTTGGGGGAGAGGGTGGGAAGGAGTCGGATTTTGCCGCCATAGCTCTGAAGGAGCATTTCGGTCACTGCAGCAGTGTAGCCGAAGTTGCCATCAATCTGGAAAGGGGCATGAGAATCGAGGAGGTTGTAGTAGATGCCTCCGCCTCCGCTTGTCTGAGAATATGAAGTGGCATGTCGCAAAGCATTCTTTATAACGGTGTGTGCATGCTCTCCATCGAGTGCGCGGGCCCAAAGTGCAATTCTCCATGCAAGCGACCAACCTGTGGATAAGTCGCCACGTTGCTTGAGGGAATTGACGGCAGGTGTGAACCATTCGCTTTCGGGAGTGATCTCGCCAAAAGGATACATTGCCATGAGATGCGATTGGTGACGGTGTCCGTTCTCTCCGGCGGTGTAGTCGCTTTTCTTCCATTCTCTCAGAAGAGGATCTCCGGCGCTTATGCCATTACTTGTAGCTCCCCAAGTTCCAGTGTATGTCTCGATGGCGAGACCTTTGTCAAGATTTTCGAGCTTATCTTTGAGTTCAGCTATGAAATTGTTATCCACGCCTGCGTCATCGCCGAGAACTTCGATTGCCTGCATTGTTGTTTTGAAAAGCTCGTGGATTATCTGTTGTGCATGTGCGGTTGCATCTTCTTCAGCCGGACCATGTTCGGGCGACCATTCCTTTGGCGCTACCCATGTGCCGTCGGTGTCTTTTACAAGACGTTCCATCCAGAAACGGGTGCAGCTGAGCATCACTGGCATTGCTTTGTTCTTGAGAAATTCGCGGTCGAGAGTGTATATATAATGTTGCCACATATGGGATGTATACCATGCGTTGGCGATTACATAATTCTCTGCATAGTCGGAATGTCCGAAGATGTTGTTTTGTGTGAAACATGTCCAACCGGTAGTTTGTCCTGAACGACGGGCGTATTCTTGCCATTGGTCATGTTCGATAGCCATACTGTAGATATAATTCAAATACGGCATATGCATCTCGGAAAGATTCGTTATCTCAGCAGGCCAGTAATTCATCTGCACGTTGATGTTGGAGTGGATATCGCATTGCCATGCCGGCGTGTTGGAATGGTTCCATATTCCCTGAAGATTGGCGGGTGTATCCATACCTCTTGAACAGCTGATAAGCAAATAGCGTCCCATGGCATAGTAAAGCTCTTCGAGCATTAGCCCCGAAGGATCGGTGGGAGATGGCACTGGGCGTCTTCCATTGTATCTTGTCACCATGGCATCTCCGGCTCTAGTGTTGGCTGCTGCATCGATGCGGAATTCTGCACGGTCAAAATATTGCTTGAAATCGGCAATGTGATCGGACAGGATTGCATCCCATCCTTTTGATTCCGCTGCTGCTACGCGATTATCAACAAGCTTATACATTGCATCCACATCGTTGATATATGTAGGTGAATGCTGGTCGAAGTTGGTTGCACCGGCAAGGATGATCATCAAATCGTCGGCATTCTTGATTTCAATGCAATCATCATTGGTGACAATTGTTCCACCCGTCGGGACAGCCTTGACCTTGGCTTTGAAGCTTACGAGGTCCAGCAGACCTTCGATTGATGCTTCGCCATTCTTATATGTAGGCGCAAGCATTCCGAGCTTTATCCCGCCGAAAAGTCTGATCTTGACGCTTATCTTTCCGGGCTGGGAGGCTCCTAAGCGGATGGCAACAGCCTTGTCAGGATAGCTGGCGATATATTCACGGGTATAATTAACGTTTCCATCGGGAGATGTGTAGGAAACATTGACTTTCCCCTCGCACATGTCAAGTCTCCTGACATAGCCCTTCACGGCAGTCTCATCGGTGTTTCCGAACACACCGGATATATCTTCGATGTATATGTCTCCAAAATTCTGATAACTTCCACGATTCTTTGTGCTGCCGGTCCAGAGCGATTTATCGTTGAACTGAACGCGATCCTGAGCAATACCTCCAAATGTCATGGCTCCGAATTCACCATTGCCTATAGGAAGACCATATTCCATCCATGCATCGGAACCTGTTTTTGCAGTTGCAGGTTCGTTAAACCAGAGGGTATGGCGATGTTCCGGAGTATAATTTTCAACCGGAGTGGTTTTGAATTCAGTTATTTTTGTGAGTTCCGGCACTATAGGGAGTTCTGCCTGAGGAAGAAATTTCAAGGCATTGTTTCTTTCTCCGGGAGTATTAAGTCCGATATTTACACCGGGACCTGTGTTTCCCCATTGGTTCCAACGGTTCCATTCATCTTCTTTTGCCGGGTATTCAATTTCCCAACTATCTGCCATTTCTGGAATAGTGGAAGCCACAAGTCGGAAATGTCCTGCTTTTGTTGGGTCGTTGGTTGTCCTTACTCGGGTTTCATAGTAAACATAGTTTCCTTCTTTGCCAAGAATTTGGAAATCTTCCGGCGTGCCAATGAATTTCCAGAGTTGATTGTTTCTTTTACTGTCTGCAATACGTGTGATTACAGAGATTCCGTTTCCCTGATCTCCAAGCACAGTCTCACCGGCTGTGAATACGATATAATACCAGTGGTCTTCATCTCCATTGCTGAAGGTCGGGAGAGTAGGTGCGCCCTGGCTTAATAATGTTGTTAATGTCAGAGCTAATGTTGTAAAAATATGTCTGAGTTTCATGGAAAAGTTGTTTTAATCTCTTCAAAATTAACCAATGGCTTAGATTTAATAAAAGATTAAGCTGAAATATAATAATATTATCAATAATATTATATGAATTTAACAAATTATGATTAATTTTGTGAAGAATGTCACAAACAGCATGTGTATATAATTTTGGAGAGGTCTTCCATCGCGATAACTGGAATTTTAAGATTCCGGGGAGTGTTTTCTGGCGCATATATCACGTGACAGCCGGTAGCGCCAGGGTTCGTATTTACAATAAGGTGCAAGAGCTCCGTC
The DNA here is from genome assembly GCA_902495075.1 of uncultured Porphyromonadaceae bacterium. GTDB lineage: Bacteria > Bacteroidota > Bacteroidia > Bacteroidales > Muribaculaceae > Lepagella. The sequence continues at coordinate 50,124 of CABUVO010000005.1, forward strand.
CCGGTTATTTTTATATGATACCGGCATTCGTGGCTCATGAGGATATTCTTAAGGGCTCATTCTGTCATCGCTATCTCCATTTTCGACTTGACGATACATACTTATCGGATATGATGGATGGATATGATCTGGCATTTGAAATACCGGCATCTCCATTATTGGTTGATATTTTCGATCGGATTTCAGTGTTGTGTGAAGGCTTTGAGCTTGAGACTCCGTTACCACAGGATTATGAGAATAAATCGAGTTATCTGTTCTGGTCGCACAGGTATGATAATTTGCCTATTGCTGTCAGAACGGAACTTGGAGGATACATAAAAGTGATTTTGTCCATGTTTTTGCAACATAGCATAATGCACAAGCCTGCGTCAAACCCTCGAGTGAACAAGGGACGAGGATTTATCGACAAGAGGTTTTGCGAACCGATCACAATAGAGGATGTGGCAGATCACGTGGGGATGCGCCCTGAAAGTTTTATACGTGCATTCCGCCAGGAATACCACCGCACGCCTTATTCCTATCTTATGGAAAAGCGGATCAATCGCGCGAAGAATCTTTTGTTGCTCAGCACTAAATCCATAAAGGAGATCACCCACGATTGTGGCTTCAGCGATCAATCGCATTTCTGCATGGTGTTTAAGAAAGCGACATTATCTACTCCCGGTAGATTCAGATGTTCGATAAGTTGACGCAAACAGGCGGATTGTCCATTAAAATATTCGGATTATCTATTTTTTAATGTGTTTATACAAATTAATTTTGCAACCTCTAAACCATCTAAAACTCTTGAAATGAAACTGCATCCTATCATCATTGCGGCTCTATTGTTGTCTTTCCAGGCATGGAGCGAAGTTCTTGACCTTTCGGGCAAATGGCGAGTGAAACTGAACGGTGACACTGCGTCATGCCAAATGCCTCTCCCCGGCACAACCGATGACGCGCAATTAGGAAAAGCGCTTGATCTGGAACCGGAACTTGCAAAGCCACAGTTGCTGAGATTGGCGCGTAAACACAGTTATGTCGGTCCAGCTGTGTATTCTAAAGATTTCTATGTCACAAAAGATATGGCACACAAACCTTTGATGTTGACTTTGGGACGCGTTATATGGACAAGTAGCGTGTCGGTCGACGGAGTTATGTTGCCGGAAGAGGGAGAAAGCCTCACCACTCCTCACAGATTCACAATTCCGGATGGTCTTGCAGAAGGAGAACATAGAATAGACATCACGATTGACAACAGACGTAAATATGACACATCCGTGAATCTTCTTGCTCATTCCTATACCGATGATACGCAGATTCGCTGGAATGGTGTTCTTGGGGAATTAAGTTTGTCGGTGATTCCTGAGAAAGAGATCTCGGAAATCAGAGTGTATCCGGATGTAAAGAATAAGTCGCTTCGGATAGCTGTAAAGATAAATAATAATACCGGACGTAAATACAGTGACAAGATTTCAATCCAAGGAGATAACGGATTGAATTTTAAAGAAAATATAAAGCTTAATCCCGGTGAAAACCGCATAGAGACAATTATTCCCCTTTCTGAAGATACGAAACTTTGGAGTGATATTACGCCTGTTTTGTATTCCTTTACATGTAGTTTAAAAAGCGGGGATAAGAAGAGTTTGAAATATGGTTTGCGAGAGGTGAGTGCAGAAGGTAAAACACTAAAGTTGAATGGCAAGCCTTTGTTTCTGAGAGGCACGCTTGAGTGCTGCATATTCCCTCTTACCGGTTATCCTCCAATGAATAAGGATGGATGGGAGAAAGTGATGAAGTCGGCACAGGAATGGGGACTGAATCATTTGCGTTTTCATAGCTGGTGTCCACCCGAAGCTGCTTTTGAGGTGGCTGACAGTTTGGGTATGCTTTTGCAGGTCGAGTTGCCCGCATGGGCTACAAATCTTGGTGATTTTACTTCGGCAGAGAGATTCCTTGAGAATGAGTTTTATCGTATATCCTCTGAATACGGCAATCATCCGTCGTTCGCATTTATGACGTGCGGCAACGAAATGCAATGGGATTTCGATTGGATGAACAATATGGTTGCGGAAATGCGCAAACATGATCCTCGTCATCTTTATTCTGCCTCTACATTTACTTTCGAGAAAGGGCATGGAATAAAGCCGGAACCGAATGATCAGTATTACGTAACGCAATGGACCGCCGATGGCTGGGTGCGTGGACAGGGTGTCTTTGATACGCAAGAACCACGGTTTGATCAGAATTTTTCCGGTTCAATGGGATGTGTGGATGTGCCGTTGGTTTCTCATGAGATCGGTCAGTATTCGGTGTATCCCAATCTTGACGAGATAGAGAAATATACCGGCGTTTTGCGTCCCTTAAATTTTGAGGCTATCAGAGAAGACTTGCGTAAAAAAGGTAGGCTTGACAAGGCGCAAAGTTATCTTAAAGCGTCGGGTAAGCTTGCTTCAATCTTGTATAAAGAGGAGATTGAGAGAGCTCTTAAGACTCCCGGATTTTCTGGTTATCAGTTATTAGGACTTCAAGATTTCCCCGGTCAGGGCACTGCCCTTGTGGGATTGGTGGATGCTTTCTGGGAGAATAAGGGTATAGTTTCGCCGGAATGGTTCAGACAATTTTGTGCTCCGGTTGTGCCTCTGGCAAGTTTCGAGAAAGCTGTGTATACCTCCAACGAACAATTTGATGCGCAGCTTGACGTGACTAATTATTTGAAAGAATTCAACTATCCGGTGACATTTGAATGGTCGTTGGCAGATACTGAGGGTAACAAATATGCGGATGGTGTGTGTCAGGCTGAAAAGATGCCGATGGGGTGGAATAATATCGGTAAAATCAAAGTCGGTCTTGACAAGGTGGCTTCTCCTGCGAAACTTGTATTATCAGTGAAATGTACGAACCCGGACATAAAATGTGACAATTCCTGGAATATCTGGGTATATCCCCCTGCAAATAAAGAAATAACAGCGGGAGATGTATTTGTCACGTCATCATTTGATGAAGCAAACAAGATGCTTGAGAAGGGATGCGATGTATTGCTGGCTCCTTCAAAAGAGAGTGTGAATGGTATCGAGAGCAAGTTTGTGCCTGTATTCTGGAGTCCGGTGCATTTCCCCGATCAGGCGGGAGGCATGGGAATTATGTGCGATACGGAGCATCCATCGTTGCAAGAATTTCCTAATGATGGTCACTCTGACTGGCAATGGTGGAATATCGTGAAAAATGCCGTTGTAATGAATCTCGATGAAACACCCGGATTAGATCCTATATTGGAAGTTGTGGATAATTTTGTCAGCAACCGGCAACTGGGACTTATTGCAGAAGCGAAAGTAGGAAAAGGAAGACTTCTCCTATGTTCAATAGATCTGTTGAATCTCAAGGATAAGAAGCCGGAAGCAGCGCAATTGCTGCGAAGCTTGCTCAACTATATGAACAGCGGCAAATTCAATCCTTCCAAGGAATCCACGATGGAATCAATTATGAAATTCAATAACTTCGCAGTCGCGCATATTGGATCCGTCAATGGTTAGTCGCACAAGGGTTCGCACTTTCTGCCACCCTTGGTTTCCCGCAGCACCGGGATTGATATGCAGCAGATTTAATTCTTTGTCGAACATTATCTTCAATAAATGAGAGTGGCCGTCAACCATAAGGTTGATGGCTTCTTCTTTAAGGAGCTTTTTCATACCGGGTGACCATTTTCCCGGATAACCGCCAATATGTGTGAGCAAGACTTTGACTCCCTCTATTGTGAATATTTCGATCTCGGGACACTTCCGTTTCACCATGCCGTGATCTATGTTTCCTGAGACAGCTCTTACGGGAGCTATCTCAGCAAGACGTTCTATTATGGTATAGTCACCGATATCTCCGGCGTGCCATATTTCATCACAATCTTTGAAATGTGAGGCATAACGGTCGTCCCATAATCCATGCGTGTCGCTTAGAATACCGATCCTTTTCATGTCAGCAATAATTTCCAATAAATTTCACGCAAAATTAATGAAAAATCCGTTTTCCGAACAGCGTTAGGAAAGGTAAAAGGTTATAGGGAATAGGTTAAAGGGGAGAATTGGCGCGCCTCAACCATCATATTAAGGATTTATAGCATCGCGGATCCCTCTCACCTTGCGGTGTTTTAGGTAGGATGCGAACAGGGCGGATGGCACGCGGATTCCTTGATATCCAAGAAACCATACTCGAAAAGCCTATCGCGGATTCATATGCCTTGCGGCATATGACTGGATTCGCGGATTGTAGCCGATGGTTTCGGATAATATCGCCGCAGTAGGAGACATATCCCGGATGAATACATTTGCGGATGGATCCGTAGCCATCTGCTTCAATCCGTTGACTCTCCGTCGGCAGCCGATGGCTGCCGAATCCGCTGTGGCTCAAATTCCGGATCTGGCTCGACTTGAAAAAATAAATCCGCGTTCCATCCGCCATATCAGTGTCTTCTCCCGCTATGCCACAGGCATGGAGGGGATCCGCGATGCTGTAAATCCTTAATATGATTGAGGCTTGCCAATCCTTACTTCTTACTTATTACTTCTTACTTATTACTTATTACTTTTTATTTTATCTGGTACAGCCCGATAGGGGGATATAAATAATTAACAAATTTTAACAATAAAAACTAATTAATTAGTTGTAAGAACGAATAAATTAGTTTACCTTTGCAGAAACTAATTAATTAGTTTCTTTTAAATCTGAAAGTATCAAAGAAACAAGGTGGTTGTTCATATGAATTGAACGATCGCTTGGAAGAAATAGAGAAGAGATATGAAAGCCGGAAGGAAAAAACAGATTCTCACAGAGAAAGAGAGTATAATCATGAACATGCTCTGGGACAATGGACCTATGTTTGTCAGAGAAATGCTTGAACATTATCCAGAACCACGTCCTCATTTCAACACTGTCTCTACCCTTGTACGTATTTTGGAAGGGAAGGGGTATGTGAGTCACGAAGTGGTTGGCAACTCTCATCGTTTTTTTGCAACGGTTGATAAAACCGCTTTTCAAGAACGAGGAATAGCAGATGTTATCAAAAATTATTTCAATAATTCTTATAAAATGGCTGTTTCTGCGCTTGTGGAGGATGAAAAACTTTCAGTTGACGATCTGAAGGAGATTATTCAATATATAGAAAACAAGAATCGTTAACATTTCTATTTTCTTTCAGCGTTCTGAGAGTCGGGATTAAATAGCGAATTTGTTTAAGAAATTTCAGATTCTAAAAATTACAATCATATGGGAGATATTCTATCTTTTACTTTGACTTCAGGAATCATCCTGTTATGTCTTTATCTTCCCTACAAGCTTCTATTGGCACGGGAGAATCAGCATCGGTTAAACAGATTGATTCTATTGGGAATGTATCTGTTGGCTATAATTGTGCCATTATTAAAACCTGTTTCATTCTTTGTGAGAAATACCGACAGCACTCCTTCTGTCGCTGGTGCTGTTGCCAACATCGAGATTGGACCGCTCACCGGGGGCATAATCGAATCCGAAACTCCCGGATGGACAAGGATTGTGTTGTGGATATATGTTATCGGAATGGTAATCACGTTATGCCGTTTTGTATGGGCTTATATAAAACTTTCGAACATAATCAGAAAGGGACGTAAAGAAAAAATGGATGGTTATACACTTGTAATCACCGGTGATGAATCGCGCTCTCCGTTTAGTTGGAAAAAATACGTGGTTGTTGGAGATAAGAAGGACACAGAAGAGTGTAGGGCAGTCATTGTTCATGAATTGCGTCATCTTTCCGCTCGTCACAGCATGGATCTAATCATTGCTCAGATATATGCGATTGCTGTGTGGTATAATCCGGTGTCGTGGCTAATGATAGATGAGCTTAAGACAGTCCATGAATATGAAGCTGACGAAGCAGTGATTGATTCAGGGGTAAATTTAAAGGAATATCAAATGCTATTAATAAAAAAAGCTGTTGGCGCGAGATTGCCGTCACTTGCCAACAGCTTGAATCACAGTAAACTTCAAAAAAGAATAACTATGATGTACCAGTCAAAATCGAAAATGGCGGGTAAATTCAGCAGCCTTGCGCTCGTTCCCGCCCTTGCCATCGGCATGGCAGTAGTGTCTATCCCAGCAGTAGCATCTCTCATCTCGGATGCGTCTGAAGCCTCTTTGGTTGATCCAGTAGGCAAAGTTACAAAAAATTCCGTGGATTCGGAAATGGTTGCTTCCGGATCGTTCCAGAACGTTTCTCAGGTAATGGATGCATCGGAAACAGAGACTTTGTCGATTTCCGAAACGGAATCAAAGTCGGAGTCTGTAAAGGCAGAAGATTTCCTCTCTTCCGAGGAGGGAATGTCTTCGGAAATAACCTCAGCAGTGGCAAATCCTACTACTGAACAGATGGATAAGAAGAAAGAAGAGAAGGTTTATCTTGCGGTAGAAAAGCAGGCTGAGTTTCCCGGAGGGACGAAAGCTATGATGGAATGGCTCGGGAATAATATCCGATATCCTGAAGATGCATTCAAGGCAGATATGCAAGGTCGTGTGATTGTTAAGTTCGTTGTAAATAAAGACGGAAGCATTTCTGATGCCTCTATATTGAAAAGTGTATCACCATCTCTCGATCAGGAAGCAGTGCGTGTCGTGATGGCAATGCCGAAATGGGCACCCGGGGAAAACAATGGTGAGAAGGTTGCTTCTTATTTTCATCTTCCTGTCGTATTCAAGCTTTCCAATCCTGAACCGGCAGATACTACAAAGACTCAAAAGAAATAACCGATTTTCTTACTTAGTTTTAATTTAGAGAATTAGAGGTGTCTAAGGATTATTGTTCTTAGGCACCTCTGTTATTGAAAATCAATTCCTTGACAACAACTATCTTAGGCACTCAAACCATCAAATTACTTGCCTCCGCACTGCATTGAAAATCCAATACATAAGTATTCATCGCATCACCGACCGCTCATTCCGCCAATAACTAATTATATAACCATAGAAAAGTTATGTTATCACAATATATTGTACCTCGTCGTGAATCTATTGTGTCATTATCCCAACCCGTACCCAATGCTTTTTTTATTTCCTCCAATGGCGTAATGGTATTTAATTTAATAAGCATCACTCCATAACCATTAACTTTATAATATGGCTTTAGAGATTTAACTATTGAATAATCTGTCGCATTTATAATAGTGCAAAATTCTTTAAGAAACACACTCATACGTTCCGCAATATTCCCTGATATAGTATTGGTTATGATACGCAGATAGTAACTCATTTCTTTTCCCCTTTCTTCCATAGGCAAATAAATAAGAATATAATTATCACCAAATCTATAAATGATAATATATGGTATGCCCAAAAAAGTTTTATGTTCTTATCGACATAATAGACGAACCATTCCTGCGCTATCTCGGCGCACCAAGCACCGGAAAAATCCATTATCTGTAAATAGTTGTGCAATACCTCTATATGCGCATAAGTCAATAAGGTGATCCCAACTATACCCAATATCTTCTGCCACTTCTTCATTTCAGCAACTTCCTATCGTTGTCGCCGCTTTCCAGCACGCTCATCTGGTGGATAGCGATTTGGTTCAGCTTCACAAGCCGCTCGCTCTGCGTCATGCCTTGCTCGATGAAAACCGCATTGAGGTTTTCCATATTCGACAAGCATATAAGCTCGTTGATTGTAGCGTAATCGCGTATGTTGCCTTTCAGGTCAGGATTGGCATCGCGCCATTGCTTTGCCGTCTCACCAAACATCGCTACATTCAGCACATCAGCTTCACTGGCATATATAATACTTGCCTGTGCCGGAGTAACCTTCGCAGGGACAAGGTTCTGCTTTATGGCATCGGTATGTATACGGTAGTTGATTTTCGACAGCTCACGTTTCGCCGACCATCCCAACAACCGCTGTTCCTCCGTTTTGAGCCGCTGAAATTCCTTGACGATGTAGAGTTCAAACTCAACAGAAATCCAGCTTGCGAACTTCAATGCAATGTCTTTATGCGCATATGTTCCACCATAACGCCCTGATTTAGCAATTACACCAATGGCGTTTGTCGCATCCGTCCATTTCTTTGGCGACAGCGTAAATGCGTTTAGCCCGGCCTGCCGTCTAAACCCCTCGAATTCGGTGGGTTTAAAATTCGGATTGTAAAGCTGTTCCCAAATGCCCAAATATTCTATTGTGTTACGGTTGCGCAACCAGTTTGCAATCACAGCGTTAGGTTCATCGCTTTTATGTCGTGCCAAATCGGTCAACGAAATATAATCATCCCCATTGACGGCGATAATTGTAATATTGGTATTTTGAACTGTAATCTTTGCCATTGTTTCAGATAGGGGTATATGCTAATACGCAAAGTTACACATTTTCGCTGACATACAGCGTATTCCCTTGAAATTTCGTGCCTCTTTGCTTTTAATTCTAAATCATAAAAATATCTATCAACTGTTAAGATTTAGTTAAATCTTTCATTCAACATACACACCTTTTCTAATCCATTCACTCCCTCTTTTCCCTTAACGGATAGTTGTACTGTTATTTTCTCATGTGATTGATTATCAGTGATAAAGCCATTGAAAATCAATCCCACATGGAGTTTCGGAGGGCAAAACGGTGACAAATGGCTGCGGAAAGCGGTCGGCACATGGCTCTGCTACTATGCAATTATAATTTTTTTATGATTTTCGCCGGAACTCCGCCAACCATTGTGTAAGGCTCCACATCCTTCGTTACGACAGCTCCTGCGGCTACAACTGCCCCGTCTCCAATGGTTACGCCACCGATAATCATGGCGTTGGCTCCTATCCAACAGCCGTTGCCAATAGTTATAGGTTTTGCGAAAGTGCGCCAACGGTATTCGCCCGAATCCGAACTCCAATCCGGTGTGATACGTTCGGAGAGTGACGTCGGATGAGAGGCTGTGTTCATTTGTACACCAGGAGCTATAAGCACATCATTGCCGATTACGATAGAGTTGCAGTCATTAAGGATGCAACGATAGTTGATGCTGACATTATTTCCGACATGAATGTTGTCTCCAAATCCTATTATTGTGCCGTCACCAACCGAGACATTCGTGCCTACACTTCCAAATAGTTCGCGTATCATATCGTACCGTTTTGAATGGTCGGCATAAGGAAGCGAGTTGTAGCGTAGCATCCAGTCGGTGGCACGCGCTTTCCTGTCGAGGAACACAGAGCTATGACAGTCGTAAATCTCACCTGCCATGCATTTGTCCTGTTCTGTCATTACATATTCCTCGTCACGACATCCTCCCAATATTGAAATAATTTTATTTAATTCCCTTTCATATTGATGCGCATTTTCAAAGTGGATAGCGTGCATGCCAAAATCACGGGCACCCTCTACATTTACAAGGGTATCATCTGTGAACACACATTCATCCGGGTTCAAACCGAATTTACGGCAAAGACGTTCGTAAATTACCGGTGACGGTTTCACTACATGTTCTTCCGATGATATTATTTTTCCGTCAAGCAACTGGAATATTGGATACTGCTTCATGGTGGTATGTACCCGGCTGCACCAGTTGGTAAGACCATATAGTTTGTATCCTTCTGATTTTAGTTTGACAAGCAAAGCCCGCATCCCTTTCATTTCACCGATTACAAATTCAGTATATCGGTTACCGAACTGCTGTATCTCACATACATACTGAGGCATAGCCTGCTGAATTTCATGGATTATCTGCGTGAAAGGACTTGCTTCACAATCAAGACGATCGTTCCACTTTTCCGCCATCAAATGATGAAGGAAGTCTTCTGCTTGCTCGTGAGAAGCAAATATTTCATCAAGAATGGTGAAATAATCATAATCCACAAGCACTTTGCCAAAATCAAATATCAAGTTCTTTATCATAATTAGAAGCAGATATGGTCTTCGCCATTAAAACACATTAATTCAGGAGCATTAAGTTATTGCAAATTTACAACAAATAATCGACATTCGATGTGACAAATGTTCTATCAGAGCATGAAAATCAACGCATAGCGAAGATTTTTCTTAAATATCCTCTCTTTTGTGCGAAATTATTACAAAATGCTGATACATACAAGCAAATCAGTATTTTCGCAACGATAGGGACACTCAAATCCTACTAACCCCCTCGAATTTGGTAGGTTTAAAACTTAGATTGTAATGCTTGTGGGGAAGAACTATCAGATATGAGGATTGTTCTAATAAGTAAGTAAAACATTAGAGTTATGAATGAGGGAATTTCTAATAAGTTGAAACATTTCTGGCATGTTGTTTCGAATGTTCGTCCGATAGTGTGGATATGTTTGTATCTGTGTTTGATGCCTTTGTTCGCCCTTGTATATTATTGGATGCCCGACGGACAGTTTCGCATTCCTGAGAATGCCGGGACCGACTATGGATCGTGGTTGTATTATAGCATAGTGACAATTACAACTCTCGGTTTTGGTGATTATACGCCGGCACATGGTTGGGCGCAGGCGGTAACAGCCATTGAGGTGATGTGTGGACTTGTTTTTCTCGGATTCTTTCTTAATTCTGTTGGATCGATGAAGTCGGAGATCGATGTCGAAACAGAAATCGAGAAGCAGCATCGTGTGCACCAGGCAACAGAATATGACAAGCTTATGAAGAATATTCCTGTTCTTCTACATAGGCTTAATATGTATCTCTCGTTTTGCTATGCCGTTACAACCCCTGTAAACAAGAGGGGAGCGGGAGGTCAGTATAATCAGGACTTCCGGTTTAATGACATGCACGATCTTTATCTTCCTTCCGGTTTGCCAACGGATTATTCATCACGTCCGGCGGTCGAAGGATTGATGGTCTGTGCCTCAAACACAAGTCTATATCTTGATTCGTTGCAATCGCATGTTGATCTGACCTTGTGGCCAGAGATGCTTGAAGATAGTTTCGCATTTGTGGCGGCATGTCAAATGTTTGTATCGGCAGACCTTCTAAAAGACTGGCCCGAGAAAGAGGTAAAGGAAAATTCTGCAACAACGGTAAATGAAGCGATAAAGAAGATTTCCGATGACATAGAAGCATGGAGCGGACCGGAAGAATCCGGCAAACGTTTTGATATGGCACCGGCGGTTGAGTTATATCATTTTATAAAGGAAACTGGGAAACTCGCCCGTAAGATAGAACTTGCGGCAACGAGTATCGCCTCTTCTGGTAAATGAAAAGAGAATAGTTTGTGAAAAATCCTTTTATATCCATATTGGTTGTTTTATGTGTTATATGTCCCAGTGTTGCATTCACAGGATGCACTTGGATATATGATTACCCATGTTGTTGTGAATGTGGTGAAGGTGACAAACCTTTCGAAGTCTTCAGTGACTGGCATGATTGCCCGAATGCCGATCCGGGAGGCATGGCTTATATCTTTTTCCCTGTGTCGGGTGGTGAGCCTTGGCGTTTTGATTTCCCAGGTAAAGAGGGTGGTCCGGTGCTGCTTCCGGATGGAGAATTCCATGTTATGGCATTTAATGATGACACATCCAATGTTTTGTTTGGAAATGAAGAAGATTATTCAGGGTTTTATTGTTATTGTAAGGAAACCGGACTGTATAATGGACTTGCATCTACACCGTCGGGTTCTCCTGTCGGTGCGACGATAACTGAAGACGGAGAGAAGGTTGTCTCACCTCCTGATGAAATGTGGGGAGAAAGTGTGGAATGGTTCTCTCTTGGTAATGATGGCGTGGCATATCGAAGGCATGGCGTTGATAAGGAAACGACATATGGGAAGCGGATTTTTTTCATTTATCCCCATATGCTCACTCCCCGTTACAGGTATGTTGCCACTGGAATCAAAAATCTTTCCGGAGTGGCACGCATGTGTGCTTCGCTGAGCGGGATGGCTCCAGGTCTTGTTCTCTCTTCCGGAAAACCTACGGGTGAACCGGCAACTTTGCCGGTTTCTGCCATTAAGACTAATGATGACGAAGTCGCGGGCACAATGTTTACCTTCGGTTCTTTGGCGAATGGCAACGTTTTAAATAAACTGACACTTTACTTTTGGATGACAGACGGAAAAAAGTATAAATATGAATTTGATGTGTCGCGCCAGATTGCTGATGCTCCCGACAAGATGAATGTTCTTATCACTGTCGGAAATATCGACCTGCCGGAATCCGGATCTCCATCGGGCGACGGAGCCTTCGATGTGACGGTTGACGGCTGGCAGACATATATTATTGATATAAATTCTTGATTAATAAACAAATAAATAAAGCAATACTATGAAAGCATTATCTTTAGTTTTAGCATCTGTTGTCGGAGCGGTAGTTGTGTGCTCTTGTTCTGACCCGGAACCTATTGTTGAGCAGGATACCGGAAAGGCTATAAGTTTTGGCGCTCTTGTACCGAATGCCACGCGTTCAACAGCTACTACAACCGCTACGATCAATAGTTTTCGGGTTTATGCCTTTACCGCGGGCAAGCCTTATATGGAAAATGTCACGGTGAGTCGTGACGGTGCCACATGGTCATACTCTCCCGTGATGTATTGGCCTGAAACGCCGGTTAATTTTTATGCATATAGTCCCGATATATCGGTTTCTCCCTCGGAAGAGCCTTCGGGGCTGAATACTATTGTCAACTATAGCAATCAGGGCGACACTGATTTCCTTTACGCTGTCAGTGTCGGGCAGGTTGCGAAATCAACTCCTGTCATGATGAATTTCCGGCATGCCATGTCGAAGGTGAATGTAAACTTGAGCAGTTCAAATTCAATGATAACCGTGAAAGTGTATCATGTGTCGCTACTTGATGTCAAGCACAAGGGTTCATTCACGTTCCCATCAACTTCTACAACTTCCGGTTCGCAACAGGGAGTTGGATATTGGAGCAATTTAAACTCCCCGATTGATATACTTACGTTTTATTCTTTCTCAGCGGATGAGGCGTTGACATTGACCAATACTCCGGTTGATGTTACGGAAAAGAATCTTGAGATTGATTATATGTTGCCACAGCCACTGGATAATGTAGATTTTAATGGGAACGAATTTACAGGAAATGCTATTCAGATAGATTGTGAGATTTTCGATGCGGCATCAGGTTCCAAGATATGGCCAAGACAAGACACGCCGGACTATTTGCTTGTGCCTCATACATCATGTGGGCGTTTAATATATCCGCTCACGACCTCGGATCTGACCGAATGGAAAATCGGATGCTCTTATATCTATAATATAAAGATAGATAATCCTAATGTATTGAAACCCATTGACTTCAATGTTACGGTAGATGAATTCAATATTGACAATATTAGTCAGTAATCTAAATAGATAAGTAAGTAATAAAAACGCCGGGCAAATGTCCCGGCGTTTTTAATATCTATTTAGATGTATTTTTTAAGTTCATCGCAAGCATCCTCCAGCAGGTTTAGTACAATCTCAAAACCGGCGGCTCCCTCCCAGTAAGGATCCGGCACTGAATCGGCTTCGGGATAATGAACGGCGAAATCACTCATTCTTGCAATCTTCTTTTCAGCATCAAGAGTTGGAGCTGCTTCGTGAAGATTGTCGATATTTTGGTCGTCCATTCCTAAAATAAGATCGAAATAATCGAAATCAGAAGGACGGATTACGCGGCTGTGATGTTCAAGTCTGAGACCTCTTGCGAACGCGGCATGACGCATTCTGCGATCGGGAAGATCTCCTGCATGACCTCCATAAAAACCGGCAGAGTCAAGTTCCGGACGGAGCGATGCGGGCAGATCTTTTGTGATGTGGCGCATAATTCCTTCAGCCGCAGGACTTCTGCAAATGTTGCCGAGACACACAAACAGTATTCTTACAGGTCTGTCTTCAGCATCAGCCTGCATTCGGGCTCTCTTGACTGCATTAAGACTTGCCTCACCCGGCTTTTCTCTATATATCTTTTCCATTTTAGAGAGGGAGGATGGAGATGGCGAAGCCGCCGCCGGCTGCTTCGTGGATCTTCATCTTGGTTTTGGGCGTTACCGTCTTTGTCTCGATCACATATGCCTGAGGATTGTTCTTGTAGTGGGCATCTTTGGCATCACGATATACCACAGCTTTGTATTTGCCGGCAGGGAGGAAGCTGAAGTCAACTTCTGCTGTGCGCGGATCTGCGCCATTAGTGCCACCGACAAACCATTTCTCTTCACCTTTGGCTTTACGTGCCACTGTGAGATATTCCATCGGTTCCGCCTCAAGATAATAACTCTTGTCCCAGTCGATAGCTACATCCTTGATAAACTGGAATGCATCCATAAATTTCTCGTAGGTTTCCGGGAAATCGGCTGCCATCTGCAGCGGACTCGACATAGTGACGTAAAGCGACAACTGATTGGTAAGAGTTGTGTTGACCCACGATGTGTTCTTTGGATTGTATTTGCGCATGTCATTCTCAAACAGACCGGGAGTATAATCCATAGGACCGCCAACAAGGCGTGTGAATGGAAGGATGGTGGTGTGGCTGGGTTTGCTGCCACCGAATGCCTGATACTCCGACCCGCGAGCCGATTCATTACCAATCAGGTTGGGCCATGTGCGGCAGATGCCTGTAGGACGCACAGCCTCATGTGCGTTAACCATAATCTTATAATCCGCAGCTTTCTCCACGGCATATTGGTAATGATTTACGAGCCACTGGCTGAAGTGGTTGCTTCCGGCGGGAATGATATTGCCAACATAACCACTCTTCACAGCATCGTAGCCGTTATCTTTCATAAATTTATAAGCCTCATCCATGCGACGCTCGTAATTGCGCACAGAGCTTGAGGTCTCGTGATGCATGATCATCTTCACACCTTTCTCTTTTGCATAGTCACGGATAGCCGGAAGATCGAAATCGGGATAAGGAGTAACAAAATCGAAAACTTCATCCTTCATTTTACCTGACCAGTCTTCCCAGCCGGTGTTCCATCCTTCCACAAGCACACCATCGAAACCATGTTTGGCGGCAAAGTCGATGTATTTCTTCACGTTCTCGGTTGTGGCGCCATGCTTCCCATGAGGCTTGGTTTTGGTGTAATCCACCTTATCAAGATGGATATTGGGAAGATCGTTGGTATAGCTCCATTTGCTTTTACGATTGATCATTTCCCACCATACTCCAACATATTTCATAGGCTTGATCCAGCTTGTATCCTCAATCTTGCAAGGCTCGTTGAGATTAAGTGTTATTCGAGATGCAAGGATGTCACGCGCATCATCGCTCACTATGATAGTACGCCAGGGAGTGACGCAATCAGTCTGCATGTATGCCTTGTCTCCAACTGCATCCGGAGTGAGGAGAGCCTTGAATGTATTGGTTTTGGTGTCAATTTCAAGATGCATGCAGGGATAATTGATAAGGGCAGCCTCATGAAGATTGATATATAAACCATCATCGCTTTTAAGCATTAAAGCTGTTTGCACACCGTTATCAACCGGGATGGTAGTCCAATCGTATGTCGGACCTCTGACCTCATCCATTTTCGAGGGAATCTCAGACATGCGGCTGCGGGTATAATCAAACTCCTGGGTATCATAGTCGGCAGGAATCCAATAAGCCTCGTGGTCGGCAGGCATTGCAAACTCTGTCAACTCATCAGTAATGACGAAATAGCTGAGTTTCTTCTGCATCGGAAACTCATAACGGAAACCGAGTCCGTCATCAAAAAGACGAAAGCGAAGCGACATCAGACGTTTTGTGTCTTTCTGGCGCAGGTTGACAACCATCTCCTTGTAGTTGTTGCGAATCTCTTTTTCCTCTCCCCATACCGGCTGCCAGGTCTCATCGACAGAAGTGGTATCTACCGATACCAACTCGAACCCATCCTTGAGCGGAGTGCCGTCTTTTACTTGTTTTGTTTTCTTGATTTCAAATCCGAGACGACTTGGTTTTACAACCGTCTTCCCTTTGAAATCAAGTTCATACTGCGGTGCGCCTTCACTCGTAAGTGAAAACTTCATTGTCAGATCACCATCCGGCGACATAAGGGTCTGTCCCATTACCGGCATAACTGAAGCCGCAAATAAGAAAAGAGCGGAACACCCCTTGAATTTTGTTGTCATAAATATGATATTAGGTTGTTATTTTGTTCTTGAATGAAATCGAATATGTTTCGAAAGATAATATATCGGATTTCTTTTGCAAAGATATTATAATTAATTTGAATATGCAATCTTGGAGCAATATCTTTTCCTTTTTTAATAAAAGAACTCTTAAATAACCTTATATCAACACTTTTTAAGAAAACAGGTTATAGGTTATAGGTAAATTGGCACGCTTCGAACTTTTAGCGTCCGTCCTTGAAGAGGGCAGATGCGAGATTTCAGAGACGTGCCAATTTATACTTGGAAACCAATTAATATAATTAATATAATTAATATAATTAATATATGGAGTCGGTACAGTGCTGTTATTTAGTTTTGAATGCATCCAATGCTACTGTTGGTGCGTCATTGTCGAAGCATCCGAGATTATAACCATCATTATAGCCATTAGGGGCTTGAGGTTCCCAATAGAATATACCCTCTACTTCTGTTCCCATCATTTTAGTGATTAATTGATTGCAAAGTTCACCTTGGTCATAAGGCATACCTATTTCGCAAATCATTACAGGTTTGTTGTATTTCTGCTTCAGATGATTGATATTTGCGATGCAGTCATCGGCAATTTTCAACCAACCACCTGTTTCGCCCTGTTGTTCCGCCCAATAGGGATAGAGTGACATGCCAATCATATCATATTTGCCTCCATTGTTTTCAAGGATGTCAAACATTCTGTCATACGCCCACTGGTTGTTCCCACCATCAAGATGGACAATAACCATAGCATCCGGGAATACGGATTTGACAGCATCATACCCTGCGTTATTAAGTTGGGTAAGTTGAGCCGGATTATCGACTGATCCGACCGGAAGCATCATTCCGGGAGTCGTTTCGTTGCCGACTTGTACCCACTCTGGTGTTACGCCAACATTTTTCAAGGCAGTGAGAGTTTCTGTGACATGATTTCCAACTGCCTTGGTAAGCTCATCAAAAGAGAGATTTTTCCAAGCCTCCGGCATTTCCTGATGTCCTGGATCCGCCCAAGTATCAGAAAAATGGAAGTCTATCATGGTTCGGAGACCAAGGTTCTCTGCTCGACGGGCTTTGAGAACAACATCATCCATGTTGTTCCAACCGTCTTTGGGATTGACCCATACGCGAAGCCTTATTGAATTGACTCCACAGTGGTCACGAAGGAGTTGCATACACTCCATTTCCTGACGGTCATCACCGGGAGTGTAGAACTTTCTTCCCTCCGACTCCATCTGGGTAAGCCAGCTTACATCCGCACCACGGGCGAAGCCGGTTTCTTTAACTATATTTGATGTGTCCTCCTGTCGCGGATTAGTGACAGGTCCGTCTTCGGAGCAGCTGCAAAGGAAAGTGGCAGCCAATGCAAAAGCGGAAATTATTGTTGTCATTTTCATTGAATTATGTTTATTTTAGGGAATAAGAATATGTCTGGGTTCCGAAGTCTACTCTAAGGATATATGTCTCTCCGACAGTCAGAGCATTATCACCGTCAAAACCTGTTGTCGCATCAGAGTGACCGAGAACAAGGTTTCCGTTACCGCCACCGAAGAAAAGGCTCCAATCATTATTTATAAGCACCTTGACACCCCACGGAGTTTCTTTCTCCTTTACAAATTCAGCGGTGAACACTTCCGGATTATCCTCAGACTGTACCATTGGATGTTCTGACCAGTCATCGTTGAGTCCGGTAAAAGTGACTGTTTCGACTTTTGTAAGCTGATATGTCAACTCTTTCATATTGAAATCCATGACATACACTCCTTTCTCCGGCGCAGGGATATTGCCGTCTGATTCGGCAAGTATCAGACTACCACTTAGAGGTGTAGCTCCCTCGGCAGCCTTATAAGCCGGCTCCCAATCAGGTTGCGGATAAGCACGGTAGCCCCACTCGGAATCTATCCAGTGTGCGCCGCCGTAAGACAATGTGCCTTCATCATAGAGAGAAATGTAGTCATCGAAGCCGTCCCAGTTGATTACTCCGGAGAAATACAGCCGAGGTTCCGCTTCCGGTTCGGGAGCGGCCTCACCTACTCCAATTCTTAGTGCCAGCGGGTCAGATAAGTCAAGTACAAGAGTTGTCTCGCCGGCGGGAAGATTCATTGTAATTGTTGAGCCGGCCTCACCGAATGACAAGTTATCACTATTGCCCCAAAAAGCGACATTCTGTGCTATCGCGGGTCCCATATCGGTCGTCTCTTTGTTGTATAGACTGCCTTTACCGGTTACGGTGATAGTGACGGAAGCCGCACTCGGCAGATTGACAGGCATTGTCCATTGGTTTGCCTTCATGTTGTAGGTCATTTCTCCATTAAGATCTCCACCTACATTAAGATTGTCAATATGCAGACCACTCCACCAGCCTTCCTGAGTATTGAGTGTCGTGAAATAGCAACCTGCAGGATCAGGGAACCAGAAATTCCAGTGGTCATCATCAGATGAGGCGTGGAAAGTCATGCCTGCTTGCCCGAGATTACCCCAAACTATATTGTTGGCTTCACGGAACCACCAGTTTGTCCATCCGTTAACTCCCATGAATCCTTGATATATGCCGTTTTCTTCCGGTGAGGCAAGTTTCATAGAGGTCTCGTTCCAGTCTTTGTCGAGAACTGTGCCCAAAATAAGATGTAGTCTATAAGACTGTACCATTACTTTAAGAGTGGAGGAATATAAAGGTTCAAGATTGGCTGCCAGAACTGACTTGATACGGATATATAAGGGAGCCTTTTCTTCCGCTTCATATCCCAGACGCCCTAATAAGGAATTCAGTTCTTCACATAGGAACTGGCGCGAGCGTACTCCTTTTTCGACACTGAGGTCAATGGTTGTGGTGAAGGATTCATCCTTTGAAAGCTGTATTGTTTCATCTGCCGCATTTACGGGTGCTTGGAGAAGTGTGTCGCTGAGGGTAAGTTTGCCATCGCCGCTCCAATATATTGTCATGGCAAGTGCCTGCGGATTATCAGGAGTCAACACGATATCTCCTGATGCGCCACCCAATGAAACTTCATCGGAGGGCTGAACGTACACCGGGTCGATGTCACTATCGCAGGATATGAGACAGAATGTCACGATTCCTGACAGCACTACGGTTCTTATTATATTATCGAGTTTCATAATCTGTTATCAGTATTGAGGATTTGACAAATTCGGATTAGCTGTAAGGTCTGTGCCCGGAATGGGATATATATTGAATTTATCGCTTACTGAACGACCATCCAATACGCCGCCTTTCCACTGCCATATGTATGAATCCGAAGTGAATTTGCCGAAGCGGATAAGGTCTGTGCGTCGTATTGATTCAAGATACAGTTCACGACCACGTTCATCAAGCATAAAATCAATATTGAAATCTGCATCTGATATTTTTCCGCTTTCATCATTTTTGTAGGCGCGAAGACGAACGGCGTTAACAAGGTCAAGAGCCTCAGATCTTGAAATTCCGGCACCGCCTCTGAGGAATGCCTCGGCAGCCATAAGATATACATCCGCAAGACGGAGCATCGGGTAATCCGTAGAGCATCCTGTCGCCGCGGAATTAGACGCGGCTACACCTTCATCTGTAAGATTGGTGAATTTCTCAAAGAAATATCCTTCCGACTGATTATCTATAGGCCCGGTAAAGAACTGTTCCTGACCGTCAGTATAGAACATGGCGCGTGAGTCATTGGTATTATTGACATCACCGAATTTAGAAGTAATCTCACCACGGGCCCGGAACATTCCCCAACCGTTTGTCAGACCATATTTGGCAGGATCTTGTGTGCTTGAATTGCCGCAGGAACCACAAACGAGATAGGTGCCTCCTCCCCATGTGACCGAGGTCGTGGCATCGCATACCATAGCGAAAAGTATTTCATGTGTACGTTTATGGTTGTCGGCATTGAAAAGTTTTGCATAATCCGGCTCAAGATGGAACGCCGGATTAGAGATTACTTTATGGCAAGCCGTGATACATTCCGTGTAATATCTTGTATCGACATGTCCACGATAGATGGCACTATTGAGATACAGACGAGCGAGGAGTGCCCATGCTGTCGGTTTGCTTGCCCTTCCGTATTCATTCGTGTCGGGTAGGGCAGATGACGAACCCTCCGCAACCAGCTCTTTTAATTCACTTTCGATAAAATCAAAAAGACCGATTCCATCATAGGCTTCCGGGATAAAACCGGTGACAGGGGTGTTCTCATCAACTTTCGGACCTTTTCTATACAGGTCAAGTACCATCCAGTAGCTGAAAGCTCTCATGAAACGAGCCTCTGAACGATATGCTCTGATTTCTTCCTGTTCGGTAGCAGAGAATCTGGAAAGAGATTCATCCGAACAATTTCGGAGAAACTCGTTGCAGAGGGTGATGTTGAAGAAAAGCCAGTAATACGAATCCGACACCCATGAATCCTTTGAACTCCAATTGATGTAGGTCAGATCCACAAGATTGTTTCCAGAAAGCCATGTATTGGCAACTTCATCTGTTGCTGCTTCCTGAAGATTGAAATATCCTCGGGAGAAATCTTGTCCGTTGATTGTTGTGAGGTCGCCATTGTCACCGCCCTGTCCCTGTCCGGCAAGTACATATGAGGCATAAATCTTCGCAAGCACACGCTTGTAGTTCGCGGCATCGGTATACACATCTTTCGATGTAGTTTCTGTTACAGGCATCTGGTCAAGGTCATCCGTACAACTACCAAGCATCAGTAGGATACCGACCATAAGTCCGTATAATATGTTTGTTTTTTTCATTGTTCTTAAGTTAGAAATTAAGTCCGATAGTTACTGAATATGTGCGGGGACGAGGATATACAGCAGTGTCCACACCGTTGCTTGATTCAGGATCAACGCCCTTATATTTTGTAATGGTAAATACATTTTGTACCATTGCGGACACATGGAGATTCAAGCTCTTGTAAATCTGACCGAAATCGTAAGTGAGCTGGAGATTGTCCATCTTAAGGAAAGAAGCGTTCTCAAGATAATAGTCGCTCAGGAACTGACGGCGAGTGAAGCGGGTATCGAGGAAACTGCGGTTGAGATTGTTGAGCTGATAGTCATTGTAGCTCATTGTTTCCCATGCTCCGGTGTTCATTGCCATACCATTGAAGATGTAGCCTCCGATATTGGCACGCAACGAAGTAGACAGAGACCATTTCTTGTAACGGAGCTGGGTGGAAAGTCCCAGAATCCAGTCTGGAGCCGGGGAATGACAATGATAGCGGTCATTGTTGGTAATCTGACCGTCTCCATCAAGGTCGGCATATAATCCTTCGATGGGCCTGCCTGTTTCCTGATCGTAGAGTTGTTTATACAGATAGAATGAATAAGGAGCGTAATCGGTGGAGAATACCTGCATTTGGTAAGCGTCAATCCAAGGACCGACTTCTGTATCGGGACTTGGGGCTCCGGGGGTCAGGGTAAGATTCTTGATACGCACGCGCTGCCACGCGGCATTTGCAGTCACATCCCATGTCCAGTCTTTATTACTGATGAGGTGGGCGGTCAAGGCTAGTTCAAGACCTTTTGAATCTACATTGCCGACATTTTCAAGCATCAGTTTATCGAAATTTGTGCCCGCAGGAACAGGAACCGTGGCAAGCAGGTTTTCAGTTTTGCGGGTATAGAAATCAGCAGAGAATGTAAAACGATTCTCCATAAAAGCCAAATCTATACCATAGTTCCATGATTTTGTAGTCTCCCATTTCAAATCAGGATTATAAGCTTCAGGACGATAAGTATAGACAGGATTACCTCCAAACATATACTGGGCTCCGTCAAGACCTGGAGTATAGACAGGTATATAGCCATAGTTGGTGATGCCGTCCTGCTGACCGGTAACGCCATATGATGCTCTAAGTTTCAAATCATTGACGCTGTCGCGCAGAGGTTCAAAGAAATCTTCCTGCGAGATGCGCCATGCGAGAGCGACGGAAGGAAATGTGCCCCAACGGTTGTCTTTAGAGAAACGGGAGGAGCCGTCACGACGGACTGTGGCTGTCAGAAGGTAACGGTTCATAAAAGTATAATTCAGACGACCGTAATATGATATCAGGGAATGACGCTGATCAGTAGGTGCCGATGTTGATTGCTGCACTCCGTCTGCATTTAAGATGGCATAGAATGGAGTGGTATATTTCCAATATTGGTAATCGTAACCGAATGTTGCGTCAATGTTTGAGTTGATGGCATCGAAATCACGATTATAGTTTACATAAAGAGTCAGAAGCCTGTTATAATTCTTCTGCGGACCATATTTATAATCACGTCCGCCTGTGGTATAATAAGAAATCGCCTCTTTAGGGACGTATATTTTACCTTCACCTTTAGACCAGTCATAACCACCTGTGGCATGAAGTCTCAGGCCCTTGACCCATCGGATATTCCAATCAACGTCGATATTTCCAATAACTCGATATACATCTGATGTCGATTTATATTGATTCAGACGGCCTAAAGCGTTGGCAAGCGCACCGGTAACAGGTATCCCGTTGGCGTCTGCTGCTTCGTTGTAACCACCAAAAGCATCATTTCCAGAATAGACTGGAATAGTGGGGTTTAGTGTAGCTCCACCCCAGATAGCGTCTGTGTCGGCAAAACGGTTTTTGGAATAAGTGCCTTTAAGACTGAATTGGAATCTAAGTTCATCGCGGAAGAAAGAGGGTGTGAGGTTCAGGTTCCCAGTGAAACGCTTGGCATTATCGGTTTTGAGAATACCATCCTGATAGTATGCACCGGCAGAAACGCGGAACGGAAGCCATGATGCCGCACGCCCTGATACACTAAGATTGTTGTCTGTACCAAAGGCAGTTTGATAAATCAGGTCATTCCAATTTGTGCGACTATTGCCAATAAGTGATTTCTGACGGTCGGTGCCAAGTTCATTCACAATTCCGATAAACTCATCGGTCGAGAGCATATCCGATGTCTTGGTTTTAGTGGATAAAGAGTTCGTGGTTTGGAACGATACTTTGATGCCGTCTCCCTTTCCTTTCTTTGTTGTAATTATGATTACACCGTTTGAAGCGCGTGAACCATAGATAGCTGTTGATGACGCATCTTTCAAGATGGTCATGCTCTCTATATCATTCGGGTTTATCAAGCTCAGAAAATTTCCACTTCCGCTCACAGAACCGCCCACTTCCATAGGCACGCCGTCAAGAACAATAAGAGGGTCGTTTGAAGCATTGAGCGATGCACCTCCACGCACACGGATTGTTGAACCGGAAGTTGGCGAACCACCACCGTTCACAATCTGCACACCGGCAATTTTACCATTGACCAGTTCCTCAGGAGAAGAAATCATGCCTTTGTTGAAATCCTTCTCACTTACAGTTGAAACAGAACCCGTCAAATCATCTTTCTTGCGGACACCGTAGCCGATTACCACTACTTCATCCAAAACTTCATTGTTTGGTTTAAGGGTTACATCTATTACATCCGATGTAATGTCAACCGTAAGGTTCTCATAACCCACATAAGAGAATGTAAGTTGTTTCGCTGTTGCCGGCACTTTCAAGGTATAATGGCCGTCCAAGTCGGTTGCCGCACCTATCGGTTCTCCTACAACTTTTACCGATGCGCCAATTAGTGGCTCTCCGGTCTCATCAAAGACAGTACCCGTTACTGTCCGTTGATTCTGGGCATAAGCCGAAACGGGTATCAAGAGAATCGAGAGAATCAATCCCAGCAGCCAGCTCCTTGATTCGGCATAACCAATTGTTTTGTCCATTAGAAATGTTTATTGTTATTTTAGTTTGAAAATTAAGGTGATCAAATGGTATTAGCCATTTCCAAAAATAAAAAAACAATCTTTCCTACCTTAATCTTATACCTTGCATATGCAAAATTAGCACCTTAAAGATAGATACGACCTTAAAAATCGGACAAATGCAGAAACAAAACGGACAATCCTTTTTGAGCCTTTATTTTTAATGATTATTTGTCTTATTTGAGACTCACATTTTCATCCTCACTTTCATATTGACTGGGTTTGACACCATATTGATTCTGAAAACATTTGGCAAAATAAGATGGTGTCTTGAATCCCACCATATAACTGATTTCTGCAACAGTGAAACGATGTTGACTTAATAGGACTGCTGCTTTTTGAAGTCTGACTCTACGGATATAGTCAAGTGGGGCGATATCCATATGCTTTTTTATAAGACGATAGAGCTGTTTATTGGGAATGCCACTCTTTTCACATAACAGATTTACATTCAGATCAGGGTCTGAAATGTTATTTTCAATGATCTTGGCAATCTTTGCCAGGAGTTTTTCATTTACGGATTCGGCTTGTATTGGCTTTGCTTCTGCTTCCGCAATAGTTTGAATCCTAACTTTTTCTTTTATCTCGTTTCGTCCTTTTAGAAGATGACATATGCGTCCCAAGAGAACTGAAGGATCAAATGGTTTGGTCATATAAACGTCTATACCGAGTTTGATGCTTTCCGTTTCCGTCTTATTGTCAGATTTTGCTGTCAACATGATGATGGGGACTGATGAAAGACGAGGATGTTGTTTTATACGTTTCACCATGTCAAGTCCGCTCATTATAGGCATCATTTCATCAACAATTATGAGGTCAGGGATAATGGAAGCTGCGATCGCAAGTCCTGAACGACCGTTTTCTGCCGTAAAACAAGTATAGTTGTTTCTTATGATTTCAGAAATAAAGCCGGATATTTGAGAATTGTCTTCAACAATAAGGATTTTTGCCTTGTCGGAATCCACATCCGTGATCTGGTTGCTTGAAACCGGCAAAGTTTTTTCCGATATTGGAAGTGATACAACGAATGAGGTTCCTTGTCCCTCCTTACTATACAAAGCGATGTTTCCTTTCATTAGTTCAAGATATTTCTTTATCAAATATAGTCCCAGTCCCGTTCCTTCGTGAAGTTTAGATGTGGAGGGTGCGCGGAACATTCTTTGAAAAACGAGAGGTTGATCTATGTCGGCTATGCCGGCTCCGTCATCCGACACTGCAATCTCTACGTTACTTCCATTGGAGCTTATGCCTAATGATATCGTTGATCCATCATCTGAATATTTACAGGCGTTGGATAGGAGATTCGTTATTACGGACTCAAATTTTACTGCGTCTGCTTCTATGAGCAATTGTGGACATTCGGAATGAAAAATGAATTTTTTATGGGTATTATTTTCTTTGAAAACCTCAAAAACGCCCTTACAGAACTCAACAACGTCAAAAGTTGACTGTATCAGAAGATTTTCATCACTATCTTCCAGATGTTGAAGTTCCAATGTGCGATGTATCATGTTGTTAAGACGCACAGCATTATTGTATACAGTCTCAAGATTCCGTTTGCTTTCAGGATCTTTCGCTTTTTCCTTCATTATACTTACTGGTCCTAAAATCATTGAGAGTGGAGTTTTGAGATCATGGGAAATCGTAGAAAGAAAGGACAGTTTTCTTTCTACATTCTCTAAAGCGGTCTGGCGTTCTTGTTCTTGAAATATTCTAAGACTTCGTTTCCTGATATACCAGATTATACCAAAGATTATCCCCACTCCTATCAGAATATAGAGGCAGATAGCCCACCATGACAAAGCCATGGGTGGCATAACTTTCAGAGGGATGGCTATCGGGTCAATCGGAGAACCGACTGTTTTAACCAGAATCATGTAATTCCCCATTTTCAAGCCGGAGAGAGAAATTGTATTGGCACCTTCCGGCATTACAATCCATCCGTCTAATGTATCCGTTGTCGATTCTGCAATTTTATACATGAATCGTTGCGGCGATTCAGGAGAATAATCCAAAGTGCTTACGACCATGGTGATATTACCCCCATAAGGAATTGAAATGCCCTCTTTATCTCCATCCAGATCTGAAAGATCAAGATATCCGCTGCCCCTGTCTTGAAGAACAAGTTTAATAGCTTTGTAATCTGCGACATTGCCTATATTATGATAATCTACTTCAAGTATTTCGTCAGTTCCCCCGAGCAGGACTTTCCCGGTAACAGAATCTTCATACACTGCGGTATACGATTTCTGTGGAATGGGTAAAAGAGTTGCTTTAAGATCTTCACCGTCTATACTCCACACATTACTTTGTGTCGAAACCCATATGCCATTCCCAACCTTGCCAGCAGCCAAAACTGTTTCATCACTATTCGTATATGGGAATTTGACTATATTATTATTGCTTTTACTATCAAATACTATGGCTCCCCCTTTGAACGCACACCATACTCTTCCCTTCGCATCTCGGCATAAATGGGTTGGATAACCTCCTGTCAGTTGGAACACATCATATTTTTCACATTTGTTTTTACTGGATGAGTATTTAGTTAAAATATTGTCTCTGAATAATAATATCCACGTATTGCCATCAATGTCAGTAGCTATGTCATTGACAAGGTCATTTTCAATACTTAAACTATTGCCATGTGATGATTTTCTATCAGTATTAAAAGAATAGTCTGCCACTATGGTCCCGCCGCTAACATTGAATCTTGATTTTTTTACACGATGCAGACCACTGAGAAAGGTCCCAATCCAATAATACTCATTGTCTTCTTCAAAGGAATAGACCCAGTTGGAGTTATGTTCGCCGTATTCATCAACGATATGAAACACATCAAATCCATTTAATAGTGGATTGAATCTATTTAATCCACCATCAGTTGAAAGCCATATATTGTTGGCATTGTCTTCATCTATGGCTCTTATCCTATTGTGAGATAATGAATTCGATAAATCTGAATGACGATACCAATTCGGAGCTTCACCATCAGAGAGCTTGATAGCCCCGTTAGTTCCACCAAACCATAGGTTATTCCTTCTGTCTCGGTAAATCGCATGGATCTCGTTCCCTTCCCCGGTATGGGCAAGCGAACTAAGTTTTATTGTTCTGATAGTGCTTGAATTGGAAGCGATAGAAAAACCTCTTTCATGACCGGTCCATATATTGTTTTTATTGTCAGCAACAATACACCATATCTCATTGTCTGACAGGCTCAGTTCGTATCTCGAATCGTGGCGATAATGGTGTAAGGAGTCTTGAAACCAATCAAACATGCCATTGTCGGTTCCTATAAGGATGTGGCCATTGTGTCCTTTTGCCATACTCTTTATATTGTTATTCTCTAATGACGTTATTTTCTTCCATGTGTCATTTACCGGAGAATATTCATACAATGATCCCTCGCTGCCAATATAAATGTTGCTGTTGTAAGGAGATTCCAACAGGCAGTTCACAAACATGTTTTTTAAATTCGGGTTATCGATCCTCGCTTTGACTTTGGTAAATTTATTGGCATTTGAATTCCATCTTGCAAGTCCGTTATATGTTCCCACATATAATATTCCGCGACTGTCACGTAATATGGAATAAACAGATTTATGAGGTAATCCGAGCGAAAAATCCGATACGTCCCCATTGTTAAGGTCTAAGAGGAATATTCCATAAAGACTCCCAATCCAAAGCTGGTTATCATATAATAGCAGGCATCTGATCTCATTAGGTAATGGAGCATTGCTGAGACTTACGGAACCGGTATTATAGTCATAAATAAGGAGACCATTGTTGCCCCCGATATACAGCCGTCCGTCTTTTTCAACGATAGAGTATATCTGGGTTCCGAACAATTCATTCTTTCCAACCGGATGGACAGCAACGCCATCATAGAAATACAATCCACTGTTGGTGCCTATCCACATGATGCCATGAGTGTCTCTGAATATACAGAAGACAGCCGTCTTCTTTCCATCGACAGTAACATTTTTCCATGTTAGTTCCGGTTCGGGTAACTGTGGAACGGCTCCAACTTTCATGACAAGACTGGTCATTACTGCCATTACAAACAGGATCCGCCACAAGAAGAATTGTTTTATTAGTTTCATGCTACTGATTTTTCGGTAATTACAATGCAAAGTTAGCAAATTTTAACGAGCATGTGGAAGATTCTGTTTTTCGGTTATGCACCATTTCGGACAAAATAAACATTAAATAGGACAGATTATAGGAACAGGGTATAGGTTAATGGTTAAAAGTTAAAGGGAAAAGGTAAATTGGCACGCCTCTAACTTTTAGCGTCTGTCCTTGAAGAGGGCAGATGCGAAATTTCTGAGGCGTGCCAATTTACCTTTTACCTATAACCTATAAGTGCTGAACTATAGTTCCGCACTTATAGGTTAGCGGATGATGACTTTGCGGTCGCGGGAGATGTAAATGCCGGGAACGGAGGTAGCGTCAGGTGCGGCGACAGGTTGTCCTTGGAGGTTATACCAGGTGCGCGGTGTGGTGTCCGTAGCGTCGGCTCCAATTTCTGAGACTACACTGGAGGAGGCGAAGGAACAGATGGTTTTCAGGGCGGATGTGGCGCAGCCCGTGGTGCTGTCGAAGAGGGGAGCGTTATACCATCCGGAGAGGTTTGTGCCGAAAGCATTGTATTCCATCCACCACCAGAAAAGCCCATTCACATGATCATGTTTCTCTAATGTGGCTACAAGATCTGTGGCAAATTTATTCTGACCTTCATCAGTGTAAGGCCATACATTTGAAAGATCATTGGTGGTGCCGGGAACCTCCCACTTGTAAGAATATCCGGTTTCTACAATCATTATCTTCTTGTCGGGATAATTTGTCTGCAAGGATGAGAGGGCAGTATCGAGCACTGTCATGTCTCCGTGAAAGTAGGGATAATAGCTGAGACCAATGATATCATAGTCGATATTCATTGATTTCATCTTGTCGTAGAAATTTTTCTGTACGTTTACTTCCGCAACTCTTTCTGTATGAATCACAATTTTTGCATCCGGACAAACTTCGCGACAAGCCTTTATTGCCTGGCTGAGCAATTTACCGAGTCTATCCCAGTTGGCATTGGTGCCCATGAATGTTTTCTTTGGGTTGGATGTGCCGAGTGGTCCCCATAACATTCCATAACTGATCTCGTTGCCCGGCTGGATAAATGCGGGAGTGACACCGGCAGCTTTTAGCGTTTCGAGAGTTTCTTTTGTGTAATCATATATCTTCTGGTAGAGCTGTTCATCCGACAGACCCTCCCAGTCAATTGGAGTCCACTGTTTTGCAGGGTCAGCCCAAGTATCTGAATAATGGAAATCGAGCATGAGGTCTATTCCGGCATCAACTATCTTCTTACACAGAGGGGTGATGTATTCCAGATCTTGACATGCGTTCGGATCATATTTGGTATCGTCGTTTGCGTCATTCTTATGTTTCTCTTTGTATTTTTTAGGATTCACGAAAAGACGCACACGCATTGCGTTCATGCCCTCCTGCTTGAGCCAGGGCACAAGATCAGCAATTGGTTTGCCGCTATGATCTTTATATTTCGCTCCCGCGTTTTCATATTCCGGCAGAAGCGATATGTCTCCGCCCACATATCGTTGGGCATTTAGAGAGGGTAGAGCCAATGCTACAATAGCAAGAACTGATGTAAGAATTTTTTTCATAAGCACATGATTGAAAGACTAAACTGCTTCTAACTGCAAATATAACAAATTTAAATGAATAAAGTATATAAAACGGGCGCACACCGCATCGGTGTGCGCCCGTTTTATATACTTTATTAGCTTTAAGCCTGAAGAGCGGCAATCGAAGCGCGGATGGCAGCTAATTTTTCAGTCGCATCGCTTTGCTTCTTGCGTTCAACAGCCACAACGGCTTCCGGCGCATTATTGACAAACTTCTCATTTGAAAGTTTCTTTTCAACCCCGGCAAGGAACTTGGTGTAATAATCGAGTTCCTTATTGAGTTTAGCAAGCTCTTCCTCTACGTTGATCTTATTTTTCAGAGGTATGCTGTATTCTGTTGTGCCAACGATGAATGCAGCAGCGCCCGGTTCCTTTTCAGATACCTGATTGATGGCAGAGAGATTTGCCATTTTTTGAAGCACACTGTCGAATTTGCTTTCGTTCCCGTTTTTCTCGTTGAGTTCAAGCTGTTCCTTCTGAGGAATCTGTTTCTGCTTACGAATGGTACGGATGCCGGCAACAACCTCTTTTGTTGTCTCGAACATGTTGATGATTTCTTCATCATAACCCGAAACTTTAGGAAGCTGTGCATACATTATGCTTTCTCCAGGTTTGCGTTCGGCGAGATGCTGCCAAAGCTCTTCCGTGATGAACGGCATGAAGGGATGGAGAAGACGCAGCAGAGTGTCAAAGAAACCGAGTGTAGCCTCATATGTGGCAGCGTCGATTGGTTGACCATAAGCCGGTTTTACGATCTCAAGATACCATGATGAGAATTCATCCCAGAAAAGACGATAGATAGCCATCAGTGCTTCTGAAATGCGGAATTTACCCATCAGGTCGTCAACATTCAGAATTGTTTTGTCAAGAACAGCCTTGAACCATTCGATTCCAACGCGTGCACTCTCGGGTTGCGTGGCTGTGGCATCAACCTCCCAACCTTTCACGAGACGGAAAGCATTCCATATCTTGTTGCAGAAGTTACGTCCCTGCTCGCAGAGAGAATCATCATACATGATGTCGTTCCCGGCAGGAGCACCGAGCATAAGACCCATACGCACACCGTCTGCACCGAAATTCGCGATAAGATCCAACGGATCGGGAGAGTTGCCGAGAGATTTCGACATCTTGCGCCCGATCTTGTCGCGCACTATACCGGTGAAGTATACATTGTTGAAAGGTTTGTTGCCTGCAAACTCATATCCTGCTATGATCATGCGGGCAACCCAGAAGAAGATGATATCAGGAGCCGTTACGAGATCAGCAGTAGGATAATAATATTTGAATTCCTTGTTGTCAGGTTCAAGAATACCATTGAAAAGAGAGATCGGCCAAAGCCAAGAAGAGAACCATGTGTCGAGGCAATCGGGGTCACGTTTGAGATCAGCAAGGGTAAGATTGCCGTTGCCGCTCTTTTCTATGGCCTTGAGCAAAGCTTCCTCTTCGTTTTCAGCCACAACGTAGCCGCCTGCGGGAAGGAACCAAGCCGGAATCTGATGTCCCCACCATAGTTGACGGGAGATACACCAGTCCTTGATGTTGGTCATCCAATGGCGATAGGTGTTTTTGAATTTTGCCGGTATGAATTTGATGTCATCATCCATCACGGCTGCGAGGGCAGGTTTCACGATCTCCTCCATTTTTACGAACCATTGCATTGAAAGCTTGGGCTCGATTACGGCATCCGTGCGTTCGGAATGTCCTACCTTGTTGACATAATCCTCAACTTTCTCTACCAGACCAGCCTTGTCAAGGTCTTCCATGATCTGCTTGCGCACATCGAAGCGGTCCATTCCAACGTACATGCCTCCGGCTTCGGAGATTGTGCCGTTGTCGTTGAAGATATCGATTGAAGGAAGATTGTATTTGTCACCGAGCATATAGTCGTTTACATCGTGAGCCGGAGTTACCTTGAGGCAACCGGTTCCGAAATCCATCTCTACATAATCGTCCATGATGATGGGAACCTCGCGTCCTACGAGAGGCACAATTACTTTCTTACCTTTGAGCCATGTGTAACGCGGATCGTTGGGGTTGACACAGACAGCCGTATCGCCAAGTATTGTCTCGGGGCGAGTGGTTGCCACAACTATATATTTGTTGTCATCTCCAACCACACGGTAGCGAAGATGGAAAAGATGGCTGTGTTCCTCTTTGTAGATTACCTCCTCGTCGGATAGGGCGGTCAACGCTTTGGGATCCCAGTTGACCATGCGCACCCCGCGATATATATAACCTTTTTCGTAAAGTTTATTGAAAACGCGGATCACACTTGCCGAGCGGGTCTCGTCCATTGTGAACGCCGTGCGTTCCCAGTCGCATGATGCGCCGAGTTTGCGAAGCTGCTGGAGAATAATACCGCCGTATTTATTTGTCCAGTCCCACGCATGATTAAGGAATTCCTCGCGTGTAAGATCAGTCTTTGCGATACCTTCCGAAGCGAGTTTTGCCACGACCTTAGCCTCTGTGGAAATGGCGGCGTGGTCGGTTCCCGGTACCCAGAGTGCGTTCTTTCCCTGCATTCTTGCTCGGCGCGTAAGGATGTCCTGAATTGTATTGTTGAGCATATGTCCCATATGGAGCACGCCGGTTACGTTTGGCGGCGGTATCACAATCGTGTAGGGTTCGCGCTCATCCGGCTCGGAATGGAACAGCCGGTGTTCCATCCAGTATGCATACCATTTTTCCTCCACAGCAGAGGGATCATATTTCGTGGCTAATTCGTTCATAAAGTATTATGTATTATATTTCAGCTTGCAAATTTACAAAAAAAATCCGATACTTTTGTATCTAACCAAGATTAGAGTCGGAGCATGTCGTTTTGGGCGGCAAGGTCGTCGAGATATTTCTTGCGGTCTTCTTCGATCATGCGGTCGAATTCTGCAGAATAGTCGGCAATTACCTCCGCAGGGCGACGCCAGCGGTCGTCGAAACGTGATGCTATCCACGCTCTCTGGAGATTGGGATAATGTCGGAAAGCCTCATCGAAAACCTGCTCCATCTCCTTTATGCTTTCCTTCTGCATTGCTGTTCTTAGCAAAGTGCGGGGCATCAGCAGTCCAGCCACATCTACCCATTGAGCCGCTTCAGAACCCGATTCGCGTGGAGGGAAGCCATTATCCGCAGTATGAATGTGTAAATATTTATATATTGCAAGTTCATATAGATAACGTGCACGTTCCAGTGCCGCACGAGTGAATTTCATACCTTTGTAACGGAGATAACGATCGTCGTCGGCAGGACGCGCAAGTAGCCCGCGAATCACCTCCACTGCGTTGAGCATTGCGTCAACGGTTAGAGGATTCAATACATCGAATATAATGCGGTCGTGGAGCGGGAGCTTGCGTTTTTGACGGCGATCGCGCGCGGGCCATTTCTTTTCGTCGCGAAGTAGACCGCAGCTGCGAAGCATAGCACCCGGAACAACCACTGTCGCGCCCCTGTCATCTCCAAACAGATATGAAAAAGGGAATTGCGATGAATCGGGATGTGTCTTGTGTTGCCCCATCAGAAGCGAAAAGGCTCCGATTTTCGCTCCAAGCATGAGATAGGAATCGGAAGAAGTCTTTACTCCTCTTTCAAGCACGCCCCAGTGCACAGGTCCGAGCTTATACATATGGTTGCTCTGATTTGTTCCGCTACCCGCATTCATGAAGCTTGTCTGGCATCCGATAAGCAGGGAGGATTTATGCATGCTTACCGTGTATGGTCCTGCAAACAGTGCACACGCTTCTCCGTTTTCAAGAGAACAGTTCGAGAAAACCAGAGAGTCGTGTGCTGTGAATCCTTTTTCGAGCACGGCTCCCTGACCTATATAGCAGTTGCGGATGATTGCTCCCGAATCGGCAACGCCATCCTCGATTATGAAATTTTCAGCATCAACGCCGGCACCGATGCGTGCCAACGCGCGTCCCTGAGCGGCATTGTTGATTATGCAGCCATTACGTAAACTCGATGCTCCTTCAATTCTTACTTCCCTTCCGATAGATACGTTGACAATATATCGGCAATTTCGGATTATCGCGCCATCTCCAATCGCTCGGTAAGCCTCAAAGTTGTTAACATGGTCGTCAATAGTCTGTTTCGCCGGACCTTGTGCCCATGCCGGATCGCGGGCAATAAGCATTGCCATCTGGGAGGAAAGACCGGGGTAAATCCTTACGCTTCGGGAACCTGTCTCGTCAAGCACGCACACTTCCGAACCGATGCCGCAATCTGCTTCAGCCTCCATTTCAAGAAGTCCGATGTTTTCAATTGTAACATCAGCACCTATTAATATATCGCCAGCAAAACGCACGTTGCGTATCCGGTTCAGGTCTGTGCCGTCGCTGATGCGTATTTTTGTCCAGTCGGAACAAGTGCAGCCGTTGTCCTCAAGTTGACGGATTTCCCACCAACGAAGCGCTTTATACTGTCGTGTCAAGGTCGTCATATTTCTGGAAGAGGAAGTCATTGTAGGGGAAACGCTCAGTGTGGATCTCTTTTGCTTTTTCATAAAGCATTTCCTTGAGGGCGTCGATATTGGTTTTCTCTTTGGCGGAAATGAAGACGCAATTGTTGTTCATCTTCGACATCCAGGTCTGTTTGAATTCCTCAAGAGAGATGTTTTCACGTGTTTTGGGTGTGAGATCATCAGGATCCTTGGGAGTGTAGGTGAACGCATCAATCTTGTTGAATACAAGAATCATTGGTTTCTCAGCCGCACCGCAAACCTCAGCAAGGGTTTTGTTTACGACCTCTATTTGTTCTTCAAACTGCGGATGGCTCACATCTACAACATGCACCAGCACGTCTGCTTCCCTCACTTCATCGAGTGTAGATTTGAAAGAATCCACAAGGTGAGTCGGGAGCTTGCGTATAAAACCAACCGTGTCTGAAAGAAGGAATGGGAGATTGTCAATTATAACTTTGCGCACAGTGGTGTCGAGTGTGGCGAAGAGTTTGTTTTCGGCAAACACATCGCTTTTGCTCAGAAGATTCATCAGAGTGGATTTTCCGACATTGGTATAACCGACAAGGGCAACGCGTGTAAGTTTACCTCGGTTTTTGCGTTGGATGCTTTTTTGACTGTCGATGCGTTTCAGCTCCTCTTTAAGACGAGATATTTTGTCAAGAATAATGCGCCGGTCTGTTTCTATCTGTGTTTCACCCGGACCACGCATTCCGATACCACCACGTTGGCGTTCAAGGTGTGTCCACATTCTTGTGAGTCGAGGAAGGAGATATTGATACTGTGCGAGTTCAACCTGTGTGCGTGCCGTGGCTGTCTGGGCGCGTTTTGCGAATATGTCGAGGATAAGGCTCGTGCGGTCGAGAATTTTCACCTTAAGTTCACGCTCGATATTCGCCACTTGCTTTGGTGAGAGGTCATCGTCGAAAATTACAAGACCGATCTCGTTATCTTCCACATATTGACGTATTTCTTCCAGTTTACCGGTGCCGACATATGTGCGGGGATTAGGGTAATCAAGCTTCTGCACGAAGCGTTTCTCAGGCTCCGCGCCGGCTGTGCGTGCGAGAAAAGCCAGTTCGTCAAGATATTCATTGGCTTTTGTCTCAGTCTGTATTTTAGTGGCAAGCCCAACAAGCACTGTGCGCTCGTTGGCTTCTTTGTTTATAATGTTATCCTCAATCATAATATCTTAAACAGCTTCTTAGCAAATTCGACTGCAAAGATAGCAATCAATTTCTTATACAACAAACGTCGGACCAAAATCGCTTAAGATTTTGGTCCGACGAGGTTGATTAATGTGATGTTAGGCTTTAGGCTTTAGGCTTTAGAACCAGATTCTATTAATTTCTAAAGCCTAATATCTAAACCTTAAACCTTAACTTTTAAACTTTAAATTCTATGGCCTAACGCCTAATGCCTAACGCCTTACTTCTTAGCTACCTTGTTATAGCGAGCATTCAGACCTTCAACAACTTCATCGGTGATGTCAAGATCCGGATTGATATATAGTGTGGATGCTTTCTGGAAGATAGCGTCATAGCCACGGGTCTTGTTGTAATCCTTGATGAACTGTGTGATTGAATCGATGACTGCTTGCTGAGCTTGCATCGCTGCGCTTTGATAATTGTTTTGCAGAGTAGCGATATTGCGCTGAGCCTCGCTCTGCATATTGTTGATAGTCTGCTCGTCCTGACGATAAGAAGCTTCAGAAAGGTAACCGTTGTTCTGCATTTTATTCTGCATGGATGTCGCGAAATTCTGAATCTTGTTTTCGTGACGTTTTGCCGCGCTTTCCATATTTGTCTGCATTCGCAGCATCTCTTCATTGTAGTCTTTAGCAAGGTTGTATTTGCTTAAAACTGAATCGAGATCTACGTAGCGGTAGTTGGGGAGGTTTGCGTCTGTTTTAGCTGTTTTAGCTTTGGTTGCAGGGGCTTCTTTTTTGCCATTGTCTGAGCCACAAGCTGTAGCAACGAGCGCGATAACCGCGAGCGATGCAACAATAAACGAGTTGATTCTTTTCATTTTATAATAGATGTTGTTTTAATCTTATGATGAGTGAAAACACTGTTAACTTCTTTTCTCTTTTGTAGTTTTGGAAGAAGCATGATGTCCATGACAACCTACTGATTTTTCTCCCGCAAATCTAAAGGAGAGCAAAAGTAACGATATTCCGAGAAATAGCGTAATAAGTAGCGTTAATTTCACTTTTTTTAATTCATTTAAGGTTATTGAGATGCAAAATTAACTAAAAAATTGAAAAAAGAGCCTATTTCTCCAATTATTTTGCTAACTTTGGAGTGCCCACCCATGCAGAGAGGGTAATAAATTTGAACATTATTAAAATTTTTCGATAGAAATGGAAGTAAAAGACCTAAAACCGGAACTGATTTGGAAATGTTTCGATGAGATTACAAAAATTCCGCGTCCCTCGTGCCATGAGGAGCAAATCCGTGATTTCCTTCTTAAGTTTGCCTCAGACCATGATGTGGCAGTGCGCACCGATAAAGTAGGGAATGTTGTAATGAGCAAACCTGCGACACCCGGTCATGAAAACGCACCGACTGTTATTCTGCAATCACACATGGATATGGTTGCGGAAAAAAACAACGATACAGAACACGACTTTCTTAAAGATCCCATCGCGACATATGTTGATGGGGATTGGGTGAAGGCTAAGGGCACAACTCTTGGAGCTGACAACGGCATCGGCATGGCTGCCGCGATGGCTGTGATGATTGACAAGACTCTTGTTCACGGTCCGGTTGAGGCTCTCTTTACAGTAAACGAAGAGATCGGTCTTGAAGGAGCTCAGAATCTTGGCAAAGATATGATCACCGGTTCTATGCTTCTTAATCTTGATTCTGAAGATGACGGCGAGATATTTGTAGGTTGTGCCGGTGGAATCGATACCACTGCGACATTTACTTACCGCCGAAGCTTCACTCCGGAAAACTTCAAATACATGCGCGTTTCCGTGAGCGGTCTGCTTGGCGGTCACAGCGGCAGCGACATCAATCTTGGCAGAGCTAACGCCAACAAGTTGATAGCCCGGTTTATATGGGAATGTTCTCAGAGCTGGGACATCACCGTCTGCTCTTTTGAAGGGGGAAACCTACGCAATGCGATTCCGCGCGAAGCATATGCCGTATTTGGTATTCATAGCGACCATAAAGAGGCGTTGATGCATCATCTTAATAAATATGCAGCTGAAATCCGAAATGAATATGACGGTATTGAACCTTCAATGGATTTCCGCATAGAAGAAACCGAACGTCCGGAGTATTGCCTTGACTCAGCCACATCGATAGCATTGATACGCGCAATATATTCCGCACCTCACGGAGTGTATTCAATGAGCCGTGATATCGAAGGTCTCGTAGAGACATCTACCAATCTGGCAAGTGTGAAGCATGTAGGTGAAGACAAGATCGTTGTGACTACATCTCAGCGTTCGTCTGTGGAGAGCCGCAAGAATGATATGGCTGGTCAGGTGGAGGCACATTTCCAGCTCGCAGGAGCTGAAGTGACCCACAGCGATGGTTATCCCGGTTGGGCTCCCAATATGAATTCCGCAATCATGAAGATCACCGCTGATGCATATGAAGAGCTTTTTGGCGTTAAACCCGCCATCAAGGCTATTCATGCCGGTCTGGAATGCGGACTTTTCCTCTCAAAATACCCTCGTCTGGATATGGTAAGCTTTGGACCAACAATGACAGGTGTCCATTCTCCCGACGAGAAGCTAAATATTCCGACTGTCGAAAAATTCTGGCGCCATTTATGCAAGGTGCTTGAAAAAGTGGCATCATTATGAAATCGCTGATCCTCGGCTTGACCCTGGCGACATTAGTCGCCGTGGGTCCGGCTTGCGGGGCGGCAGAACAATCCAAGACCGATAAGGGAAACGACGCTAAGGCTGTCCGGGTTGATTCTGTGCCGGCAGTGGATGAGAAAACAAGATATACGAAACTGACCGATGAGGATTTCCGCATAGTGGCTGAAGAACTCGGGGTGGAGGTTGCTGCAATAAAGGCTGTGGTCTCTATCGAAGCGGGATCGAACATGAAGGGATTCTGGGCGCCGGGAGTGCCGGTAATCAATTTCGATCGTGCCATGTATAACCGTTTCCGTTCTAAGGCTGTTGATAAATCCGGCGCAAAAGGGGAGAAGGTTCCCGAGGGATTGACCGGATATGCTTTAAAGGAATGGACTCAGCTCATCAATGCGCGTAAAGTTAATGCGCAAGGTGCCAATATGGGCACATTCTGGGGAATGTTCCAGATAGGCGGTTTCAACTATAAACTATGTGGCTGCGAATCTGTTGATGAAATGGTGAAGCTTATGGCTTATTCCGAACTCGAACAGTTGGAATTGTTTGCTACGTTCATTACCAACGCCGGAATGCTGCCCGACCTTAAGAATAAAAACTGGGCAGGGTTTGCACGAAAATATAACGGCTCCAGCTACGCCCGCAGAGGTTATCACACAAAAATGGCTAACGCATACGCCAAATTTAAAAAGCAAGAATAAATTATGAAAATCACAGATCTTGAACCGAAGCTCATATGGGAGTGCTTCGATGAAATTACCAAAGTGCCCCGTCCGACACATCATCTCGACAAAATGCGTGAGTTTCTTGTTGATTGGGCAAACCGTCACAACATAGAGGTTCATACCGATAAGGTGGGTAACGTGATGATGCGTAAACCTGCTACTCCGGGACATGAGGATGCGCCGGTTGTTATTCTTCAGGGTCATCAGGATATGGTTGCTGAGAAACGCCCGGGTATTGAACATGACTTCCTTACTGATCCTATAATCACAGTAGTAGAGGGAGACTGGGTGAGAGCGGAAGGTACCACGCTTGGAGCTGACAATGGTATGGGATGCGCAGCGGCAATGGCTGTGCTGCTTGATGAGAATCTTGAACATGGCCCTATAGAATGTCTCTTCACGGTGGATGAGGAGCAGGGATTGATCGGCGCTAACGGACTTGAACCGGGTTTTGTCACAGGTGATATCCTTCTTAATCTTGATTCAGAGGAAATGGGACAGCTCGTGATCGGGTGTGCCGGAGGTAAAGTGACCATCGCTTCTCTTCCTTATTATATGGAGGATGCAGTTGCCGGACAAATTTTCCACCGCGTAGCATTCAGGAATCTAAAGGGCGGACATTCCGGTATGGAAATCGGGCTTGGCAGGGCAAATGCCAACCAGCAGCTTTGCCGTTTCCTTTGGGAAGCCGATCATAAATTCGGCATTTCGATTGTGGAGATCGACGGCGGAAATCTTGCCAATGCAATTCCAAGAGATTCTCATGCCGTGATCGGTGTGCCCTCGGAGCATGAAGATGAATTCCATAAATTCGCTGATGAATTCGATAAGATGGTTCATGCCGAATTCCTTGCTGCCGAAGGTAGGGACTTCTCTTTTGAAGTTACAGAGGAAGCGGCACGCGATAAGGTAATAAATAAGGCAACATCACATAGTC
Source organism: uncultured Porphyromonadaceae bacterium (assembly GCA_902495075.1). Classification (GTDB taxonomy): domain Bacteria; phylum Bacteroidota; class Bacteroidia; order Bacteroidales; family Muribaculaceae; genus Lepagella. The sequence goes on from CABUVO010000005.1 coordinate 89,554, forward strand.
TGGTATCTGCTGTTTTTGCCTGTCCCAACGGAGTGCAGGGAATGTCGCTCGCCATACCGGGACTTATTGAGACTTCCTGCAATCTTGCATCCGTCAAGATGGTCAGTGCCGACAGGATCGAGGTAACGGTGCATCAGAGATCTTCCGTAGATTCGCGTCGCGATGAGATTGCCGATAGGGTAAAGGCTCTATTCAGCATGATAGGTGCAGATGTTGCATTCGATGATGCATACGTAGGTTGGGCTCCCAATCCTGATTCGAAGGTCTTGAAGATTGCCGAGCAGAGCTTTGAAGATTTATTCCATCATAAGCCTAAGGTTGAGGCTCTTCACGCCGGACTTGAATGTGGACTTTTCCTGGAGAAAATGCCTAATCTCGACATGGTAAGTTTCGGTCCGACGCTGAAGGATATCCATTCTCCAAATGAGAAGGCAAATATCGCTTCGGTAGGGGAGTTCTGGAAACTTCTTACCGACATGCTGCGCAGACTGGCGGAGGCGTGATGGTTAATAATTAATAATTTAGAGGTCAGGGTTGGAGCGGTGCTCTAACCCTGATTTCTTTTTTATAGGTATTATTATCGGGAATTATTGCGATGTTTGCCTATAAACATATTGAGAGGAGGCGTTGTTATATTAAAAGAAAAGTTAAAGAAATAAAAAATGCTTAATTATCTATCGATCGGAGTGTTTATTGACGGAGGTTATTACGCCAAAGTCAACCGTGCTCTTAAGGCGCAGGAACGTTCTATAATAAGAGTGCGTGCGCTTTTTGATTTCATCAGTTCTACTATCGCTTATGCCGAAGATATCCATGTCTCCGATTGTCAGATAACGGAAGCTCACTATTTTCGTGGCAGATTCCGGGTAAAAGAGGCTTATGACAAACATCTGCTTTATAATGAGCGTAAATTTGAGGACACACTTATAGAGAATGATGTTATATTTCATTATAAACATTTGCGCGAAGTTGATCGTGACGGACAGACGGAGGTGGTCGAGAAGGGTGTAGATGTATGGTTCGCGCTTGAGGCGTACGAACTTGCCACTTTCCGCAAATTCGACTACGTGGTTCTGATCACCGGCGATGCAGATCATGAGATGCTTGTGAGAAAGCTGAAAGCACTTAAGATAAAGACAGTATTGCTGACATGGAATCTTACGGATGTGGATGCTACTTCTCCTTTGCTTCGTGACGAGGCGGGACAGCATTGGGAGCTTTCCACAATGACTGATGAGAATCCCCAGCTCAAGCGGATGCTTCTTTATAAACTCCGGGAGCCTGCTGTGACACCCCTTGGGGATGATTTCTGATTTTATGTAATAATGCTCACAACTTAAAAATAGATATTATGAAAACACTGAAAACACTTTTTATTGCATTGATGTGTGTGGCTTTTGCTGCTTGCACAAATTCGAATACTACTCCTGCGGAAGTCGCTGCCAAGATTGACTCACATGAGACATTGTCGGAAGGAGATTATTCGGTAATGATCGATTATTGTGGCGAATATGCCCGTAGTGCACAGCAATATTTCGATATCATAAACGAGCAGCCTACGGATTCAACTGCAGAATATTCCCGTGCCGCGCAGGCTCTCGCTACCCTTAAGGCAAATTCTCCATATCTTGATATGTTCCGCACGGCAATATATGCCGCGTCAGATAAGCAGATAGGCGAAAAGAATATAAAGAAAGTGCAAGAATATCAGAAATACGAAGCTTTCCCGCTTCCTGAGGGTTCCGGTCCGGATCTTGCCATACCCGATGAAGTTGGAGTGATAGAGGATATGCCGGATACTGACACGACGGGTGTGATATCCACGGGAGACGGCATCGTTGTTGATGAAAGCGTGAAATAAATCACACTTTTGACCGTGATTTATTAAGAAAGTCGAAAGGTCGCTATAAAAATAGTGGCCTTTCTTGCTTTTTAGGGATAAAATTGGTAATTTTGCCGTCTAATTAAAATTATATAATGACGGCCGAACCGCTTCTGTTTGACTTGCGGTCGTAATAATTCATGTCAAAATGTGTGGAATTGTAGGATATCTCGGCAACGGGAACGCTTATGATGTGCTAATAAAAGGTCTTCATCGCTTGGAATACAGGGGCTATGACAGTGCCGGTATCGCACTGGTATCGCCTGAGGGCAAGCTCAACGTATTTAAAGCGAAAGGAAAAGTTGAAAATCTTGAATCAATATGCAAGGATAAGGATATATGCTCCACGATCGGTATAGCCCATACACGTTGGGCAACCCACGGAGAACCTTCCGATTGCAATGCTCATCCCCATTATAGTGAGGATGGAAACCTCGCTTTGGTGCATAACGGCACTATTGAGAATTACAAACTCCTTAAAGATGCTCTTGAGGAGCATGGCTGCAAGTTCCATTCGGAAACGGATACTGAGGTTCTTGTCCAACTTATAGAATATATAAAATTAAAGAACAACTGTACGCTCCTTGAAGCGGTGCGTGAGGCCCTTCATCAGGTAGTTGGCGCATATGCCATAGCGGTGGTGGAGAAAAACAATCCAGATACCATCATTGCCGCCCGCCAGAGCAGCCCCCTTGTGATAGGTATAGGCGAAAACGAAACCTTCCTTGCGTCCGACGCCTCTCCCTTTGTGGAATATACTCAGGATGCCGTTTATCTAAAAGATGGAGAGATAGCTGTGATCAAGAGGGGTGAGCCCTTGAAGATACTTAATCTTGAGAATCGTGAAAGCAAGATAGACGTCAAGACTCTCGAAATGTCGATATCGCAGCTTGAGAAGGGGGGGTACCCGTCGTTTATGCTGAAAGAAATTTTTGAGCAGCCGACCACATTGCGTGAATGTATCCGGGGAAGAGTGGTTGAGAACGGCAAGAAAATTATCATCAGCGGAGTGCGTGACAATAAAGAGAAATTCAAGAACGCGAAACGAATCGTGATAGTGGCATGTGGAACATCTTGGCATGCAGCCCTGATCGGAAAGTATCTCATACAGGAGATGTGTCATGTGCCGGTAGAGGTTGAATACGCAAGCGAATTCCGTTACTCCAATCCGGTTCTTGACAAGGATGACATTGTGATTGCTCTTTCACAGAGCGGCGAGACTGCGGATACTCTTGCCGCCGTGAAGATAGCCAGGAGCATGGGCGCGTTTGTATTCGGAATCAGTAACGCGGTTGGTAGCTCTATTCCGCGTGAAACTGACAGTGGCGCTTACATACACGTCGGTCCAGAGATTGGAGTGGCATCGACCAAAGCGTTTACCGGACAGGTAATGGTTCTGACAATGATTGCTATGGCAACGGCTGAACTCAGAGGCACGCTGACTCCGGAAGAGATTGAAAGTCTTGGGAAAGTAATCCTTAAGATTCCGGAGATGGTTGAACATGTGCTCAAGCTTAATGACAAAATAGAGCGCCTGTCGCTTATATATACATATGCGCGGAATTTCCTCTATCTTGGCCGCGGCTATAACTATCCGGTGGCTCTTGAGGGGGCTCTTAAGCTCAAGGAGATTTCATATATTCATGCTGAAGGTTATCCGGCAGCTGAGATGAAACATGGTCCCATTGCATTGATAGATGCCGAAATGCCCTCTGTGATTGTGGCTCCACAGGATCATTTGTATGACAAGATCGTCAGCAACGTGCAGCAGGTAAAGGCACGTGGCGGAAACATTATCGCTATAGTGACTGAAGGAGACAGCGTGATCCGCAATATTGCCGATCATGTTTTGGAAGTGCCGGAAGTGCCGGAATGCTTATCTCCTATCATCACGTCAATACCCCTGCAGCTTCTTTCTTACTACATCGCCATAAACAAGGGGAAGGACGTGGACATGCCGCGTAATCTTGCCAAATCGGTGACGGTAGAATAGGGAAATAATGGATAAAATAAATTTTTAAGAAAATTTTTTACGGAAAATTTGGAGAGACTGAAAAATTGTTATAACTTTGCAGTCGATTTCGTCTGAGTCTTGAATGTGACGACTGATGAAACTCCATGACGCCTCTTTAGCTCAGTTGGCCAGAGCACGTGATTTGTAATCTCGGGGTCGTTGGTTCGAATCCGACAAGAGGCTCAAAATTTAGGGCGAATACCAGAGTGGCCAAATGGGGCAGACTGTAAATCTGCTGGTTTATACCTTCGGTGGTTCGAATCCATCTTCGCCCACAAAAAAAACAATCTGCGGAAGTAGCTCAGTTGGTAGAGCATTAGCCTTCCAAGCTAAGGGTCGCGAGTTCGAACCTCGTCTTCCGCTCCAGATTTGCCCATGTAGCTCAGGGGTAGAGCACTTCCTTGGTAAGGAAGAGGTCGCGGGTTCAAATCCCGCCATTGGCTCTAATCCTCTCCTCGCGAAAGGTAAAAATTTAATAATACTACAATAATAGCAAAGTTATGGCTAAAGAAAAATTCGAAAGAACCAAACCGCATGTTAACATCGGTACAATCGGTCACGTAGACCACGGTAAGACTACTCTTACTGCAGCGATCACTAAGGTGCTTGCAGAAAAAGGTCTCTCCGAGCTTCGTTCATTCGATTCAATTGACAACGCTCCTGAAGAGAAAGAGCGTGGTATTACAATCAACACCTCTCACGTAGAGTATCAGACAGCTAATCGTCACTACGCTCACGTAGACTGCCCGGGACACGCCGACTATGTAAAGAACATGGTTACCGGTGCTGCTCAGATGGACGGTGCTATCATCGTAGTTGCTGCAACTGACGGTCCGATGCCCCAGACTCGTGAGCACATCCTTCTCGCTCGTCAGGTGAACGTTCCCCGTCTTGTTGTGTTCATGAATAAATGCGACATGGTTGACGATGAGGAAATGCTTGAGCTCGTAGAGATGGATATGCGTGACCTTCTTTCTCAGTATGAGTATGATGGTGACAATACTCCTATCATCCGCGGTTCTGCTCTTGGTGCTCTTAATGGTGAGCCCCAGTGGGAAGACAAGGTTATGGAGCTCATGGATGCAGTTGACAACTGGATTCCACTTCCTCCCCGTGACGTTGATAAACCCTTCCTTATGCCTGTTGAGGACGTATTCTCAATCACAGGTCGTGGTACAGTTGCCACAGGTCGTATCGAGGCTGGTCGCGTAAAAGTTGGCGACGAGGTTCAGATCCTTGGTCTTGGTGCCGACAAGAAATCTGTTGTAACCGGTGTTGAGATGTTCCGTAAGATCCTCGATGAGGGTGAGGCTGGTGATAACGTAGGTCTTCTCCTCCGTGGTATCGACAAAGACGAAATCAAACGTGGTATGGTTATTTGCCATCCCGGACAGGTTAAACCTCACGATCACTTCAAGGCTCAGGTTTATATCCTGAAGAAAGAAGAGGGTGGCCGTCACACTCCGTTCCACAACAAATATCGTCCTCAGTTCTACATCCGTACACTCGATGTAACTGGTGAGATCACACTCCCCGAAGGAATTGAGATGGTAATGCCTGGTGACAACGTTGAGATCGACGTTAAGCTCATCACTCCGGTAGCAATGGACAATGGTCTTCGTTTCGCTATCCGTGAAGGTGGTCGCACCGTTGGTTCTGGTCAGATCACAGCCGTTATTGACGATTAATAATCGCAACAACAAAACATATAACATAGGGGCCTTCGGCTAAGGAGGCCCCTAATCTACGGGAATAGCTCAGTTGGTAGAGCACCGGTCTCCAAAACCGGGTGTCGAGAGTTCGAGTCTTTCTTCCCGTGCCAATAGCAAACAATATGAAATTATTCAAGGATATTAAGGAATCTTATAACGAACTTGTGTATAAGGTTTCTTGGCCGACTCAGAAACAGCTTATCAACAGCTCGGTGCTGGTGCTGATAGCTTCCATCATCCTGGCAGTCTTCATTTGGGCTGTAGATAAGATCTTCAATCTTCTTATGGAGTTGGTTTACAGTATCAATTTTTAAACTTTTCAAATAAGGATTTCAATGGCTGAATCAAAGAAAGAATGGTACGTGCTGCGTGCCATCTCAGGAAAGGAAGCGAAGGTCAAAGAAGTGTTGGAGGCAGCGATCAAAAACACTGATCTCGGACATTACGTTTCGCAGGTATTGATTCCAACTGAAAAAGTTTACACCACCCGCAATGGCAAGAAGGTGTTGAAGGAGCGCACTCTTTATTCAGGGTATGTCTTTATACAGGCTGCCTTGACTGGAGAAGTTGAATACGAACTCCGAAACACTACGAATGTCATTGATTTTTTGCGTGGGCGTGCCAAAGGCAGCAAGCCGGAGGCTCTTCGTGAAAGTGAGGTGATGAGGATGCTGGGACGAGCCGACGAGATGAGCGAACCGGCTGAGGAAACGACAGATCGTTACATCGTGGGCGAGCCCGTGAAGGTAACGTTCGGTCCTTTCAGTGGCTTTAGTGGAGTCATCAAGGAGGTTAACTCAGAGAGAAAGAAGATCAAGGTAGAGGTCAAGATATTTGGTCGCGCCACTGATCTTGAGTTGGAAAATTCGCAAGTGGAAAGAGAGTAAGTCCGAATGGATGTTACACTTTCGGATTGATTCTATTTCACAACAAAACTTTTAAAAAAGTAGAACAATGGCAAAAGAAATTGCTGGACAGATCAAATTACAGATTAAAGGCGGAGCAGCCAATCCGTCTCCACCAGTAGGACCTGCACTTGGTTCTAAGGGTATCAACATCATGGAATTTTGCAAGCAATTCAATGCCCGCACCCAGGATAAAGCCGGAAAGGTTCTTCCTGTAGTAATCACTTACTACACTGACAAGAGCTTCGACTTTATTGTCAAGACTCCTCCTGTGGCAGTGCAGCTCAAGGAAGTTGCCAAGGTTAAGAGCGGTTCCGCTCAGCCTAACCGTAAGAAGGTAGCCGAGATCACATGGGATCAGGTAAAGACAATTGCTGAAGACAAGATGCCGGATTTGAACTGTTTTACTTTGGATTCTGCAATGCGTATGGTTGCAGGCACAGCGAGAAGCATGGGTATCACCGTCAAAGGGGCATTCCCTGAACTTAACTAATAATCTTCAAGAAAATGGGAAAACTGACAAAAAATCAAAAGTTAGCTTTATCGAAGATTGAACCCGGGAAGGCATACACTTTGGCAGAGGCTGCTGAGAAGGTGAAGGAGGTTTCTTTCGAGAAATTCGATTCTTCATTCGACATTGACGTCCGTCTTGGTGTTGATCCCCGTAAGGCTGACCAGATGGTTCGCGGCGTAGTGTCGCTTCCTCATGGTACAGGAAAGCAGGTTCGTGTGCTCGTATTGTGCGGTCCCGACGCTGAAGCGGCAGCCAAGGAAGCCGGTGCCGACTATGTTGGCCTCGATGAATATCTCCAGAAAATCAAAGAAGGTTGGACAGACGTTGACGTTATCATCACACAGCCTTCGGTAATGGGTAAACTTGGTCCGTTGGGTCGTATTCTCGGTCCTCGTGGTCTTATGCCTAACCCGAAGAGTGGTACGGTAACCATGGATGTTGCAAAAGCCGTCAAAGAGGTAAAACAGGGTAAGATCGACTTTAAGGTTGACAAAACCGGTATTGTTCACGCTTCAATCGGTAAAGTGAGCTTCACTGCCGAGCAGATGCGCGACAATGCTAAAGAGTTTATCAACACACTTGTTAAGTTGAAACCCGCCACCTCTAAAGGTACATATATCAAGAGCATTTATCTTTCGAGCACAATGGGTCCCGGCATCAAAGTTGAGACCAAGTCAGTGGCTGAATAATCTTTAAACGAAGACGAAAATGAAAAAGGAAGATAAAGCTATTATAATTGCAAACATCAGCGACCAGTTGAAAAACTACAGCTGCGTTTATTTGACCCAGACCTCCGGACTTAACGCTGAGAAGACAAGTGCGCTCCGTCGTGCATGTTTCGGTGACAGCATCAAAATGCTTTGTGTAAAGAACACCCTTCTTAAGGCTGCCTTCGAAGCAAGTGATGTAGATTATTCCGGTCTCTATGATCTTCTCCATGGCGAAACAACTTTGATGCTCTGCAACACCGGCAATGCTCCGGCAAAGCTCATCAAGAAGTTCCGCGACAAGAACGATACACTTCCCTTGCTTAAGGGTGCTTTCGTTGAGGAGACAGTATACGTTGGCGAGGAATCGTTGGAAACCCTTGCCAATATCAAGAGCAAAAACGAGCTTATCGGCGACGTTATCGGCTTGCTCCAGTCACCTGCCAAGAATGTTATCAGCGCTCTCCAGAGCGGTGCCAACAAGCTTCACGGCATTCTGGAAACCCTTTCCAACAAATAATCATCCACACGTAAAAATAATAAAAAATAAATACTACAATGGCAGATTTGAAAGCATTTGCAGAACAATTGGTTAACCTTTCTGTAAAAGAAGTTAACGAACTCGCTACAATCCTCAAGGAAGAGTATGGTATCGAACCCGCCGCTGCTGCTGTGGCAGTTGCAGCTGGTCCTGCAGCCGGTGCACCCGCTGAGGAGGAGAAGACAAACTTCGACGTAGTTCTGAAGGCTGCCGGCGCAAGCAAGCTCGCAGTTGTTAAGCTCGTGAAAGAGCTCACAGGTCTTGGTCTGAAAGAGGCTAAGGAATTGGTAGACGGTGCTCCTAACACTATCAAGGAGGGTCTTCCCAAAGCTGAGGCTGAAGGTCTTAAGAAACAACTCGAAGAGGCCGGCGCTGAAGTTGAACTCAAATAATAATCGACTTAATCTGAAAGTAGGTTAAGAACGCTCACAGGTAGCGTTCTTAACCTATTTATTCGTGTACCAACCTTTCTCCCAAACACGTCGATGGGTTCTTCAGGAGCCGTACGACTAAAGTCCTTTATTAACTTATTACCAATGTCAGTAAAACTTACCGAAAAACCGCGCGTTAATTTCGCGTCGATAAAGAATCCACTGCCTTTTCCTGATTTCTTGGAAGTGCAGTTGAAATCGTTTAAGGATTTTCTGCAGCTCGACACTCCCCCTGAGATGAGAAAGAACCAGGGACTCTATAAAGTGTTTGCAGAAAATTTCCCTATCGCCGACACCCGAAACAACTTCGTGCTGGAGTTTCTCGATTATTACATCGATCCTCCGCGCTACTCGATAGAGGAATGTCTCGAGCGTGGCCTCACGTATAGTGTGCCCCTCAAGGCAAAGCTCAAGCTTTATTGCACCGATCCTGATCATGAGGATTTTGCAACGACGATTCAAGATGTTTACCTTGGTCCTATTCCTTATATGACCGAGCAGGGCACGTTTATCATTAATGGTGCCGAGCGTGTTGTCGTGTCGCAGCTTCATCGTTCGCCGGGCGTATTTTTCGGTCAGAGCACCCATGCCAACGGCACAAAACTCTATTCTGCGCGAATCATTCCTTTCCGTGGCAGCTGGATAGAGTTTGCAACCGATATCAACAATGTGATGTATGCATATATCGACCGAAAGAAGAAACTTCCGGTCACAACATTGTTACGTGCCATCGGACTTGAGAGCGATAAGGATATCATCCAGATATTTGACTTGGCTGAAGAGATAAAGGTAACAAAAACCAATCTGAAGAATTCAGTTGGACGAAAACTTGCTGCCCGTGTTCTCAACAGCTGGGTTGAAGACTTCGTTGATGAGGATACAGGTGAGGTCGTTTCCATCGAACGCAACACTGTTGTTGTTGACCGTGGAAGCGAGATCACAGAGGATGTGATCGATGCAATCATGGAGAGCGGTGTTAAGACTATTCTTCTCGAGAAAGAGAATGTGAATGCCGTTGACTATAGCATTATTTTCAACACTCTCCAGAAGGACACCTCAAACTCCGAGAAAGAGGCTGTGCAGTATATTTATCGTCAGCTCCGCAATGCCGAGCCGCCGGATGATGCGTCTGCACGCGAGGTGATCCAGAATCTTTTCTTTAGCGAAAAGCGTTATGACCTCGGTGAGGTTGGACGTTATCGTATCAACAAGAAACTTGAACTTGACACTCCGATGGATGTGAAGGTTCTCACACGTGAGGACATCATCGCCATCATCAAATATCTTATCGAGCTGATCAATGCAAAGAGCGATGTCGATGATATCGACCACCTCAGCAACCGCCGCGTGCGCACAGTTGGTGAGCAGCTTTACAATCAGTTCGGTGTCGGATTGGCGCGTATTTCACGCTCCATCCGTGAGAAAATGAACGTTCGCGACAATGAGGTGTTCACTCCGACAGACCTTATCAATGCCAAGACAATCTCGGCTGTGATAAACACTTTCTTCGGAACAAACGCCCTTTCGCAGTTTATGGATCAGACCAACCCTCTTGCCGAGATCACCCACAAGCGTCGTATGTCGGCACTTGGTCCCGGCGGTCTTTCACGTGAGCGCGCAGGTTTCGAGGTCCGAGACGTGCACTATACTCACTATGGCCGTCTTTGTCCGATCGAGACTCCTGAGGGTCCTAACATCGGTCTTATTTCTTCTCTTTGCGTATATGCGAAGATCAATAACCTTGGCTTTATCGAGACTCCTTATAGGAAGGTTACCGACGGCAAGGTCAATCTGAATAATGATGAGGTTGTTTACCTCACAGCAGAGATTGAGGAAGGTCAGACCATCGCACAGGGTAATGCGCCCGTTAACGATGACGGTTCTTTCATCAATCCCAAGGTAAAGGCGCGTCTTGATGCCGACTTCCCGATTGTGGCTCCTGAGGAGCTTCAGCTTATGGATGTGTCGCCGATTCAGATTGCGTCGATCGCGGCTTCACTCATCCCGTTCCTTGAGCATGACGATGCTAACCGCGCGTTGATGGGATCTAACATGATGCGTCAGGCTGTGCCTTTGCTCCGTAGCGAGGCTCCTATTGTCGGCACGGGTATCGAAGGTCAGCTCATCAAGGATTCCCGCACGCAGATCACTGCCGAGGGGCCGGGTGTGATCGAATACGTGGATGCAAGAGTGATTCGTATTAACTATGACCGCACTGATGATGAGGAGTTCGTAGAATTCGAATCATCTGTGAAAGAATATAAGATTCCGAAGTTCCGTCGCACAAACCAGGGAACAACCATCGACCTCCGTCCGATTTGCAACAAGGGTCAGCGCGTAGAGAAAGGAGATATCCTGACTGAGGGTTATTCTACTGAGAAAGGTGAACTCGCCCTCGGTCGCAACCTTAAGGTGGCGTTCATGCCCTGGAAAGGTTACAACTACGAGGATGCAATCGTGCTCAACGAGCGCATGGTTCGCGAGGATATTCTTACTTCTGTTCACGTTGACGAATATACTCTTGACGTGCGCGAGACAAAGCGCGGCATGGAGGAACTCACATCCGATATTCCGAATGTAAGCGAGGATGCAACCAAGGATCTTGACGAGCGTGGTATCATCCGTGTAGGAGCACACGTTGTACCCGGTGATATCATGATCGGTAAGATCACTCCTAAGGGAGAAAGCGATCCGACACCGGAAGAAAAACTTCTCCGCGCGATCTTCGGTGACAAAGCCGGCGATGTGAAGGATGCTTCTCTCAAGGCTTCTCCTTCGCTCAAGGGTGTGGTTATCGGAACAAACCTCTTCTCCAAGGCTGTCAAGAAGAAGAGCAATAAGAACAGCGCCAACGCGCAGCTTCCTCTTCTTGATGAAGAATATGAGGAGAAGCAGTCAGAGCTTCGTCAGATTATGGTGTCGAAGATGCAGACTCTACTTAAGGAACAGACTTCACAGGGCGTGAAAGATTTCATCGGTGTGGATGTTGTTCCGGTGGGTCAGAAATTCGATGATGTCACATTCGGTGCTATCGATTATGAGACTGTAAACCTCAGCAACTGGACAGGGGATGCCCGCATTGATGGTATGGTTGCCAAACTCATCACCAACTATCTCCGCAAATCCAAAGAGATTGACAGTGAGCTTCGCCGCAAGAAATTCGATATCACCATCGGTGATGAACTTCCTTCGGGCATCATGCAGATGGCAAAAGTATATATTGCCAAGAAGCGTAAGATCGGAGTAGGTGACAAGATGGCAGGTCGCCACGGTAACAAGGGTATCGTATCGCGCGTTGTGCGTCAGGAAGATATGCCGTTCCTCGAAGATGGAACTCCTGTGGATATCGTGCTTAACCCGCTCGGTGTGCCTTCCCGTATGAACCTCGGTCAGATCTTCGAGACTGTGCTCGGTTGGGCAGGTCGCGAACTTGGCGAGAAATTTGCTACACCTATCTTCGATGGTGCTTCCCTCGACGATCTTAACGAATGGACAGACAAAGCAGGTCTTCCCCGCTATGGTAAGACATATCTTTACGATGGTGGAACAGGCGACCGTTTCGACCAGCCTGCAACGGTAGGTGTGATCTACATGCTTAAGCTGGGTCACATGGTTGAAGACAAGATGCATGCACGTTCGATCGGTCCGTACTCACTCATCACCCAGCAGCCTCTTGGAGGTAAAGCTCAGTTCGGTGGTCAGCGTTTCGGAGAGATGGAGGTTTGGGCGCTTGAGGCATTCGGTGCCGCGCATATCCTTCAGGAGATCCTTACTATCAAGTCAGACGATGTGGTAGGACGCTCAAAAGCATACGAGGCTATCGTCAAGGGAGATCCAATGCCTAATCCCGGAATTCCGGAGTCGCTCAATGTGCTTCTCCATGAACTCCGCGGTCTTGGCTTGAGCATCACGTTAGATTAAAAATCAAAACAAATCTGCTTCGGGATTTCGTCTAAAGGAATCCCGAGGCAGACCAATATAAGGAAAAACATCTTATGGCTTTTAGAAGAGACAATAAAATTAAAAGCAATTTCTCGAAAATCACCATCGGTCTCGCCTCTCCGGAGGAGATCAAGGAGAAATCGAGCGGTGAGGTGCTGAAGCCCGAGACCATCAACTATCGTACTTACAAACCGGAGCGCGACGGTCTTTTCTGTGAAAAGATTTTCGGTCCGGTGAAAGACTACGAGTGCCACTGCGGTAAGTACAAACGTATCCGCTACAAAGGCATCGTGTGCGACCGTTGCGGTGTCGAGGTGACTGAGAAGAAGGTGCGTCGTGAGCGCATGGGTCATATCGAGCTGGTAGTTCCTGTGGCTCATATCTGGTATTTCCGCTCGCTTCCCAATAAGATCGGATATCTCCTGGGTCTTCCTTCCAAGAAACTTGACGCAGTGATTTATTACGAACGCTATGTCGTGATCAATCCCGGAAATGTGGAAGGTGTGGAGAAACTTGATCTTCTCTCTGAAGAGGAATATATGAATATCATGGATCAGCTTCCCGAAGATAACAAATATCTTGAGGATGGCGATCCCAACAAGTTTGTAGCAAAAATGGGTGCAGAGGCAATCTATGAGTTGCTTCAGCAGATCGACCTTGTTTCTCTCGCCGCAGAATTGCGTCATAAGGCTAATACCGACGGTTCTCAGCAGAGAAAGACAGAGGCGCTTAAACGCCTTCAGGTCGTTAACAGTTTCCTTTCATCAGCCGGTGTTAACAAACCGGAATGGATGGTGCTCAAGGCTGTGCCCGTTATTCCGCCGGAGTTGCGTCCTCTTGTGCCCCTTGATGGTGGCCGCTTCGCAACATCCGACCTCAACGATCTTTATCGTCGCGTAATCATACGTAACAACCGTCTGAAACGTCTTATCGAGATTCAGGCACCTGAGGTTATTCTCCGCAATGAGAAGCGTCTTCTTCAGGAGGCTGTGGATTCACTTCTTGACAACAGCCGCAAATCTTCGGCTGTGAAATCGGATGTGAACCGTCCTCTCAAATCTCTTTCAGACTCTCTGAAAGGTAAGCAGGGTCGTTTCCGTCAGAACCTCCTCGGTAAACGTGTCGACTATTCGGCTCGTTCGGTCATCGTGGTCGGTCCTGAGCTTAAGATGCATGAGTGCGGTATTCCAAAACTTATGGCTGCTGAGCTTTACAAACCATTTGTGATCCGTAAGCTCATAGAGCGCGGAATCGTGAAGACAGTGAAGAGCGCCAAGAAGATTGTAGACCGTAAAGAGCCGGTTGTTTGGGATATCCTCGAATACGTGATGAAGGGTCATCCGGTGCTTCTCAACCGTGCCCCGACGCTTCACCGTCTCGGTATTCAGGCTTTCCAGCCCAAGATGATCGAGGGTAAGGCAATTCAGCTCCATCCGCTGGCATGTACGGCATTCAACGCCGACTTCGACGGAGACCAGATGGCTGTGCACTTGCCTTTGAGCAATGAGGCTATTCTTGAGGCTCAGATGCTTATGCTCGGTGCGCACAACATCCTTAACCCAGCCAACGGTGCGCCAATTACCGTGCCTTCTCAGGACATGGTGCTTGGTCTGTATTATATCACAAAGCTCCGCAAAGGTTCTAAAGGTGAGGGGGCGGTTTTCTATGGACCGGAAGAGGCGGAAATCGCATACAACGAAGGTAAGGTGACATTGCAGTCTCCTGTAACCGTACTCGTTGATGATATTGATGCCGATGGGAATCCTGTTAAGGTTCTCAAGAAAGATACTTCTGTGGGTCGTATCCTGTTCAATCAGTTCGTGCCCAAAGAGATCGGATATGTCAACGAGATCATTTCCAAGAAATCGCTGCGCACCATCATCGGTAAGGTGATCAAGACTTGTGGTGTTACTCGTTCCGCTCAGTTCCTTGACGACATCAAGAACCTTGGTTACAAGATGGCGTTCCGTGGCGGTCTGAGCTTCAACCTCGGTGATGTGATCATCCCGAAGGAGAAAGAGGAATATGTGGCTGAAGGTCATGCACAGGTTGAGGAAGTGCTCAACAACTATGCAATGGGTCTTATCACCAACAGCGAGCGTTATAATCAGATAATTGATATCTGGACGCATGTAAATGCCCGACTCGCTTCCACTCTGATGAAGCAGATGGAGGAAGACCAGCAGGGATTCAACTCAGTCTACATGATGCTTGACTCAGGTGCCCGTGGTTCTAAAGACCAGATCCGTCAGCTTTCAGGTATGCGTGGTCTTATGGCGAAACCTCAGAAAGCCGGTGCAGAGGGTGGTCAGATTATCGAGAACCCGATTTTGGCTAACTTTAAGGAGGGTCTTTCGGTGCTTGAGTACTTTATCTCTACTCACGGTGCTCGTAAGGGTCTTGCGGATACCGCTCTTAAAACAGCCGATGCCGGTTATCTTACCCGTCGTCTCGTAGACGTAGCGCACGACGTGATCATCAACGAAGAGGATTGCGGAACACTCCGCGGTCTTGTCTGCACTGAAATCAAGAACAATGAAGAGGTTGTGGCTTCTCTTAGCGAGCGTATCCTCGGACGCGTGTCTGTTCATGATATTGTTGATCCTTACAATCCCGACGACATCATCGTGCATGCAGGTGAAGAGATCACTGAGGCTATCGCCGACCGTATCGAGAAATCTCCGATCGAGTCTGTCGAAATCCGTTCAGTGCTTACCTGTGAATCCAAGAAGGGTGTATGCGCAAAATGTTACGGTCGTAACCTCTCTAACCACCGTATGGTTCAGAAAGGTGAGGCTGTCGGCGTGATTGCAGCTCAGTCTATCGGTGAGCCGGGTACTCAGCTTACACTCCGTACATTCCACGTCGGTGGTGTTGCCGGTAACGTTGCGGCAGTGAAAGATGTGACAGCACGTCATGATGGTAAACTCGAGATTGATGAGCTCCGCACAATCAAGGATGCTGACGGTGTTGATATCGTAGTAGGCCGTATGGCAGAGCTCCGCATTGTAGAGCCCAAGTCAGGAATCGTTCTTATGAACGCCAACATACCTTACGGATCTAAACTCTTCTTCCGCGATGGCGACACCGTGAAACCGGGAGATATGATCTGCGAATGGGACCCCTTCAACGCTGTCATCGTTTCTGAAGAGGGTGGTAAGGTTCGCTTCGAAAACGTTGAAGAGGGTGTTACCTATCGCGTTGAGAGCGATGAGGCAACTCAACTTCGTGAGAAGATCATCATCGAGAGCAAAGATCGTACGAAAGTTCCTGCAGCTCAGGTTTATGATGATAATGGCGAGCTTGTTCGCAGCTATTCTCTCCCTGTGGGCGCACACCTCCTCATTGATGATGGAGATGTTCTTAAGCCCGGTCAGGTATTCGTTAAGATTCCTCGTGCAGCAGGTTCTGCAGGTGACATCACCGGTGGTCTTCCCCGTGTCACAGAGCTCTTCGAGGCTCGTAACCCGTCGAATCCCGCTGTTGTCAGCGAAATCGACGGAGAGGTTAAGTTCGGTAAGATCAAACGTGGTAACCGTGAGATCAGCGTAACCAACAAACTTGGTGAGGAGAAGAAATACCTCGTGCCTCTGTCTAAGCAGATTCTTGTTCAGGAGAACGATTACGTGCGTGCAGGAACTCCTCTTTCCGATGGTGCAATCACCCCGACAGATATCCTTAATATCAAAGGTCCGACAGCCGTTCAGGAATATATCGTTAATGAGGTTCAGGATGTATACCGCATGCAGGGTGTGAAGATCAACGACAAGCACTTTGAGGTTATAGTGCGTCAGATGATGCGCAAGGTCAATATCCTTGATCCTGGCGACACCCGCTTCCTTGAGCAGCAGGTTGTTGATAAGCGCGAATTCATGGAGGAGAACGACAGCATCTGGGGCAAGAAGGTCATCACCGATGCCGGTGACAGCCAGACATACCTTGCAGGTCAGATCATCACCGTGCGCAAGCTTCGTGATGAGAACTCATCGCTCAAGCGCAAGGACCTCCGCACAATGACAGTTCGCGATGCTGTGCCCGCTACATCAGAGCAGATTCTTCAGGGTATCACCCGCGCCGCTCTTCAGACTTCGAGCTTCATGTCGGCTGCTTCCTTCCAGGAAACAACCAAGGTGCTCAACGAGGCTGCTATTAACGGTAAGACCGATACTCTTGAGGGTATGAAGGAGAATGTGATCTGTGGTCACTTGATTCCAGCTGGGACAGGTCTTCGTGAATACACCAAACTCGTGGTTGCCAACAAAGAGGAGCTTGCAGCTCTTCAGGTAACTGATGATCCCGACACCGTTCTCGATGCTGAGATCGTAGAGATGGAAAATGCAGAGAAATAAATCACGAAGCCCTATATAAAAAGACGAGATGCATCATTTGGTGCATCTCGTCTTTTTATATAGGGTGGTATAGGGTGGTATGGGGCGAAATAGGGCTGAATGGGGAGGGCGGGATTCAGACTATTTTTCGGAGTGAGAGGAGATGAGGCGACGGTTGGCTTCGCGGATGCGTGGGGCATCGACTTTTACTTTCTTGCGGTCGTAGGTGAGAAGCCCGTTTACTTCACCCTCTACGTCTGTGGTCTGGGTATAGACCGCGCCTGTGTAGGCTATCTTCGCCAAGTTGTCGAGGATGTCTATATATTCCACATACTTGTCGGTAACTTCCTTTGGCGATTTGAATTCGATGTATCCCCAGTTCTTGTCGGGTTGCCAGAGGTGTCCCTTGATGGGATAGCCGATGCCTCCGTATTCGCCAATCACGTTGGCTTTGTAATCGTCAAGGAGATAGATGCGGGGGGCTGGGTAGTTGTGCACGTCAAGGATGTCGCCGGCTCCGTAGAAGAAATTGCCTCCGCTGGCGGCATTCACCAGGCGCGAGGGGTCTTTGGCTTTGGTCCACGCAGCTACGTTCTTTGTATCGAACTGTCCCCATCCTTCGTTGAAAGGAACCCACACAACTATTGAAGGGTGACTATGGAGGTTATCCATGATTTCATTCCATTCCGTGCGGTATTGCTCCGCACTCTCTTCAGATCTTGTAAATTCCGGAGATTTATAGTAATTATGGTTCTCCCATTTTGTATTTTTGTCGCCGCTCGGCATATCCTGCCATACAAGAATACCGGTGCGGTCGCAATATTCATACCATAGCTGGGGCTCGACCTTTATATGCTTGCGGATCATATTGAATCCCATTTCCTTAGTTTTATCAATATCAAAAATCATCGCATCATACGATGGTGGAGTATAAAGTCCATCGGGCCACCAGCCCTGGTCTAAGGGACCGAATTGGAAGATCTGCTTATCGTTGAGAGTAAATCTTTTCACTTTATCCTTACCGCGCTTTATGCCTACCTTTCGCATTGCCGCATAACTCCCGACACTATCAACTGTATTGCCGTTTTCAATAAGGCTGATCTTAATATCATACAGATATGGATTATCAGTCCACCATAATTTCATATTCTCCGGCATCGCAACTTCTACCGCGGAGGATGCTTTACCCATCGCAGTGGCAACACACTTACCTTTGTCTATTACCTCAACCTTTATCAAGCCATCGCCCGAAGCAGCTGCATCAACATAGAGGCGTTTCTTATCAACATCGGGTGTGATTTTTAGAGCCGTTATGCTGTTTTGGGGCACCGGTTCAAGCCATACTGTCTGCCAGATACCGGTAACAGGAGTGTACCATATCCCTTTAGGTTTAACGGCATCAGGGTTGACCACCTGTTTTCCGCGAGGTTGCGTGCCTTTGTCGGTGGGGTCAAACACTCGAACAATTAGCTGATTCTCGCCATCTGTCAGAGCATCCGTTATATTAAGGGAGAAAGGTGAGTAGGCACCCTTATGACCTCCGACATAGATATCGTTTACCCAAACATCGGCTTTCCAGTCAACACCTCCGAAATTGAGATTGATTTCAGAATCTTTCCACGCGGAAGGAATGGTGAAGGAACGTTGATACCATAGCTCATTCTTATCGCCAACAGCTCTGCCGACACCTGATAGAGAAGATTCCACGGGAAAAGGCACGAGTATTTTACCATCATATTTTGTCGGTATGGCAGAGCCTATCGGGAGAATGGCATAATTCCATTCACCGTTGAGATTTTTCCAATCCTGGCGAGTCATCATCGGGCGAGGATACTGTTGCCAAACATTCTGTGGTGTCACTTTATCGCCCCACGTTGTAGAGATTGGGGGAGAGGGGAGTTTATCTTGTGAGTAAGAAATTGCCGCGACAGATGCCGCGGCAATTAAAACAGCAAACTTTTTCATCGTGCTTATTTTCTGATGAATTTTTTCGAAACTTTATTCCCCTGGCGAACGATGTAAAGACCATTCTCCGGTTCAGCTACGCGAATACCTTGCAAGTTGTAATACTCAACAGGAGCATTCTCATCAGCCTCAATACCGGCAATACCGGTTGAGATAGGGGTCGTTGTGGTAATTTTCAGATTTTTGAGGTAAAAACGATAAGCGGCAGTTTTTCCTCCAGGCCATTGATTGGCTCCAGGGCGAATTGTGATTTTATCTGTTCCTTTTAGAGTATAGTTATCAAATGGTATCTCCACATGATGCCATTCAAGTGCCGAGCCACTTTCAATTGTATGGTCCGGCAGGTCTTTACGACCATCAGTTCCTGCAGCTTCATTATTTACATATACAGCAAGGTGTGTTTTATCGTATGCCCCACTCGTTTGTCTCTGAGGGCACCAGTCAAAAGATACCGTAAATCCTGTCACACCATCTTCTCCAGCTTTGTCTAAGGCAGGTGTAGTGATTCCTGTGGAATATCCGGTTAGTCCGAATTTGAAATATACTCCTGTAGCTTCTTCATTTGAATCAAGTGTCCGTTGAAGATATACTGCATTTCCGGCAGATTTTGCTGCTAAAGATGAGTTGTATTTTATCTGAAGTTCATAACCCATGTCAAGAACTTTCTGATCCGCGCTAACTTCTGTTCCATCAACATCTATTTTGATATTGTTTAAAGCGCGACTAACAGATACGGCATCTGATACATCATTCTTACCGATTGGGTCGCCGCAGGCTTGACCCGATGCATTCAGCGCATTTGCCCAGGGCAATAGCCAGCTGAAGTCATCTTCGAAGATGACGTATTCCTGTTGCGCATTCATTGAGAATGCAGCTCCCAAGAGGAGCAATGAAAGAGTAAACTTTCTCATAATGTTTAATTTTAAATGGTTAATGTTTAATTATTTTATTAATCTATTATCATATCGAATTGGTCGTAGGGTTCGGAGCGATGAGCGAGGTGTTTGGTGAGAGGTGAGATGCCGAAGAGGGGGGAATAGGTCTTTACCTTGATGGTCTTGCCGTCGGGCATGAACTCGAGGATTCGGAGCCAGCCGTCACCACCGTTCCCTTCCCAACCTCCACCGAGAATTTGCACGTTGAACATCATCTGATGCACGTTGCGTCCTGCTGAATTTTTGTCGACGCGATAGGCTATCGAGTCTTCATAATCTCCCGGCTTACCGGTATGCCCGCATAGAGCGAACACAATGTTTTCAGTCGGATAGATGAGTTTTTCCCACACTGCCTTTCCCCAGTTGCGGGGAGTTAACTTGTAAGAAGAATTGTCGGTATATTCGGCTGTACGCTCCTGTAGCAAGGAATGAGTCATGAAAATCACTTTATGCTTCTTGTATTTCTTGCTTTCGCAAAGTTTCTTCGCCCATTCCAGAACTTCATCGCGCGGAGCAAATTCTGTGACTATCACAAGCATTTTTCCCCACTTCGGTTGTTCGATCTCAAAGGCGGCATTCTCCATATCGGAGATGCCCTGTCGGTTAGGAAAATTGCTGACAATCATGTCGCGCCAAGTAGAATTGCGTTCGAACGGAAAATATTCGGGAAAATGCGTCATGCCGTTTTCCGATTTTTTGTAGCCGTAATCATGATTTCCACAAGAGATGAAATAGGGCACTTTATTGTCAAGACGTTCAAAGCAACGCGAAACCGCCTGCCACATCTCCCGGCTTGTCTGGTTGAGCATCTTGCGGTTCATCACGATGTTTTCGTTTTGCTCTACAAGATCGCCTGTGCAAAGGACTGCCTTGATGTTCAGATTGTCGATATTGTCGGTAATCCAAGCCGTACAAAGATCAAACAAAGGCTGGTTGATGTCATATTTCATATAGCCCTGCGGATCTCCAAGCACTATCATGGAGAACGAATCCTCATTCTCAAGATGCTGCCTGTCGGCTCTGTGCTGGGCGTTAACTCCCGCACAGAGACCGATCATCGCTGCAATTACTAAACCTACTTTTATCATCACTTACTCATATTTTTATTGTAGCTTCATGGAGAATATCTCGAGATGATGTACCTATCGCGATTACGTATTCTCCGGGATTGAGTTTCCATCCATGATTTTCAGAATCATAGAAACCGAGCTCGTCAATATCAAAGCTTATTTCAAACCTCGTATTTGTTCCGGCGGCCAGGAATATCTTTTTCACTCCCTTTAGCTCCTTCATGGGTCGAACCACTGTCGGATTCTTTTCCGAGGCGTATATCTGCACAACCTGTGCTCCATCACGTTTACCGATATTTTTCAGTCCGGATTTTACTACTACCTTCCCGTCTTTCACTTTGACCGAAGGCTTTGTAATTTCCCAGTCTGTGTAGGTGAGACCATATCCGAAAGGGTAGAGCGGAGCGATACCTTTGGTGTCATACCATCGATAGCCCATCAAAACACCTTCATCATAGTTTACATCGTAAGGAGTAATCATCCGTTCGTTTACCAGTTTGGTGTAGAATTTTGCACCTTTAGGCATTACATCCTTTGCAGGAGAATCGTTGAAATCTTTCTCGATAGAGAGAGGAAGTTTGCCGGAGGGATTGATACGTCCTGTCAATACTCCCGCAACCGCCGCCATCCCGTTTTGTCCCGGATACCAGCCATAGACAATCGCAGCTGCATCTTCAGCAAAATCCGTGAGTTTCACGCCCGATCCGGTAAATACTACAACTATTGTGTTTGGATTCAAGGCAGTGATTCGCTTCAACTGATTGTTTTCGGCAGCAGGCAGTTCAAAAGGTCGTTCATACGCCTCGCGGTCGACAGTGCCTGTAGAGACAATCACTATGTCAGCCTCTTTGATTTCCTTATCGGTCGGTTTTGCAGTAAAAATGAGATTATCGCCGAATTCTTTTTGCAGCGCCTGTCTCCAGCTGATCTGATCATAACCCTTTACGTCAGCCGATGCATGTACCCAATTGAAATCCTTATCGAGATAATTGCCCGTTACGAGTATTTTTTTACCATTCGGATTCTCTAAAGGAAGAATGCCATTGTTTTTTAACAATACCGTGCCCTCTTCCGCGGTGCGCATGGATATTCGCTCATGGTCAGGGAATTTTGACAACAACTCAGGTATGTATTTCTCCCTGTCATAAAGTCCGAAAGCGTGGCAAGTGGCTAAAAGCGGACGGATCATACTGTCGATATCCTTTTCAGAGAGTTTTCCGGTTTTCACAAGATTCGCTATATCATCGCGTATTTCCCTGCTTCCCGGCATAATGGAATTCTGACCGGATTTCACGACTTTTTCATTATCATAGACCGATCGCCAGTCGCTCACGACAGCTCCTTTGAAGCCAAGATCGCGACGGATAAGGGTATCAATTACATAGCGGCTTTCACCTGTCCATTCACCATTGAGCTTGTTGTAGGAAGTCATGATAAAAGCCACACCTGCGTCAATTCCGGCTTTGAAGGGACGCATATAAAGTTCATGAAGAGTGCGGTCATCGATAATAGAGTTTGTGCGTCGGCGGTAAAATTCCGTTTCATTACCGATGAAATGCTTGATGCATGCCGCCGTGCCCGTCGATTGCAATCCCTTGATATATTCGGCAGCCATTAGTCCTACCATGAAAGGATCCTCTCCAAGATATTCATAATTGCGTCCGCATTGCGAGTTGCGAGCGAGGTTAACACCGGGACCCAAGAGAAGTTCAACTCCTCCGGCACGACATTCCTCACCTACGGCTTTCCCATATTCATAGGAAAGTTCAGGATTGAAAGTAGCTGCGAGCATGATAGGAGCGGGGAAAGCTGTGGAGCGTTCGAGTTGGCGTATATGAACCGTATCCGTCAGCTCCGGGCGCAGGTGCACTCCTTTAGTAGCATCCGAAAGATAGAGATACGGAATCCCTTTCTCGGGGAAGCCTGGGAAGAAAAACTCCTCATAACCAACCGTCATGTTGAGTTTTTCATCGAGTGTCAGTTCTTTCAACTTAGCGTCCGCCCATGCGTAGGAGGTTTGCCAGTCGGGTGTTCCGATGGCATATACCGAGGCTGCCGTCGCAAGCAACAGCAGCTTCGGTAAAATGCGGCTTATGGGAATTATTTTACACATATGTTGTCGATAAACCAGCGAGAGAAATCAGAGTTGCCGGGAGCAGAAGAGAATTTTATCTGAGTGTCGGAAGTGGTTCCTTCAATGGTGAACGAGAATGTTTTGAATGAATCGTGAGACATAGGTCCGAACGAGAAGGAAGTCTGTCCGTTTACAGAGCCGCCGCCGATGATTTCAATTGTGCCCATAGTCATGTCTCCCTTGATATCCACAACGGATTTTCCTTCAAACACAGCCTTGTTCCTGTATGCCATTGCCTTGAATGAAAGTGTGTGGTTTCCTGTTGTTGCCAACTTGGGTGTTAACAGCTCGCCGACCTCATTCTTATAGCTCTTATGATCTTTGTCGACCGAATTGACATATCCGATTTGAGCGTACCCAGGACGTTGACGCACATTTGTGCCGGAGAGACCGCGACGGATGTCATCGCTCCATGTGGTGATATCGTCACCGGCGTAGTTGAGCATCGCCGCGAGTTTGTCGCCAAGAGTATAATCAGCACCCTGTGATAGCCCATCAAACGGTTCGAAATACACTGCACCGCTTGGAGCCGCCGTTGTGGATTTTGCCGGAAGTTTGTCGATGAGGAAGCAGCTGTGGAACACAGCGCGACCATTGGATGTGGAAAGAGCCGCACCGCTGATTGTCTCGTTGTTGCGTGGACGAATCATGACACTGAGTTTGTCGGTTTTTTTGATCGGCTCGTTGACATACACATCCACCGTAAAGTCGAGGAATCCTTTTCCCGAAGCCGCCACCACATCTTTGGGAATTGAGAATGTCGTTTCCGTCTTGCCTGTTGACCAAGTGGAATTATCTGTTGAATAGAGAACTTCCCAGTTGCGAGGCGCGTTCTTCATGCCTCCCCATCCGAACTGCACGCGGAAACCATCTGTGATTTCAATTCCTTCAGGATAAGTTATCTTGAAATAATTCTGCTGAACATCCATCCATGATCCAAGCTGGAAATTATGGTGTCCGCTGTTGTCAAACCAGAATCTGAAATATTTTCCCGCGGTGCTGGTATTCCATTCCGCCAATACCCCGGAGTCATCTGTAGCTATCGCAGAGTGCGTGAAGTTGTTGTCTTCCTCGCGTTGTGTCTTGATATAGCGTCCGTCATCATTGGTGGCGGTGTTGGTCATCAGCGAGAATACATAGGGGAAAGAAAATCCTCCACCGAAGCGTGTAGAATTGAGGACAATGTCAGATTCAGAACACGGATAGATTGATGGAGAGCCGTCGGCAGCTCCGGCAACACCGCATACAAAACCGCTGCCTGTAGGCAACACAGACTCCGCGAATCTACAATCCTGAAGCACGGTTATGCCCACTGTGTTGCTATCTTCATCTATGAATGAAGAGCATTCATAGAGGTATTCCTTATGGATATCTGCATCCGCAAATTGACCGATTACCTTTACATACATCGATTCATAGTCGCCTGTGGCAAGTTCGGGAATTGTCACTTCCAGGGGTGTCGGGATGATTCCGGTTGTTTCCGTGCGTATCACACGATCGTTACTGCCGGGATAAAGAACAAGCATTCCGCTTCCCTGATCACGCTTTATTTCCGCTCCCTCCAGATTGACTTCAACCTCTTCGCCTGGTGCAACAAGGAATGTATCACTGATCTTAACGGCTATGCCTCCTCCGGTAGTTGCACTGCCTTCTATGGCAATGAGACCGGCAGGAAAATTTTTATATTGAAGATTGGACACCACCACACCGCGAGTCACCGCATTTTTGTCGAGTGTCACTCCTGAGGCTCCTTCGAGCGAACGGAGCTCACTGACTGATACCATACCGTCGCCAGATGAAGGATTCTGCTTCACCGTAAGAGTGGCGTTTACCGTCATTTTCTCATTATGCACCGACACAACAGCCTCGCGGGGGGAGGAACCGGTGTTGGGTTTTAGAGATAAATGCATCTCCCCGTTTCCGATGTTTTTTGCATCTGAAATTGAAATCCATTGCGTTTCGCCGTTTTGAATATCTGCAATCCAGTCGCAGTTTGATTCAACAGCGATGTTGAATGCTGATTCAAGAGAGGGGGCGGTGATTGACTCTGAACTGAGTTTTATCACGGGTTGGGGCAGGCTGACCTCGTCGCGACATGATGACAGGGAGATCGTTGCCAGCATGAAGAGGCATAATGCCAGCCCACAATTCTTGCTCTTTATGTTTTTTATTATATGATTCATGCCTATTAGTTTTTAGAGATGTCAACGATTACAGGGAAATGGTCGGAGACCTGTGTCAGATCAATTTCATTGAAAGAAGGCACCATGGTCTGAAGCACTTTGCTCTGAGCTGTGATTCCCTTATAGGCAAGGATATAATCAATACGCCTGCTCGTAGGGAAATAGGTGACGCTTGTAGAGCTGATCGATTGCCAGTTGTCGGTAGCCACAGCGGGGAGAGAGGTGGCGTTGAGGTCTCCGGCAAGAAAAATCGGTTTTTTGCTTCTGCTGTAATTTTCGCTCAAATATTGATTGATGATATCATAAGACCAAGCTCTGTTGTCGGCACTCGACACGCATAGGTGCGTACAGATGAAAATGAAATCCTTGAATTCTGCGAGGAGCATTCCGCGCATCTCTTTTCCCGGGAGTTCACGTGTATATGTCTTTATCGGTTCCTCCTTGCAAAGAATGCCGATGCCGTATGAGCCTTTGGTATATGTTACACAAGGAAGATACACCGGATACATGTTGGTGCGTTTGGCAAGCTCATAAAGCTGATCCTCGGCATGCCGGTTGGTGCCGTTATCAAGTTCTTGCAGAGCGATCACATCTGGATCTATCAGGGATATCACCTGCGCGGTGTTGTTATAGTTCGCCACATTATTGGCAGGAGAGCAGCGATGGGTATTATATGTGGCGAGCCGATAACTGTCGGGAAGACGCGTGGATTCATGTTTCACGGCTCCCTTGTTGAAATCGTAATCAGAGTTGTCGCCATTGGGCTCGTCGCATGCTCCCGCAATAAGGAGAAGGGAGGCAATAAGAGTCTTGTTTATTATAGATAGTAGATTCATAAATATCATTATTTACCTGGTTGTTAGAAATTCAAGCCATCGACCCATCCCGGATTCTGGGTTATATTGCCGTTGGTAAGAATGCGGTCATCTGTCGGAATGGGATAGAGATAGTCGCGATCCTGGCGGAAAGTACGGGGGAAATCCGTGTGAAGGATTATATTCCCTCTGGTTCCTTCCGAGAGGAAAATATCCTTGTCGATTTCATATTCTATCGGAGCCGATGTTGCGGGTTTGCTGCCACTCCAGAGACACACGTCCGGAGAGCCGTCTGCATTGAGGTCATAATTGCCGGGTCCAGGGAAATACAAACCTAAGAAAGTGCGTGTGAAGCGTTGTCCTTCGTGCCATCTCATGATATCCCAATATCGAAACCCTTCCATTATGAGCTCCACGGTCCTCTCTCTCCGGATTTCAAGTATCACTCCGGTGTTCGGACCTTTTACGTTCTGATATCCTGTCACGTCATCCAGCAGATAAGGATCAGGGTTTGCATTGGCAGCAGAAAGCGACAGGTTGCTGACACCGGCGCGTTCGCGCAGCGGTTTGATCGACATATCGATATCACCTTGAGTCAAAGTGCCGAGTTCTGCCTTTGCTTCCGCATAGTTGAGATAAACCTCGGCAGCGCGGAAGATAGGCATGTCTACCATGGATGTGTTGTAGGCATCGTATTGCGCAGACTGAAGATACTTCACCGGTTGGTAACCTGTCTCGCAGGCAGCGAGATTCGGGGATGTCTCTTTTGTCTCACCGATACGCTTATATCCGGGAGCGCGCATTGTCTGTGCGAAACGTTTGTCACGGTTTTGTGACTCCTGTGCCAGTGTCATGGTCTCGTAACCGCTCTTGGAAGTGAAAGGAGTCCCATCTGTCATCAGATACATATTGGCTATATCCTTGAGTATTCCGGGGCGACCTTGCGATGTGGAGGTCAGATAACCGTTCACATCATGGGTGAGACCTATCGAGGAATTGTACGCTCTCGCGAGCACAATCTCAGTGTCAATTGCATTCATCGATGAGAAGAGGGAGAGGTAAGGGGTGGATCCGGTATTGTAAATGGAATACCCTGAACTTTTGATGAATTCATTCGATGCTTCTGCGCATGTGGCGAGCAATTGTTCCCATCCGTCGATTCCATGATATTTCCGGAACGTACCTTCAAAGAGGGTGACACGGCTTTTGAGCGCGAGGGCGGTCCAGCGGGTCACGGTATAGAGACTGCGATTTGCATCGAGATTCTCTATTGCGAAATCGAGGTCTTCAAGCATGTGGGCGATTACCTCCTGACGAGGAGTGCGTCCCATGTAAAGACGGTCATCATCCGAATCAAGGGCAACGTCGAGCCAAGGCACATCTCCATATCTCCTCACTTTCTCATAATAGAAGAAGGCTCGGAAGAATCTCGCCACTCCCTCGTATTTGAGGCGATCGGCGGTTAGGTTGCAGTTTTTCGAATATTCGAGGAAGAAATTGATGTCTCTGAGTTTATCCCATTTCCATGAAGAGGACGTGGAAGGCACCTGTTTGTTGCCGAGCACTTCCTGAATCAGACTTGTTTTTGAAATGATATCTGCCGATTCTGAAAATATATCGGAGGCAGAAGGAAACATAGTGTAGAAATCATTGGTGAAAAGTTCACACTCGGTGCCTGTCTTGAAGAAGGTGTCGGGAGTGAGTTTGTCTTTCGGGAATCTGTCGAGTGCGCTTTCGCAGCTTGTAAGTGCGAGCAATCCGGCTCCGACAGCCGCAAGTTTATATAATCGTAGTTTCATATAATAGGCATTTTGTGATATGATCTTGTGGGGATTAGAAAGTCACGTTCAGACCAAATGAGAATGTGCGGCTCCAGGGATACACGTTCGATCGGTTGTCGGAAGCGGCAGAAGCTTCTTCGGGATCAATGAATCTGCTCTTGAGTGCAGTCCATGTCACGAGGTTCTCACCGGAGAAATATACGCGAATCTTCTGAAGGAAGATTTTTTTCGTCCACTTCTCGGGGAAGGTATAGCCGATTGTGAGATTTTTCAGACGGCAATAGGCGAGGTTCTGAAGATAGCGGTCGTTGGCGTAATAGATTGTATTGTTGCTCGCTGAAAGTGCGGCGTAGGCTCTTGGACGAGGAAAGTAAGCGTCGGTATTTGTCTCGCTCCAGACATCGCTCATGAAATCGCGGGGAACGAATGTGGAGTAAGGACGTGAATATGGACCCCAGAAGCGTAGGTTGTCGCCACCCGGATACCAGTCCTTGCGTCCAATGCCTTGAAAAAAGACTGATAGATCAATACCACACCAGGATGCATTGAGATTGATGCCATAACGGAAGCGTGGCACGGAATTACCGATAATTACGCGGTCGCCGGGATCATCGAGAGTGCTTTTGCCTGCGTTGACGAATCCGTCACCATTGAGATCAAGGTATTTGGGATCACCGCCACGCACGCCGATGCCATATGCTCCTGTGGCATTGTAACATCCCTTCATCACTGTTGTGAGGTCAAGGTTGGAGGCATAGGCTGCGGCTTCTTCGTCGTTTTTGAATAGACCGTCTATGCGGTAGCCCCAGATTTCTCCTGTTTTCTTTCCCACATAGGGATCTGAGAGCAAACCGGATGGGTTGTCGCATTTGGTATATTCTGATTCATATCCGGAGAAAGAAACAGACATGCCATATGTAAAAGGCTTACCGCCGAGTCTGAAAGAGTCATCCCAACTGAGAACGGCTTCATATCCTCTTGTGCGCATATTGTTGGCGTTGACCTGAGGTTCAGAGGCTCCATATAAGGAGGGAAGGGATTTCCCTTGTGCAAGAATACCTTTGACATCGCGCATGTAAAGCTCACCTGTGAAATTCAGACGGTTATTGAAGAAACCTAAATCAAGACCCACGTTGGTAGTCTCAACTTTCTCCCATGTCTGATCTCCGGAGACGGGATCAGAAACCACGGCGTGTTGTCCGAGGCTTGTGCCGTTGAACGAGTATCCCGACATGTTGCCACCAGTGTTGATGGTCTGGATGAAGTCGTAATATCCAATCTGCTGGTTACCCAATGAACCGTAGGATGCGCGTATTTTAAGATTACTTATCGTGCTGCGGAGGGGTTCGAAATAGTTCTCCTCGCTTATGCGGTAGCCGGCGGAAAACGATGGGAAGAAACCGAAACGTTTGCCGCGTGGAAAGCGCGAAGTGCCGTCATATCGACCATTCACCTCCAACAGATATCGACCGTCATAATTATAGTTAAGGCGATAGAAGAAACCCATGATGGCGTATTCGTTCTTACCACCTTTGATTTCAAAATTGTCTGTGCCTTTTGCCAGATTGAAATCGGATAGGTCTTCGGAGAGAAGTCCTGTATTTTTAGTTGTCAGATCTTTTGCATATTTGGCTTCGTAGTTGTAACCTACGATTCCGGAGAAGTTGTGGACATCCTTCCAGCAGTTGTCGTAAGAAGCGTAAACATCCGCAACGTAATAGTTCCTGTCGTAAACAGTTTCCTTATATGCGTTTGAGTGGGCACCACTCTCTGCCTCTTTGGCTATTATGCCTGGAAATTGTGAATATTCCACAGGTACGCTTCGGAAATCGTTGCGGAGGTTACTGTATGTGTAGCTGAAATCAGCCTTCAGATTCAGGTTTGGGGTTATTTTATAGGATAGTTCGAACATTGTTGAGAGTTCACGCGTCTTGTTGTGACCTCCTGTCTTACCTTTTTGAATCACGGCATTATAACCGTCCATAAGATAATGCGCAGAGGAATTGGTGGCGGAAGTGTGGCTCACAGCTGTGCCATCGGGATTGACGGGCACCATTGATGCCAGAGCGTGGAGAGTAGGGCGGCGAAAGTTGTAATATTCACCGTTGTTTCCCGTGTCATATCCTTTATAAGAATATTCGGAATAAAAGAATTTAGTGTTATTGGAGAGAGTGAGGTTTGGAAGAATGTCGACGGAGAGCTTGACGCGAGTGTTGTAAGACTTGAATTTGTCGGGCTGCACGCGGTTCACACCCTTCTGTTCGTAATAACGACCGGAGATCATGTATTTGAATGATTTCACACCTCCCGTAACGCTAAGGTTATGATCCCAGGCAGGTCGAGAGTTGTCATACATATAATTGTACCAGTCAAAATTTGCAAGATAGAGGTATTGTTTTCTGCCGTTTTTTGTTTGGGTAATTACCCAGGGGCGTTCCGGATTTTCCGTTTTGTCGTTACGCCGATCCCAAAGCATCTGATACTCCTCGTCGGTATAGGAAGTGTAAGGAGTGTTTTGCAATGTTGAGAGAAAGAGGTCTGCGATCTTTGCCGAATAATATCCTCTTGTTTCGAAATCGGTAGAGGTCGTGGGTGTAGAGAAGGAATAGCTGCCGCTGTAAGAGACAGTGGGTTTCTGGTCTTTCTTGCCTGATTTTGTAGTGACGAGGATCACACCGAATGCAGCGCGTGCTCCATAGATAGCGGCAGAGGCGGCATCCTTGAGCACAGAGACGCTTTCCACATCATTGGAATTGATGCGGTTGAGATCACCTTCGACACCATCGATAAGTACAAGCGGGCTGCCTCCGTTAGGCGACGTTGTGCCTCGCACATTAAGTGTGGCTCCTGCGCCCGGCTGTCCTGATTGGAGGGTGACATTGAGGTTTGGCACCATACCCTGAAGCTGACGACCAAGGTTGTCAATAGGGCGATCTTTCAAATCTTCTTGAGAAACAGTGGATACAGCTCCGGTAAGATTTACTTTTTTCTGCGCACCGTAACCCACAACCACAACCTCATCAAGAAGTTCTGAGCTTTCAGTCATGGAGATATCATACCTGTCGGCATTCCCTATCTTGAATGATGTAGGATTGTAGCCCACATAAGATAGGGTTATCTCTTGCCCGGGGTTAACGTGCGATAACGTAAAATTTCCATCAATATCTGTGACGGCACCATTGGTGGAACCTTTTGCCATAACGGTAACGCCAATCAATGGCTCTCCGGATTTATCGGTGATCGTTCCGCTGATGGCTTTCCCGATAGATTTCCCGGTTTCTACACGGGTTTTCTTGGTTCGGGGCACAATCACAATAGATCTTGAGTTCATGACCTCGTAGGTCATGCCGGTTTTCTCAAAAAGTTTGTTGAGCACTTTATCGAGCACCTGATTCTGGCATTTCATCGAGACCGGAGGTAGTCCGCTGAGAGCGGATTTCTTGAATGAAAAGCGGAAATCAGTTTGCTGCTCAATCTTTTTAAGAACTTGTTCCATTGGAACATCGCTGACATTCAGAGAAACTTTCGGGAAATTCGCCGCGACAGCGGCAAAATTAACTGATAGAGCAATCAGAATAAGCAGCAAAGTGTGTTTGGAAAAACATCGCTGTTTCATGAAAATTGAGATTAGTTAACGTTTTTTTATTTATAGTTGCAATTATTTGCGAAAGGTACTATGTGATGTTTGTGTTTTTAAACATAAAAAATGAAAGCGCCGAGAGCGGATGGCTCTCAGCGCCGATATTGGCTGGAAATTTGGATTCGGGAAAATTTGGGCTCGCCGGGATTTGGAAAACTTCGGGCTTGCGCCCTCAGCACAGCTATTTCGAATAGATGCGGCGCAGGATTCGGAGGGCTTCGTCGAGATCGTTGGATGGGAGGGCTCCAATGAAGTTTTCATCGATCATCCCTTTTATTTCCGGATCAAGTGTGGTTGAATAAGTCTGTTCAAGACGATCTATGAGATATTCGGGAGTGACGTTGTCGAAATATATCTCTTTTGATGTCCAGGAAGAAGAGTTTTGCAGTGAGTCTATGGGTTTTACAATAACTTCTCCGGTGGCATTGTCAATTATTATCTTTGTTTTGGGTGCGACATCAATGATTTTTTCAGAGTCTTTGCGGGTCATGGAGACAATTCCATTGTCGAGTGAAAGTTCGGAATACTTTGCTCCGGGACGCGAAAGAAGATTGAATGCAGTTCCTTTCACGGTTACTGTAATTGTGGGAGTAAAGATAATGAATGGGATATTGGCATCTTTTGCCACTTCAAAATATGCCTCACCGTTGAAAGATACTTCCCGGTTGTCTTTCTTAAAAGCGGAGGGGAAAGAGAAGGTAGAGTTCCCATTTATTTTTACGGAGGTGCCGTCTGGAAGCATGAGAGAGGACGTTTCATTCAAGGCAGTAGTTATGGTGCACATGCCGGTCTCAACATTAGAAGAGTTTCCGATATACAACCATATAGTCCCAATCATTATCAGGGGCACAAGAACCGAGGCGGCAATAAGCATAAACCTCTTGAACGTTTTGACCTTTTTTTGACTGGTATTGCCGAAGAGTTGGGAATCGATACGTGATTTTGTTTCATCTATCATCTCTTGAGAGATATATTCCGGATCTGCGTCCCTCATGTCTCGGCTGAGGAGAAGTGTTGTCAACTCTTCATCGGAAGAAGCATTGAAGCGTTCTCTGAGCTCTTTGAGCTCGGAGAGGGAGAGCTGATCATTTATGAGTTTATCGAATAGATCATTCATGACTTGAAGTTTAGATTGTTCATAGGTATATACTGGACTGAATATTTGTAGAGTACACTAATATGGCAGTGAGTGGGAAAATCTCAGGATATTGTGACAGTCTTTTACGCAGGTTTTTCAATCCTACGGAAAGAGCATTTTTTACAGTCTGTATGCTGAGATCCAGCTCATCGGCAATCTCCTTGTTTGACAATCCTCTGAATTTGGAGAGAATGATCGCATCTCGTTGTGAACGTGGAAGTTCGTTGATTTCAGAAAGAATGATTTTTCTAAATTCTTCATATTCGATATTGGCGCGATCCTCTACGGGGTGTTTGTCATCCCTGAGAGATACAAATTCTTCGTATATAGGACTGTTAAGCTTTCTTCGGAAATAGTAAAGGATGCTGTTTCTTAATGCCGCTGACAGAAAAGGGGAAAGCGATTCTGTGTTTTGAATGGAATGCCTGTTTTTCCAGAGTGATATGAATATATCTTGTATGATCTCCTCTGCGTCTTCGATAATTCTGACATATGAGAGACAATAAGACATAAGTTTAGCGGCATACATCCCGTATATTGTATCGAATGCATGCCTGTCATCGTTTTTCAATTGTATTATAAGGTCGTGTTCACTCATGACAGGTGATAGAAGTAGTGATTGGTTCGTTTTTGGATGCGAACTCAATTCTCCTAAATATATGGTTGCAGAAACGGGGGAAAAGTACTATCTAAGAAACTGTTTAAATTTATTTTCGAAAGAATCCATATAATAAAAATTTCGGAATAAATTTAAACAGTTTCTAAGGTTATTTCAACCTGTAATGGGGATTATCCGCAAGGAACGGATTGGCGGCACGTTCGCGACCAATGGTAGTGGCGGGACCGTGTCCGGGATAAACCACTGTGGAATCGGGGAGAGGAAGAAGATTCTCACGTATGGCTTTGATCAATTGCGTCCCATTTCCTCCAGGAAGATCCGTTCGCCCTACGGAACCTTGGAAAAGCGCGTCTCCCGTAATTACGAAATCGTCCTCCTTATCATAGAGTGCGATGCTGCCTGGAGAATGTCCCGGAACATGCAATACTTCAAGTTTTCCGGAACCTACCTTTATTATGTCGCCTTCCTTCAGGTATGTGTCTATGGATACGTCTTCTATTTTCTCCATAATTCCGAAAGCATCCGCCTGCATCTGCAGCCTTTTGCCCAGAAATTCATCATCCTTGTGTCCGAGCACGGGCACCCCGAATCTTTTTTTTGCAAAAGAGACTCCTACGGCATGGTCAACGTGCAGATGCGTGTTGATTATGTTGGTAACGGTGAGGTTATTGCGCTCTATGAAATTCACAATCGCATTTTCTTCTTCCGTGTTTATCATACCAGGGTCAACTATCACGCACTTTCCCTCTTTCGGATCATAAACCGCATATGTGTTTATGCCGAACAGGCTGAATTCAAATTTGGCTATTTTCAACATACGGTGTAAACAATTTTTTTAGTATCAAAGAAGGGTTCTGAGAAATATTCGCTTATATTCACTATTTCGCTGCTATGCATAAGGTTTTTCATTTCTGCTGATATATCTCCTCCTTTTAGAGTGATAAGCCCATTCGGGAGGGCATTATGCTGCTCTTTGGATATGTTTTTGCGGCAGATTTTCAACAGATCGGGTTGCGGCATGACCGCACGACTCACCACAAAATCAAATTTATCTTTGCATTCTGCCACATCGCCATGCTGGAATGTGACATTGGCAAGTCCGCAGGATTTCGCTATTTCCTGAGCCACGAGGAGCTTTTTGCCTGTGCGGTCGATAAGGTGGAAATGCACCTTTGGGAAAAGAACTGCCAAGGGGAGTCCGGGGAGACCACCGCCTGTGCCGAAATCCATAACGCGCGAACCGTCGGTAAAATTAATGAATTTGGCAATGGCGAGGGAATGAAGGAGGTGGTTTATTTCAAGATTATCAATATCTTTACGTGAAATAACGTTGATCTTTGCATTCCATTCAGGATAAAGCTCAAGCATCTTCAAAAAAGATTCCTTCTGCTCTCCCGAAAGATTGGGGAAATATTTGAAAATGATAAGTTCCATACTATTATAACAAAAAAGTTTCCGATTTATTGAATCGGAAACTTTTTTGAGGTTTTAGGTCTTAGGCTTTAGGCTTTAGACCATTCGGCGAAATATTCTAATATCTAACACCTAATGCCTAAGGCCTAACACCTTATCCTTTTAAAACCAGCGCACGTATGCGAAGTCCTGACGATGAGGCAGCTCTGCGTTCTTGGGATACATGCGGAGAGCATAGCGGTATGTGCCGGCTTCTTTAAGAGCCGTTTTGAGCTCGTAAGTGTAGAGGTTGCCGTCGCGTTTCACAATGTTGAGATCAGAACGACCATCGAACTTGGTCTCACCGTGTTCCTCTTTGTAATAAACGAGTTCAACGCCGATTGAGTCGCCAAGACCCTTGGTGTCGAGCACAACATTGATATCGATTTTGTCACCTGTGCGAGAGGCACCTGTGTGGGATTCATCGAAGTTGGATGAAACAACCTGAATGCTATCCCATTTTGAAGCCACTTCCTCTTTCCATGCCACGATCTCACGAGCTTTTGCAAAATCGTTAGCCTCAAGTTTGGCAGCGCGTTTTGCCTCGGGGATATAGAAACGTGAGATGTAGTCGTCGAGCTGACGCTTCATTGTGAAATGGGGAGCGATGTTGCCGATCGAACGTTTGATGTACTGAATCCATTCAGGACTGTAGCCTTTGTAGTTCTTATCGAAATAGAGAGGTATGATCTCGTTTTCAAGCATAGAATAGATAGTGGCTGCATCGAGTTTGTCCTGCTGTGCCTGATCGGTGAATGTGCGTTTGTCAGTGAGTGCCCAGCCTGCTTTTTCATCGAAACGATAGCCTTCATACCACCAGCCGTCGAGCACTGAGAAGTTGAGCACACCATTCATCTCAGCTTTCTCACCAGACGTTCCGGAAGCCTCGAGAGGACGGGTTGGAGTATTCAGCCAGATGTC
The DNA here is from genome assembly GCA_902495075.1 of uncultured Porphyromonadaceae bacterium. Classification (GTDB taxonomy): domain Bacteria; phylum Bacteroidota; class Bacteroidia; order Bacteroidales; family Muribaculaceae; genus Lepagella. The sequence goes on from CABUVO010000005.1 coordinate 125,183, forward strand.
GACACCCGTAACAAGGCGTTTTGCCACAATCATGTTGTAGTCTTCAAGGAAAATGATCTTACCGGAGAACTGAGGCATTTTTGATATCTCGGTTATTCTCTTGATGAGACCCTGACCTGCGCCATCGGCGGGGTGAGCTTTACCTGAGAAGATGAACTGAACAGGATATTTTTCGTTGTTCACGATCTTTGCAAGACGATCGAGATCGGTGAAAAGAAGGTGAGCACGCTTGTATGTGGCGAAACGACGTGCGAAACCTATGATGAGGGCGTTGGGATTGATCTTGTCAACGATCTTCATTACCTCTGTTGGATCACCCTGGTTCTTGAGCCATTTCTCTTTGAAATCTTTCTTCACGAAATTGATGAATTTATTCTTCATCGTCATTCGCATGTTCCAGATGTCCTCATCAGGCACATTGAAGATACCCTTCCACATTTCGGGATTGCTCTGATCCATGAAAAGATTGTCGTTGAGGTGCTCGCTATAGAATTCCTTCCATTCAGTAGCTGCCCATGTCGGCATGTGGACACCATTGGTGACATAACCAACGTGAGACTCTTCCGGAGCATAACCTTTCCAGATACCTGCGAACATTTTCTTTGAAACCTCGCCGTGGAGCCAGCTGACACCGTTAGCCTCCTGACAAGTATTGAGACAGAACACGCTCATTGAGAAACGCTCGTTGGTGTCGGGGTTCTCGCGACCCATATTCATAAGGTCATTCCAGGAGATACCGAGTTTTGCAGGATATTCACCGAGATATTTGCCGAAGAGAGATTCTTCGAAATAGTCATGACCTGCGGGTACAGGAGTGTGAACTGTATAAAGTGAAGAAGCGCGAACAATCTCAAGAGCCACGTTGAAGGGAAGGTGATCTTTCTGCACATAATCCACAAGACGCTGGAGGTTCATCAACGCTGCGTGACCCTCGTTGGCATGATAGAGGTCGGTCTTGATGCCGAGTTTTTCGAGCATGAGGATACCACCGATGCCAAGAAGATACTCCTGTTTGATACGGTTTTCCCAATCACCGCCGTAGAGTTTGTGGGTAATCTGACGATCCCATTCTGAATTCTGGTCGAGATCGGTGTCCAGAAGATATAGCTTCATGCGGCCAACATTCACGCGCCATACATGGCTGTATACCACACGACCGGGATAGGGCACCTCAAGAATCATCGGCTGACCATCCTCTCCGAGCACTGCCTCAATGGGAAGCTGATCGAAGTTCTGGCTCTCATAGTTGGCAATCTGCTGACCGTCGATGGAGAGCGACTGGGAGAAATAGCCGTATTTATAAAGGAAACCGACAGCTGTCATGTCAATGCGTGAATCGGAAGCCTGTTTGATATAGTCGCCGGCGAGCACACCGAGACCACCGGAATAAATCTTAAGACAGTTGCAAAGACCATATTCCATAGAGAAATATGACACAGAGGGAAGCTTCTTGTCCATGGGCTGTTTCATGTAGTCCTTGAACATAGCGTAAACCTCTTTGATGCGATCCATCATTGCAGAATCAGAGAGGATCTCCTGATAACGCTCATATGAGAGCTGCTGAAGAAGCATCACGGGGTTCTCACCGACCTGACGCCAGAGATCATGGTCAAGGTCACGGAAAAGGCGTTTGCCTGCACTGTTCCATACCCACCAGAGATTCTTCGACATCTCCTCAAGCGGCTTGAGCTCCTTGGGTATCTCAGCGCTTACTGTAATTGTGCGCCAAGCGGGCGCGTTTGTATTGCTAACCTGAAGTTTCATATGTATATATTATTTTAATATTTTAGTTGGTAATTTATTTTACTCTTTCCGATGCGTGGCGCAATGCAGTGGCAAAGGCTTCATCATAATATTTGATGAAATACTGCCAGTCGGCTTTTTCTGCAGTGAGGAAAGCTGCGTGGCGAGCTTCCGAACGTGCCACGGGCGATGCATTGTAATAATCAGCGGATGCGGTTGCTATTGCATCGCGCGATTCGAAATAATTGTTGTCTTCACGCGACACCACATACACTCCGCATTGGCGCAGCCCATTCTTGAAATTATCGAGCACCCATTGTCCGAAGCCGGCTTTGTCGGTTGTGACTGTGGGCACACCGAATGCCGTGCTCTCAAGAGGGGTATAGCCCCAGGGTTCGTAATAGGAGGGGAAGAGAGTGAGATCGAATGCGGCAAGAAGATCGTAATACGCGATGTCTATAATGCCGTCATGTCCGTCGAGATAGCTGGGAACGTATATCACCCTCACTTTATTGAGCTTCCCGGTTGCGCGGAGTTCGCGGATTCTCACACACACTTCATCCGAGTCTTCGTTGAAGAGGCGGTGGGTGAGGAAATCCGGTGCGGAATTATCGTTACCCTCGAAATCAAGTGTCATCAGAAGGCTTCCGGAGGGTTCCTTTACCCATCCAGGAACGAGTATGAAAGCCAGAGCCTCTGAGCGTTCAGGCAATTGCTCCTCCATTCTGACAATTGAATCGAGAAAGAGATCAAGCCCCTTGTTGCGGTACTCATGGCGACCGGATGTGGCAACCATAAATGTATTGTCGTCATATTTCTTTCCGGTGAGGGCAGATGCCACTCCGAGAAGCCGTTGGCGACCATCTTTGCGGAGTTTGTTGTATTTTGTGGTCTTGGGCACGAAATCCGGTTCGAAGCCGTTAGGTGTCACTACTTGCGGACGTATGGCAAGGAGTTGCTCGCATTCCCTTGCTGTGACTTCGCTTACGGTTGTGAAACAATCTGCTGCATGTGCGGCTGCCTTTTCGAGAGAATGTTTCGATTGCATGTTTAGCTCGGCTGCCATCTGGTCTCCATTATAATTATGGAAATACTCATAAAGGGGTTTGCCGTTTCCGCAAATGCTGCGCCCGATACTTGTGGCATGTGTCGTGAATATTGTGGCAGCTTCGGGCATTGCCTGCTGGGTGTATAGAAGTCCCATGCCTGTGGTCCATTCATCGAAGTGCGCCACGACCTTTCTTTCTTCAATTTTAAGATGATCTGCAAGTGCTTTGATCACGATTGCGGAAGCAACTGCAAATTCACAAGATTCACCATAATCTCCATAGGCATGAAGGGAGTCGACACCATATTTCTCCCACATTTCGCCATACACCTTATCTATATGGGCTGAAGTCTGCCCCGGATTCACGAGTATAACCTGCGGCGCGCCCGGGATGTCCCAGCGACCTGTGCGGATTGTGATTCCCCATGGAAGCTTCAATTTTGTGGAAGCGGACTTGAGAATAGATTTTTTCTCCTTAAAATAAGGTGAAGGATTGTCTTGGCTCCATACATCGGGACCAATAAATACCAAAGTGTCTCCGAATTGTTCTTTCAGCTGACGTGCTTTGGTAGAGAGAACGGCATAAATGCCGCCGATCTTATTACAAACTTCCCAGCTGGTTTCTGTCATAAGAGCAATATACTCCGAAAAGACAGGATTAGATTCAGACCAGGTTGCAGTTTGATTCTTTTGGCGTGTCATTAATTTTTTACCTTAATAAAATAAGAATTTATAAAGTCTTAAGAGCCACTGCTCCTTGAACTTTTTAAGACAAGTTTGCTTTAAAATCCGGTTTTTTCCGTATGAATTTTTCTAACAGATGCAAAATTAGTAAAAAGTTAGTAAATGACAATAAAATATATGCTAAAATTTTGTCAAATAGTGCAATATAATGCTCAAAATATTATTTTGAGCATTATATTGCACTATTGAAAAAGATTAAGGGCATGATAATGCCCTTAATCTATATTTGTAATAAAAAGTAAAATTGTATGGAATAAGCTGCAATTTTAGAATGGAAGGTCATCCGTATCGTTTGATGCAAAGGGGTCAGCTGCAGGTGCGGCTGTCGATGCGAACGGATCGGCGGGAGCTGCAGGTTGAGCAGGAGCTGCGCCAAAAGGTTGAGCCGGTGCGCTCTGAGGCATCTGGGGCGCGCCCATCTCCTGGGCGGCATAGGCACGGAGGTCGGTATACCAGCGACCATTGAATTCGCGGCTTTCTGCATCTACAGATACTTTATATGATTTACCGGCTTCGAGATGCACTTGATTGATGCGGTCGCCAAATAGGTCGAATTTTACTTTACGAGGATACTGACCGAATGTTTCAAGCACCCAGCTTTTTTTTCTCCAAGGATTTCCATTGCGAGATGTCCCTCCTTCTTCAGGAAGATCCAATATGATTTTGCCTTCGATTTCCATGTTGTTATTATTGAATTAATTGATTTTTAGATGGGAATTTATGGGGCGGGATAGGGCGGAATAGGGCTTGATGGGAGAGGGCTCTATCGGGCTTTTATCCTGCCAATTAATATGCAAAGGTAATCATTAAATATTTAAATTGCAAATCAGATATCAATGACATTCGGATCATCCGCTTATCATAATTCATCGGCGTAGAGAAGCTGTTGGTCTCGTTCGCGGTCGTAGACACGTTTGCCTGCAACGTATGTGGCACGCACAAGGTTATCGGGAGAAAGTGTCTGAAGAATAAACATTCTGTCAAGAATGAAATCATTAAACTGCATGCGCCATTTCAGGAAATCATTGGGTTGCATGTCGAGGACAGCAATATCAGCTTCAAAACCCGGTTCAAGAGATCCTATGCGGTCTTCGAGATGGAGAACCTGCGTTCCTCCCTTGGTTGCCATGTAGAAACTTTTAAGGGCGCCTATGCTTTTCTTTTTGAGCATTCCAACCTTATAAGCTTCATTAAGCTGACGAGGAAGTGAGAAATTTGTACCCGCACCGACATCCGTACCAACACCGACCCGGATAGGACGTGTTTCTTTTTTTGCTTCCCAGAATTTGAACATTCCGTCACCTAAGAAAAGGTTGGAGGAGGGACAATGAGCCACACCGCAATCATAATCATGAAGCATTTGCCATTCTTCTTCTTTAACGAGACAACAATGGGCAAGGACGGTGCGGTTTCCAAGGAGATTGTATCTTCTATATATATCGGTGTAATTTTTAGCCTGTGGATATAATGATAGAGCCCATTCGATCTCATCGTCAGCCTCGTCGAGATGAGTGTGCATATAGACGCCTTTGTCGATATTGTCCTGGTATAGGCGCCCTGCAAGTTCGAGCTGGCGAGGGGTGCTGGTAGGGGCAAAACGGGGAATCACGGCATACATCTGGCGTCCGCGACCATGCCATTTGTCGAGGAGTTCGGAAGCTATGGATATAGAACCCTCGGCAGAATGGTCGCGCAGCGATTCCGGAAGATTGCGATCCTGAAGCACTTTCCCGGTGATGATGCGCGTGTTGTATCTTTCTGATTCTTCAAAAAGGGCATCGACAGATGAAGCAAAAGTTGTTGAGAATACATTTGCGGTAGTGGTGCCTTGACGGAGGATCTGAGTGAAGAAGAGACGAGCCACGGAATCTGCAAACTCTTTGGAACGGAATCTGGCTTCAGTCGGGAACGTATATTGGTTAAGCCATTTGAGAAGCGTGTCGCCGAACGATCCGATCATCGGCGACTGCACATAGTGCACATGTGTGTCGATCATTCCCGGAATGATGACTGCATTTTCATATGTGTCTATGTCCTTCAGATCCGGATAGAGCGGTGCTATTTCCGAAAAACTGCCGGCAGCGAGAATTTTACCGTCCTGAATAACCACGAGACCGTCAGGAAAATGTGTGTAGCATTTCGATTCATCCTCTACAAGAAATGGATCTTCATGAAAAGTAACCATTTCACCCCGTATTCCTTTAAGAGAGAGGGTGGAGGAGGCTTTTATATGTTGTTTTGTCATGGTCGAAGTTTTTATCTTATTTGATTTATATTTTATAAACATCTTGGCGTGTCCGTATGTTTTAACGTAAAATCACTTAATTATTATAAATACTATGTCACAAAACACTGCGCCCCTTGCGGGCATTAAAATTGTAGATTTCACTGCTGTTCAATCAGGTCCCTCTTGTACGCAACTTCTTGCATGGCTTGGTGCCGATGTCATAAAAATTGAGCGTCCCGGATCGGGTGATGCTACCCGTAAAGAACTTCAGTTTGATCCTGATTGCCCCAGCTATTATTTCTTACAGCTGAATTCAAATAAGAAATCATTGAGCCTTGATGCCGCCACTCCTGACGGGAAAGAGATTCTAACCAAACTTATTAAGGGTTGCGATATATTCGTAGAGAATCTTCATCCGGGAGCGATGGATAAGTTGGGCTTCAGCTGGGAGGTTGTTCATCAGCTTAATCCCCGTTGTATCTACGGCACTATCAAGGGATTCCCCGAGTCTTCAACATATAAGGATCTGAAAGCGTATGAGCCTGTTGCCCAGGTTACTGCGGGTGCAGCTTCAACAACAGGCTGGTGGGAAGGAGATAATGACGTGCCTACACAATCAGGAGCTGCGCTTGGAGATTCAAACACAGGTATGCACCTTGCCATCGGTCTTCTTGCGGCATTGCAGCAGCGTGAACGTACCGGAGAAGGAAGCTATGTCTATCAGTCAATGCACAATGCCTGCCTAAACCTCTGTCGTATCAAAACACGCGATCAGCTAACTCTCGACCGTATCGGATATCTTACTCAGTTCCCGCAATATCCTAATGAGAAATTCGGAGATTTTGTGCCGCGTTCCGGTAATCAGGAAGGATCCGGAGTGCTCGGCTGGACTTACAAATGTAAAGGATGGGAGACAGATCCGAATGCGTATGTATATGTCATTCTTCAGCGCGGCAAGAAAGATTTCGAACTTGCATGCAAGGGACTCGGTTTTGAAGACTGGCTGACAAATCCTGATTTCAATACCGCTGATGCCCGCGACAAGCATAAACAGGAAATATATGCCCGTATACAGTCTTATACCATCAATAAGACTAAATATGAGGTTACTGCAGAACTTTCCAAGTTTGGAATACCTGTAGCACCTGTGCTGAATACCAAGGAGATTATGACCGATCAGAACAATTATGATGGAAACACACTCGTGAAGATTGATCAGGGTGGAAAGATCGGAACATTCGTCACCGTGGGTGTGCCTTTCACCATCTCGAATTATCAACCTACCTATGGTCCTTGTCCTGAACTTGGAGGAAACAATGCAGAGATCCTTTCCTCTTTGGGTTATACTGCCGAGCAGCAAGCCGAATTTGCCAAGAACGGAACAACTGAACCGTTGGCTGACGGTAAAATGTAAAACATAAGGTTATGGAAAACACTAATATAAAAAATAAAACGGCAGTTGCATCCGCGACATGCGGATGCAAACCGCCGATGGCTCCGAATCCCGAAACGGATATGACAGGTATGTATGTGCTTGCCAATGCGTTGAAGGCAAACGGCGTGGAGGTGATTTTTGGTCTCGTAGGCATACCGGTGACTGAGGTTGCCTATATCTGCCAGAAGGTCGGAATACGCTTCATAAGTTTCAGGTTCGAGCAGCAGGCTGGAATGGCGGCGGCAACTTATGGTTATCTCACTAAAAAGCCGGGAATATTGCTGACTGTCTCGTCGCTCGGATTCCTTAATGGATTGACGGCAACAGCAAACGCTACTGTAAACTGCTACCCGATGATCCAGATTTCCGGTTCTTCTGATCGCGTTGCCGTGGACCTCGAGCAGGGCACCTATGAGGGTCTTGACCAGCTTGCCATTGCCAAACCATTGGTGAAAGCTGCATATAGAGTGAACCGACCGCAGGATATAGCAGTTGGTGTTGCTCGCGCCATGCGTGCTGCGCTTTCGGGCAGACCAGGGGGTGTTTACCTCGATATGACTGTGCCTGCTTTAGGAGGTATTATCTCTAAAGATGAGGCTGACAAATTGCAGTTCGTTCCTGTTGATCCTGCCGCTGAGACTTATCCTTCTCCTGATTCTGTGAAAAGGGCAATGGAGCTTATTGCTTCTGCCAAAAAGCCGGTGTTTCTTTTGGGTAAAGGAGCCGCATATTCTCAGAATGACGCAAAGATTAAAGAACTGGTAGAGAAGACGGGAATACCGTTCTATCCAATGTCGATGGCAAAGGGGCTGCTTCCCGATACCCATCCTCTTTCAGCTATCTCTTGCCGAAGCATGATTATGGAGCAGGCTGATGTGGTTGTTCTTATCGGAGCTCGTTTGAATTGGTTGTTGTCGCGTGGGCACGGTAAGTGGAATCCCGACAATAAATATGTTCAGCTTGACGTTGAACCAACGGAAATAGATTGCAATGTGCCGATTGTAGCTCCAGTGATCGGAGATATCGGAGCTTCCCTTGATATGATTCTTCAGGCATTGCCGGAATATAAACTGTCGATGGATCCTCAGTGGGTTAAGGATCTACAGGCGCATACCGTTGAGGCAAACAAATGGATTCAGGCAAAACTGGCTCCAAGTCCTGAACCAATGGATCATTGGGATGCGCTGCGCGCGGCGAAGGCTGTGCTTGAGAAGCATCCGGAGGTGACCCTCATCAATGAAGGTGCAAATACCCTTGACGACTGTCGTGATGCAATAAACATGAGCGAGCCTCGTCACCGTATCGATTGCGCAACCTGGGCAATCATGGGTATGGGAGCGGGCACTGCCATTGGCGCAGCCTTGGCAACCGGTGGACCGGTGGTTACGATTCAGGGTGATTCTGCTTTCGGCTTCTCCGGAATGGAAGTTAGCACAATGACCAATTTTGATCTTCCGATCACGGTCTGCGTGTTTAATAACGGCGGTATATATAACCACATTGGTGTGAACTTGAGTGATAATGGAGATCCTGCGCCTACAACCCTTGATCTGAATGCACGTTACGACATGATGATGGAGGCATTTGGAGGCAAAGGCTATTATGTCACTACTCCAGAGGAGTTCGAGCAGGCTCTTGAGGCAGCGATAGCTTCGCGCAAACCTACGCTGATTGATGTTCAGCTCGCAGGGGATGCCGGTAAAGAGAGCGGCCACATCGGCTATCTGAATCCTGAACCCTTGATTCCGATAACTGTATGATAAAGAACTATAAACTATAAATTGGAATAAGATGTCAAATATGATGCACGTCATCCTGTATGCGATTGTGCCGATCATTGTGGTGATGCTGGCAGGTTACATATCCGGGAAAAGAGGCGCTTTCACAGGTGAAGATGCCAAGAAATTCAATAAAGTTGTGCTTGACTATGCACTTCCGGCAGCCCTGTTCGTATCAATCGTGCAGGCGAGCAGAGAGATGCTTGCCCGCGATATCAAGCTGACTCTGATATCGTTGGTTGGTATAATGCTCTGTTTCATGATAGTGTATTGGGTATTCAAGTATTGTTTCAAGAAGAATACTGGGGCTGATGCTGCCGTCTCGGCATTGATCAGTGGTTCTCCGACAATCGGCTTCCTCGGATTTGCCGTGCTGGAGCCAATCTTCGGCACCAACCCTTCTGTCGCACTTGTTGTAGCTATTGTTGGTATCGTTGTTAATGCCGTGGGCATTCCTGTTGGATTGTCGTTGATGAATGCTTCTCTTGCCAAGGAGAATCCTCAGGCAAAAAAGGAGAGCGCATGGAAGCCGGTGCTTCATGCATTGGCACAACCTGTGGCTTGGGCACCGATTCTTGCAGTGGTATGGGTATTGGTAGGTATTCCATGGCCGGATTGGGCGAGTCCTTCATTTGATCTTATAAAAGGGGCGAATGCCTCAATGGCGGTATTCTCAGCAGGTATAACCCTTTCCGCCATCAAGATACAGATCAACTGGCAGGCGGTGCTCGGTTCGATTATGAAGATGGTGATGATGCCGGCTGTTATTCTCATTATGGGGCTGATCTTCAAAATGGATCCTCTGAATCTGAAAATGCTTGTTGTGGCAGCAGCGTTGCCGCCCGCATTCTCCGGCATTATCATTGCTGATGAATACGATACTTACGTTGCAACCGGAACTTCGTCACTGACTCTTTCTGTAATTCTTTTCATAGGCTTCTGTCCGCTCTGGATATGGATTACTGACATGTGTCTTGCTCACTTCTAAGTAGCAAAATTCTTATAAACAAATTGTAATAAAAATCGGGGGTGTGACTTCACGTCGTGCCCCCGATTCTGAAAATCGTCTGATAGGTTATTGTTGTTTTTATTCTTCTGTCTGGGTTTCTGCGTATTCTTTGAGAAGTTTCTCCTGAACATCGGAAGGAACGAGCTCATAACCGGAGAATTCCATTGTGAAAGAGCTGCGTCCACCTGTGATGGAGCTAAGTGATGTTGAGTAGGATGACATCTCTTTCAAAGGCACTTTGGCAGAGAGTTTCTCGATACCGTTCTCTGAAGACATACCCATGATGAGTGCGCGGCGTCCCTGAAGGTCGCTCATAACGTCACCCATTGTGTCGCCCGGTGTCAGAACCTCTACATCGTAGATAGGCTCAAGAATCTTCGGATTTGCCTCGCGGAATGCCTGAGAGAAGGCATTCCTGCCGGCGAGACGGAATGAGATTTCATTAGAGTCTACCGGATGCATCTTGCCGTCGTAGATCATTACGCGGACATCGCGGGCGTAAGAACCGGTGAGCGGTCCCTGCTCCATACGGTCCATAAGACCTTTGACGATTGCCGGGATGAAACGGGCATCAATGGCTCCACCGACGATACAGTTGTAAACCACAAGTTTACCGCCCCATTCCAATGGTATTTCCTGTTTGTCGCGGACGTTGAGCTTGAATTCCTGATTGCCGAATTTGTAGCTGTCGGGTTCAGGCATGCCTTCGGTGTAAGGTTCAATTATCAGGTGAACTTCACCGAACTGACCGGAACCGCCTGATTGTTTCTTATGACGATAGTCTGCACGAGCAGCCTTTGTGATTGTTTCGCGATAAGGTATCTTCTGGTCAATAAATTCGATAGGAAGTTTTTCGTTGTTCTCGATGCGCCATTTGAGGGTGCGGAGGTGGAACTCACCCTGACCCTTGACAAGTGTCTGCTTCAGCTCTTTGCTCTGCTCAACAATCCATGTGGGATCCTCTTCGTGCATGCGGGTGAGTATGCCGGCGAGTTTTTCTGCGTCACTTTCAGTGAGCGGACGGATTGCGCGTGTATATTTGGGCTGAGGATATTTGATGAAGTCAAACTGGTAGTCGCACCCTTTCGCATCAAGAGTGTTGCCGGTGCGCACGTCTTTCAGTTTCACGGCTGCGCCTATATCGCCGGCTTCGAGAGCGTCGATGGGATTGCGAAGCTGACCACAAACTGTAAATATCTGCGCAAGACGTTCCTTGCCTCCGCGAGATACGTTTTCAAGATCTTCACCCGCTTTCAATGTGCCGCTCATAACCTTGAAGTAGGAAACCTCGCCGATATGGGGCTCTACGGAAGTCTTGAAGAAGAATACTGAAAGAGGACCGTTTGCATCAGGTTTAACCTCTTCGCCTGTAATTGTCTCGGGTGCCGGCATGTCGCTTACGAAGGGACATACATTGCCGAGGAATTCCATCAGACGACGAACGCCCATATCCTTGGCTGCGCTGAGAACTACAACGGGATAAATTGAGCGGTCGATAAGTCCTTTGCGAATACCTTCGCGCATCTCATCCTCTGTGAGGCTGCCCTGTTCGAAGAATTTCTCCATTAAGGTTTCATCGTTTTCCGCTGCCGCTTCAACGAGTATCTGATTGAGTTCACGTGCTTTTTCAAGCTGATCTTCCGGAATTTCAGAGATTGTGGGTGTGCCTCCGTTAGGACCCCACTCATATTTCTTCATCAGAAGGACGTCGATCATTGAATGGAAATTTGGTCCCGATTCGAGAGGATACTGAATCTGAACCACACGCGGACCGAAATGTTCGCGCATCTGCTCCATTACATTCTCAAAATCCGCTTTCTCTCCGTCCATCTGGTTCAGACCGAAGATCACTGGTTTCTTGAGTTTGGCTGTGGTGCGGAAGATATTTTCTGTTCCCACTTCCACGCCATATTGAGCGTCAACAAGTATAAGACCCATATCGCACACTCCGAGTGCGGTGTATGCATTGCCTACGAAATCGTCAGCTCCGGGGCAGTCAATGATGTTTAGTTTTTTGCCATTGAATTCGGCATTGAAAACTGTTGAGAATACAGAATATCCATACTCTTTTTCTACCGGGAAATAGTCGGATACTGTGTTTTTCGCTTCAATTGTGCCGCGACGTTTTATAACTCCACACTCGAAGATCATAGATTCAGCGAGTGTGGTTTTTCCGGAGCCCTTTGATCCAAGCAGGGCGATGTTTTTGATTTCGTTGGTTTTATAAATCTTCATTGATACAAGATTTTTATAGTTATAGGAAATACGTTGTTTATTGAGGGGAGAAGGATGCCCTTGTGTTGCAAAAGCGAGCGCAATTTAGTAAAAAAAGTGGAAAAACGGGAACTTTGAATGATGTTTTGTAACATATTTCCATAAAACATTACTAACTTTGCGATGCAAATCCTTAGAGTGTGTTTGCTTTTAACACGAATTAAAATTAAATGCACCCTTGGAAATTCTTTAGGTCATCATAAAGTGTCTTTTTGGTGCTTTCAGCCAAGTTTCGGCAGTCGCAATGTAGCAATTGCTCCTTTCTCAACTCGCTGAAATCCCTCAAAAATCCATCTTTATGCTAACCTAAGTTAAAAGTAAACACACTCTTAGAAGCAACATATGGCAGAGAGTTCAAAAAGATGTGGAATATATGTGCATGTGGCATTATGTCGCAGTAAATGTATATATTGCGATTTTTATAGCGAAGTGTGCAGACCGGATACCGATTGGCGACAATATGTCAAGACTGTTCTGGATGAATTCAAGTCAAGAAGGGGAGAGCTTGGAGGGATGAATGAAATTACAATATATATAGGTGGTGGCACGCCATCTCTTCTTCCTCCGGATTTATTCGCCGAACTTATGTCAGGCATAAGGGAAATCGCTTTTGACACAGTGGATTCATTGAAGATTATGGAAACCACAATGGAGGTTAATCCCGATGATGTTTCAATGGATAGGGCTGTGATGTGGAAAAATGCTGGAGTTGATAGGGTAAGCATGGGGGTGCAAAGTCTCAATGATATTGAATTGCGTAGGATAGGGAGGAGGCATAATGCCGTTGAAGCTCAAAATGCCTACAGAGTGCTTGCTGATATTTTTGATAATGTCAGTCTGGATCTGATGTTTGGATTGCCCGGGCAAACTTTGGATTCTCTTTCCTCTACTATCGATGCATTCATAAAGATGCATCCACAACATATATCCGCATATTCGCTTATGTATGAGGAGAGGACGGCACTGACGCGTTTGCGAGATGCCGGGAAGATAGAGGAGGCGGATGAAAACCTAAGTGTTGAAATGTTTCGCATGATCAATGACAGGCTTAAAGAGGCAGGATATTTTAGATATGAGATCTCCAACTATGCATTGCCCGGATTTGAGTCGAAACATAATTCCGCTTATTGGAAGAGAACTCCTTATATTGGGCTTGGACCCTCTGCGCATAGTTTCGATGGAGACAGGCGCAGAAGATGGAATGTTGCGGATAACAGGAAATATATGATTGGGGTGGGAAATACAGATAAATATTTTGAAATCGAGACTTTGGCGGAGGAGGAAATAAATGAGGAAGTCATTATGACCGGTTTGAGAACATCAAAGGGTATTGACCTCGAATATTATGAGGAAACCTTCGGAAGTGAAGCAAAGAATCGATTGCTTTATAACGCTGCAAAGGCAATTAAATCGGGATTATTGGAATGTAATGAGGGGTGTTTGCGCCTAACAGATACAGGTGTTATGGTTTCGGATGAAATAATTGTTGAACTTTTTTAATGCTATTTTGCATTTATTTGATAATTATTTTATAATTTTGCAGCCGTAAAAGAAGAATTGCTCCAAATTTATATGGAAGGCAAGAAAAAGGTCAAATTCACCAAGATGCATGGTGCCGGGAACGATTACGTTTACATCAATGCGATGGAAATCGTTCCTGATAATCTTCCCCCCCTTTCTCAGATGATAAGTAATCGCCATTTTGGCGTAGGCAGTGATGGCCTCGTTGTCATAATGCCCTCACAAGTTGCCGATTTCCGCATGAGGATGTTTAATGCCGACGGCTCAGAGGCAGAAATGTGTGGCAACGCGTCGCGCTGCATCGGGAAATATGTTTTCGAGAAAGGTCTTACCGACAAGACGGAGGTCACACTTGAAACGCTTGCAGGAATCAAGACGCTTCGCCTTGAAGTGAAGGATAACGAAGTGAAATCGGTTACGGTAGATATGGGAGAACCGGAGCTTCGCCCAGAGGTAATACCGGTTAGAAGTAGCTCTTCGGTCTCAAAGATTTCGGAAAGAGAAATAATCAACGGTCGTGAGTATGTTGTGACAGCTGTCAGCATGGGAAATCCCCATGCTGTTGTTTTTACTGATAACATTACCGATGAATTGGTTCTTGGAGAGGGACCGTATCTTGAAACAGCCGAGATTTTCCCTAACAAATCGAATATAGAGTTTGCACGCGTCATTGACAGAAATCATATTGAGATGCGGGTTTGGGAACGAGGTTCGGGAGAAACGCTTGCATGCGGCACTGGAGCATGCGCCACAGTTGTGGCAGCCGCGCTCAATGGATACACGGATCGCCGGGTGATAGTGAAACTTTTGGGTGGTGAACTTGAAATCTATTGGGATGATCAATCGAATCATGTATTTTTGAAGGGTGGAGCGGAATTTATTGCTGATGGCGTGTTTTATATTCCAACATATATAGCGCAATATGAGAATAAACGATAATTTTGAAAAGCTTCCGGAGAGCTACCTTTTCTCAGAGGTGGCAAAAAAGCTTGCTGCATATAAATCCGAATATCCCGAAGCCGATGTTATAAGAATGGATATTGGAGACGTGACTTTGCCAATCGTGCCTTGTGTTATAGATGCGATGCATAGGGCTGTTGACGATATGGCTCAAAGCTCCACTTTCCATGGCTATGGCCCTGAACAGGGTTATCAATCGCTTCGCGAAGCGATTGCAGTGGTTGATTATAGGAAACGCGGCATTGATATCGATGCTGACGATATATTTATAAGCGACGGAGCCAAATGCGATCTCGGAAATTTAGGTGACATATATTCTACAGACAGTATCGTAGCGTTGGCAGACCCCGGTTATCCGGTATATGTAGACACCACTGTAATGTCTGGGAGGGCTGGAGAATTGCTTCCTGACGGACATTGGTCAAAAATCGTTTATCTTGATTGCAACGCGGAGAATGGTTTCAAACCTGCAGTGCCCGACACGCATGTCGATGTTATAATCCTGTGTTCTCCCTCGAATCCTACCGGTGCGGTGATGACACGCGACGAACTGGAGAAATGGGTGGCTTATGCATTGCGGGAGAAAGCGTTGATCATATTCGATTCGGCATATGAGGCGTTTGTCAGAAATCCGGAACTTCCGCGCTCTATCTATGAAATTAGAGATGCGGATAAGGTGGCGATAGAGGTGAGGAGTTTTTCAAAAACTGCTGGCTTTACGGGCTTACGTTGTGGATATACGGTTGTTCCCAAGGCTTTGTGTGGTACGGATGCCGAAGGGAGGGAGGTAAGCTTGCGCAAGTTGTGGAACCGTCGCCAGTCAACCAAGTTCAATGGAGCCAGCTATATCGTTCAGCGAGGAGCCGAGGCATTGTATACTCTGGAGGGACGAGAGGCTGTTAGAACAAATATAGATTATTATCTCGAAAATGCCCGTACGATACGTGCATGTATGCAAGATGCCGGTTTTACGGTCTTCGGTGGAGACGAATCTCCTTATATATGGGTGAAAGGTAAAAACGGAGAAAGTTCATGGGAACTCTTCCGTACGATGCTTGAGAAATATAACATATCCTGCACGCCGGGTGTCGGATTTGGCAGTGAAGGTGAAGGATATATCCGTCTCACCGGTTTCAATTCCCGAGAGAATACACTGCGTGCGATGGAAAGAATAAAAAAAGAACAGATAAAATAAGAAATGCCCGAAGCCGGGCTTAATTAAATATTTTATATTATGTCTAATTTAAGATTTAAAAGTGTGGAGGAAGCTTCCGGACGCAAAGCTGTGAAAGTGGAGCTCCCCAAAGAGAGAGTGGAAAGCTATTATGGCAAACAGGTGTTCAACCGTCAGAAGATGTTTGAGTATCTTCCGAAAGAGACGTTTGATTCCCTCGTGAAGGCTATCGACAACCGCGAGCCCCTTAGCAGGGAGATCGCTGACAGCGTTGCCGACGGAATGAAGCGTTGGGCTATTGACAATGGCGCGCGACACTATACCCATTGGTTCCATCCTCTCACCGGCAGCACAGCCGAAAAACATGATGCCTTCGTTGAGCACGACGGCAAAGGTGGGGTTGTGGAGAAATTCAACGGTAAACTGCTCGTGCAGCAGGAACCGGATGCATCGAGTTTCCCGAATGGCGGTATCCGCAACACTTTCGAGGCACGCGGTTATTCTGCATGGGATATCTCTTCGCCGGCGTTTATTCTTGACAACACGCTCTGTATCCCTACAGTGTTCATCTCTTACACAGGGGAGAGCCTTGACTACAAGACTCCGTTGCTTCGCGCCCTCAACAGCGTTGACAAAGCGGCTACCAGAGTTGCGCGTTATTTCAATCCGGAGGTGAAGCATGTGACCTCTTTCCTGGGATGGGAACAGGAATATTTCCTCGTTGACGAGGCTCTGTTTGCTGCCCGTCCTGACCTTGTGATGACAGGCAGAACGCTGATGGGACATGAATCGGCTAAAAATCAGCAGCTTGAAGACCATTATTTCGGTTCAATCCCGAGCCGTGTGGAGGCTTTTATGCTGGATCTTGAGACCGAAGCTCACAAGCTCGGCATTCCTGCCAAGACCCGTCACAACGAGGTCGCACCCAACCAGTTTGAGCTTGCTCCAGTGTTTGAGGAATGCAACCTTGCCAACGACCACAACCTGCTTCTGATGTCGGTTATGGAGGAAGTGGCAAAGCGTCACAATTTCCGTGTGCTTCTGCATGAGAAACCTTTCGCAGGAATCAACGGCAGCGGCAAGCACAACAACTGGAGTCTGGGCACAGACAAAGGCGATATGCTTTTCGCACCTGGCAAGACACCGACCGACAACCTTCGTTTCATCACTTTCGTGGCAAACGTAATGGCAGCTGTTCACAAACACAACGGTCTGTTGAAGGCATCCATCATGAATGCCACCAATGCTCATCGTCTTGGAGCGAATGAGGCGCCCCCGGCAATCATCTCCATGTTCTTGGGTTCGCAGCTTAGTGCTATCCTTGATGCTGTAGAGAATTCCGAAGGTGATGAGAAAATCATGGTGAAAGGGAAAGAGGAGATGCGTCTTGATGTGGCTCAGATTCCTGAACTTATGATCGACAACACCGACCGCAATCGTACGAGTCCGTTTGCTTTTACAGGTAACAGATTCGAATATCGAGCTGTCGGCAGTTCCGCCAACTGTGCTTCAGCACTGATCGCACTGAATGCAGCTGTTGCCGCTCAGCTTGACGACTTTGCCGACAAGGTTAACGCTCGCGTTGAGAAGGGAGAGGAGTTGAATCATGCGATTCTTGCAGAAATCAAGGTGTTGATCAAGGCATCAAAAGCCATTCATTTCGATGGTAACGGCTATAGCGAAGAGTGGAAAGAGGAGGCTGCTCGTCGAGGTCTCGACACAGAAACCTCAGCTCCGCTTATGTATGACGCATACATGCTGCCGTCAAGCATCGAGATGTTTGAGAAATCCGGTGTGTTCACCAAGAAAGAGATCGAGGCGCGTAACGAAGTTAAATGGGAGATGTATACCAAGAAAATCCAGATCGAGAGCCGTGTGCTCGGAGATTTGGCTATCAACCACATTATCCCTGCCGCTATCCGTTATCAGTCGCTGCTTCTCGACAATGTGTATAAGATCAAGGAACTCTTCAAAGGTGACAAATCTGACCGCATTGCAGCGCAGGATCTCGCATCGATAGAATCTATCAGCGAGCACATCTCCGAAATCAAAAGCGGAGTTGCCGCGATGGTGGATGCACGTCGCAAAGCCAACAAGATTGAGAGCGAACGCGAGAAATCGATCGCTTATCACGATGAGGTTGCACCGAAGATGGAAACAATTCGTTATCACATCGACAAACTTGAGTTGATGGTCGACAATGAGATCTGGCCGCTCCCGAAATATCGTGAGCTCCTTTTCATCCGTTGATACGGATCAGTTTCATAGAATCCTAACAATTGTTCCGGAAACCGCTTCTTTATTGGTGCAGTTTCCGGAACATTTTTTAATTTAATGTCTTTCAGTATTAGGCGTAGGGAAGGTTTGGTTCGTATAAGTATGTAAAGGTAAAGGGAAAAATTGCTTTATCTTTTGCAGAATTATTAATAATGAGTAATTTCGTATATGAACGTAAAATCTATCATAACAATTGCTTCGATAGTGATATCCTCGCAGTGTGTAATGGGGAAAATTGTCACCTATCCCGCAGGAAAGGATGTAGTTACAATCGATGACTTCTCCGTGAGTGTGCGCCAGGACGGCGGAGGCTGGCTTCCTGTGGCTGTCTATCCGGTGAAGGTAGATGAAGTGCGCGAAACCAAACATCATGTTGAGACCGCATCCATGGCTTATTTTGATTTCGAAGGGCAACCTGTAGATGTTCGGGTAATCAGCAGAAAACACGTTGATGCCGCCCGCATCCGTCCCTTGTCGTATAATATCACGCCTGATGTCAATGGTGATACAGTCACCTTCTCGCTTTCTCAGCCACGTAACTTATCAGTGGAGGTGAATAGTGATATTTTTCATAATCTTCACCTTTTCGCTAATCCAATCGACAAGAACCGTCCCTCGGCAAAAGTGCTTAAGAATCTCAAGAAACATAAAAAACTGATGTATTTCGGTCCTGGTGTGCATAAATTGCTGGGCGATACATTGCGTGTTCCATCAGGAACTACAGTCTTTGTTGATGGAGGAGCGCGTGTTTACGGACGCTTTATTGCCGAGGGCGTGAGAGATGTGAAATTCTTTGGTAGAGGCGAAATTCATCCGGAAGGACGCGGTGAGGGGATCGCTATCAGACGTTCCAAAAATATTGAGGCTGATGGCGTGATTGTTACTCAGATTCCGGTTGGAGGTAGCGATTCCGTGAAAATAAACAATGTTAAATCCATAAGTTATTATGGCTGGGGCGATGGCATGAATGTTTTTGCCAGCGATAATGTAAGCTATAACAACGTGTTCTGTCGTAACAGCGACGACTGCTCCACAATCTATGCCACGCGCAAGGGATTTGTTGGCGGTTGCCGGAACATTCTTATGGAGAATTCCACCCTTTGGGCGGATGTGGCTCACCCGATCATGATAGGCTTGCATGGAAGCGCAACGGAGATTGGTGTGGATGCCCCTTCCGATACGATATGCAACATCACATATCGCAACATCGATATTCTTGACCAGAAGGAGAAGCAACTTGATTATCAAGGTTGTTTCGGCATAAGCTGTGGTGACAATAATATTGTGCGGGATATAGTTTTCGATAATATAAGGGTAGAGGATTTTCGCCAGGGGCAGCTTGTCAATATCCGCATTTTTTTTAATAAGAAATATTGTGCAGCCCCGGGTCGGGCGGTAGATAATGTGCTCTTCAAGGATGTGACCTATAATGGAAATAATTCGGAACTTTCAATAATCGCCGGATATAATGAAGACCGCAAGGTAGCTAATATTACCTTTGATAACCTGGTGATTAATGGAAAACATATTTCTGACGATATGCCCGGCAAACCGAAATGGTATAAGACGGGAGATATGGCGCGCATCTTCATCGGGGAGCATGTTGACAATGTGATATTTAAATAGACAATATAAATCAAAATGAGAAGATTGAGACTATCGAAGCTTTGGGCTGTTTTCGCCTTTGTGGCAGTTTTTTCCCTCGAGGGCGTAGCCGGCATTAAGCATCCGTCGTTGTTGTTCACTCCCGAGAGAGTGTCGGCTGCAAAGAAGGCTGTGAAAAATGACACGGCAATGCAGAATGCCTGGAAGCATATTCAGGCTGTTGCCGATAAAGAGGTGAGCGGCAAACCGAATATCATGAAACTGGAGTATCCTGCGTTGGCATATCTTATGACTGGCGACCGTAAGTATGCAGACCCGTTGCGTGAGGTCCTGTTGCAGACTTCGAAAGTGAAGAGCTGGGGCAACGGTGAGATGCTCGCCCGCAAACCGGCATGGCGCAGCGAACTGCAGATGGCTCACCGCTCATTTCAGCTCGCAATGGCTTATGATGCCATTTACGATCTTCTTACACCGTCAGAACGTAAGCAGATAGCCGATGGCCTTTATCGTCTTTGTGTGGAGCCTATGCTTGGCGACTGGCTTATGGAGCCAACTCGCATTCATAGCCTTAACTCAATGGGGCATAACTGGTGGACTTCCTGCGCCGGGATGGGTGGCATTCTTGCCCTTGCCATCAGCAATGAATCCGAAAAAGCGCGTGAAGGAGCCGAGGCTCTTATTGAGGTGTTGCCTGAATGGTTTGACTTCGCCGGTGATGTGATCCAGCACAAACCGAAAACTTTCGACCGCGACGGCGGCATGTATGAGAGTATAAACTATGCAAGTTTCGGCACTACGGAGGCTTTGCTTTTCCGCCTCGCCTGGCTCAATTCGCATCCGGGTGCAAAACTGGAGGATATTCCCCAGATGGATAAACTGGCGTCGTTTTTCTGCCATGTGGCTTATCCCCGCACAGGTCAGCTTCACAGCATCAACTTTGGCGACAGCCATAAGAACGTGACCGGTGAAAGCAGTATGTTTCTTGCCTATGCAATGGGTAAAGAGAATCCTGAAACACTCTGGTATGCCACACAGATAGAGCCGGGACAGCATCGCGAAGGATTCCCACGAATCTTCCCGATGGGATTTCTTTATACACCCGACCTTAAGAAAGCTCCCTCAAATCCGGGCTTGCCAACATCTCATCTGTGGAAAGATTTCGGCTGGGCAACCATGCGCGATTCATGGGATAAGGATGCAACCATGCTCGCTGTGAAATCAGGAATGACATGGAATCATTCTCATGCCGATGCAAACTCATTCATCATTTTCCATAAAGGTGTGGATATCATCAAGGATGCGGGAAATTGCAGCTATGGGAAGCCGGAATATCGCAACTATTTCTTCCAGAGCCCGGCGCATAATGTTGTTCTCTTCAACGGAGAAGGGCAGAAGACTTATCAGCAATATCACGGCACGATGTTGCCCGGTAGCGTTTCGGGACTTGTAGATGGCGGTAACATAAAGTATGTTCTTGCCGATGGCACGGGTCCGATGAGCCATGCGTTTGACCGCAATTTCCGTCATTTCCTTTGGATCGACAATGTGATCTACATTATTGATGACATACATTCTCACGAGCCCGGTCATTTTGAATGGTTATGGCATCCGGGAGGCGAGGCAAACAAACGTGGTTTCGACCTGAATATCACAAATGGTGAGTCTTCCGTGGCTGTGCGCCCCATATATCCGCGTCCGCTCGCATACAGTAATTTCGTGCATGACTATCCAGAAGATTTGTATTGGGAGGTTAAGAAAGGTCCGAAAGAGGATCTATCAGGTGAGGAGGAGTATTATTCGTTCCATCTTCCCGATAATACTGATCGTGTGAAGGGTGTGACAGCAGTTATTCTTAAAGATACTCCCGACCAGAAAGACCTTCCGGAGATTGAAAGAAGAGAAGGAAAAGACTGGATCGGAATGAGAGTGAAATACAGAGGAAAGGTGACAGATATTTATATCAACCAGCTTGCCGACGGTCGCCTGATGCATCTCAATTCATGGATAAACGCCGACGGATGGGACACGGATGCTTATATGCTTGCCGTCAGTTATCCGGAGGGTGGCGATGCCGTGAATCCGCAGGAGGTATTCATAGGTCATGGAAGTTCCTTGAAGAGAGGGAATGATGTTTACTTCTCTTCACTGTCGAAACTGAACGTTATAGCCAAGAAAGATGGGAATAAACTTGATCTGAATGTTGCCGGTCAACCTCGGGTAAACATGAAATACAAGGCTTCTCCATCAAAATTGACAGTGAATGGTAAAGTTGAGAAAATCACCAAAGAGGGGAATTTCATTAAAGTCAAATTTCACGAATAAGTAAGAAATGAAAATCAGATATCATATCATTTTGTCGGCATTGATAATGATGTCGGCTACAGGAGTCACAGCCCAGTCGGTATATCCGGGACAACATGCCGGAAAATTTGCTGTAGAAAACAAAGTGCCGGTAAAAGTCAAGAGTTTTGACCTTAAGGATATGCGTCTTCTGCCCGGTAGGGTATACGACAATCTAAGACGTGATTCGGCATGGATGGTTTCGATACCGATAAACCGTCTTGTGCATAGCTTCCGCAATAATTCCGGTGTTTATGCCGGTGTGGAGGGAGGTTATGAGAGCCTGAAGAAATTCGGCGGCTGGGAATCCCTCGACTGCGATCTGCGGGGGCATACCACAGGGCATCTCATGTCGGCTTATGGACTGATGTATGCCGCTACCGGTAACAAGATATTCAAGCTTAAAGGAGATAGCATTGTCGCTGCTTTGGCGGAGGTGCAGACAGCTCTGGGTCCCAAAGGATATCTGAGTGCTTTCCCGGAGGAGCTGATCAACCGTAATCTCAAGGGTAAAAGCGTTTGGGCGCCGTGGTATACGCTTCATAAAATATTCTCCGGTCTTATTGACCAGTATCTTTACTCGGATAACCGTCAGGCACTGGATGTGGCTGAGAAGATGGGAGAATGGGCATACAACAAACTTATCGGACAAAGCGAGGAAACAAGACGTCTTATGTTGCGGAATGAGTTTGGCGGTGTGAACGAGGCGATGTATAATCTCTATTCAATCACCGGGAATCCTCATTTCAAAGAACTTGCGCGCTATTTCTATCATAACGACGTGATAGATCCTTTGAAACAGGGAAACAGAGATTTCGGCACCAAACATACGAATACCTTTATTCCCAAGGTAATCGGTGAGGCGCGTAATTATGAACTGACTGCCGATGCGCAGGGAGCTGCTGTGGCTCGCCTTTTCTGGGACGAGATGACCCGGAAACATGCGTTCGTCACCGGTTCCATCAGTCAGAAGGAGCATTATTTCGATCCTGCGAAGATGTCGAAATTTATCAACGGCTATACAGGTGAGACATGTTGCACATACAATATGCTTAAACTCGGTCGCCATCTCTTCTGCTGGGATGCATCTCCGGAGATTGCCGATTATTACGAAAGAGCGCTCTTCAATCATATCCTTGCCCAGCAGGATCCCGAATCGGGCATGGTTTGCTATTTCCTACCGTTAAAAAGCGGTGCATATAAAGTTTACAGCACTCCCGAAAACTCTTTCTGGTGTTGCGTAGGCAGCGGCTTCGAGAGCCATGCGAAATATGCAGAGGGAATATATTATCACAACGATAATGAATTGTTTGTAAATCTCTTTATCCCGTCTCGACTCACATGGAAAGAGAAAGGTTTGGTGATGACACAGCAGACATCTTTCCCCGAATCGGAAGTCACGAGATTCACTATTGAAGAGGCGCCTTCTTCTGCAATGAAACTGTCGTTGAGGTATCCGGGATGGAGCGGGAAACCGATAGTTAAGGTAAACGGAAAGAAAGTAGCTGTAAAGGGCAAACCGTCGTCTTATATCTCTCTTGAAAGAAAATGGAAGAAAGGAGATACCGTAGAGGTGACATATCCGATGTCATTACGTGTTGAAGCAACACCGGATAACCCTAAGAAGGCGGCATTGCTTTATGGACCGGTTGTGCTTGCGGGAAATTTAGGCACGGAAGGGATGGTCGCTCCGGCACCATTTTCTGATCCGACTGTGCGCAATGACTACTATACATATGATTACAAAGTGCCGGAAAATATTGTAACCACACTTGAGGTGGATCCCGGGAATCCTTCGGCAACTGTGAAACGAATTGACGGTAAGGGACTCAGATTCCACGCATCAAATGGTGTGGAATTGCAGCCTCTGTATGACGCTCATCATTGTCGCTACGTAATATATTGGGATTTATGAGTTTAAATTACTTTTTAAGATTGAAAATATTGGTTATGAAATATAGTGTATTTGCTTTCGTATGCCTCTCTTCAGTGTTGATGGCGAATGCTTCTGTCGGGACACTGACTCTTAAATCGCCTGATGGAAGAAACGAGGTGAATTTTTCAAAAAACGGGAAGGAACTTTTGTATTCGGTTCGGGTCGACGGCAAGGATGTGATACTTCCCTCCAGAGCCGGACTCCAGCTCGACAACAGGGTGTGGGAAATGGCTCTTGGAAAGCGAGACCTTGTGCAACCTGACTGCTGGATGGACATGCTCGTGGTTGATTCCGTTACTTATGCCGCTCCGGTAGATTCCGTGTGGCATCCGTTATATGGAGAGCGTTCTGCCATTCGTGATCATTTCAATGGCGCCACATTGCATATGAGCCGCAAGGATAAAAGCAAATATCGTCTCGATGTGCAGGTGCGAGCCTATGACGAGGGGATTGCCTTCCGTTACTTTTTCCCTGAACATCCGGATGCAATTTTCCATAAGGTGACGGAAGATCTTACGGATTATTCATTTCCAAAGGGTGCTAACGCCTGGAGCGAGCAGTGGGCGCAGGCAAGATTCGATGTCGGTCCGGTAGACAGTATTAATCGACCAGTGGAGCGAGCTTTGACTCTGGAACTTCCTTCCGGTCAATGGGTGGCTCTCTTGGATGCGGATGTTGATGACTGGTGTCTGACAAAATATATAGCGCGTAAGGACAAACCCTCCACACTCAGTTCGGTGATGTATTCTCCGGTTGATGTGGTGACATATGCCGCAACTCCGTGGAAGATAATCATGACAGCCGATTCTCCGGCGGAACTGTTGCAGAATAATGACATTGTTTTGAATCTTAATCCTGCCTCCAAGGGGGATTTCTCATGGGTGAAACCGGGCAAGATCATGCGTTCGAAGATTGCAACGGATGCCGGACTTGCCACTATTGATTTCTGTGCCGAACATAATATTGACTATATGCTCTATGATTGGCAATGGTACATGCCCTGCACAAGTCACGATGGCGATGCCACTAAGGTAGTTCCTCATGTAGATATGCAGAAAGTTATCGATTATGGAAAAGAGAAAGGTGTGGGCGTTTGGCTTTATGTCAATCAGCACGCCCTGATGAAGCAGATGGATGAGCTTTTTCCCATATTGAAGCAGTGGGGCGTTGTCGGCGTTAAATCAGGATTTGTGCAATATGCTTCACATCGCTGGAGCACGTGGCTACATGAGATGGTGGCAAAGGCTGCGAAAAACGGTTTGATGATGAATATTCATGATGAATTTCGACCTTCGGGATATTCACGCACGTATCCCAACCTGCTTACGCAAGAGGGTATTTGCGGGAATGAGGAGTTTCCTGATGCAACACATAACACTACTCTTCCTTTCACCCGTATGCTCAATGGGGCGGCAGACTATACCATCTGCTATTATGACAAACGTTTGCGCAATACTCACGCGCATCAGTTGGCAGCGTCGCTGGTATTCTATAGCCCGCTACAGACTATTTTCTGGTATGACAATCCCTCCCTTTATCAGGGCGAGAAGGAGATCAAATGGTTTGAGGACCTCGCTACAGTTTTCGACGACACGAAAGTTCTCGACGGATATCCCGGCAAAGGGATAACGATTGCCCGAAGAAAAGGTGATATATGGTGGGCTGCGGCGTTGGCAAATAATGAAGGTGGCAACGCCACATTCGATCTGTCTCGGTTCCTGATGCCGGGCAAACGATACGTGGCTGAAATATATAGCGATGAGAAAGAGGGGAAGAAAAAGAGCCGTACGGGGGTGGCTATTACACAGAAAAAAGTCAAGTCTTCCGATAAACTTAAATTCGATATTCCGGCTAAAGGGGGAGTCGCGATAAGATTTTATCCTGCGGATTGAGTGAAAAAGGAGGATGCTCCGTATTATAAGATGGATAGGATGAGGAGACGCGAGCATTGCTCGCTAAACGGAACCTCATTTGCGGGAAAGGGATAATTTTGAAAGGGATAATCGGAAAAGTAATAATCCGAAAGGGGATAATCGGGATAGAGATAGAAAGAGATAATTCTAAAAGAATTTTAAGTAAAAGAAGGTTGTTTCAAAGTTTGGTTAGGTTAATTGAAAAAATGAGAAAAGCGTTAGTATTATTGGTATTGAGTTGTTCTTCGGTTGCCGCGATGGCTGTCGGAGAACAACTCGTATCAAACCCTGCGAACACAAGGACGTCGCGAGAGTATGTAAATCCGGTGATACATGCTGACTATTCGGATCCGGATGTTGTTGCCTCGCCCGATGGTAAGACTTTTTATATGACAGCATCGAGCTTTCAGTGCACGCCGGGATTGCCGATACTCCGTTCTAATGATCTTGTTAACTGGACTTTGGTAAATTATGCTCTTGACTCAGTTCCTCCGGTGAAGTTTTATGGCGACAACATTCCTCGCCACGGCAAAGGGGTGTGGGCTCCCTGCATAAAATATCACAACGGAGAATATTATATATACTGGGGTGATCCCGATTTCGGCATCTTCATGACAAAGACCACCAATCCTGAAGGAAAATGGAGCACACCCGTTTTGGTCAGAGCCGGTAAAGGTCTGATCGACCCCTCTCCATACTGGGATGCTGATGGAAAGGCTTATCTTTCCAACGGATGGGCTGCATCTCGCGCCGGTTTCAACAGTATATTGACATTGAGTGAGATGACTCCCTATGGCACAGCCTTGATATCCGCACCCAAGATAATCTATGACGGCAATGACGGGGTGAATCATACTGTGGAGGGAACCAAACTTTACCGTAAAGGCGATTATTACTATCTTTTCGCTCCTGCCGGTGGTGTGGTTGACGGCTGGCAGCTGGTGATGCGTTCGAAGAATATCTATGGACCGTATGAGTCGAAGATTGTAATGGCTCAGGGAAAATCGGATATCAATGGTCCTCATCAGGGTGCATGGGTTACAAACGCTGCCGGAGAAGACTGGTTCCTGCATTTTCAGGATAAAGGGGCTTTCGGAAGGGTTGTTCATCTCAACCCGATGAAATGGGTAGATGGTTGGCCAGTGATCGGTGTCGATAAGGATGGCGACGGCTGCGGAGAACCGGTGAGGAAATTCACACGTCCGGCTGTGGCAATAGGCGTCAAAGATTTTATTGCGAAAAACGATGCTCCGGAATCTTTGTTCCAGTGGCATTCAAATTATAATGACTTTTATGGTTTCCCGATTCCGAACGGGTTGATGAGAATATATGGCCATACGCTTTCCGAGGAGTTCGTGAATTTCTGGGAGGTGCCGAATCTCTGGCTTGAGAAATTCCCCTCTGATGAATTTACCTTTACAGCTGATGTCGTTGTCTCTGCAAAAGAGAATGCGGAGGGTGTGAGTTCGGGAATAATCGTGATGGGATGGGATTATTGTCGTCTCGGGCTGACAAAGCGTGGTGATTCATTCGTTTTGCAGCTTGCCGATTGCTACGATGCGGAGCAGGGTGGCAAAGAGAATGTCAAGGATATTGCCACGATAGCCCCGACCCGAGTCTACAGTGCGGGACTTCATGGAAATATGGAATGCGCACTGAAACTGAGAGTGACGGTGAATAAAAAAGGGGAGTGCCGATTCTCTTACAGTACGGATAATAACCGTTTCTGCGATGTGGAAGGCGTTTTCAAGGCTCGTGCGGGAAAATGGATAGGGGCAAAAGTTGGCTTCTATAGCGTTACGCCGGTAGGATGTCATGATAGAGGATGGATTGACGTTGTCGGAATTAGGAATTAGGAGTTAGGAGTTAGGAATTAGGAATGAGGAGTTGGGTTTAAGGCTTTAGGAATTAAAGATATAAAAATAAAAAATAAATAAAGATAGAGACTTTTGAGATGAAAGTGTATAATTGGATATTATCAGCTTGTGGGATTGCGCTGACTGCTGGGTTGAGTTCCTGCTTTCAGACTGCAACAGCAGAATCGATAGATGTTGACAGTGCTCTCGGATATTGCCATTCGAAAGTGGTTCGCTCTCTCGATGAGCTTTCAAGGGATTCTATAGATTACACCATGATGCCGCGGAATATCGCAGCGGGAGATTCCGTGTGGCATTGCCGCAAGGCAACACCCGATGAATGGTGTTCCGGTTTCTGGCCCGGCGTACTGTGGTATGACTATGAGATGACCGGCGATGAGAAGATCCGCGAGAAAGCTGAGAAATATACGGAATCTTTGGAATACCTGTCGCAGAGACCTATCTTCGACCATGATCTCGGTTTCCTGATTTTCTGCAGCTATGGCAACGGCTATCGTCTCACTCAGAATCCTAAATACAAGCAGGTGATCCTTGCTTCCGCAGATTCATTGGCTACGCTTTATAATCCGGAAGTTGGTACTCTTCTCTCTTGGCCTCGGAATGTTGAGATGCTTGGTGGTCATAACACCATCATGGACAACATGATCAACTTGGAGATGCTTTTTTGGGCAGCACGCAATGGCGGGTCGCAGCGTCTCTATGATATCGCGGTGAAACATGCTGAAACCACAATGACACATCAGTTCCGTCCTGACGGCACATGCTATCATGTGGCGGTATACGATCCTAAAAACGGCAACTTCCTGCGTTGCATGACGCATCAGGGTTATGCCGACAACAGCACATGGGCACGCGGACAGGCATGGGCGATCTACGGATATACAATGGTTTATCGTGAAACGCAGGATAAAAAATTCCTTGATTTTGCATGCAAGGTTACGGATGCATATCTGAATCGCCTGCCGGAAGACTATGTGCCATACTGGGATTTTGACGACCCGGCGATTCCTCAGGCACCGAGAGACGCCTCTGCAGCATGTGTGGTGGCATCGGCATTGTTGGAACTTCAGAAATATTGTCCTGAAGAGAAGGGTAAGGAATATAAAGAGAATGCGGTCAAGATGCTTGCCTCCCTCTCCGGTGACAGCTATCGCTCCCCCGAGCATCGCAGCTCCTTCCTCGATCACTCCACAGGTCATCATCCCGCCGGCTCCGAGATCGACGCTTCCATCATCTACGCTGACTACTATTACATCGAAGCTCTTCAGCGCCTTGCAAAGCTCTGACTTCTTCCGAAAATCCGGATCATACTTCGCCCCTTTGCGCCTTGGCGTCTAAATCGCTAAGGGATTATGATGTTATATCGAAATTTTTTATAACAAAATTGAAAGAATGTGACATTTGTCACATTCTTTTTCATTTTTAAGAGATAACTTTACAAATCAATAATCACTTTTTAATTACTCGCTTATGAAAAGATTAATCATTGCTTGCCTCTCAATAGTGGTGTTAAGTTGCTCTTTCAGCGCGAATGCAGCAGCAAAAGTTTTTGCAGATATAATGTTGAAAAACGGAAAAGAGTATGAGAATGTTGAAATCAAGCTTCCTAAGGGATGGGACAAGAAAGTAAAGATAAAAATCGATGAACAGAAGATGGATGTTGCTGCCGATTCAATTGCTCAGATTGTGTTCTGGCATATCAAAAATCCCGATAACAAGCAACTGATATGCTGGCACGAGTACGCACTTTTCGATCGAGAGACCGGTGAGTATCATGCGGATGATAAATCTCTCCGTAAAAAAGGTCTTTTTGCCAAACAATGGTTCTCGTTGCATCATCCGAGTGAATATGTAGATATCTGGGTAACATTTGCAAATATAAAAGCAGATGACAAGTCGATTTCATATTCAGGAAGTTTGGATAGTCCCTATTTTTTTCATAAAAAGAGCGACAAACTATTTGTGCACATACCTTTTGCACGGTATCGTCCGGGCAAGACCCGTGAATGGCTGAGGGCGTTCTTCGCCGATGACGAGGTGTTGGCTGAGACCCTTGAAGACAAAAGCGAGCTTTATGATCGCGGCAGAAAGTCGGCAATGCGTAATGGCACAGTCTTCACTCCATTCCAATATGAGGATATTGCCGATAATTATGTGGCGGGACGCAAAAAATAATCCGCATGGTAAGAATATCGGATAAGTAAGTGTTGGAAATTAGCTTATATTAAATTTTAGGATATTTTGAGATGATTTCCTTATTTCGAAGAAGGAGCATAGCGGGCTATGTGACTGATGAGAAATGAGGAAAGCATCCAAAAGATTCAAAATTTAAATAAGCACTGCATTTACTTATTATAAACTAATTTTCAATACTTACTTATGATAAAAGAATCATTTCGCTGTCTTGCTTTCGGTTTTTTGCCGTTTATATTGTTTGCGGCGTGCTCCGACAAGCATGATGACAATGAGCCGGAGTATGAACCGGATGTAATAAAACTGGTATCTACAGACTTGACGGCACCACCACAAGGAGGACACATGCAGATTGCGTTTACGTGTAATGGAGACTGGACTCTTCAGACATCATCTGATGTGAAATACAATAATGGTCAGTTCTCCAGGACTTCCGGCACCAAAGAAGAATCAGTAGTGGATTTCACGGCATTGCCAAATACTGGTAATCAAACGAAAGTTACCGCATTCACATTGACATGCGGCAGGGCGAGTGTGGCAGTGGAGATCAAGCATCCTCCAATGGAATATGAACTGACAGGAGAGGAGGCTATAAAACAAATGCTGTTGAAGCTGTATAAGGATACGGATGGCGACAATTGGCGATTCAAGGTGAAATGGAGTGCCGACCTTCCTTTGTCGCAATGGGGGAGTGCGGTTAAGTACAATAATGGTGAGTTGGAACTGTATCTTAACGAAAACAATCTATGTGGCGATATTGACCTGTCGGGATGCACTGCCTTAAAGACATTGCGTGTGTCTAAAAGCCAACTCACACGGCTAAATCTTTCCGGCTGCACGCGACTTGAGACAGTTGATGCTACTTCCAATCAGTTGGAAGAGGTAAAAGTGGATGGATGCCATTCGCTTAGAAGACTTATGTGCAGCTATAATCCGCCACTTAGCCATATTGATGTTGCCGGGCATTATAGTATGGAGGAATTGAGGGTATCGGACTGCAACCTGTCTAAGATTGATTTAACGGATTGCATTTCATTGCAGACCATAATGGTTGCCAATAATCATCTTACCGAACTGCAAGTACCCGAACGTGCCAATCTCAGGGATTTGTTTTGCTATTCAAATAAAATTGAGTCGCTTGACGTTTCAGATTCTCCTTGGCTGTATCTGTTGAATTGTGGTGACAATGTTCTTACAAGTCTCAATGTGAGAGGATGCATGCGACTCAAGAGGTTGTATTGTTACGAAAATCTGCTACCTGCAATTGATTTGACTGATCAGCGAGATGTGCTCTTTGAATTTTACTGCTACACAAACAGGCTGACGCAACTTGATATTGCCGGATTCAGAGCCTTGTCGACTCTTCATTGCTCGGACAACGACCTTAGGCAGCTCGATGTCACAGGTTGTAAATCCCTGTCCTCTCTTTATGCGTCATATAATTATCTGGAGGCATTACAGGCTTCGGATGAAATGTCGTTTGTAACGCTTGATCTTACGCGTAACCGCATGTCGCAAATCCCGCTGGAGCGGTGTCATTACGGAGCAAAGGTATACTGCATGGGTAATCCTGTGTGTAGCGAAATTCCGGAAAACGCTGATACTTTTGAAACGTTTGAGCACGACGCCCGTTATGAATATGGCTTGGGAAGCATATACACCGATCGCGGCTACGGCTGGTGGTATCCCGGCGAACCACAATCCGGCAAACACCAACGCTAATCTAAAGTGGTTGTTGTGTGGTTGAATATGGTTGGAATTTTGAACCTTTGGTTTTGATGGCAGGTTTTATTTGTGGAGGATTAATTATGTGAGATGGGGAAGTAAGGGAGATAGGGAGTAGTAATTTGCCTAAAACTATACGCTAATGAGACTTGACGGGAGAAGAAGCAGCTCGAATGTGGATGACCGGCGCGGACGGCGCACCGGACTGGTAGCTGGTGCCGGTGGAATCGGTGGATTAATTATCACCGCTTTGATTATATGGATTTCCGGAGGAAATCCGTTGTCTGTGCTGAATAACGCAGGTTCGATCACCGGCAATCAGGTGGCGCAGAATTATGTCCCTTCCGAACAGGAGGAGAAATATGCCGAGTTTGCTAAGGTGATCCTTGCCGGTACGGAGGATGTCTGGACCGAAGAATTCCGGAAAATCGGAAGAACCTATGAACCTCCCAAGATGGTGCTTTTTACGGGATCGGTAAACTCTGCCTGTGGTAATGCAACGTCGGCTGTTGGTCCTTTCTATTGCTCTGCCGACAAGACTCTCTATATCGACCTTTCTTTCTTCGAACAGATGGAGAAGCAGATGGGTGCGGGTGGTGATTTCGCTTTTGCCTATGTGATTGCGCATGAAGTGGGACATCATGTACAGAATCTTCTTGGCACTCTTGACCAGGCGCATCAGGAGATGGCGCGTCTTCCGGAAGCTGAGTCCAACAAATTGAGTGTGCGCACTGAGTTGCAAGCCGACTACTATGCCGGTGTGTGGGCATATCACGACAACCGGCTTTTCAACAGTCTCGAACCCGGTGACATAGAGGAGGGGTTGAATGCCGCCTCCAAGATAGGGGATGACTATCTCCAGAAGCAGGCTCAGGGGTATGCCGTGCCAGAAACCTTTAACCACGGACGTTCCGACCAGCGCGTGCGCTGGCTTGAGCTCGGTGCCCGCACCGGCGACCTTACCCGCGGCGACACCTTCTCCCCCTCCTACAATTCACTATAAATAGTCCGATAAAATAGATAGTCACGACAGCTACAATAGATAGTCACGACAGTTACAATAGATAGTCATGACAGCTAAAATAAATAGTCACAACAGCTACAATAGATAGTCACAACAGTTACAATAGATAGTCACGACAGCTATAATAAATTGTCACGACAACCCTCGACGAGGGTAATTATTTATAACCCCATATCGATTAAGCACATATGCCATAGTGGTACAACCGTCCGGGATGACAGGTAGGTCGTAAAAAAGATAGCCGTCCAGATAATGGGCGGCTATTTCTGCGATTTGTTCCACCGATCGGGAAGCAACTCCCGGTAGCTTTCAAGAG
>CABUVO010000006.1 GCA_902495075.1 uncultured Porphyromonadaceae bacterium
AAGTATCTCTTGCGGAGAGATACTTAGGGTCAAGTCCTGTCAAAGACTAATTCATACGTAAATGCAACTTCTTCTGAAGCACCATTAACATTGAAAAACTCATACCGGTCTTAGGGTTCTTCCCCATTTACCATAACTAAACATTAGAACATTTTAATGACAGCCATGAATCAGAATTTCAATCGTTTGCTGAGGAGGATATTTTATCTTACATTCCTTTCCTCTTCAACGCTATGCATCGCACACACCAACACTCCTGACTGGGTAAAAAATGCAGTATTCTATGATATTTATCCGTCATCATTCATGGATAGCGATGGTAACGGAATAGGCGACATCGAGGGTATTATATCACGTCTCGATTATGTGAAAAGTCTTGGAGTAGATGCCATATGGATGAATCCTATATTCGAATCGGGATGGTTTGACGGAGGTTATGACATCATCGATTTCTACAAGGTTGATCCCCGTTTCGGGAAAAACGAAGATGTGCGCCGTCTTGTCGACGAAGCTCATAAACGTGGACTCAAGGTATGCCTCGACCTTGTGCCTGGACACAGTTCCAACAAATGCGAATGGTTCCGCAAGTCAGCTACGGAAGGTCCCGACGGGCAATATGCCGACTATTATATATGGACAGACAGCATATCGGCAAAAGACCTTGCAAACATTGAAAAGCGACACAAAGAAAAAGAGCCCATATCCTCCAAAACAGGAGCATGGGTTGGAGTCGCAGATCCTTATATAGGCGACGCCTGTATTCCCGATGCCAATCGTGGCACATATTATTTAAAGAACTATTACGTGTGCCAGCCGGCACTCAATTACGGCTACGCAAATCCAGACCCGTCAAAGCCATGGCAGCAACCCGTCACGGCTCCCGGTCCCCAGGCAATGCGTCGAGAGCTGAAAAGCATAATGAGTTTCTGGTATGACAAAGGTATAGACGGATTCCGTGTTGACATGGCGCAATCCCTTGTAAAAAACGATAAAGACAAGAAAGAGACCATGAAGCTCTGGAAAGAGATGCGCGACTGGCAGGATACCAACTACCCTGGGAAGGTGCTCATCTCTGAATGGGGCAGCCCTGACCAGTCTGTGCCGGCAGGTTTCGACATTGATTTCTATATACCGTGGCTACGCAAGGTATATGCCGACATGATCTGGGAGACGGGTAAATCGAAAGTGGCAGGACCCGGTGCTTATTTTGAGAAATCAGGTAAAGGAAAGATCCGAAATTTCGTAGAGAAGTTCTATTCTGATCTCGAAGCCACTCGTCCTTATGGATTCATTGCCGTGCCTTCTTCAAATCATGACTATCCTCGCGTAAATGCCGGCACAAGGAACACCCCCGATGAGGTGCGTGTCTTCATGACATTCATACTTACAATGCCCGGAGTGCCATTCATACATTATGGAGATGAACTTGGTATGAGAAACGTTGACAATCTTCCAAGCGTAGAAGGCTCTCGCGCCGAACGTTCGGGCACACGCACTCCCATGCAATGGCGAAATGAACCTTCAGCTGGATTCTCTTCAGCAGCACCTGAGAAATTATATCTTCCCGTATATCTCGACGGAGGAAAGCTAACGGTTGAAGAGCAGGAGAAAGATCCTCGTTCGGTATTGAATTTCAACCGCAACCTCATACGCCTGCGTCACGAACATCCGGCTCTCGGAAATGCAGGAGACTGGAAAGTTGTGACTCCCCTCGACATCCCCTATCCTATGGTGTATACACGCAGTGATGGAAAGAATACATACATTGTGGCATTCAATCCCGCATCCAAGGCTGCGAAGACCGAATTTACCCTGCCAGGTGCTTCTCGCCTGATAGAACTCTCCGCGGTAGGCAAAACCAAAACCCGCGTCAAAAACGGGAAAATTTCCATTGAAATGGGAGGAGTGTCATCTCGCATCTTTAAAGTGGAATGACCTCTACCCTCTTAAAATCGCAACTAATACTAAAACTAAGTTAAAACCATAACGATCATGACAAAAAAATTCAGTAAAATCATCAGCCCTGTATTCCTGTTCTTTCTGGGATTATGTCTATTGGTGTCATGCAAAGACGATGACCCAAAGACTCCGGAAGGACCGATCACATCAGAAATAAATGTGACGATACCTGCGAATATGGATGTGGTGAAAAACAGCGACATCACATTTCAGCAAAAAGGGGGGAGCATCACTACTTCCGACAACATTCTTCTGGAGAATGGCGGACAGTCCACTCCTTGCGCTGTAAAGGAAGCCACCGAAGATCATTTCACGATACGCGCCCCTAAAAACCTAAGGGACGGCACTTATAAAATTTCACTCCTTCGCGGTGGGAAACATACAGAATTAGGTCAGACAAAAATTACAGTTGTCAGCCGAAAAATAAATATCCCCGAGGGTGCCACTATATATGGCATTGTGGAGACAGAAGACGGCACGCCAGTGCCGGGAGTAGTCATCAGCGATGGCGTTGATTGCTGCGTCACCAACTCCGAAGGCATCTACGGCATGGAATCCAACAAGCAGGAAGGTCTCGTGTTCATGTCAGTACCCTCCGGTTATGAACCCCTCACCGATGGCGTAATGCCAAAGATATATCAGCGCACATCTCTCACTGCCGCACTTCCTGAAAATATCTCCTTCACACTTAAAAAAGTAGAAAACCAGGATAATTTCAAAGTGCTATTCTTAGGTGACATGCACCTCGCAAACCGAAGCCAGGACATTGCCCAGTATAAGAGATTCTGCCGCGATGTCAACACATACAAGGGATCCCACTCCTCCGAACATATCTATGGAATTACGCTTGGCGACATGACATGGGATGCTTTCTGGAAAAATGGATATGAACTTTCAAGCTATCGCAAAACCATCAACGAGAACATCAACGACATGGTTGTTTATCAATGTATCGGCAATCATGACCACGATCCCAACAACCGGACAAGCTACGGTGCCGGCATCAACCCGCTCATCACCTATATTTCACCTGCTTGGTATTCATTCAACATCGGTCAGGTGCATTTCGTAGTGATGGACAACATCGACATTTCTCCCAAAACCTCTACCGACAACACTCCATACAAACAGAACTACTATGGACCGCAGATGGCATGGCTGGAACAGGATCTGTCGTATGTTCCAGCTGGTGCTCCTATATACATTATCACCCACGGAAGCCAGTGGTATGTTGATTCTAAGGTAGCCAACAACTACGTGATACGCTCTGAAACAAAGACCCAGGTTCAGAAGATGATCGAGATGACAGCCGGACATGAGCTGCACTTTGTGAGCGGTCACCTCCACCAGCAACACACCATCCTCCCTACCGACGGGGCTATGAAAGGTTACAGCCATCCGGTGTATGAGCACAACGTGCCCGCAGTGTGTGGCGACTGGTGGTATTCAGGCTATTACACTCCCGGAGTTCCGATTTGTACGGATGGAACACCTTACGGTTACGCAATATTTGACATCACTGGCAAAACCTCAAAATGGAGTTACAAAGGTACTGATGTCGATGAAAGAATACTCTTCCGCACATATGACCTTAACAACGTAGATTTCAGCGGCACAACGTGGAAAAACCTCACTAATGCTGACGCTCTCAAAGCCTTTAACGACCGTTATATAAACGCCTATACAAAAGGGAAACACACCAACGAAGTGCTGATCAACGTATGGAACTGGAACACCGACAGCAAGATTACGGTCAAGACAGCATCCGGAACAGAACTTGCCACGACTCAGGTGTATTATTATGACCCACTCTCTATTGCGGCGTTGACGATACCCTACTGGGACCGCGGCGGAGTAAATTCCACTCCTGGAACATACACGACTCAGCGTTTCCATTTCTTCCTCGTGAAATGCCCGGATGCAACGACTGACCTCAACATCACCGTGACCGATAAGTTCGGCAACACTTACAGCGAGACAATGGAGCGTCCGCGCCGGTTCTCCACAGATGAATACAATATATACTAAATAATTCAACTTTCGCAAGCGGAAAGTTGAAGTTTATAAGTTTAATTGCGCAGTGCGCAGTTTAGAAGTTTATATTTGACGCGAGCAATGGATCCGTATCAATTTAAACTTTTAAACTTATAAACTCTTAAACTTTAAGTTGAAGCTTGCGAAACTTAAATAAATAACTATTTATTCACAACTAATACCAACCTTATGAAACAAGTCAGCAGACTAATTCTGGTTCTTGTGGCGCTATTGACAGGCTTGCCTGTCATGGCTGCCTCAAGGCAAGTGACGGGAACGGTAACCGACATGCAGGGAGAGCCCCTTGTCGGAGCCAGCGTAATGCTGGTCAATTCCCGCACAGGGTGCATGGCCGATATTGACGGTCATTTTTCTCTACAGGTGCCTGAAGGTCCGGCACAATTGAAAATAGCCCTCATCGGTTATCAGCCACAGACCATTAAAGTAGCACCCGGACAGACAGTGGTAAACGTCAAGATGAAGGAAGATTCCCAGACTCTTGAGGAAACCGTTGTTGTCGGTTATGGCAAACAAAAGAAAGTAAACCTTACCGGTGCCGTAGCCGCCATCGAAGGCAAAGAGCTTGAAGGTCGCCCTGTCAACAGCGTGTCAACTATGCTTCAGGGTACCGTGGCAGGTCTTAACGTGAGCACCAGTTCCGCCAAACCGGGCGACAACCCCTCCCTCAACATCCGCGGTTATACCTCTATCAATGGTGCGAGTCCTCTCGTGATAATCGATGGCTCTGTCGGAAACATCGACCAGGTCAACGCCAATGACGTGCAGTCGATCTCTGTAATCAAAGACTCTTCAGCCGCTGCAGTATATGGCGCACGTGCTGCCTTTGGTGTGATTCTTATAACCACCAAGAACGGCAACGAGCAAGACGGGAAAGCCACCGTCCGCTATAACGGCCGTTTTGGATGGGACGAGGCAACAGTCTCTACTGATTATGAGACTACTGGCTACTGGCACCTGAAGGTGATGGATGAATTCCAGCGCGGTCAGAACGGCAACGCAATCTTCCCGACTTATGACGACAACGACTGGATGGAACTTCTCGCCCGCGTCAACGACAAGACCGAGAATCCTGAACGTCCGTGGGTAGTTGAGGAAGACAACCCCGGCGGAGTAACTTCAGCCGCTCCTCTCGGCAAGAGATG
The DNA here is from genome assembly GCA_902495075.1 of uncultured Porphyromonadaceae bacterium. GTDB lineage: Bacteria > Bacteroidota > Bacteroidia > Bacteroidales > Muribaculaceae > Lepagella. The sequence continues at coordinate 5,157 of CABUVO010000006.1, forward strand.
GAAATATTACGGTAACAACGACTGGTATCATTCATTATGGAAAGACAAGCGATTCCTCACGCAACATAACGTTTCGCTGTCGGGAGGTTCAAAGAATTTCCATTATTTCGTATCCGGAGCCTATAAGCACAACGACGGTATCGCAAAATACAACAACGATAAATACAACCAGTATAACCTTCGTGCCAAGATTGATTTCCGCATCAACAAATGGGCTACATTCGAAGAGAATGTCTCTTACTTCGGCAAGAGCTATACCTATCAGGGTTCGGGATCAATAGAGAACTCAATGACATATTCCGGTGAATATGCATTCCCGGTATTCCCCCTGAAGAACCCTGACGGATCATATCTCTATGGCAACCCGTATTTCGGTTACAAAGTCGGCAACGGACGCCACATCATGTTGATGGAAGGAAAGCATCCAGGATCCAATATCCAAAACGCATTCCTTTCAACGTCAAGACTCAACATCACTCCGATAAAGCAACTCACAGTCTCGGCAGACTTCACATACCGCTTCCACCAGAACCGCAACACACGCCGATACAACAACCTTCCATACCGCGAATATCCCGGTGCGGACATGAAAGTCTACGATGGCGGAGCCGGTGAGGATTACATGCGCGAACTATACGAGACATCTCAGTATTATACCGCCAACGGATATGCCACGTATGAAGACACTTTCAAGGATGACCACCACCTGAAGGTAATGGCTGGTTACAACTACGAGCGATACAGCTTCAAGAAAAATACCGTAGCAGTAAAGAATCTTGGCAACCCGGATCTCAACGACATCGGTCTTGTAACCGACCTTGCAACCAATGTCAAGGAAATCGGAGGAGGACAGAATGAATACATTCTGCAGGGTATCTTCGGACGTATCAATTACGACTATATGGGCAAATACCTCGTTGAGCTTTCAGGTCGTTACGATGGCACGTCCCGTTTCGCCAAAGGACATCGCTGGGGCTGGTTCCCGTCAGGATCTATCGGATGGCGTTTCAGCGAAGAGAAATTCTTCGAGGGGCTTAACCCCTGGTGGAGCAACGGTAAGATCCGTTTCTCTTACGGTAGCCTCGGTAACCAGAACGTTTCAGACTATTACACATTCCTTCGTAAAGTGTCACAGGGTACGGTAGACTATACTCTTGACGGCTCAACGAAAGCCATATATTCAGCCGTTGGTATTCCTATCGCCGGCGACTTCACATGGGAGAAAGCCAATCAGTGGGACCTCGGTCTTGACCTCGGATTCTTCAACAACCGCCTTAATATCGTTGCTGATATCTATGTGCGCGACACCAAGGACATGATCACCGACGGAGCCGAACTGCCGGCTGTTTACGGTGCCGATCCACCAAAGATGAATGCCGCAGACCTCCGCACAAAGGGATATGAGTTTAGCATAGACTGGAACGATTCATTCTCCCTTTGGGATAATCCTTTCACATACTATGTTGGATTCAACCTCTCAGACTATCGCAGCCATATCACCAAATTCGATAACGCTGACAAGACTTTCGCTAAGTCATATTATGTCGGAAAAGAAATCGGTGAGATCTGGGGCTTTGTAACCGACGGTCTCTTCCAAAGCGACGAGGAGGCAAAAGCATACGATGCAAAGTATGACCAGTCATACATCACAAAGAACATGTATGGCGGCTGGCAGGCAGGTGATGTGAAGTTCGTCGATCTCGACGGCGACGGTGTGATTGGCATCGGCGACAACAAGGTTGACAACCCGGGTGACCGCAAGATTCTCGGTAACAGCCGCGCCCGTCTGCAATATGGTTTCCGCGGTGGCTTCAGCTACTTCGGTTTCGATGCAAGCATATTCTTCCAGGGCACTGGTAACCATTACTGGTATCCCAACAGCGGATGTGTGCCTTTCTGGGGTCCGTTCTCATTCTATCAGAGCATCACGTATATGTCTGAGGATTTCAAGGACCAATATTGGACAGTCGACAATACTGACGCTTATTTTCCGCGCGCACGAGGCAAAGGCGCAGCCCTTACCTATCTGCAGTATACCAACGACCGGTATCTGCAGAACATGCGCTATCTGCGTCTGAAAAACCTCACTGTCGGCTATACATTCCCGAAAAAATGGACAAGAGTGGCAGGTATCGAAAAACTCCGTCTCTATTTCACGGCTGAGAACCTCTGCTACTGGTCTCCGATCAAGAAACACTCCAAATATATAGATCCCGAGCTGTCGAACTATTCAAGCTCATCAGCGGTGAACTGGACCATCTCTTATCCTTGGCCCAAGACCTTCACTTTCGGCATTGATCTTCAGCTCTAATCCAATATTCCGCAAACAATATGAAAAAGTATATATTAACGGCATGTGTCTTGCTTTTAGGGTTGACAGCCTGCGACAGCAATCTTGATGTCACCCCCAAAGACACCCAGGATATGGAGCAGTATTTCAAGAATGCCCAGCAGCTTGAACTCTTCTCCAACAATTTCTACAACGCTGTGGTCAACAAGACTCCATATGCAGCGCAAGATGACCACAAACTTAACCGCGCAATGAGCAGCGAACTTCTCAACGGAAATTTCCGCACAGTGCCTGCCTCTGGTGGCGGCTGGTCGTGGTCCACACTCCGCAAGATCAATACGCTTATAGAATACGCTCCGCATTGCGAAGATCAGGCTGCCGCTCAGAAATACATCGGTCTCGCCCGCTTCTTCCGCGCTTTCTTCTATTTCGAGAAAGTTAAACGTTTCGGCGATGTGCCATGGATCGACCATCAGCTGTTCTCAGATGATGCTCTTCTTTATGGCTCCCGTGATTCTCGCGAAGTTGTAATGACCCACATGATTGAGGATATTGATTTCGCTATTGAGAATCTTCCTGACAACGCCGATGAGACAAGCCTCTATCGCGCCACAAAAGGCGCCGCGCTGGCACTCAAATCGCGCTTCTGCCTATTCGAGGGGACATTCCGCAAATATCATGGTCTGAACCTTCAGGGACATGACTGGAAATATTATCTCGAACAGTGTGTTGATGCTTCCGAAAAACTGATGAGCGGCAAATATGGCAAATACACCCTCTACAACACAGGGAAACCTGCCTCGGATTACCGCGATCTCTTCACTCAGTGGAACGCATCCGACACAAAGGGTGAATACATTCTTGCAGTGGGCTACAGTGTGGAATCAACTCTTTCCCACAGTGCCAACGACTATATGACGAGCCAAGTGAAAGGCAACCCGAGTGCCACCCGCAAATTCGTGGCTTCTTTCCTCATGAAAGACGGCACCCGATTCACCGACAAATCCGGCTGGCAGACAATGCAGTTCAAGGATGAGATGAAAGACCGTGACCCGCGCCTTTCTCAGTGCATCCGCGGACTTAGCTACAAACGCATTGGAGGCAGCACGGTGCTTGCTCCGGATCTTGACGTGTCGCAGACCGGCTATCAGCCCATAAAGTTTGTGACAGCCCAGATGCTCGGCACCAACGATTGTGACCGTCCGGGAAGCTCGAAATGCGACCTGCCGGTGTTCCGCTATGCCGAAGTGCTTCTCAACTATGCCGAAGCAAAAGCTGAATTAGGCAGCCTGACTTCTGGCGATCTTACCAAGAGCGTCAACCTTCTCCGCAAACGCGCCGGAATGCCCGATATGAAGACTGGGAACTCTGTCGATCCTTTCCTCACGAGCAAAGATTACGGTTATTCAAACTGCTCTGACGGCGATGTTCTCGAAATCCGTCGCGAACGTGCTATTGAGCTTTTCATGGAAGGATTCCGCTATTACGATCTCATCCGCTGGAAAGAGGGCAAATGTATTGACCAGCCTATCTACGGCATCTATGTGGCAGGTCCGAGCCAGCTCGATATGACAGGTGATAACAAAGCCAACATAGCTTTCTATGCTGAGAACTCATCCAGACCCTCCGGTCTTCCTTCAGGATGTATCGCAAAAGAAATCAACAAAGATGTCTTCCTATCCGACAAGACTCACGGATATATCACCACCATCATGCATAACAATGATATCCAGGGCTTCGATGAGGACAGAGACTACTTCTACCCGATTCCTTTAAATGAACTTAACCTAAACCCCAGCCTGGTGCAGAATCCGGGATGGTCTAAATAACAAAGACTGATGAAAACAAAAAATCTAATATTGGCGTTCGCCATGGTTCTTTGCGGCTTATCGGTAACATCTTGCAAGGATGATGACGGCAACGGCTCTGCAAAGGCTGTGATGGGTAGTTCCCGTGCAATCGAATTCCCGAATGCCGACGCAGATCCTACAATGATAAGAATCGCCTCTGATGGCGACTGGAGAGTGGAAGCTCCCGACTGGTTGACTGTGACACCAACTTCAGGCACGGCGGGAACCACAGATATCACCATATCCGCAAACGACAACGTGCGTGACGGAAAACCTGACAAACCTCGCCGCTGTGTGCTTGAATTCAGGGGCGATCGTCAGCTCAGCATCTTCAGCGTGACGGTGCGTCAGGCAGGAGATAAATTCCGCGACATCCAGCCGTCAACAATCGCTGAGGCTGATAACATCGAAGAGGAGCAGGGAGTGATGTTCTCCAAGCTTCCGGTGCTCGCCACCACAAAGAACGGATTCATCGGAACCGACGGCAAAGACTATGTCTACGTCACCGGTCAGGCAGCCCAGGCAAATCCTGGACAGTTGGTTGACGTGCTCGGCACAAAAGCCGTTTCCGACCAGAACCTTACAGTGATTCAATGCGAACAGATCACGGATGCAGTAAGCGGCACTGCTACCCCCGGAGCTGTCAGGGATATCACCGCTGACCTTGATGAATTCAAATCAACCAAACGCGAACTTATCAAAGTCAAGGGATATTACGACGGCAGCAAAGTCTCCGTAGACGGGAAAACAATGTCTGTCCTGGCTGAGGATTGCTCTAACGCCATAAATCTTGAAGATTACAACGGACACTTCGTAAACATCACCGGTGTCTACTCCGGCACAGCCACTCCTAATGTGCGCATGATCGTGACGGGAGTCGAAGACCTTGGAGCAAAAGAGATCATCTACTTCACTGATAATTTCAGCACTATCCTGGATGGCTTCCAGAGCTGGTTTGAAGAACAAAAAGCAACGAAGAAACAGACTGTTGACCCGGTTGGTGACAACGATAACGGTGCTTACCTGCCTAACCTTGGAACTCCTAAATACAATGGCATATCCTATAAGGACGCTCTTGTAAAAGCCGGATATAAGTTCGAAGGTCAGTTCAATGCCCAGTACGGTGAGAAGTCAGGATTCTATATAAGATCCGGAGCGACAAACAGCCAGGGTATGTTGACTCTGCCGAAGGTAGATAAATTCGGAGACAAGACACCTGATGGCATTATGTTCTCATTCGATTACTGTCCCCATAAGACCGGTTCTGCTTGGGATGAGGTAAGTGTAATTGTCATCGTGAAGAATGGCAGCGACGTTAAGATTTATCCTGATGCCGGAGGATATGACCTCCAGCAGGGATTACAGGATCCGGGTAATCCAAGTGAGGCATTCAAATGGTGCAATGCTGTAATTGAGCTTAAAGGCGCAACGTTGACGAAGAATACAGAGATACTCTTCCGACAGATCGATTCCCAGTATTATGGAGCCGACGGAAGTGCCGGTAAAGCAACAGGTATGCATCGCTTCTTCATGAAGAACTTCAAGATCTACAAAGAAAACAAACAGTAATACACTTTCAGGCATGCGTTGCAGAGACTCCGCGCCTCCGCAACGCATACCTCATTTAAACTTATAAACTCTTAAACTTTAAGTTGAAGCTTTGCGAAACTTAAATATTTAATCAATACTTTAATACCAACATTTATGAAAAAGTTATTACTACTCTCGCTGGCAGCATTCGGACTCAGTGCCTTTGCTGCCGAAAACGACTCAACTGTCTTTTTCTCGGAAAACTTCGACTGGATGCAGCAGGTTCCAGGTTGGAAAGGGAAAGTCACCAACGGCAAACCGATAGGTGATGCAATTGTTGAAGACGATGGTAGGGCTTCATGCAAAGGTATAGCCACATTGGGTAAGGATAAATATGAGGCTATCTCTTATAACGGACATGACAACTGGATCATGAAAGATGAACTTCTTGACCGCAAATATGATTTCGTGAGCAAAGAGAAAAATGCTGTTGTCTCCAATCCGTATGCTAATGTGACTTATATGTGTAATTTCCTTAAATTCGGTGCGACCAACAAATTCGCAGGAATCGTTCTTCCCGCTAATCTTGAAGGTCATCAGAATGTGAAGGTTTCTTTCATTTGGTGTCCGCAACGCGACAGTAATCATGGTGTCAGCAGAGCATTTGATCAGGTACAGCTCGGTGTATATGTAAAAGACGGCGAAACCGAAGAATTGGCATATGAAGTTCCGGCTGTTGATTGGGGACCGACACACCAGATGGAATGGGTTTCTGTAGAATGTTCGGTTCCTGCCGAATTATTAGCATCCGCAACCGCCGATACCAAGATCGTGATTCGTCCCGTCGATGCAATCTGGAATAATGACTATTGGGCAGAAAACAGCAGCGCAAGCATTGTGATGCGCTGGTATCTCGACAATGTAAAGGTAGAGAACGCCACTACAAATACAGCCATTTTTGCAGATGATTTCGAATGGATGTCGGCATGGACAGAGCTGATGGTGGCTATCCCCGATGTTATCTACACCAATACACAGGCGGGAAGCCCGGGGCTTGGCACTCCCTATGTCAAATATTCACCCGATGGAGATCTTTGTGTATGGCAAACTGTTCAGGATTATATGACAAAGAACTTAGGATATGGCGTGAATTCTTGGAATTTTGCCAACAATATAGCCACATTAAAAGCCGGGAAAGCCGATGGTTTCTCTCCTATTGCGGCAAAAGAACATCAGTATTTGAAATTCGGCACCACAAACAACAATCCTGAGCTTGTGCTTCCGGCAATAGATTTCGGTGAGAATGGTGCTGACAACGTAACAGTATCATTTGTATGGTGTCCGGATCGCAACAACAATACTGCTAAGAAATTTGACAACACAGATGTTGTTGTTGTCGTTGACAATGGCGAAGGGGATGTTGAATATCCTTCAGTTCCTTTCACCTATGTAAATGAAAACAATGAGAAGATCGAGAGCGGAGACTACGCATGGCACTATGTAAAGGTTGATCTCGGTGAAGTAAAACTCAACAAGGATTCCAAAATCAAGATTCGCAACAGCCAGAACATGATGAATACATCAGGTCGTCACGCATTCTTCCTCGACAATCTCGTGCTTGCAAAGAAAAATGGTACAACTTCTGTATCAGAGATAGCTGTTGATGAGAACGCACCTGTGGAATACTACAATCTTCAGGGTGTAAAAGTTGAGAATCCCGCAAACGGTCTCTACATCAAAGTCCGCGGCTCGAAAGCCGAAAAAGTAATGATCCACTAATCAATTCTTCTCACGCCAGACAAATCTTTTGAAATACCTATCTTTGATTATAATTTAACTATAAAGGTATTTTCTGAGAGACCTACTTAGCATCAAACTGAGCGACTGTAGCTCGCAACTATCACAAACTGGAACACCCATTGCGGGCTCCAGTCGCTCAGTTTGTAATTCACCCAGTAGAAGACTCAACATCAAATACTCTATAACTTAAACACTGTAAACCCATTCAATTAACATTAAACTTTCGAACTATGAGACGTAAATTGATTCACCTATTTTCAATGACAACTATCTTGATAGTTGCGTCTTGTAATGACATAGTAGCTCCTGATTTATCCCTTGATAATCAGGAACCCCAATTGGCTGCAGAAAAAATCAAAAAACTTGATCCGGAAAAAGAATCTTTAACTTATTCCGATGCAGAAATTGTTGCAAACCTCCTTATGAGGAATAATGCTACAAGATCTACAGATAATAAAGACATCAAAGATATTGTAACAATATCGGACGATGCAGGACAGCCCGCAATATACGCTGTTAATTTTGAACAAGGTGGTTATATACTGATCTCTGCTGTAAAGAAATACTATCCAATCTTAGCCATGATAGATCAAGGATATTTTTCTTATGACGATACACCTCAGGGCGAGAAAATACTCATAAGGAAAATGCTAAACCAAATTGAAAAAAATCAAAAATCTCTAACAGATTCAACTGCAAATAAAATAGATAAAGAATGGCAACATTTTGAGATGTCAGAAAAACCATCTTTAACACGTGGGGATGGAATGACTGATGAAGAATATCAAGAAATTTATGATCGTTTTGCTTGTGAGAATGATTGCAATGACGGTCTTTATAAATTAACCGATTGTGAAAATATTCTCCCTGAAGATGTTTATCAGACTTATTGTGAAAATGCAGAAGCTTATTCTGACAACTTGTTCGGTGGAACAAAATTTGGGTGGGAACATACAGCCCTTGTAATGAAAATATGGGATTATAAATCATATGACTATGGACAAATACTAACCACACATTGGGATCAGTTTTATGATGAGTCCTCTTCTGCAACATTGTTGGGTTGTGTAACAATAGCAACAGGGCAATTAATGAAATATTTTCGTTATCCCGCAACTTTTAATTGGGATGATATGCCTGACAATAAATGTACAGATACTACTACGCAATTTTTAAGACGTTTGAAATCAGAATTAAATACAGATTCAAATAACGCAAGCACACTTGAAGAGGCAACAAGAGTATTAAATAGCTATGGTTACAATTGTTATCTTACATCTCATAACGGAAGCACAACAATATCCTCACTAAAACAAAACAAGCCTGTAATACAGAGGGGGCACATTTCCGGGGCACAATATGGACATGCATGGATATGCGATTCTTATAAACATAGTATGAGTAGCTACATATACTATTTATATGTTTTAGATTATACTCTAAGTGGTGAAATTGACTATACACGTGTGCCACTTCAAGAATATCAACAATGGGAAGATACAGGATCCAGTTATTTCCACATGAATTGGGGACAAGGAGGAATACATGATGGATGGTTTAGGGATGATTTAAATGATGCTCCATCAGAATTGCAATATAAGGCAACAAGACAAGACATAATTATTACTGGTTTTAACTGATTCAAACTAAAGTCACAATAAATTATCCAAACAAAAAGTATTATCCTAAATTTATAAAAATCTATTAAGATGAAAAAAAATATAATAGCTATGATGGGTATTGGTCTGATCATGTTAGCCGGTTTATCCGCCTGTTCATCCAATGAGGATATACAGCAGAATGAATTTATACCCATACCTTTAACGGATATTGAGAAAGAAGTTGCCTCAAACAGTAGAAATATAGGAATTGATATGCTGTCATATCTAAGCAAACAAAATGATGGCAATATCGTTTTCTCTCCATTGAATCTATCTACCGCAATGGCGATGCTTGCCAATGGTGCAAACGGGGAGACTCTTGACGAGCTACTTAACGTAATAAACTCAGTTGGCACATTGGATGATATCAATTCTCTTTATTATAAACTGATTGCGAATCTTCCGGCTATCGACAAAACCACAGATATCGCATTTGCCAATTCACTGTGGATAAACAACGAGACAGGAGCTAATCCGAGCATCAGTTTTTTATCCTCGCTTAATGATTTTTACAAGATAACACCGGTCTTGACAAATATAACGTCTACATCCGCGATGGAACAAATCAACGCATGGTGTTCCAACGCTACACATGGTCTGATAAAAAACTTTATTCAGTCACCATTGCCTGATAATACATCTGTATTTTTGGCAAGCGCATTATATTTCAATGGAAGATGGAAAACGCCTTTTGACAAATCCAAAACTAAAACCGATCTTTTCTACAACGATGGCGTCAACGCCAAAGAGGTGGATATGATGAACGGTGATATAGAAATGAGAGCACTTGAGGCAGATTCATATAAAGCGGTAAGAATGCCTTTTGGCAATGAGGCGTATTCATTATGCGTAGTATTGCCAAATCAGGGAGTTGATGTGAATGACTGTATCCTACACATGAAAGATAAGGAATTCCACAATTTCCTCATCGGTTATAGCCCTTCAATGGTTCATGTGAAGATGCCCAAACTGAGCATTGAGACGGAATCAAATGTCATAGACGGATTAAAGAGTTTAGGAGTCTCGTCTATTTTTGACCAAAAGAAATGTGACCTGAAAAAAATATCCAATGGATGCTTCATCAGCGACATCATACATAAACTTACCTTGAACATTGATGAAGAAGGAGCACGAATGGCGGTTGCAACCGGTTTTAAAGGTGAACTCGCAGATGCACCTGCAGCCGGAGAGATGAACTTCTTTGTTGACCATCCATTCATTATAATGATTACAGAAAAAAGCACAATGGTTCCGCTCGCATTAGGAATCATACGTGATATCCCTTAATAAACAAATTACACATATAAAATGAAAACGAAGCTATTAATCTATGGTTGTCTTTTAACGATGACGATCGCGGGGAACGCACAAAATGCTCCAGAGGTGAAAATCCCTGACTATTCGAGTTATATCCTGACTCCGAAGCCCGGTCCTGAGCCGCGTATCAACGGAGCAAAAGTATTTGGCGTGCGACCCGGCTCGCAATTCCTTTTCTCCATCGCGGCGACCGGTGAACGCCCTATGACGTTCGCAGCCAAGAATCTTCCTGCCGGTCTAAAGCTCGATTCGAAAACCGGACGCATCTCGGGACGCGTTGCAGAGAAGGGAGAATATGTCGTGGAACTCTCTGCCCGCAACGCTCATGGCGCGACCAAGCGCAACCTGAAGATCGTTGTGGGTGACCGCATCGCCCTCACCCCTCCGATGGGTTGGAATTCCTGGAACTGCTGGGGACGCGATGTAACGCAGGAACAGGTGCTCTCCTCCGCACGCGCCATGCACGACAAGGGACTCGTAAACCATGGCTGGACCTACATCAACATCGATGACGGCTGGCAAGGGAAACGCGGAGGAAAATACAACGCAATCATGCCGAATACTAAATTCCCCGACATGGCTGCCCTCACAAAGGAGGTACATGATCTTGGTCTCAAACTCGGAATCTATTCCTCTCCGTGGGTTGGGACATATGCCGCCCATATCGGCAGTTATGCCGACACTCCTGATGGCAATTACAGCTGGATAATGGATGGTAATTATAACGAAAACTACCGCTACACCCTCCCCACCGGCGACTACTATAAATATCGGCAGGAACAATATAGACTTGGCAAGTATTCTTTCGTAACAAATGATGCGAAACAATGGGCTGAATGGAAGATTGACTATTTGAAATATGACTGGAAGCCCAATGATGTAGAGCATATCAAGGAGATGTATGATGCACTGCGTGCCACAGACCGCGATATAGTCTACAGTCTTTCCAATAGTGCTCCGCTCTGTGATGCACCTGCCCTTGCGAAGTATTCGGATTGCTGGCGCACCACGGGTGACATCCGCGACACATGGGAGAACTTCAGCAAAATCGGTTTCAACCAAAGCCGCTGGGCTCCCTGGAGCGGACCGGGACACTGGCCCGACGCCGACATGCTTGTTGTCGGGCTTGTGGGATGGGGTCCGAAACTGCATTACACCAAACTGACTCCTGACGAGCAATACACCCACATGACCTTATGGAGCCTCTTCGCCTCTCCTCTTCTTATCGGATGCGACCTTGCGCGTCTGGATGATTTCACGCTGTCGCTGCTCACCAATGATGAGGTGATTGATGTTAACCAGGATCCATTGGGTGTTCATGGTGCACCTATTGTCGAGACGGCAGATGAAGCTGTTTATGTGAAGCAACTTGAAGACGGCTCAATGGCTGTAGGACTTTTCAACAAGACCCTCCAGCCCCGCGACATCACCATCAACCTCAAACAGCTCGGTTTCTACGAAAAGAAAACGATTCGCGATCTCTGGCGACAGAAAGACATAGCGCAGACAGACTCAAAACATACCTCCACGGTCAATCCCCACGGAGCCGTGATGCTCCGTATCTACTAAGGCTTCCGCCTCAAACCGTTGAGGCAGGGACAAAAAATCTTTAAAGTCGAAAGATTGTTTTAGGTCATATGAATTTGATTCATGATACACTGTTAATCCGAAGTAGCCGGAAGTCGTGAGACTCCCGGCTACTTTTATATACAAGCAACTTTATCTAAATTTCATTTTTAATTTCAGCATCCCTTTCCTTAAATAACTCCTCATTTATCGAACCGGGTTCGATAAGGTAAGAAGTAAAAGGGAATAGGTAAAAGGTAAGAATTGGCATGACTCTAATGTGAGCGTCAAGTCGTAGCTGCTGTTCGATACAAATTTGTCAAACGTGCTTCACCGATTACCATCATAAAATCAAAACGCGAAGAAGCGAAGAATATTTGTGGCTGTCGATTTAAATTCGTATATTTGCATTACTGATGGAGCGGTTCTATAGGGAGCTTGCATCATGATTATCATAAACTATTAATTAAACTTTCTATGCAGAGAAAATGTATTGCTTTATGCGTGGCGGCTGTATGCTGCCTTGCTGTTTCGGCAGCACCGAAAGATCTCCGTTTTGTGGATGGGGAGAATCTTACTCTTATCAATAAGACTATCGAAACCCCGGACCGGTACACAAGGGTAGACACTACAAAATATGATGGATTCACCAACTACCAGCGTCGCGAACTCACGCAGCATAGCTGTGGATTGGCTTTATGCTTCAAGACTAACAGTAGTTCCGTATATGCTCGTCCTACCTATCGTCTACACAAGAAACTTGCTACTCAAACTGGGGTCAATTCCGAAGGTTTCTGTCTTTATATCAAGAAAAACGGGAAATGGAAATATGCCGGTGCGAATACTATGGGCAAGGATGGCAATGTATCGCTCGTTACCGATATGGCACCGGGTGAGAAAGAATGCATTCTCTATCTTCCGAACCTGAGTGTGCTCGACAAGGTGGAAATAGGTGTTGACAAGAATGCATCGCTGGAGGCGATGCCGAATCCCTTCCGCCATAAAATCGTGGTTTTCGGATCAAGTTTTACGCATGGGGTAGGTTGTTCGCGTCCGGGGATGTCATATCCGATGCAGCTTGAAAGGGCTACAGGTCTTCACGTATGCGATTTCGGTATGAGCGGCAACTCCAAGCTGCAGCAGAGTTATGCGAGAGTGCTTGCGGATACTGAAGCCGATGCATTCCTCTTCGATGCGTTCTCTAACCCTTCTGTTAAGGAAATTGAAGAGAGGTTTGTGCCTTTCGTGAAAACTATACGCGAGAAACATCCTACAACACCGTTGATTTTCATGCAGACAATCTATCGCGATTATCGCAACTTCAACACCAAGAAAGACCGCGATGAACAGGCTAAGATGAATATTGCGGAAAAAATGGTGAAGGAAGCTATGAAGACAGATCCAAATATCTTTTGGATTGTGCCGAATGTCAACGACGGCAACGAGACATCAGCAGATGGCATTCATCCCAACGATTATGGCTATACGCTCTGGATGGAGTCTATACGACCCCAACTCACCAAGATTCTCTCCCGCCGCGGCATCAAATAAAATTTTCAAGTTAGACCATCATCTCAATTAAGACCATAAAAGGAAACGCGAGATTTTTCCTTCGTAGACGGTTTGAAGAGAATTTGATCTCCAACCATCTCCATCTATTGTGGTTGTTGTGTGGGTGAAAGTGGTTGGAACCTTAACTTAAAATATGAGTATTGGCTTAGGAGAGGATGGGAATTGTGAAATTATTAAAAAATTTCAGTTAAATTAATCATTTTGATGTCATATTAAAAAAATATTCACTATATTTGCAACCGAATTTCCATACTTGTTCGCATAAAGTTGAGAACAAAATTTAAAATTTACCCTATAAGTATGGTATTATATAATGATTAAAAAGATTTTTAGGCAGCCGGCTGCCTAAGTTTGATGCGCAGCATCAAACTTGCGCCTCTTCGATTAAGATTATCCTTTGGCTGTCATTAGATCGGACCCTACCCTATCTTCTTCACTGCAAGAGGAAACTCCTTTTGCTTGCAACAATTTCAAATTCTGCCACGCCCAAGAACTAAACTTGGTATTCTGTCATTCATTTTTACTCTTATGCGGTGGCAATTAAAGCAACATTTATGAAACAACTCTACCTATTCTGGCTCGCAGCTCTCGCGCTGCTCGGAGTCACTTTCAACGCACATGCCGAAGACTATTCCATTAACTTGGAATGGGAAGAACCAGGCTCAATTATGATCTATTCCTCAGGAACTGGAGACACAAACAAGATTGCGCTTTCAGACGGACAAACATCTGCAACTGTCTCGCCTCTTAGCGGAAGCAAATCATGCTACATACAAGCTGCTGATGGTTACCAACTTGTATCGTGCATAGCCACTGACGGCACTACTATTCAACCTGGAGGTTGGGGAAAGCCCCAATTTATAATAAACATGCAAACAAACACCGGTAAAACTTTTAAGATAACTGTAGAGAAAATCACCTATGATGCTATTTTAAAAGTAAATGTAGTTAATGGCGCAAAGCAAATTAACGCAACTCTTGCCGGAACGAAACGTGAGCTTACCTTTAAGACAGGTTATCAGGAAATCCCTTTTTCATCAAAATTTGAAGGAACTATTGAAGCAATTCAATTCACAAAACCTTGGGAAAATCCGTACATAAAAAAAGACGGTAGCGAATTAAAACCTGCTTTCAACACCAATTATATGTATAAGCATACCAATATCGCTATCGAAAACGGTACTGAACTTGAAATGAAAGTATCGGAAACACCTGATGTTGTTGAAGAAAATGTAAAAATTACTGTAAAAAAGGATGACAACAGTAACAAGGCATTTGTTTGGGTTCGAGATATAACTGACAATAAAACTATCACACTCAACGCTGATGGGACAGCAGACTTTATATCAGGACACAAAGTACGTGCTACATTTAATAACACCGATTATAATGTCACAGGCACAATAAATGGAGAAGCATGGCCTGAAGCTGATATCAATACAAATGGGCAATACCTGAACTTCGAAGCTACAATTACAGCAGAAACCACACTTGCCTTTACTGCCACTGAACGTGAATATGGCAATACTGACCTTTACGTCGCTATTCACGGAGACCTAAGCGGTGTAGTTCTAACTGAAGGTGGCTATGACGGCAAAGTTATTGATCTTTCAGGTATTACTCCTTCAGAAGTAACAAAAGATGGTGAAAAATATAGTCTTTATACTATTCCTGTAAGTCTTAAAAGTCCGAAGATATTTTGGACAAGCAAAGAGGGATATTGGATTCATGAAAAGAAAACAGTAGCATCCGACGGTGAAGGTGGTTATGCAGAAGCCGGAAGCGTGTCAGCCGACAACTGTTCAAAGAGTTCACCGGCTTATGTTTACGTACACAAGATTAATAAGGATAAGAAAGCTGTGGTTTATGTGAAAGGTATCCTTTCCGGATTCGCACTTAAAGATGCAAGAGGCAATGGATATACCCTCACTGAAGGATATAATGATATCGAATTTGATCCGATTTATAACGAATCCTTCTCTATCCGGCCCTATAAAGAGAATGAGAATGACGATTTCAGCGCATACCGCAATTATACTGCCATTTCTCCCGATGAAAACGGCGTTTACCAAACAGGTTTAAACAACGATGATGTGCTCCACATATTCTCTCGTGTAAGTCCGGCTCAATATGTAATCAACGTTACTCGAGATGATCGCACTTCTGCAATTACTCTTGACAAAACAAGGAAAGTTGATCCAGCCGCCAAGGATTTTGAGGCATTTGAAGGCACGGAAATCACAGTCCTCCCGCGCACCGACAGCAAATTCCTTCTTGATGGCGAAGTTGCTGCATCCAACACTTTCACTGTAAGCAAACCTCACAGCATCACGCTCAGCTATGAGGGCAATCAGAATGAAGCCGTTACAGATCCTGCTGACGGATCAGATGCTGAATCACTCGAATTCGTGACTGTAACATTCCCGAACGCCACAAGCGTTGTTCGTTCCGCATTGGCAGACGATGAGATGATGTTTGTAGCAGCAGGCAACAGCTGGGCTCCATCATCCACAACCATCGAAGCTGTTGAGGGCGCAGAGAAGCCGACCTTCAAGATCTCCTTCGCCCCCGCTCCGACGGAGATGAAACAATATATTCTTGACATCCCCGCAGGTTTCTTCATTGTTGACAATGATCTTGACAGCAAACAGATCACAGCAACATTGACACTGAAGAAAACTCTCACTGAAATGGCATATGTTATCAATCCATTAGGTGACACAATGGTTGCATCGCCATATGGTCCTGAGTTTACTGTGATTTTCGAAGACGGCATTCAGGTACCGATGCCTGATGCTGCAACAATTGCCGAGAAAGTCACCATCAAATTCAACGATGAGAAACTTGAATTTGATGAATCATTCGCAGGTGGATTCATAATGATGAGTGAAGGTAATATGCTGATGGCTCAGGTTCCGGGAGCAGCGAACAAAGAGGGCACACTGTCTATTGAAATAGCTGCGGGTCTTTTCAAAGTAGGAGATCTTGAATCTCCAGCAATTTCCAAGACCTATCAGATTATTGCAGACAAAGAATTCACTTATACCATAACCACTCCAACTGAAGTTAACTCTCGGCACAGCTCTCTTGCGGAAATCATTATAACATTCCCTGACGCTGAGACAGGTACAATCTTCGATGAATTTGGCACTGCATCAACTCTGACTAACGGATCTTATGGTGCAGACAGATATTATCAGAACGGTACGATTGAAGAGGTAACTGCAAGTCCTGAAGTCCGTGCTGCAGGAGGAAAACAATTCAAAATCAAATTCAATCCTGCTCCTACTGCCAATGGAAATTATTCCCTGACAGTGCGTGAAGGCACATTCACTTTGGATGGTGCTTACGCTTCCGCTCCTATCAGCGAAAAACTTGTTCTTGACAGCACAGTTGGTGTAACCGAAATCGGCGCTGAGAATTTTGAGAATGCAATTGTTATCTCGATCGACGGCAAAGTGTTGAGCAACAAAGCTGACAAAGCATTCATCGACAATCTCGACAAGGGTATATATATCATAAACGGTAAAAAATATATCAAGAAATGACCGATGATCTCCACTTGAAAAGCGGAATCAGATATTAATATCCGAGAGGGATGCTTCCGCGGGAAGCATCCCTCTTCCTCACTTTCAAACAATTAATAATTCAACTATCGCAAGCGAAAAGTTGACGTTTATAAGTTTAATCGCGCTGAGCGCAGTTTATTAGTTTATTTGTTTGATGCGAAAAAAATAAACACTTAGTCATATTCGCATCTGATAAACTCCTTAACTACTAAACTCTTAAACTTTAAGTTGAAGCTTGCGAAACTGAAATTAATAACATTCAGGTTGAACAAATACAATTTCATTCTTTCATGAAAACATTCGGAAATAGTTTTTTATCATTACTTGTAATAGCCACAACCGCAATATCTGCAAATGCCGGTTTATTGGACAACAATCACGACAACATAAGCCGATATGCATATAAGTCGAAACATACATCAGCATTCCAAGGCAAAAGACAGGAACGCATCGAGATGCTAAACAGTATGTTGAATCAGAAAAAAACTGTACATAAGGAAAACGCCGTCAAGCCGAACAATACTCTCGGACCAGCAGACATTGTCAATACGATGGATGGACCGGGCAACGAAATGTGGTATTACACCGCCAACTACACATACCAGAATATTGTGCACCAATATTTCACGGAGAAAGTTATGACTGAATACGAATTCCACATATTCGATTCAAACATGACAAAAGTAGGTACAATACACGATAAAGTTCGCTATGCCTCTGATGAGGTACGTATTCCAATCGGGGGATGCGACATTGTGCCTGCCATAACAAAGAATTTCTTCAACACCGATGACAAGTATGAGTTGATGGTAAGTCTTCAAATCAATTCCACTACACCTGGATATAACCATTCCCGCACACTGGTGTATTCAATGGGAGGTGAGAAAGAAACTCTTGACGTGCTTGACACTGCATATCCTGATCAGTCTATACAATCACCTACACACACTTTAACAAAAGAATTCGATAAGCCTATTGACACCGTAGGATTTGTGATAGATGTGCTTGATGGTTCAAAAAATGGAGAAGAAGAGTTTTATATCAGTTTTGCGGAGGAATCTTTCCCCGAAGATGAATTCAACGGCGATCTCTCAAGCGAGGAAGGGAGAAACTTTTTCTGGAATTACATATCAAGTGCAAAACAAAAATTTGAAATATATTCAAAAGCTGTTGACAACTCCGGAATTAAAAAAATTTACGAAAGAGAGTTTCCACTCCTATCTCTTCCTGGCAACCAGGAATCCTCTCCATATATGATATCGTTTAATCGCAATGGAGAATCTTATTTCATCTTCCAGCAATACAAGAAACTTTTTTACAAACCTTATTACAGCTATGATGCCGAATATGAGATGGAAGACGACAATTTCCTAAAAATCGACCTCTATAAATTAAGCGACGGAGAGGCTGTACTTATGCAGACAACTGAAATACCTGTCGTAAAAGATACTTCTGTCGATGCTCTTGCCACGTATTACGCAACTGGAGATATGCGCTATATTGAAGATATCAGTTTCGATCAGTATACACATGACGGGAAAGCCTCATATGTGATAACTCGCAAGAACTATCTCTCCGGCGACCGAACTGATCAGAGTTTCTATGTTTACAATTCTGATGGCAAACTTCTTAAAACACTTTTTGAATATGCCGACGGAATCCTCAGCCTTTCAAATATTGACGGATATGAACCCCAACAAATGTTCGTTTCAATAGAAGATGGGAAATATGTATTCAACATGATAGACCTGATCTCGGGAAAAACAGCTGCGAAAATCAATTCTGTCTTGAAGATCGATGAAGACAGCGATGCGGACCAGATGACTGCGAACCTCGACCGCACACCTGTCGGAGATTCTTACAATTACGCAATAGAATTAGGAGTGCCATCTGTTGATGAGAACGACAACAATATTCTTCGCATAGGATGGTTTGACAAGACTGGAAAATACAAGAATATGCACGAGGTGAACATGGGAAAAGATGTCAGATACGCACAATGCTATATGCATGGTGCAGCTCTCAGGCACGACTTATTTGTGACTGACAATCTTCACGAATACATGCTCCTTATAAAACGCAGCACTGGAGCCACAACAACCCAGGAAGAACTTCTTATCGCCCAACAAATATCCGCCGACACTCCGTCAGGCAAGGATATCCTTCTCTTGACACCGGGAGAAGAGAAAGGCTCTATAATAAACATTATGCCTTACTTAGAGATGTCGTCACCGGTATTGTCAGTGCTTTATCAGCAGTCGGACACAGACGCACTTACAAACGACATATACTATCTTCCTTTTGGATTATCGGCTGTGACAGAAATTGCCGCAGATTCAGCAGAAGCTGATTTATATTATGAAGGCAATTCAATCAACGCACCGGGATATCTCATAAGCATCTTCGACCTTAAAGGGAAAAAGACAGCTTCCGGCATTGACACCATATCGGTTGAGGGGCTCCCAGCGGGGATATATGTTGCCACAGCCAACGGCAAAGCGCGTAAATTCATTGTCAAATAACAGCAATATTTTACATTTCAGATGAAATACATATTAACGACATTCGCATTAGCAGGGTTAACACTTCTATTTGCTGATGCCGCCACCATTACTCCAGATGAGGCGTTGGCTCGTCTTGGAAAATCGCCGATGAAGTCAGTTGCGGCAAAGGGGAAAGCATCTCCCCGACTGGTACACACAGCCAAGACGAAGAGCGGGAAGCCGATTGTATACATATTCAATAAAGGAGAAAACGCCGGCTACCTCGTATTGAGTGCCGATGACGCAGCCTATCCGGTATTGGGATATTCCAATAACGGCTCATTCAATGCCGCAGATATTCCTCCCCAGATGGAATGGTGGATCTCAGAATACGGACATCAGATTGAATACGCTTCAGAGAGAAATGTGTCACCCTTAGCAACCTCACTGTTGCAGGCGACACGCGCCTCTCGTGAACCGATCGCACCAATGATCAAAACCAAATGGGATCAGGGTGCGCCTTATAACCAGCAATGCCCGTCTGCCAACACCATGCGTTGCTACACAGGATGCGTTGCCACATCCATGGCACAGGTGATGAATTACTGGCAATATCCGGAGATAGGGACAGGTAGCATCAGTTATAACTCTCCGTCGATTGCGAAAAAACTTTCTCTAAATTTTGCAAACCGCAAATTCGACTGGGAGAATATGTCTGATACTTATCTTGACGGACAATATACCCAAGAGGAGGCAAACGCTGTGGCTTATCTAATGAAAGCTGCGGGATATTCAGTAAAAATGGATTATTCGACTGACTCTTCCGGTGCACTCGCAATGTATATAAGCAACGGACTTAAAAAATATTTCCAATATGATCAAAACATTGATTATCAGCTGCGCCTTTCCTACAGTGCCTCGGAATGGGAACAACTGATATACGATAATCTGAAGAATGTTGGACCTATACTTTATGGTGGCGGCTCCATGATCGGCGGCGGACATTCTTTTATTTGCGATGGATATGACGGCAATGGTCTCTTCCATTTCAACTGGGGATGGAGCGGCATGAGCGACGGCTATTTCTCCCTTGACGCATTAGCTCCTTCCGCACTTGGCTCCGGAGGAGGCGATGGGGGTGGATACAATTTCACACAGGATGCCGTGTTGGGAATCCAACCCCCAACAGGGAAACCGGCAGAGGAGCGTCCAATTGTCCTCACCCAGATGGGATCGCTAACTGCAGAAATAACCAACGACTCAATTAAGTTCGAACTCTTTGGTGAAGAAGGAGCGATGTGGGTGAATTATAACCCTCGAACCCTCAACCTCAAATTCGGAGCAATCATTGAGCCGCAAGGCAGCACAGGAGGAAGCACCCTCTACCGCACAATCTCACCTGCGAAAGTTGAGATTGAGCCCGGTTACGGCACAAGTCCCAAATTGATAAAAGCAGGTATCCCTCTGAAAGACAGCGGGCTCACTGACGGCACTTACAAAGTCACTATGGCAACCTGCCCGGCGGATGCCGAAACCGAAACATGGACCCCTGTTGCCACAGGCTATGGCTATTATAATTATGTGGCTGTAACAAAAAAAGGTGAAACATATGCCATTGATGACAAACCCATCGTAATCCCGGATCTGCTCGAATGCGAAATCACCAATACTCTCTATTATGGAGGTCTTGCAAAAACAAGGGTCAAGATATCCAATGATAGCGATCTCGAACTTTCCAAAGGATACGCCCCGGCTCTGATATATAACAATTCTATCTATTTCCTTGGAGAAAGCACATTTATAACCGTGCCTCCTCACAGTGAGATCGAAAAGACCTGGACTTCGCCGTTATATGCAATGCAACAGAATATCGGCATATCCAAGGATACGGAATTCGAATTGGCGATATTCGATGAATCTACCTACAATTTCTTCCGTGCCGCTGATGGCAATCCGGTGATGATGCATGTCAACCCCGGTGTGCCTCAGGTCTCTGCGATAAATATAAGCATGAAAGCCCAGTCATCTACGGAAACCTTACCCAATGGCGCAACAACACAAGTTTATCTGATAAATGATCCTTATGATTTTAATGTTTCATGTATAGTGAGACTGACAAAAGGTGTGTTCTGCTACAATGCATTGGCATGTGTGGTAAAACCGGATTTCACGGGAGGTGCTGAACAGGTTGAGATTCTTACCATGTCAGGAATGCCATTATTCATGGATTCTGAAGGACTTAGATCAAGATTCAATGCATCCATCTCATTCCCCATGGCAAAGGCTGGGGAATATTACGCGGTGATGATGGCATATCAGTATGGCTCAAACTATGCCGGCATGAGTGGGAATCCTGTCTATTTCAGACTTAACACATCCGGGGTGGAAGACGTTGCCGATGATCTACAGCATACGGATGAATGCGGTGAAATCTTTAATATGCAAGGGATGCCACTCGGAACAGACCTGAATACTCTTCCTGCCGGGGTGTATATCCGCAACGGCAAAAAAATCCTCAAGAAATGAGGACAAAAAAAATTGATTGTCGTCCCGACAACCAATCTTACGTTAACCTTAAAATCTAATACCATGAAAAACTCAATGCAAAATTATAAAATATTTTTCATATATGCTACAAAACATAAAAAAATATTTGCATTTTAGCTTTTATTAACAAATAAACCCCTAAAATTTGGGTTTATGCAGATTAATATTTAAATTTGTGAAATTAACCAATTGTACGATGTCGAATATTACTCCAGAAATAGCCATTGTGATTCCCTGCTATAATGAGCAGGAAGTATTGCCGTTGACCAATCCCGTCCTTACCGGGCTAATTCAACGCATGGTTAAAGACGGAGAAATTGCCGCCAGCAGTTACATCCTTTATGTTGATGACGGCAGTCGCGACAACACGTGGAATCTTATTGAAGAATACGCATCCGAAAACGCACTTGTGAAGGGCATCAAACTCGCTGCCAACTCGGGGCATCAAAATGCCTTGATTGCCGGACTCGAAACTGTTGCCGACCATTGCGATGCTGCAATATCCATTGATGCCGACCTTCAGGATGACATAGATGCCATACCGAGAATGATAGCGGAATTCCGTAAGGGATACGATATCGTTTACGGCGTGCGCAACAGTCGCGAATCCGACACGTGGTTTAAACGAGAGTCCGCACAAAGTTTTTATAAATTGATGAGAGACCTTGGTGTCAATTCGGTATACAATCATGCCGACTTCAGATTAATGAGTTCTGACGCCATAAAGGATTTTCTTAAATTTGAAGAACGAAATATATTTATACGAGGTATAATCCCAGGATTGGGACGCAAACAGACTTCAGTTTTTTATGACAGGAAGCCACGCCAGGCAGGAGAATCCAAATACCCATTGAAGAAAATGATCAACTTTGCAGTTGACGGCATAACATCTTTCTCTGTGCGCCCCGTGCGCATGGTATTCTTCCTCGGACTTGGATTTCTCTTGGTAGCCCTCGGCATTTTCATCTATGTAATGATACGCTATTTCGGAGGAGAGACCATCGAGGGCTGGACCTCCCTGATGCTTTCCATATGGTTCTGCACCGGCATGATCCTGATATCACTCGGCATCATCGGAGAATACATCGGCAAAATCTACACTGAAGTAAAGCATCGTCCCCGCTATACAATAGAGAAATATATCAAATAAATTTATCCAAAATTCATTTAAAATACCCGCCGGTTATCATACGCTCTGACAATTCCCAGTCAGAGCGCGAGGGATAAGAATACGGATCAGCGATTCTATCACATGATTTTACGGAACCCACACCTACATGAGTGTTCCGTAAGATACTTGTGCCGAAACCTCGCCAATGATAGTCTTGGACTCCAATGACATCAAGAATTGTTGGATAGACATCAATTTGACCTACAGCCAAATGAGTTTTTATATCCAGACCTGAATTCAATATTATTAATGGTATTGAATGGGACTTAAATTTATTTGCCAACAAAGCCGACTCTCTTGCATTATGGTCCGCTACAATCACAATCACTGAATTATCATACAAATTCGCATCCTTAAGTCCTTTGACAAACTGACTCAAACCCGCATCAAACTGGCGCAGTTTCTCAACATACACTTTTTCATTTACCGTCAGAGTTGTATCCTGCCAGACATCACTTTTTTTCCAACCGAAACCATCATATGGATCATGCATATCCATAGTGTTGAGCGCAGCGACAAATGGTTGTCTCATATTTTTGATTATCCGCAATGCATTATTGAAAAGTGCCACATCCTTACCACCCAACTTTTTCATATTCCTAACCATTTCCTTTTCAGGATATAGCTTTTGAAACCCATAACTTTTCGACAATCTTACCTTATTCCATTGCACAGGATTTGCACAGTCAAATTCATATGCATCCCTACCTAACGCATCTGCAATCGAAGGATAATGCTCATCAGTATACGTCATCGCAACGGGATTATTAAGAGTCGGAAGCAGACCTGTATGGATAATGAATCTGCCATCGCTTGATCTTCCCAAGCCAACCTGAGAGCATATATTGTCAGCAACAAACACTCCTTCTCCTTCAATCAAACGGGAAAGATAAGGCATTGCCGAACCTCCATTTACCTTAACGTAAAGACCATCTGAATTAAAAGACTCTACCACAATAATGATAAGATTCTTTTTACTATTATCAGGCACGCTATCGATTATAAGAGGGTATTCCTTCCGAGAATCAAATATTCTATCAATCTCTGCAATTTCTTTTTTATCAAGTCTATGAACTGGTTTTATCTCACCGATTGTCTCAAACGTCCAATACGCAGGGAATCCGTAAAACCGGAGTGTCATACTGCGATTATAATGTGGAAAGAAATTCTTAAGAATGCCTTTATGTGCATTCAAGGAAAACTCCTTATCCCCCTTAGTTACAAAAGTCCACATCTTTGCCTGAAGAGTCAGTTGTTGCGAAATAAACAAAACCAACACCGTTAAAACCACAGCAATTTTTAGATTCCGGCTGAAGCTTTTGACAGAAACTATTTTGATGAGTGCAATATAAAACAAAATGGATATCACAAAAGGAACCCCAATCCATAAATCGCCTAATTTTACCGAAGAAAACGCAGAATCAGCCACAACACCAGTGGCATTCTGCACCCCGAACATTGTCGAGAATCCCATCATATCGTTAAAATTTCGGTAGTAAAGCAAATTGGCATAAAGATATATAGGCACCAATACCATCGGCACGATGATACTCCATCTCCACCGTGGCTTCAACAGTATGAAAGGAGAAATAATGACAGCAGCATCAACGGCTCCCATAAATGCATTGAAGCCCAATCCAAATGAATTTATACCAGACAGCTCATAAAAAGCCCCAATCTGCACAGCCAGCATCCCCCAGCAAACAAGCATCATTATTAATGCCCAGTTTACTCCCTCTCTATTGAAAATATTATCCTTGGATTTCCATTTCATACTGTCAAGTTTTCTACAAAAGTAATAAAAATCCCATCAAAACCCCTTAAAATGGAGAATTTGAGTACCTTTGAAAGGACAATTCAACAAATCCAAGCACTTTTACACAGATTTTTATTATTTTTGTGAATCATAACAAGTATTTGAAATGCGCATTCTTTTCTTCGGAGACTACTCCAATCTTCATGCATGTCTTGCCCGCGAGCTACGTACCCGCGGACACGAAGTGACCGTCATATCCGATGGTGGGAGATACATGGATACACAAAAAGATATTCTTCTTGACCGTCAGCCCGGTAAAATTGGAGCTGTCAAATACCTATACAGGGTGATGAAACTTATTCCAGAGCTGAAGGATTTCGATGTTGTTCAACTGATAAATCCTCATTTTCTGTCATTGCGTCCCGGAAAAATCAAATACTTCTTTGACATTCTGCATAAAAACAATCGCTCAGTTTTCCTAACTCTCGCCGGCAATGACTATTATTTTGTTAAAACATGCCTCGAAGGAAAAACATTTAGATTCTCAGAGTTCGAAACAGGAGGTAATCCAACAGAATTTGAACTTTCTACCCACCATGCTGCAGCATGGACAGCCCCCGGGATGAAAGAGTTTTGTGATTATATCTACGCCAATATTGACGGAGCAATGTCCATATTGCCGGAATACGACATGGCTGCACGTCCTATTTTAAAAGAACGGCTCTCCTTCACCAATCTTCCCATTGATCTATCAAATCTCAACCCCACCCCTCTCAACATTTCCGGAAAAATAAACTTTTTTATCGGCATGCGTGGAGGCATGGAGATTCAGAAAGGCACCGCCAAACTTCTTGATATCTGTCTCGGCTTGGAAAAAGAAATGCCTGATAAATGTTCTGTGACATGCGTACGCAATCTGCCCCTGGCTGAATATCTAAGAAAGATGAGCGAGAGTCATATCGTGCTTGACCAACTCTATTCTTATTCCCCCGGCACTAATGGATTTCAAGCTATGGCACTCGGCAAAGTTGCCGGCACCGGTGCCCAGCCGGAATTCTACGAATATATAAACGAACCCGACAAAGGAGCCATTATTCCATTATCACCCCTCTTATCCGAAAAAGAGTGGGAAGAACAATTCCGACAACTTATCCTCAATCCGTCCATTCTCCAGACAAAAGCACAAGAAGGCAGGCGCATTGTCGAGCGTCATAACGATGTTCGAATCGTAGCAGGAAATTTCTTAAATCATTGGCAACGCATCATTCCCTAAAAAACGAAAATATCGAAATAAAATCAAACAATCAAGAATATGAATCTCCCCTCAAACCCCAAAGACCAAATTTCTCGAAAAGAGACACAGCCGAGCATGCATCGTCGCTGCCACGATCATGATTACCGCTCCATCTCCTATTACATGATAACCCTCAGCAAGAATCCGGCTTTTAAACCAGCCTTCTGCCGAATTTTCGACGCCTCTTTGGAAGCTCCCGACTTCGATGCCGCCAAAGCCCGCTCAAACGCCCTCACCCCCGGCATCAAAAGGATTCTCCTGCCGAATAAAGCCGGCACTGCCGGCTCCTCTGTGCCCGGCTCCTCAAGCCGGGATGCCCGCGCAGCCTGCGGCTCCTCAAGTGGGGTTATCCCCGCCATCGAGCTAACCGACACTGGAGCCCTTATCCGCATGGCATTCCGAGACTTCTTCAAAATCCACCCCATGCTGCTTTTGAAAAAGATTGTGGTGATGCCTGATCATCTCCACTTCATTATTCATGTGCGGGAATATCTTCCGGATCATCTTGGTCATTACATCGGATTGTTAAAACATACCTGCAGCCGATACGTTTACGATCCTTTGAATGCAACACTTACCGGATCATTCGAACCGGACAAAGAGATATCCTCAATATTTGAAGACAACTACCACGATAGAATTATAAGAAACCAAAATATGCTTGAGACGGAGCGCCGCTATCTTGATGACAACCCGCGCCGTTATCTTTTCCGCAAGATGCATCCGGAATTCTTCAGTTCGCCGGTTATTCTAACAATCGGCGAAGAGCAATACGCTGCCTTTGGCAATATATTGCTATTACGCAAACTCCACCCTATACCCGTAATAATCAGCAGCAAATATACAGAGCATCAGCTAAAAGAATTTGAATCAGGATGGAGAGAAGTAACAAGAGAACACAAGGCATTAGCCTCACCTTTCATCCGTAAAGCAGAGAAATCAATTAGGGAAGAAATTCTTATTAACGGAGGAGCCATAGTTGAGATCCTCGACAACGGCTTCCCAAAGCAAGAATCAAGAATGAATTAAAGCGGATTAACCACACATCTTTACCGATTGAGTTTTTTTTGCTAACTTTGCGGAAGATGAATAAGCAAGATCAAAATATTAAACTTCAGGTCCTCATCTGCACTCTCGGGGAAGCGGGAATCAAGCGCATCGTTGAAGCGCATCATCCCAATGTTCCGGAAGTGGAATATCTTGTCAGCTGGCAATTGCCGGATCAAGATGTCGAAATCCCTGAAGAATTGAAGCGAAGGAGAGATTTCAAGATCATAAAATCCAATACCATCGGGATTGCCATTAATCGTAATAATGCAATCGATAACGCGACTGCACCTATTGCAATAATGACTGACGATGACGTTACATATACAAAAGAAGAACTTCTTAATGTCATCAAGCAGCATGAATATCATCCTGAAGCAGATTTAATAACATTTAAATATGCATCATCCCAATACCCCAAGATATATCCCAATAACATATTTAACCTAAAAAATCCACCGAAAGGTTATTATGTTACATGTTTTGAAATCACTTTTAAGACAAATAAAATAAAAAACAGAGTTTCATTCAATGAACACTTTGGCTTCCATACAACTTTTCATGGAGGAGAAGAGGATGTTTTTATTTACGATGCCATTAAATCCGGTTTAAATTGCATTTTCATACCTAATTTTTTAGGGACACATAACCATTCAACAACAGGTGATAGAGATGCAAATAAACCGGAATCAATAATTACAAAAGGGGCTATATTTTATCATACGCATAAATGGACTTGGCCGTTAAGAATGCTAATTCATGCATATCGACAAAGAAGACATAACTGTAGTTTCTCTTTGCTTCATTATTGCCGGATATGGATGGAAGGAATGTCCAAAGCCATAAAAAAAGATATTTTCTGATATGAATAATAAAAATCCAGGCATAGACACAAGTGCTTTTCAAAGCTTTAATTAATTTAAGTCCACTTAAAAAAGTGGCGTCATTAATAATACACATAAACCCATATAATCATCAATGGTTTCATACTTTTCAAAAATCTCAAGATTCAAATTCCTAAACAATAAGATTTTCTTAATATCGTCAAGCATCATATTGGTAGTATTCGGAATTATTGTAATGTTTTCCAATATTCGCCATTGTGAATTTACCGGTGATGAAACATACCAGATGATCTGTATTAAATATTTCAGACAGGCTCCATTGGCTATGGCAACTTTTTTCAATGGTCATATCTGGACATCGATATTAGGTTTTTCTTTCATCTCTCTAAGGGTTTTGTGTAGGATTTGCTATATTATAGCAATTGGAATTTCAATTATTTTTCTTTATAAAAAGACTGGAAATATAATTCTATCCTCTTCAGTTTTCATAACCTCTTGCTTTATTGTATCCATCGGAAGTTTTGGCATCTATAATTGGGACACTGGAGCCTACCCCATAGAGACCATCGGGATTATACTTTTACTCTTATATATACAGAAACCATCCATACTTCTTGCAATTGCACTGGGAATAGCAGCCGGAATAATGACATGCACACGGTTGCCACTTGTCCTGTTCTCTGTCATAGTACTTTTTATCATGATTCAGACTTATCGTGAAGGTAATATTAATTCCAAGACAATTTTCTGGCATGCAGCAATAGGATTGTCTATAATGTGTATAACTATTTTAGCCAGCGGATGGATCATGACAGGATCAATAGCGGTTTACGTTCGCTCTTTCAATCCAGACAATTTCATATCGGGACATGGCTATAAGGATTTAGGTGTTCTTATCTGGAGATTTAAAATGGTGTTCCCGTTTGTATGCGTATCAATGACACCGGTAGCGTTGTGTTATATGTATGCAAAATGGACAATTGACGATACGAAGAAGAACATAAAGAATAATTGGTATGCCATTATCGGCTTCTCTTGTCTATGTATAATGCTCGGGTGGAGTGTGTTGAGAGTAATTGTATTACACGACACTTATGACCAACCGATATTTGGACTTGGAATATTCTTAGTTATAATTCCTTCGTTTGTCTATCCATTCATCATCTTGAAGCATCACAATATTGACACAAGAACTTATCAATTGTTAAGAATGCAATCAACAGCCATCATACTGATGCTGTTTTTACTTGGCATAGGATCCGACACACCATTTGAAAGGCTTAATGTATCTTTTCTTATGCCATTGTCTTTTGGCGTTTTATGGCCTGTGATTCAAAAACACGACAAGTCTATTATAAAAGCGTGGCTTGCTTACTGCTTGCTTACGTTCGTTTCCATCTGGGGCTATAAAAGTTATGCCATCAGTAAAGACTATATATCGACTCCTGAACAGACACCTCTCCGGCAACATATACCCACCCCCATGTCAGGACATGAGATATACACTGACTTCCCTAATGACCTGAGAACAATCGTTAAGGATAATGATTATTCTGTATGGGGATCTTATCGATATTACATTCTCCTTGCATACAATAAGGAACCAGAATATTCTATTCATCTGTTTCACTATGGGGGAGAAGATATTACAAAAGTTTATCCCTTGGTCATTAAGAAAAAGTATGTTTTTTTGACCCACTGGCCCGAATATAAGGAAGACATGACAAAATCTCTAAAATCTCTTAAGGAGCAGGGGTTTAAAATTCTTAAAGAAACAAGCACATATATCCTACTTGAAAATGAAAGATTGTCTGAATAAAATCAATCATAGTTCTCATTCGAATGTGACGAAACAATGGCATAAACCATTAAATACCATACCATTAATCCTAATAATCTTTATCGGGATTGTATATTTTTTCATGGGATTTTATATGCCTCCACTCGGTGATGATTTAGGATTTTATCATACATATGCAAACCAGAACGATTGTTGGTACTCATTCCCACGATTCATCTATCGTCATTGGATATGGAGCAATGCCAGATTCGCAGATTTCCTCACCCCTGTAGGAGTATACATGATGCCCCTCTGGCTTCGCGCCTTGACATTCGGCATAATGACTTCTTTATTTTTTTACTTAATTGTAAGAATTTCCACTCAGGATTTTCGCAATAAATATTTCTGGGCAATCCTAATTATAGCCTTGGTATCTTTTTCATTCCGTTGGGATGCCATATGGATGGAATACTGCGCAACATATAATTATGTATGGAGCGCAACATTCACTCTGCTCGCTCTTATATTCATACTCCATAAAAATCCGATTTCAAACGTCTGGTACTGGTGGCTTTCCGCCCCTTTCTTCTTTATTGCGCCTGCAATGCATGAGGCAATAGGGATGCCGGTAGCTTTCGGAATGATATTGTATTTTATACTGAGTGATTATTTCAAACGGCAGAACACATTGGGAAAAATAATATCTATGTTATTCATCGCAGGAGGGATATTCACCATGACCTCTCCAGCATCGTATAACCGAGTCGGAGCAATGTTGCAACCCGAACCGATTCTTGAAATGTTAATGTTTTCTGGATGCTATGTGATAATACTCATGATAACAATCATTTCCCTTTTGATATGGAAAAGGGAGCTCCTCGCTCAACTTATTCACACGCCATGGATCATCTTTGCTTCAGCCGCTGTGATCTCAACTTGTTTTATGCTCGTAAGCCAATATGGTGGCAGAACAGGGTGGTTTGCACAAACGTTCGCATTAATTGCCATATTTATAATATTGTCAAAATTCAATTTGCCTGTTACTCCAAAAGCATCCTTTATTATTTCTACCGTATTATCTGTTTTGATATTATTCCATTATTGCTATGTTGCATATTACCAAAAAAAACTTGGCACTCAAGCAAAAGAAGTAATTGAATTATTTAAAGAATCAGAAGATGGAATTATTTTTTATGACTACTGCAACGAGCCTGGACTTCCCTGGTATCTTCTCAGAAAAACACATGGCGTGCCCGATGATGACGACACATATTATCGTTATAGCATGAGTAAATACTATTGTAATGGGAAATCATTAAATATATTGCCTAAAAAGGCAATATATTTAAATTGGGATACTTTGAAAGAGGTAGTCAGAATAGATGATAATTTTATTTCGCCCAATAAATTGTCAGACACTTATGTCGATAAAATCGTAGCAAGGTTTCCTAGGCATATGGTATTAATTGATGATAAAGAATTTATTGAAATCCCATTCATAAAAAATAATAAATGCTTCTATCTATATTCTGTTGTTGACAGAGATCCCGGTGAAAAATAGCCTTATCTAATAGCCAAATACATGACCGTTCCACATACAATACTCAGAAACATCATTAAAAGGAAAACCTATAAGTGAGGCGGAGGCGGTAGCGGAAGAAGTAGATGGTGGCGATCATCAGCGTGTAGATGCCGTACCAGATTACTTGGGCGATGCCTATGCCGGTAAGTCCGTAAAGGCGGTAAAGCCAGATGTTGAGGCAAACACCTATTATCGCGTCTATACCTTCGGTAAAGAGGTAAGTTTTCCCCTCACCCTTCGCTATGATTGAGAACGCCATGCAGGTGGATACCGATCGTAGAATTATCGTAAATATGGCTATGGAGATAAAGGGCAAAATCACATAAAAGTCAGAAGTATAGAGGATATCCACTATCCATTTCCGCAGCAACAAAAATGCTATCAGCATCGGAGTGAATATCTTCAGCAACAAAGATATCTCATGACTCACAAACAGCGACATCCTTTTATTGGAGTGGCTGTTGGCTGCCATTCGCGGATAAAACTCTAACCCCACCGCCCCGAATATTATGGATGTATAACGGAAAACCAAAGTGTTTCCAGCCTGAAAATATCCCACTTCTGCAGTTGACGCCTCCCGGTTGAGCCAGGACATGAAAATCATCTGTGCAAGGTTTGTAGCAAAAGTAGCAAGAGCTATATAGCCGCCCAACTTTACAAATCCCGAGTTCTCTTTCATTTCCGACCATCCGGTGAGTTCATACGGAAATGCTTTATTCCGGTTAAGATACAGAAAGAAAAGTATAGAAAAAGAGTATGCAAGAATTGACAATGGTACACTGACATTCCCAAGCCAGCGGAACATCGGAATCGAAATTGCCAACCCCGTTGCACTCCCATATACACTCGCTTTTGCCAAGCGCTTAAAAAATTCTGTTCCTTGCAATATGGCTTGTTCTCCGCCTATCAGGGAATTCATTAATAACGCACCGGCAAGAAGCACGAACTGCCACCAGTGATCCATGTTCCCGAAAAAACCGTACGACAACCAAGGGGCAAGAAAACTTATCAATAATCCTCCCAACACCCCTGAAAGCAAGCTCCAGCTTCGGAGCGTTGCCACAACTTTACGGAGAATACCTTCGGAATTATTGTTTTTGGCAATCTCGCGCACTCCGCTTTGTCGCAAACCAAGACCGGTAATGATCGATATTGTATCTATTGTGGTATTAAAGATTCCGAAAAGTCCTACCCCTGTGGCACTAAGCCATATAGCCACGAGTTTCATCTTGACAATCGAGCACAGTATGCCGAATGCCTCCGCACCGGAAAACACTCCGATAACCTTCAATACTCTTTTTGTCAATGAATTCCTCACCAATAAATAATTTATATCTTCTCTCTATAATCAACACCTAATGCCTAAGGTCTCCCTTACGCAACAATTTGCCGGCAACCAGTTCGATGTGGCGTTTCAGCGCGTGACGATGACCGTAGTGATGCGCCATCACGCTGTAGCGCTCCCGGAGGGATTTAAGTTTGTTGCGGTCGGTCATGCCGTCTGATAGATAGTCGATTGTTATCATCCCGAGATTGGAACATTTACTCTCATCAGCATTTTTGATGCAGCGGATTGTCCAGTCGTAATCAGAAGAAAAACGGTAGGAAAGATCATAATGAGGGGCAAGTGCGCTTCTCACCATAAACGCCTGATGACATATCAGCATCCCTTTGGAGAAGCTTTCGAAAGTAAGCCGCGCCGGCACGGAATAATGTCGCGGTCCAATCATCCTCCGCTCCTTATCCACAATCACCGTATCCCCATAGATTATGTCGTCACCCAGTCTTGCCCTTCTGGCATAAGCCTCAAGAGTTTTGTCGGAATGAAACGTGTCGCCTGAATTCAGAAACAGCACATACTTTCCCCGCGCCATATGGAGCCCTTTGTTCATTGCATCATAAAGTCCTCGATCCGGTTCGCTGAGGATTCTGACATTCGCATAACTGCGTGCTATCTTGAGGGTGGCATCGCTCGATGCGCCATCGATGACAATGTGCTCATAGTCGCGATATGTCTGCTGCGCAACGGATGCCATTGTCACTCCGATTGTTTCGGCAGCATTATATGTGATTGTAATAATTGAAATAAGGGGAGTCATGCTGATATTTCTTTAGACGAATGCAAATTTAATAATTTTTTTGATAATTATTTGGGAGTATAAAGAGATTATGGTAATTTTGCAGAATCAAAATCTTTAAAATAATTTTACAACTATGGCTTACGTAATTACTGACAGATGCATCGCATGTGGAACATGCCAGCCTGTATGCCCCGTTGAGGCTATCTCTGAGGGCGAGATCTACAAAATCGATCCCGATACTTGCATCAGCTGCGGCAGCTGCGCATCTGTTTGCCCCAACGACGCTATCGAAGAGGGCTAACCCAAAATTCAACAAAATCAGTGGCTGTCCGTTATTCATATATGGGCAGCCACTATTTGTAATAGGCTTTAGGTTTTAGGCTTTAGAAAGTAGCTCATTTAATAATTTGTAAGTTATGTTGAAGGTAAAGATTATTAACAAGAGTCATCATCCCCTTCCCTCATATGGCACATTCGAAGCCGCGGGAATGGACATTCGCGCATATCTTCCCGAAGGTTCCATAACCCTGCTGCCGATGCAGCGAGCCCTCATCCCGACCGGTCTGTACATGCAGCTTCCTTCGGGTTATGAATGTCAGATCCGTCCGCGTTCCGGGCTCGCTCTGAATTACGGCATATCGATTGTCAATTCCCCCGGAACTGTTGATGCCGACTATCGCGGTGAAATCGGCATCATACTCATCAATTTCGGTGAAAACGACTTCACTGTCAACGATGGCGACCGTATCGCACAGATGGTGGTCAAACAATATGCCCGAGTGGAGTGGGAACCCGTAGAGCGTCTTGACCGCACTGAGCGCGAAGACGGGGGCTTCGGACATACAGGCAAAAACTGACATCAGATGTCAACAACTTGGTTATGAAAGGGAATCTGAAATTCATATCTCTGCTTTTTACCGCCGTCTTAATAGCGGTCACGGCAATTGCTGCCAACAAACCTGCCGCACGTCCCGACCTATCGCCGGAACGCCAGAAGGCGCGTTATTATTATCTCGAGGGACTTCGCCGACAGATGGCTGATGAGCCGGCAGCTGCATATGAGTATTACAAGAGAGCCACTGAAATTGATCCTTCATACACAGAGGCTGCTTCAGCCTTTGGCACCCAACGTCTTGCTGCTGAACTTGACACGCTGCAGACACGCACCGAGCTCGCCCGCTCCCTCGCGTTGATGCGTCCATTCGTCGACAAATATCCCGATGAATATAACGAGGCTCTTTATTATGCATACGTTGCAGCACGCATAGATTCCGTCAAAGAAGCCATACGGGTGTTCGAACGCACTGCCGAACGCCGTCCCGACTTATCCTCGACACTCGTGCATCTATCCGAGGCTTATATGGCAGACGGCGACATCGACAAAGCCCTCGATGCCCTTTCAAAATATGAAACCATAGAGGGTCACAACCCTCAGATCACAATAAAGAAGATCTCCTATCATCTTGCACGCCGCGACACAGTGGGTGCTCTTGGCGAAGCCACTGCCCTCGTGAATTACAATCCTGCCGAACCGGCATACCGCATTCTGAAAGGAAACTTGTTTGAAATGGCAAACCTTCCGGATTCCACCCTCCTTTACTACGAAGAGGCAGAACGTCTCAATCCCGATTACGGTGCCGCAAAAATCGCCTTGGCCAATTACTATCGCCAACAAGGAGACTCCGTCCGCTATGATTCAAAAACATACGAGGCTCTCCTGTCGGAAGATTTCGATCTTTCTCAGAAACTGATGATGCTGGAAGAATATCTCCAGAAATTACTCAACGACAAACAAAGCACGTCTCGCGGAGACCATCTGTTCAGCGTATTGAGCGAACAATACCCCCACGAACCCGATGTGCTTGATCTTGCAGCCCGCTATTCAGCCGCCAAAGGTGATTTTAAGGATGCATGCGAGCAGATTGGTTATGCGATCGATCTCGCTCCCGGGGAAGAGAAATACCGTGGTCAGCTGATGACTTATCAGATGGCTGACGACAGGGCTGCGGATGCTATAAAAACATATCGTGAGCTGGCGAAGCATATGACCCCGTCCAGAAACCTGACGGTTCTATATGCCTCTGCCGCCCAGATGGCAGATGATTTCGACACAGCAATAGAGGCATACAGAAACATTCTACGTGACATTGCACCTACGCTTCCCACCGACACCGCGCTGACAGCCCGCAACATTCCTGCCTCCATCCAATACGATGATCTCCAGCGGCTGTCGCAGATCTATACAAGCATCGGTGATTGCTACTATGGTCAGAAGAAACTTCCCGAAGCTTTCAAGGCTTACGACAATGCCCTGGCTCTTTATCCCGACAATACTCTCGCCCTCAACAACTATGCTTATTTCCTAAGTGAAAACGACGGTGATCTTGACCGTGCTGCAGAGATGAGTTTGAAAAGCCTTGATGGCGACAACTCATCAAATGCCACATATCTTGACACATATGCCTGGATCCTCCATAAAAAAGGAGAAAACGAGGAAGCACGCAAATATCAGGCATCAGCCGTGGAAGAAGCGGCAAAAGAGGGAAACGAACATGCCGAGCTATATGAGCACTATGGTGATATCCTCGCTGCCCTCGGTGAGAAATCGGAGGCACTGGAGGCTTATGATAAGGCTCTCGCCCTTGAACCGGAAAACCACGATATTCAACAAAAAATTAAAACGCTGAAAAATGCAAAATAACAATATATTTAAATTTCTTCTTTTCCTCATACTGCCATTGGTTTCATTATCCGCTTGCGGCACAAAAAAAAATCTGCAACAGGATACACTGCAATCCAATCACATCAATGCATTTGATCCGACAAGATCCGGAACGATCGATGGACCACGCCG
This sequence comes from uncultured Porphyromonadaceae bacterium, assembly GCA_902495075.1. Lineage (GTDB taxonomy): Bacteria > Bacteroidota > Bacteroidia > Bacteroidales > Muribaculaceae > Lepagella. Next base: position 41,752 of record CABUVO010000006.1, read on the forward strand.
GGATGCACTGGAAGCCATTCTACCCAATTATACCGATTGGGAAACCGCTGAACTTTCCGGCAAACTGCGCATGAAAAAACTCCCCATCTCTCCCACAATAAAGATTTTCATGAAAAAAGATGAGGAGATATCCATCTCGGTCAGGGCATCTCTCCTCGGAGAGGTCGGTCGTATAGAAGTGATCGGAGACTCCGTCACCGCCGTCAACAAAATGAAACGCGTATATTGCTCGGAATCAATATCCGGCATCAGATACGATTATCCCGACATAATTGGAGACGTTCAGAGTCTGCTGTTGGCAAGGATTGTGGCGCTGAAAGCCGGGGAACTTAATCAGGGGAACTCCGATTTCTTTGATTTTGAAGAAATTGTTGATGAAAACAGCAACAGCAAATGGTCGCTGACCTTTCCGCGCGGACATTCCGAAGAAGATGAGTTCTTCTATTCCTATAAAGTCAATTCCCTCGGATTGATTGATCAGCTCCTTCTGGCAGCCTCTACATCAGACCATGAACTCTCCCTCTCTCTTGATTATTCATATCCCGGACGTGGCTTCGATCTAAACATCGTTTTCAATCAGGATTTAAAACAGAAATTCGATGCTTCAGTTGAATTTGGCGACACCCAATGGGGAGTGAAATCCCCAGCCCCTCTGAATCTTAATTCCAGATACACTCGCGTGGGGATAAAACAATTCCTCAAATCTTTCTGACATTAGCCCTCTCTCTAATCGAACCAACATTAACAACAATGCCGCATCGCTTAAAAACATATTGCCTGTACCTGACTCTGGTTCTCTTTTTGATTGGAGGATCTGTTCCTGTGGATGCTCAGAAAAGAAAAGCCGCGACTAAAGCTAAGACAGAACAGAAAAAAACAACAACAGGACGCTCTAAAACAAAAAGCAGCTCCAAATCAAAAAGTTCTCGCTCCAAATCCTCAAGATCCAAGACTTCAGCAAAAACGTCAACAAGGAAGAAGACTTCTCCGGAAACATCTGCCGAAGCAAAACGCCGTCAGGAGGAAACCCAGAAGGAAATAGCACGCACCAAAGAGGAACTGAGGCGCAATGAAGCTGAAGTGAAGAAGGGACTGAGCGAGCTCAACAGACTGAATGCAGATATCACTACAGGCAGAAACCTTGTGGCTAAAGCCACCGAACAGGTGCAGCAACTTGATTCACGCATTGCCTCACTCGAAACCGAAATCTCCACATCTGAAGCTCAATTGAAAAAGATGAGGGAGGATTATCTACGTTCGGTTAAAAAAATCAGAGGTAAAAAGAATTCGAACTCAGCTCTCGCCTTTATATTCTCCTCAAAGAATTTCAGCCAGGCAATGCGCCGTATGCGCTATCTTAAGCAAGTGTCGGCATGGCGCAGCAAGAAATCAGCGGAAATCTCAGCCTCGGTTAAGGAATTGACGCAGCAGAAAGAGCTTCTCGTGCAGTCTCGTCGCGAAAAAGACATTGCCCTCTCGCGTCAGATTGCCGCACAAAATCAGCTCAACACCCAGTATCAGCGTCAGGATGCTGTTGTTGGAGAACTCCGTCGTAACGGTCAGGCACTCCAGTCTCACCTTGCAAAGAAACAGCAGGAAGCCAACGCGCTTAAGAGCAGGATAGCAGCTTTGATCGCTGAAGAAAACCGGAAGGCGGAAGAAGCACGCAGAGCCGAGGAGGCAAGAAAAGCTGCGGAAGAGGCAAGACTGGCAGAAGAAGCCCGTAAAGCTGAAGAGGCAAAACTTCTCGCCGAACAAACCGAAAAGTCAAAACCTGAAGAGAAGCAGGAAAAGAAGAAAGATAAGAAACAGACTAAAAAGGCTGATAAGCAGAAAGGGAAACAGGATTATGCCGAGGCGCGTAAGCGTAAGCCTCGAAGCAGTAAACCTTCTGAATCCGAAGCTTCAGCCTCTCCCGATGTCAACAAGAACGCATCAGCAAAAGCGTCGGCATCACAAGCCGGCAATTTTGCCGCCATGCGCGGCTCTTTGCCCCGTCCTGTTTCAGGGGCATTCCGTGTTACAAGTCAGTTCGGGCGTCACTCTCTCCCGGAACTGCCGGATGTAATGTATGATAATCCGGGGATTGACGCAGAAACGTCTGCAGGAGCCTCCGCACAGGCTGTCTACGGCGGCAAGGTATCTGGTGTTTACGTAATCCCCGGCTTCTCTACCGTGATAATCATAAATCACGGCAATTACTATACCGTTTACGGCAATATATCCTCACCCGCAGTTAAGGTTGGGGATGTAGTAAAACAAGGTCAGGCACTCGGTCGCCTCGCCCCGGATGAAGAGGATCCCACCCACTCCTCGATTCATTTTGAAGTGTGGAAAAACCGAGACAAATTAAACCCTCTCGACTGGATAAGATAATTATTGAGATGATAACCATAAAAAGATATTCCCCGGAATTGAAATCGCAGTGGGACAGCTTCGTCAGAGAATCAAGGAATGCCACATTCCTGTTTCTCCGCGACTACATGGATTATCACTCTGATCGCTTCCTGGATTCTTCATGGATAGCATATAAAGGAGAGAAGATCGTAGCAGTGCTTCCCGCCAATGTCTCTAAAGATGGTGTGTTGCATTCGCATCAGGGATTGACCTACGGAGGGTGGGTCCTCCCTCAACGCCATATCGACGGCGCAGATGTTCTCGAGATATTCAACGCGGCAATAGCGCGATGGAAAGAAGAAAGTTATGTTGCGCTCGACTATAAACCACTCCCATACATATATGCCTCCCGCCCCTCCCAGGAAGATGAGTATGCCCTTTTCAGACTTGGAGCCACAAGGGTTGAATGCAATCTTTCCACGGCTATCCCACTCTTCCGGGAATGCGCCTACAACAAACTGAGGAGACGCGCACTTTCAAAAGCCGCCTCATTGCAATTCACAATCAAAGAATTTGAGGATGCCGCTCCATTGATGAAAATGGTGTCCGAATGTCTTCACGACAGACACAACACATCCCCGGTCCACACCGCTGAAGAAATGCAATTGCTGAAAGAGCGTTTCCCTCGAGAAATCAGGTTCTGGATGCTTGAGATGGAAGGAGCGCCACACGCAGCCGTTTGTGTCTACGACACCGGCATAGTTGCCCACGCGCAATATATAGCCACCACCCCTTACGGTCGTGAACATAACCTTTTGACACCCCTCTTCCACCACCTCATCAGTAAAGAATATTCCGACCGATCATATTTTGATTTCGGCACCAGCAACGAAGCCCGCGGCACCATTCTCAACGAAGGGCTCCTGCGTCAGAAAGCCTCCTTTGGTGCCACCGGCGTCGCCTACAACCGCTACAATATTGCAATTTTATAATTTCAATTCGAAAGACACCGCATATCAATATGATACGCCAAAAAAATTTTTTAAATATTTTTTGTTAAAACGATTGCAATTTGATAAAAATGTATTAACTTTACGCTTGACAAAAAGGACCGAAAAAGATAAAGGGAACATCGGTGTCGGATTGTCACTTAACCAAAATTAGAGATTTATAAACCAATACGATTCCCTAATTATTAAATGAGCAAGCAAAACACCTTTAAATCCTCCGTTATAGGGATGCAGGGCAATCTTCTTTCTTTCGCGCTCAAATTGACCACTGATAAAGAAGAGGCACAGGATCTTGTTCAGGACACTACCCTTAAAGCCCTCGACAACGAGGGGAAATTTGTGGACGACACGAATTTCAAGGGATGGATGCTGACAATCATGCGCAACATCTTTATCAACAAATATCGTAAGAGTGTCAGAGAAAACACGGTGGTAGACTCTACCGAGGATCTTCACCATCTGAATCTTTGCCAGAACTCAGGTCTTGAGACGCCCGACGGTGCTTATGCTGTGAGCGAGATATCACAGATTCTCGCTAAATTCCCCGCGGATTTCCGCCAACCTTTCTCAATGCACGTAGCAGGCTACAAGTATGAAGAGATTTCGGAAAAACTCAACATGCCCTTAGGCACTGTCAAGAGCCGTATCTTCTTCACCCGAAAGCGTCTTCGCGAGATATTGAAAGATTATCGTTAACCCGTATCCTAATGATATCCCAAATGTTGCTATCCGGCAGTTCCCTCCGAATATAATATTCAGATATTAAAAAGAAAAAGATGCCCGTTCAGGCATCTTTTTTCTTTTCCACCTTCACAAGCTCAATGCGCGTGGTGGTCATCTTTTCTATTGTGAAGCAAAGGTCGTCTATTTCAAAAGTATCCCCCTGCCTCGGAAGAGCCTGCAGGCTCTCGAGAATATATCCCGAAAGTGTGTGATAGTTCTCGCTCTCCCTTATGCCAAGTCCGAAATCCTCATTTATCGCGGAGATCTCTATCCTGCCGGAAAACTCATAAACACCTGTCGACACCTCTCGCGCCACAAGTTTTTTAACATCATGCTCATCCTCTATCTCCCCGAATATCTCTTCCACGATATCCTCTAAGGTTACCAATCCTGATATGCCACCAAACTCATCAACTACCATCGCCAACGTGCGTTTTTCACTCATCATACGCTGCATCATCTTATTGGCAAGCATGGTTTCAGGAGTAAATATCACGGGTTTAAGCTTACGCCGCCAGTCGGCGGTAGTATTGAACATCTCCGAAATATGTATGTATCCCGCCACATCGTCTATATCCTCCCTGTATACCACAACCTTTGAAAGACCGGTTGCTGCAAACACCTTTATAAGTTTCTCGCGGGTGGTTCCGACAAGAGGCACCGCAACAATCTCATTGCGGGGGATCATGCATTCCGAAATCTGAGTATCCTTGAAATCTATTGCTTTACGGAATATCTTCACCTCATTCTCCACAGTCTCGCCGTTTTCGCGATCCTCAATGCTCTGCTGAATATAGTCATCAAGCTCGTCCATGGTCAGCCTTGTCTTATCTTCCTCTTCCGAATTGAGCCCGCAGAGATTCATCAGTCCCTTCGAAATTGCCGAAACAAACCATGAAACCGGATAGAGCACAAGATATATGAGGTAAAGCGGCAACGCCAGCAGCCGCATCATAAAATTGGGATTGATGCGGAATGTTGTTTTGGGAAGGAACTCTCCGAGCAACAGAATGACAAGTGTTGAAAAAACAGTGTTCGAAATAAGTGTAAGAGCCTCATTGTTATGAAACCACTCCTCGAAGATCGGATTCACTATCGCAGAAAAAGATATACCGTATATAACGAGCACCACATTATTTCCCACAAGGAGGGTAGATATAAACATGTCCTCATGTCGCGAAAAACCCTTGATTATCTTATCTACAAGACCGCCACGAGCGGCATCTATCTCCATCCTGACTTTCGAACTCTGCACAAACGCTATCTCGCATCCGGAAAACAGCCCTGAGAATGCGATCGCTATCAACGTTATTATTATGGCGAGACTTAATGGTAGAATCATTTTTATATTGAATCTTTATTTACCGGGAAAATACCTTCAGGGTTAAGGATTCGGTATTGGGTCAGATTTTCATTTGAGACAAACCCTGTGCCTTCAAGCACGTGCGTGGCATTCTCGATATGTATAAACGTGTCGCTGTAAATCTGTCCTTTACGCTGATCCCAGAATACCCTTTCTGACAAGAACAGATCTTTCGGCACCTTTGTCATTTCCACATGCCCTTCCAGACGCCAAAGACGCTCATTCTTGAAAAACTTCGCGGAATCAGATGCCACGGTCGCTATCACATGAAAATAGGGATCATATTTCTGTAGATACAGTCCCTGAGGGAAATTCCAGTAGGGTGTGTCAACTTCATCAAACACCTGCCAGAGCGGAGCTACTATCTTATACTGTATGACTCCCGAATCTGAAATAAGGGTCGAGATATTCTTCGTGGTCATGGTTGCCATCTTCGCCGGATTAAGACCCGAGGCAACATCAACCTTTCTCTCCTCGCGGCAAGCCGCAAGAAGCAGGATCATAACCATCAACGCAGTCAGAACTCTCAATTCTTAAAGAATGTTTAATGTTAAATGTTTAATGTTGAATTCAAGCCTAACGCCTAAAATCTAAAGCCTAACGCCTAACGCCTAAAACCTAAAGCCTAAAACCTAAAGCCTAAAGCCTATCTTATCTTCCTCTTCCAGAACCAGACCTCATTGAAGTTCACACCTAAAGTGATATTTAGATAATTTTCACCAATCAGCTTGTTGGGAGTTGCATAGCGTCTCTTCCATTCCAAACCAAGATTGATCTGGGTCTTTCCCTCAGGAGTCGGGAAACCGGCACCACATGTAACACCTATCTCCTTGACCTTGTTTCCCTTGATATTGAGATAGTCGTTTGCGAAATATCCGCCAAGGCGATAAGCGATGCGCTCACCATAGTTACCTCTAAGCTTAGGCACGAATTCGGCACCGACAGCAAACTTCGAGCGGTCGTTGAAATTCATACCGGCAGCCACAACCTCCGCAGGACGATGATGTGTGATATCCTCCGGACCATACAACGCCGAATAAGGAGCTTTGCTCCACTGCTGCCATGTAAAGTCAGCCTCAACCATCACGCGATAAGTCTTCTCATAAGTGTAGCTGATGCCGGCACCTATCGATGTTGGATTGAAATATTTATCCTTCATATTTAAATATGACAGGGTGTCAGGCAGCTCATTATTCTGAGAAGTCTCCTGCTTGGTGACCCAGGTCTTACCTCTCATGGTCTTACGCGGGGAATATGTAGCTCCGACCACAAGTTTATTAAACTGGTTCCATCGCGCCGTATATTGAGCGCCAATGTTAATGTTCCAGTCGCGTATTTCCATCACGTGCTCGAACTTACTTTGACCTCCGCCATTGACATTGGCGAAAACATCATTGATTATATTGCCGAAATCATAGCTGACATTGAAACCGAGAGAGAAACCGGCAACTTTTCCGCTAAGACCAAGATAGAGCTGGTTGATACCGCCCGTGCCCTGATTTTCCATGGCTCCGTGTTTAATCTCATTACCGAAGGCATATCCTACCGAGCTGTACGGCAACAAACCGAAAGAACCACCCATGAACTTGCAGATTGGGAACTGCATGGTAACATAATCCACGCCGCCGCCGGTCGAATATTGTTTCGCACTCCCCTCCTTGCTCCAGAGCATAGAGACATCCGCTCCGAGGTCGAACAGGAACGTCAAAGAGTCGATAGCCGCATACGATGCGGGGTTCATCACATTGATCTGCCTGCCGGAATTCATGGCGTATCCCACGCCACCCATCTGGCGTTGAAGCGACGTGGCACGGTCTCCGATGATTCCGTATCCATACATTGAATAGGGAGAGGATGTCTGGGCTGAAGCCGAAGCAGCGGCAAAAAGTGCAGCCGCCAATAAAATCTTTATTTTATTCATATATCTGACGGGAGAGAATTATATTTAGCGTTATTGTTATAGTTATTTATAGTGTTATTTATAGCGTGAATGTAGATTCGTTCAAGCCCTTTTCCTACAAGCGAATGAGCAATCTCCGGCTCTTCACCGTGTTCTCGGATCAATGGCGCCAGGAAATCGGCATCGCCCCCTGTAAGAAGAAGCCGTATCGAGGGATAGTCGCGTTTTGCCGCCCTGAAGGCGGATATTATCTCCGACACGATTCCATTCACCACACCGCTTCTTATAGCAGTCTCGGTGTCATATCCGAACGCCGGAATATCGCCTGCCGGAGAAACCAAAGGCAATCTGGATGTGAACTTATTCAACGACCGGAAGCGAAGTCTGAGTCCAGGCGAGATATTGCCGCCAAGGAATCGGTTGGACGCAACAATATCCAACGTTACTGCGGTTCCCGCATCAACTACCAATGCTTCTTCCGCAACAATGGAGGCTCCAGCAGCGGCGGCGATACGGTCAAGACCGAGGGTATTCCGGGAAGCATATACAACATCTATCGGGAGCGGAGTCTCATGTGATAGTTGCATTACCGGCTTTTGGAGCCAGTGTTCCACCTCCCAAAGAAAACTCTTTAGTTCCCGACCTACGCTACAGCATATCGCGCCATCGGGATGAAACTTCTCGATAAAAGGGAAGAAGGGTATCGGATCCAGGTTATCAACAAGGATACTTTCAAGAAGAGTGCCATCTTCGAAGACACTCCCCTTCACTGCCGTATTTCCTATGTCTATGGTCAGAACCCTCACCGTTCTTTTAATGTTAAATGTTTAATGTTAAATGTGCAATACGCACCCAAACTCCTAAAGCCTAAAACCTAAAGCCTAAAGCCTTTTCTCTTTCTTCGCTTGCGCGGCAATCATCCAGGATGCAACAACCTGAATCATCGCGCCAGCCAGCGTGAAGACAATCGTATTGTTCATAACCGGAAGCGAGAATACGATTCCTGCAAAGCGATGGGCATTATAAAACCAGAATCCGGAAGCAACAACAAAGCAGAAACCTGCCCACATCTCCATGCGGCGCAGTCTCCGCAAACGCAATGAATCACCGGGATCGTTGACATTAATCATCCTTGCTATGGTATAGATCAACGCACCGGCAGCAAACACCCATTTGCATACTTCCACAATCACGCTGTTTTCTATTGCGGCAAACGGAGCCACAAGTCCGGTTGCTATAAAAATCAGACCGATGGTCGATGTCGCCTCAACCTTGCGGCGAAGTTTCTCCATCTCCCTCCCCGATCTTTTTTGAGTTGTCTTATCCTTCTGCATAATACATTCCTTAGCCCCTCAGGGGCGATGAGAAATTATTTTATCAGATACACATCTTCCGTGGAGCGTTGCATATGGTATTGTTCCCTTACCACATGCTCCAGATCTTCCGAGTTGATATAAAGAGCCTCACGTCTCGACCGATACCACTCGGCAGAATCTTCACATTCCTTTATCTGACGCTTAAGATCCTTGATTTCCTCCTGATATTGCATGTTAAGCTTCATGGAAGTTTCCTCGTTGAAAAAGAGAACAAGCACTACAACCGTTCCAACCGCAATCAGCGTGAGATGCGATTTGCGGCGGATCCAGAAATTAAGTTTTTTTATTCTCTTGCTCATTTGTGAGAGTCTTGATTTGTATCCGGTTTAGAATCCTTCCGGCAATCCGGCAGACTCTATTCATGCAAAATTAATCATAATAATACAATTATCGGCTAAAATGACCCTATTTTTTAACAGCTATTAAGGAAAGATGAGATTTTTCAAAAAAAAATCAAATTTTGGCATAATCCCATGATAACAATTATTCCCATTTTGTTATATTGATATAAAGGCTTTCGGAGCCATGATCTGAGTTTGATGGCTCGAAATCCGATCACCTATAAACTATACGATTATGGCTGACACATCATCCTTCAAACAAAGATTGTTAGGGCTCCAAGGTAACCTCTACAATTTCGCCTGTCAGCTCACCTCCAATCGAGATGCAGCACAGGACCTCGTGCAAGACACCACTCTCAAAGTTCTCGACAATGAAGCCAAGTATGTTGACAATGTCAATTTCAAAGGCTGGGTGTTCACGATAATGCGCAACATCTTCATAAACAACTACCGTCGCCAGGTACGCAGCGCGACGGTTGTAGACACCACAGAAGACTTATACCACCTCAACCTCTCGCAGGAATCCGGACTCTCGTCTCCCGAAGGATCATTCGCCGCGAAAGAGATCTCGGTTGCCATAAATTCATTCTCGAAAGAATATAAATTGCCATTCACCATGTATATCGCCGGATACAAATACAGCGAAATAGCGGAGAAGATGAATCTTCCGCTCGGCACTGTGAAAAGCCGTATATTCTTTGCCCGCAAACGTCTGCAGGGGATGCTTAAAGACTACAGATAGAAATTACTTTCAATAATCCAGAATGAATCTCCCCGGCGGAATCCCGTCGGGGAATTTACTGATACTACTTTGCGCTATCGCTCTTTTTTAGTAATTTTGCAAAATAATTGAATGCATATGATAACCGCTTCAGTAAAGAAGAGAGAAAACATTGCCGAGTATCTGCTGTATATGTGGCAGATCGAAGACATTATCCGGGCATATGGTCTTGACATCGATAAGATTCAGGAAAACATCATCGACAAGTATTCAAACCTTGACGACAAGCAGCGTCATGACATGAGGGAATGGTATGAATCCCTTATAGATATGATGCGTCGCGAAGGGGTGGAGAAATCCGGACATCTCCAGCTCAACAAGAATGTGCTGATCGATCTCAGACAACTTCACAACCGTCTTCTGGACAATCCGAAGTTTGCACCATATGCCGCCGAATATTACAAGACACTTCCCTTTATTGTCGAAATCCGCGCAAAGGCAGGTGAAAACAAAAAAGATGAACTTGAGTCTTGCTTCGATGCCCTTTATGGGATTTTAATGCTCCGTCTGCAGGGAAAAGAGATATCCGAAGAAACCTCTCAGGCTGCAAAACAGATATCCCGTTTTCTGGCGATGCTCGCAAGCTATTACAAAAAAGATTACAACAACGAATTAGAAGAAGAATAACAATATGAAAATAATGGTTACCGGAGCTTACGGACAGCTCGGAAATGCGCTCAAGCGCGAACTTGATGGCGACAGCTCCATTGAAGCTATTTATACGGATGCCGACACCCTCGACCTCACCGATTCAGTGGCGCTAAGCCGCTTTTTTGAGGATAATCCTGTTGACATGGTGATCAACTGTGCGGCATATACAGCCGTTGACCGCGCCGAATCCGATGATCTAAAGGCAGCGGCAATAAACACCGGTGCTGTCGGCAATCTCGGGCAGGCTGCCGCAAAGCATGGCATGAAGGTGATACACATCTCCACCGACTATGTTTTCTCCGGAGAAAACTTCCGCCCGTATGAAGAAAATGACGAGCCGTATCCCCAGAGCATCTACGGTCGCACCAAGCTCGAAGGAGAGGGACTCCTCACTTCTTTCAGCAACAACGCCATGATCATCCGAACGGCATGGCTCTATTCCGAATTCGGCAACAACTTCGTGAAGACTATGCTTCGTCTTGCCAATGAGCGCGACGAAATCAATGTTGTCTGCGATCAGATCGGCACTCCTACATATGCCGGAGACCTCGCACACGCCATCCATCAGGTGATTCGCCACGAACGCTGGCAGCCGGGAATCTATCATTTTACCAATGAAGGCGTGGCATCATGGTATGATTTCACAAAAGCTATTTTTGAGATTACAGGAAAATCCACCAAAGTGAATCCTATTCGCACTGCCCAATATCCCACTCCTGCCAAGCGTCCGTCATATTCAGTGCTTAGCAAAGACAAGATCAAACGTAATTATGGCATAGAGATTCCCTATTGGCGCGATTCTCTCCAGCGTTGCATCAAAGAGCTCCAGAAGCAATAATCCGATTTATGAGCGAAGAATTAAACAACGAAATAAAACGCAGACGCACTTTTGCAATAATCTCTCACCCCGATGCCGGTAAGACGACACTCACCGAAAAGTTGCTTCTTTTCGGTGGTGCCATCCATGTTGCCGGCGCGGTGAAGAGCAATAAGATAAAGAAAACCGCGACATCCGACTGGATGGAGATAGAGAAGCAGCGTGGAATCTCCGTGGCTACATCCGTAATGGGATTCAACTATGGCGACTACAAGATCAATATCCTCGACACCCCGGGTCACCAGGATTTTGCGGAAGACACTTTCCGCACGCTGACAGCTGTAGATTCCGTAATCATAGTGGTCGACGTGGCGAAAGGCGTTGAGACACAGACTCGCCGTCTGATGGAAGTCTGCCGCATGCGCAAGACTCCTGTCATCATATTCGTAAACAAACTTGACCGCGAAGGACGCGATCCGTTCGATATTCTTGACGAGCTGGAGAAAGAACTTCAGATCTCGGTCCGTCCTCTATCCTGGCCTATCAATATAGGAGCCAAATTCAAAGGGGTATATAATATCTACGAGCATGGTCTCGATCTCTTCACTCCCTCCAAACAGACAATCAGCGAGCGCATAGAGATTGATGATGTCAACTCTCCAGAAGTCGACGAACTCGTAGGCAAACAGGATGCCAACAAGTTGCGCGAAGATCTCGAACTTATAGAAGGTGTATATCCTGATTTCGAGGTTGAAGACTATCTCAAAGGTGAGGTTGCCCCCGTATTTTTCGGGTCTGCCCTCAACACCTTTGGTGTCAAGGAACTTCTTGACTGCTTTGTGAAGATCGCACCCGCACCGCGCCCCATAATGGCAGTGGAAAGGGAAGTAAAGCCACAGGAAGAAGGGTTCACGGGATTCGTGTTCAAGATCCATGCCAACATGGATCCCAACCACCGCTCATGCATTGCATTCGTCAAGATATGTTCCGGCAAATTCGAAAGGAATGTCAACTACCGCCATGTCCGCTCCGAGAAGATGATGCGCTTCGCCGCTCCCACCGCCTTTATGGCGCAGAAGAAAAGCATTGTAGATGAAGCCTATCCCGGTGATATTGTCGGAATCCCGGACACCGGCAACTTCAAGATCGGCGACACTCTGACATCAGGGGAGATCCTGCACTTCAAGGGGCTGCCGAGCTTCTCGCCCGAGATGTTCAAATATATCGAGAATGCCGACCCCATGAAGTCGAAACAGCTCGATAAAGGAATAAACCAGCTCATGGACGAAGGAGTGGCTCAGATGTTCACCAACCAGTTCAACGGACGCAAAATCATCGGCACCGTCGGGCAGCTGCAGTTTGAGGTGATCCAGTATCGCCTCCTTCATGAATATGGTGCGCAATGCCGCTGGGAGCCTATCAGTCTATATAAGGCCTGCTGGATTGAGAGTGATGACGAAGCCGCCCTCGAAGCCTTCAAGAAGAGGAAACATCAGTTCATGGCAACCGACAAAGAAGGAAGAGATGTCTTCCTTGCCGACAGCAACTACGTTCTCCAGATGGCACAGTCAGACTTCCCCAAGATCCGTTTCCATTTCACCAGCGAGTTCTAAAGCAAAAGAGAACGTTTTCAGGTAACGCTTTTGCTGATTTCAGGCAGTTTTTATCTAAAAAAATTGCTGGATTGAGATAAAAGCATTATCTTTGCATTAACAAATTCCGCCACGCCTCTTTTTAATGCGTACCAGGGCGGAACTTTTGCTTTTTATACACTTATGGACTATACCAAACAACCGTTAGATTATCCCCAGATTCTTCAAATGCTGAAAGACCGGGGACTTATTGTCAGGAATGAGATTGAAGCCTTAAACCAGTTAAAAATCATAAGCTACTTCCGTCTGGCAAATTATATGCGCCCGATGGAAGCGGATAAAGATTCTCACATATTTAAGCCGGGTAGTTCATTTGAAAATGCGGTTGATTTGTATTATTTTGACAAACAACTTCGGGTGTTGTTATTTACCGCAGTTCAGAATGTCGAGATAGCATTACGCTCCAAAGTCATACACCACTTATCAATGAAATATGGCGCATTTTGGTTTATGGACGAGCGTTTATCTGAAAACCAGATTTTATTTGAGGAGAATTTATCTCATATCAACAAAGAACTGAAACGGTCGAGAGAAGACTTCATAAGTGAACATTTCGCAAAATACACATCTCCACAATTCCCTCCTGTATGGAAAACATTGGAGGTTGTATCTTTCGGAACACTCTCCAAGTTGTTTGAGAATTTCGGTGACAAGCATGTAAAAAAAGCCATTGCCCGGGAATTTAACTTGCCACAACATATTTATTTGGAGAGTTGGATAAAAAGTATTGCTGTTTTGCGGAATTGCGTTGCACACCATTCTCGTATTTGGAACAGGAAGTTTCCACTAAAACCGCAATTACCACAAAGGTTAAACGGCATGTGGGTCGATTGCTCAAAAATAAGCCGGGCAAAACTTTATGCTCAACTCTGTTGCCTTGCCTATCTGCAAAATCATATCCATCCTGACAATGAGTTCAAACAGCAATTAAAATCATTACTGCTGGCTCACCCCAATGTCGATGTTGCCGCGATGGGATTTCCTGTCGATTGGGAAAACGAACCGCTTTGGAATATGGGTATATAATAAATAGACGAGTTTAACTCATACATCACGGATTGATTACCCCTAAACACGTCGAATGTGTCGTCAACTTGACGGAGCTGTTTTGACCAACTAAATTTCATAGTGGCGCTCATACAACGCAGAGAGCGCCTTCATGTCGCCGTGCAACACAAGGTTCCATAAAGACGTATCATCCATTTCCATATAAGAACTGCTTCGCATTATTTTAAAACGGCAACAGCCCCTTTATATACTCAGTTTCGAATAATGTTTAATGTGTAATGTGAAATGTCTAATGTGTCTAATGTGCAATGTGCAATGTGCAATGTGCAATGTGAAATGTCTAATGTGAAATGTCTAATGTGAAATGTCTAATGTGAAATGTCTAATGTGAAATGTCTAATGTGAAATGTCTAATGTGTAATGTCTAATGTGCAATGTGTAATGCAATGTTCGTGTCTAATAATTACACATTAAACATTACACATTAAACATTAAAAAAACGGAGTAAGCCCGCAAGCTTGCTCCGTTTTTGTCGCTAAAGCATTGTTTTATTATTTTCGGCAACGTCTGCGACAATTACCTACATTTAAGACAATCCTCTCTTCGATTAGTTTAATCCTTAACCTTTTTTAATAAATGTGCAATGTTAAATGTTAAATGTGTAATGGATTGCTCCGACATATCGCATCTGATAATTAAACATTTCACATTTAACATTAAACATTATTTCGAAGAAATGTGTAATGTGTAATGGATTGCTCCGACTTGTCGCGTCTGATAATTAAACATTACACATTTAACATTACACATTTAATTAAACATTTCACATTTAACATTAAACATTATTTCGAAATATCGTATCCTTGCGCCTTGAGATAGTCGAGGATGCGATAATTCATCGCGTGGTCATAATAGTCGACGATATGAGCCACCCAGTCATTGTCGGAGGTGCCTCCGGCGCGCGTCTGGTTGTAATGTTTCACCACTTCGTCATAAGCTTCCATCTCCTCGACAATCTTCTCGTTGTCGTTGCGATAATGATTCTTATGGATCATCAAGGGAGTCGGCTGCTTGGGTTTTAGATCAGGCTGTTCACGCGGAACACCGATAGCTAAACCGCATACGACAAACACACCTTTCGGCAATTTAAGCAATTCCGCGATTTTTGCAGGATCTGCCGTGCGCAGATAACCGATACAGTTTGATCCAAGACCGGCTGACTGCGCTGCCACAACCGCACTCATCATCGCCAACGAAGCGTCAATGATACCGATCGTCACGCCATCCATTGTATCGGTAAATGGCGGCATCTTTAATCCCTTCTTTTCGGCAAGAAGTGTGATCTTGTTGTAATCAGAGCAGAATATAAGAAGACGATTGCATGTCTTCAGCTGTTTCTGACCTGTAATAGCATACAGCTCTTCCTTCAGAGTCTGGTCAGAGATATCGATAACGGAAAACTGCTGACCATTATACGAAGTTGGAGTGTTGCGTATAGCCTCGAATATAAACTCCATCGTCTCCTCCGGAATTGCCTCCCGCTCATAGCGGCGCACGCTCGTGCGCTCCAATAGTGTTTCTTTAACGTCTTTCACCTTTAATATAATGTTTAATTATTAATGTTAAATGTGTAATGGGTTTGGTAATGTTTAATGTGTAATGTGTAATGCAATGTCGCGTCAAATAATTAAACATTACACATTTAACATTAAACATTAATTAAAACGGAAAGAGCCGATGAGCGGAATGCTCATCGGCTCTTTTAAGGTCCACATCAAAGGAATGTGACGAAACTCCGAATGACAGGTTTTGAGGTCTTGCCAATCTTTGTAATCCGCCTGTGATCGAAATCAACGCCTTGCGGCGTGGGGCCCGCCATCGACAGACAAGAGTGTCTCGGTATTTCTTTTAAATTTGATGAGTTTCCCAATTAGCTTTGATGTGGGGTATAACTTCACCGGCTACTGAATCTTCGTTACCTCGCGGTCATCTGAGGTGTGTATCAAATTCAGGAGTCCGAAGCTCTCTTGCTTTGGTTTTATAACGCAAAGATAATGCAAGCGGTTCGATTTTGCAACATATCCCTGCTTTTTTTTCTAAAAAAATTTCTGCCTGCTCTCAAAATATTTTCCCTTCCATCCTCTTCCCCTCTCTGTTTCAAGATAGTGCCTCAGATCGTATCTGCCTATACCGTGAGCGTCCCATCACTTATTACCTTTTACCTTTTACCTTTTACCTTAACCGAATAGCTAAATAAAAGCGCCTCATGCAGAATCTGCATGAGGCGCTTTTATTTAGCTATTCGGTTAATTATCCTTTCACTTTCTCTACGATTGCTTTGAAAGCTGCGGGGTTGTTCATAGCGAGCTCAGCGAGAACCTTGCGGTTGATCTCGATTCCTGCCTTATGAATAAGACCCATAAGCATTGAGTATGAAAGACCCTCCTGACGAGCGGCTGCGTTGATTCTCTGAATCCAGAGAGCGCGGAAGTCGCGTTTTTTCTGCTTACGGTCACGGTAAGCATAGGTCAGACCTTTCTCCCATGTGTTTTTGGCTACTGTCCACACATTGCGGCGGCTGCCGTAATAACCACGGGTAAGTTTAAGGATTTTCTTTCTTTTTGCTCGTGAGGCAACGTGATTTACTGATCTTGGCATCTTTTTTGATTTTTTGAACGTCAGCGGCAATCAATTAATTTTATGCACTTGCGGAGCTGGACGTTCGGTTAATAAAAAATTGATAAAAGTAAAATGAGGGAGAATCGATTAGCGAAGGCTAAGGAGCTCGCGAACCTGCTTGAGGTTTGCATCCTGTACCAAAGCTGTGTGGTCGAGATTTCTCTTACGCTTTTTGCTCTTCTTTGTCAGAATGTGGCTGTGGTAAGCGTGTTTCCTTTTGATTTTCCCTGTGCCGGTGAGCGCAAAACGCTTCTTTGACGCGGCATTGGTCTTTACTTTAGGCATTGTTTTTGAAAATTTAGTTGTTTAAAAATTCACCTCGGCACTGGGTGCCTACGGTCTCTATTTATCTTTACCGTCATTATTAACGGCATTTTTATACTTTTATTTTATAATCCGCAAAAAACTTATTCAGCATCATCTTTTGCGGCCGGTTCCTTGCTTTCAGGCTTGCGATTCTCTTTCTTAGAGTCATCCTTCTTTGCAGGGGTCTTCAGCGGAGTGAGCATGATAGTCATGCGCTTACCTTCAAGCACAGGCATCATCTCGACTTTGCCATATTCCTCAAGATCGTTAGCAAAGCGAAGCAGCAACACCTCTCCCTGCTCTTTGAAAAGGATTGAGCGTCCACGGAAGAAGACATATGCCTTCACCTTTGAGCCCTCTTTGAGGAAGCCCATTGCATGTTTGAGCTTGAAGTTATAGTCATGATCATCGGTCTGGGGTCCGAAACGGATCTCCTTCACGACCACCTTTGCAGCCTTTGCCTTCTGCTCTTTCTGGCGTTTCTTCTGCTGATAGAGGAACTTCTGATAATCAAGGATACGGCATACAGGCGGTTCGGCGTTGGGTGAAATCTCGATAAGATCGAGTTCCATCTCTTCGGCGATGCGACGAGCCTTCTCAATGGGATATATACCCTGCTCCACATTGTCGCCGACAAGGCGCACTTCTCTGGCGCGGATATATTCGTTGATCACATACGGGTCGCGGCTGTTACGCTCGTTGCCCTTGCGGGGATTCTGGCCGGGACGAGGTTTCGGACCGGCGGGACTCATCGGTCGACGCGGACCGCTGAACTGTGGTTTTTTCTCCATTTAATAATGTTGTGCCTTGTAGCTTTTTCCTTATTTATTTGTCATCTTTGCCACCTCGGCATTGATTTCGTCTGCAAAGTTAATGATTTTCATCGTACCTTTATCACCTTCGCCCTGTTTTCTTACAGAAACTTCACCATTTTGCGCTTCTTTTTCACCTACAATGAGCAAATAAGGGATTTTTTTGAGCTCATTGTCGCGAATTTTCTTGCCAATCTTCTCATTTCTGTCGTCAACGATAGCGCGCACGTCATGCTTGTCAAGTTCCTTGACAACCTGATATGCATAGTCGTTAAACTTCTCGCTGATCGGAAGCACCACACACTGCTCGGGGATGAGCCAGAGGGGAAGCTTGCCGGCGGTGTGCTCAAGCAACACAGCCACGAAACGCTCCATGGAGCCGAAAGGTGCGCGATGAATCATCACGGGGCGATGTTTCTGGTTGTCCGAACCCGTATATTCCAATTGGAAACGCTCGGGAAGGTTGTAGTCAACCTGAATGGTGCCGAGCTGCCAGCGGCGACCGATCGCATCCTTAACCATAAAATCGAGCTTAGGACCATAGAAAGCAGCCTCGCCCTCAACCTCACGTGCAGGAAGACCCTTCTCCTTGCAAGCCTCGATGATGGCTGTCTCAGCAAGGTGCCAGTTCTCATCGGAACCGATATATTTCTCCTTATTTTTCGGGTCGCGGAGTGATATCTGCGCCTCATAGTTTGTAAAGTCCAGAGCCTTGAAGATATAGAGGATGATGTCCATCACCTTCAGGAACTCATCTTTTATCTGTTCGGGAGTGCAGAAAAGGTGAGCATCGTCTTGCGTAAATCCGCGCACGCGGGTCAGACCGTGAAGTTCACCGCTCTGCTCATAGCGGTAAACCGTGCCGAATTCTGCGAAACGCAACGGAAGATCCCTGTAGCTGCGGGGAAGTGCCTTGAAAATCTCGCAGTGGTGCGGACAGTTCATCGGTTTAAGCATGTATTCCTCGCCCTCCTGCGGAGTCTTGATGGGCTGGAAGGAATCCTTGCCATATTTTGCCCAGTGACCGGAAGTGACGTAAAGCTGCTTATTTCCGATATGCGGGGTGATTACCTGAAGGTAACCGTATTCTTTCTGAATCTTGCGGAGGAACTGCTCCAGACGGTCGCGAAGGGCTGCGCCTTTCGGAAGCCAGAGAGGCAGACCCTGACCCACGGTAGAAGAGAATGCGAAAAGCTCCATCTCTTTGCCGAGCTTGCGGTGGTCACGTTTCTTAGCCTCTTCGAGAAGTGCCAGATACTCATCAAGCATCTTCTTCTTCGGGAATGTGATACCGTAAACACGCACGAGCTGATCGCGCTTCTCATCGCCACGCCAGTATGCGCCCGCGAGTGAAAGTATCTTAACTGCCTTGATGGGGGCTGTGCTGGGAAGATGCGGACCACGGCAAAGGTCAGTGAAATTTCCCTGCGTATATGTGGTAATATGCCCATCTTCAAGTTCGCTGATTAGCTCACACTTGTAAGTCTCGCCCCGGTCGCCAAACATTTTCAGAGCGTCAGCCTTGGCGATATCCTTACGCACGATATCCTCTTTCTTGGCAACAAGCTCCATCATCTTCTTCTCGATCTTCTCGAAATCTTCAGAAGTGATCTTGTGCTCTCCCGGATCGATATCGTAATAGAAACCGTTTTCAATTGCCGGACCGATACCGAATTTCACACCGGGATAGAGCTCCTGAAGAGCCTCGGCGAGAAGATGCGCCGATGAATGCCAGAAAGCATGCTTCCCTTCGGGAGAATCCCATTTGAAAAGCTCGATGGATGCATCGCAGTCAATGGGGCGGGAAATATCCCACTCTTCGCCATTTACTTTGGAAGCGAGCACGTCAGCAGCAAAACGCGGGCTGATGCTTTCCGCAACCTGAAACGGGGTAACACCCTTTTCAAACTGCTTCACGCCGCCATCTGGAAAAGTTATATTGATCATATCTATATTTTTTATTTTCAAATAATTACAAACAAATCAACGGAGAAACCCCACAGAGAATCTCCATAAATCGCACAAAGATACAAAAAAAGCAGCTAACTAACAAAAAATTATCCTCTTGTATTTCATCTTATATTTTCCGTCAAACTCCCGAAATTTAAAGCCGGCAGAAACGCCATTTGTTAATAAAAGCTAAAATGCAAATATTTTTTTATGTTTTATAGCATATATGAAAAATATTTTATAATTTTGCATTGAGTTTTTCATGGTATTAGATTTTAAGGTTAACGTAAGATTGGTTGTCGGGACGACAATCAATTTTTTTTTTGCACTTTATTTGAGTATAATATTCTACCTTTCTATACCTTATATATACACATAAATAGCCCCATACCTGCCAACGCGCTTCAAATGGAAGCTGTTGTCCGATATGGGGTTATAATTATTTACCCTCTTCGAGGGCACTCTAAATTCTAAAGCCTAAAGCCTAAAGCCTAAAGCCTCTTAACTATCTTCTTCCCGTTGCGGATATAAAGTCCTGCGGGGAGCGAGTCGAAATCATAACCAACGCTGATTCCCTGGAGATTGAAGATCTCGCCATTGCCTTCCTCTGCATTATCAGCAGGGAGTTCTTCAACAGCGGAAGTGCCCGCAACACGGAAATATGTCGGAGCGGCATTGCTCATCGACACATAATTGTATCCATACTGATAACCCATTATGACTGCATAATGCTTGCCAGGGATAAGAAGCGGATATCCGGCAGTGGCTTTGAAAGTCTGGCTGAGACCGGCGCTTGCCATAAACATCGGCATTCCTGCCATCGTAAAGATTTCTGTGCCCTGTTCTGTCTCCTCCTGGAATGGATCAACGATGAATGCAAGGCAGTTGTAGGCGAATATACCCTTTGTCAATCTTACACGCGCCGAGATTTCAATGTTGTTCGGATCGTTAATAACGTATACTGTCGTTTCCATTCCATTAGGAAGCGTCTCGGTCACCCTTTCTCCGGTGATCCTCGCAACGCCCATCAGTGACATTGTCGGCAAACCCGGGTTGGCATACATCGTGATCTTATCCTCTGATACGAAGAAGTTGGCTGTGCCCTCATCAAGGAATGCCATATAATACTCAGTGTCTCCCGTGATATTCACATTCTGCACGAGATTGAGAGTCGAAACCCATTGTCTCGTTTCGGTTGTTTTGGGAGGAAGCGTAATGTAGACGCTTTCGCCAATGAAATAGGGAAGCCCGTCGGCTGTGCTTATAAGCACGGGGGCAAATCCTTTGGTAAGCTCGATATCAGAATCATTAGCCACCTCGATCTCAATCTTGGCGAGACCTCCGTAATACAATTTTTCAAGATATTCAGCACTTACAAGCTGCAGATAATCAACTTCTGAATTTTCCACTGTATAAGTGTCTCCCGATTTCTTGAGAATCACATAATTGACATAGCCGTAGCCCTGCTTTACGGGAGTCCAAACATCATCTCCACCTGTCTCTATCAGAACTGAGGCGAATGTAACCTTGTATGTGCCGTCGTTAAGAGCAGCCTCTGCAAGATCCACTGTCGGTTTAAGATGTGCGGGATCCGTACCATAACCGGGCTGGATATTGAACTTGGTGGTGCTCACATGCTTGCGGATTGTCTCACCGCCGGTAGAACCCTGAGGCTCGAAGATCGCGCCGAACATCATCTTGAGTGTGGAGGGATTGTAATTCACCCACATTGCCTGTCCTTCGCCTTCGAGATTGAAGTTAAGCTTACCCTCCTCAACCTCAGCAGTAAGAGAACCAAGCTGCGTCATGACAACAGGTCGATCCTCGACCGGACTGTTAGTAGGAGGCTTGATACCAAGCACTGCATCCTGAGTGAAGTTGTAACCACCGCCTGAACCGCCGCCGGTGCCGAGAGAATTGGGATTAAGGGCATCGAGTGAGAAATATCCGTCGCTCATGCCGCTCCATCCCCAGTTGAAATGGAACATACCGTTGCCGTCATATCCGTCGAGCACAAACGAGTGACCACCTCCGAGCATAGAGCCGCCACCATAAAGGATCGGACCTACGTTCTTGAGGTTATCATAAATGATCTGTTTCCATTCTGATGCCGAATGATACATTCTCTGGTCATACAGAATATTCGGATCATAGTCCAGATATTTCACAAGACCGTTTGCGATATTCATCGCGAGAGCACCCGAAGATTCAGTGCTATAGCTCATCTTTACGGCATATCCGCACGCCTTCATGAGATACGCCACGGCATTCGCCTCTGTCTCTGTATATTGTCCGGGAAGGTATGTGTCGCACATATTGTCCCAGTCAAATTTCTTCAACGCGAAATTCATCGAAAGTCGTTTCGACAGATCCTCACATTCATAGCTGATCGAGCCTTTGCCGACGCTGGGATAGTTCCAGTATTTGGCAACCTGAGCCATAGCTGTTGCCACACATCCGGTGAAAGTGCGCTCCGTGCCATAGAGAGGACACTGGTTATAATAAGGCTCTACCTGATCCCATTTTGTCTTGATCATGGGAGCTATAGGCTGCCATGTGGAACTCATGTCTGTTTTCATTACAGGAGCTTCCACAGAAATTCCCCTTTCGTTCACGTATTCGATCTGGCGGGCATATTCACCAAGCCACCATTCGAGAGCCGGAGGGAGATTTGCAGCATCCGCATTTCCGCTGTCGGAGTAGCCGAGCAGAGGATATGCCGCATCGTCAGCTGAAAGAACGAGATAACCGCCATTCTCTCCCTGATTGAAAAGATATACGGCAGGATCTCCTTTCGCTGTCTTGGTTGTGTGAATCAGCCTCGGGGCTTTGCCCGACTTTCCGGGGGCTGCCATTTTGGTGTTGCCTTCACGTAGACGCGACAAAGCTTCATCTGGGGTGATAGGTTTTGCCGACATTGTTGTTGCAACGGCAACAACGGCAATACCTGTAAGTAGTTGTTTTAGCATATTGCCTTTAAGGTTGTTTATGATATGAATAAGATATTTGTTCTTATGATTTGGAGGGAATCAGGGACTTCCTCATTCTGGAAGTCCCTGATTTTTATGAAATGTTTATCTTACAGCAACTTTCTTGCCGTTGATAATATAGATGCCTTTGTCAAGTGCCTTAACCTGGTCGAGAGTGCCGTTGGTGAAGACAACCTTGCCGTCTACAGTAACTACTGTGAATCCTTCAGCTGTTGAGCCAATGATCTCAGCTACACCACTACCCTTCTTGAAGACAACAGCAAAATCGAGGCCTGGTGTCTCATATGCGTTGTCAATATAGAATGCGCCATAGTTGAAAGAGAGCTCATAGATTGTCTCTGCCTCGGGAGCCTCAGCGAATTTGAACTTGAAGGTAGGATGCTCAGCACCTTCAACTTTCTCTACTTCCGGTGCGTGAGCGCCATAAGAGAAGTAGTCGCGAGAGCGGAGGTTGATATAGTTGGCATTCCAGAGTTTTGCAGTTTCTGCATTCGGAATCTCGAAGATAACCTCGGAAAGATCACCACATTCAGGAAGTTCAGTTGTCAGTGCAGGATTCTTGTAGTCATATGTCGGACCGGCAAGATACTTGCTTGCAAAACCTTTGACGGTATAACTATACTCTTTGGGAAGCACAATATTCCATGTATGCTCTATAGCACCAATCTTAACTCCTGAAACGCTTACTGCCTGATCCGGGATGCTGACTGAAAGGGTTCCTGTAAGCGTCTTGTCCTTGAACCTATCATTCATAAGCTCGAAATATATGCACCTGTTGTCATCATTAATCACTGAAAGATTATATTCAGATTCAGGCAGCACCTCATCATTAAATTTGACAACTACATTTGATCTGTTAAGAGATATCAATTCATCTCCATCGAAAGAAATGGTTGCATAGAGGCCCTCTCCCTTATTTACAATATCTCCTGCGGGACCAAAGATATAATCAGTGACAACCTCTTTTGTGCGTTTTAGAGTCCAAGTCTGTGAAATTGCCGGAGAATCGAATTCACCGTCAACAGTGAATGTACCCTCGTCAATAGAGAGATTGATAGATCCGCCAAGAGTGGTATCATAGTCAAACATATCGGGGAACGTTACTTTGAATGTCGGGCACGCGGCATCCTTGACTTCATCTACGTTGACATCACCATAATAAATCACGCTACCGATAGCAAGATGCGGTGGTTTCGCCATTACCATGATAGGTTGATCATTATCATCATAATCCTTCACCATATTCGGAACAACTGTCTGAGCATTGGTAAACTCAATCTTGAAGCCATCCTTGAAGTAGTCAATGAGATATTGTTCATCAATATTCATTTTCGGAGATACCGTAACCTCATAATCCTTTGCCTGCTGGATTTCTCCCACCTGACAAGTATACTTGATTGCAGGTGTAGGATACTTCTCATCCGCTGTGCAGTAGCCCTCATCAATTGTAATCTCAAGCATTCCACCTTTAGCAAATACCTGATTGTTGATTGCAACGATTATATCGTTAGAGCCATAGTTGTCACGAAGCTGATAGCCCTCAGTTGAGTTTGCATCGGTCACTCTCGGCACGCTTTCACCATTATAAGTTACCTGCATGACTCTTGTTTGAGAACCAGCTGTAGGATCATAGTTTGGATCTTCCCATTCATCATACGAAACTTCTTCAGCCTCAGGGATTGTGAACGTAAACCGTGAGAATTTAACGGTCTCGCTGCTTACTGGAGTATCAATCTTACTGTTGTTACCGGGATTTGCGGTCCATGTATATTCGTGGGTCTCGCTTGCGGAAGATGTGAAGTTGAGTGTGTAATTTATTTCCTGGTTCTCGATGTCATCAAGCAAGATAGCACCCGCAGGAATTGTAATCTCAATCTTGCCGGATTTTGTCAGAGTCTTGGGACTGATAAGGAATGTGGCTTGAGGATCTCCCCAATTGTCACTCCATGCCCATCCCTCTTTTTCAGCAATCTGTCCTTTACCAATTTTGGGAAGAGGAGCGCCATCGAATTTTACTGAAATTTCGTCAAAAGCATCTTCGCCTTGTACCAATTCATTATAATCATCAAAGTAGAAATTGATAGACAAACCATTGGTTGATGAAACTCGATCATCACCTACTGTCGAACCAGATGCAGGATTACATTCATATGTCAGTTCTGCAGCGGCACCTGCCTCTACTTTAAAAGTGGCAGAAACCGCAGGGCTCTTGTCTCCGGTCGCATCCACCTCCACAATTCCTGCAGGAATCTCAAGGCGCCATTCTCCATCTTCCTTAACAGCCGGATCAACATAAATCTGAATACCGTTACCCATATATTCCGGAGTAAATAGGTATACATCATAAGTAACGGTTGCTGTCTTCGTCGGGTCTGCGACATTTGTCAGTGTAATAGTCTTGTCATCGTATTTGGTTATTTCCCCCATAGAAAGCTTGGGGAATGCAAAGATGATCTCATCAAGCTTGCTTACTGTTTCTCCATCGGCTGGAATAAGCACATAATCATCAATCGGTGCCTTCATGTTGGCATCGATAGTATAATCAAGTGTAATCTTTCCGGATATTCTGGCTCCATCCACTTTTTTGAACCCTTCTGAAGCTTCATCCCAAGCAGCCTCATAGAAGAATCCCTCCGGGATTGTCAACGTATATTCTCCGGATTCTGTCAATGTTGGGAAAGTAATAGTGTATGGCAGACTGCTGCCGCTACCTTCAGATGGAAGAACCTCTGTAGCCGAAGCCACAATATCCGTGCCTTTTAAAATCTGAATATCTGAAATTTTATCAGAATCAAAATAAGGCATGTTTTCGCCCATATTCCAGACAGGAAGCACAAGCGTTACGGAGTTCAGACTCTTCATCGTGCTTCCGTTTTCCGGACTTGCCGATATGTAAGGAAACAGTTGCGGAGCAGCTTCCGGTTCATTTGTAGTTTCGGCAACACTTATAACCGTACCTCCTACGAGGAGTGTGCCCGCCGCTACGAGTGAGTAAAGTAAATTCTTTTTCATGTTGAAAAGTTTTGAAAAGTTATTATTATGTATGTTTTTCATTGAAAACACCCCGGGCTGGGCACAGCCCGGGGTGTTCGGGCAATATTATTTCTTTATTACTTTCTTTCCATTGCGGATGTAAACTCCGGCAGGCAGATTGTCGTAATCTCCGGTCATCTCTATTCCCTGGAGATTATAGACTTTGCCATCACCGGCTGTCTCCGCAGCCTCGATATCTGTCACACCGGATTCGTTGGTGAGCATGACTTTATGATTACGCTTAGAAGTCATGAACTCGCAAACTCCATCGCCGTTCGGCTCTATTGTGGTGCCATCAACAACAACATATGTTCCTGCCGCAGGTTTCATGCTTATGAGTGTCTTGCCGATAACTTCGAGAGGGGTGGTAAGATCTGCGTGCTTGAAAACTTTGTCGTAAGTCACTTCCGCGCTGCAGGTGCCCACAGTCTCGAATGTAATATTGTTTTTCTGGATACGATTGATGATTTCCCACCCATCCTGAGTCTGACGGGCATCAAGAGAGAAGATCTTGACAATTGCGGGATCACCAGTGATGGGGAGTCCGAAAGAGCCGTCATCTGCAGGTGAAATGTTATTACCATTAACAAACACCTGGAACATCTTGCCGTGCTCTCCTCCTACCTTGCCAGTAGAGAAAGAAATATGGTAATCCGGATCGTATGCCGACATTGTGTAACCTACCGGAACATAGAATTCCTCATCAAGTCCTTTGAGAGGCAGACGACCAGCGATTTTCGGATTCTCTACAAAAATCTTGGCTTCTTTCTCCACTCCGTCAAAGAATATTACAAGCTGATTATTTGCCACGACCTCTGTAGCCTCAAGATACAGCGGGCAATATTCAGCCATCACACCGGGAGAGGGCCATGTATAACTTTTGTCTTCGGGGCTCAGCATAACGGCATTGGGCACCCAATAACCGGGACGTGCGCTCCAGAAAATCTGAGGACGTTTCCCAGGCACGACAGCAGTATATTTCTTAACCTCACCTTTCTTGAGAGTAACACCAAGATCAGCATATACTATATCTTCAGCCAACTCCTCACCTTCGCCGATGTTTATTTCCTCGTCTTCTTCGAAAGCACCTTTACGGAATATCAGACCTTTGGCATTCTTAAGGTAAAGTGTGATCTCTACAGGGGTATAGACTTTTGCAGTCGCTTTGAATTCAATTGTGCAGCTCTTGTCGACCTTTATGGTATAGTAACTATTTGTGATCGGTTTTGTCTCACCATCAAGTGTAACAGACTCCATATTATAATCCTCATCGAAATAGAACCAAAGTTCGTCACCCTTGTCTACGGAAAGCTTATTTCCCATGGCGGCAAGCTGTTCGGATGTTGTATTTTGAGAGGATGCACGATTGCGCACATGTGTGAGGCAGCTCTCACCGTTAGTAAACCTTACAAGCACATCGCAAACCTCGGGATCCTGCTCATATACGCGGATCTCGATTTTGTCACCGTCTTTTACCGGCACCTCATACATCTTATAACTGTTGGCAGATTGAGGAGTGCCATTGAGTTTCACGCTGTAAATCTTAGCGGTTCCGGGAGTCTCAATGCTGAGATACTTGTCCTGATCCAGGATATCGACTTCCTGCACTCCTTTTTTAAGCAGCGGACGCGCGAATGTCGACATCATATAGGATGCTGTATTGGCAGCTTTGTCATTTGTGAAATAACACTCGAATTTGTCCAATCCGTTCTGAACATCTATAGTCACTTTACCGGCAGAGGAAAGTTTTTTAGTAGTTACAGTATATTCCGCTCCATCGTGTACAGCTCCGATGAATTTATAACAGCTCTGACCGTTCTTGGGACTACCGTTAAGTTTCAAATCTCCCTCAACCTTGGTCTGTGTGTCTTTCCTGGTATACTTTTCATGAACCGAAAGGATGATATACCCCGGTGCCGGTTTGAATGTGAGCGCACCGGTTTCGGTGCCGGTCCAGGTGGTAGCGTTGGCATCAATGCTCAATGCCGGGTCGGATACGCCTCCCCGGATAATCTGGAGAGCTCCGGGATTATCCCAGTTTACTGTAAATGAGAATGCAGAAGCCTGCAGGCTCATTCCTAAGATGCAAACAGCTATCAGGCTGAAAATTGCAAGTAAAGATTTTTTCATATAAATAAGTTTTAATTGGATATCGCCGCCGGGAAATTATCTCCCCGGCTGCGATATCCGGTTAGGGTTAAATGACTTTCTTTATTTCACTATGATCTTGCGAACTTCTCCATTGGAAACCACAACGTAGATTCCCGCTTCGAGTCCGGCTGTGGAGAGGCTATCTTCGCCATCTGCCACCTTCATGCCCTGAAGATTGAAGAGCAGGATGCTTCCGTCTGCTATGATGGTGTCGCCTGTATAAAGTATAGCGTTTGATGCGTCGCCCACTGTCAATTCCTTCACACTTGATGACTCGAAAGGCAGCGCGTAGATATCCCAGAATTGAGTTTCTCCACTGATTTTGGGTATCAGCAACAGAGATTTGTCTCCATTCTTGTAAACGCGCACTCCTCCGATGATGCCACGCTCATCAGGTCCGTCGCTCAGGAATGTGCGACCCTCTGGTGCATCAACATTGCGCGCCTGGGCAATCAGGAACTCCTCAACAGGATTTGAATTCGCATACGCCCTCTTCACAAGCATCATGTATTCATTAGGCTTATCTTTGTGGAAGAAGTCAGGATCGAGAGTCTGGCTATCGATATATGACAAAGCATAATACACATTCTTGCCCATGTTTATCTCATCGATGCGGTCGAAACTTCCGTCTTTGTTAAACCAAAGCACCCTTCCGATATCATTGCCATCCTCATCCTGCGACGGCACTCGCAATTCATCGGCATACATATAGGATTCGCCAACTTTGACGCGGTCTATATTCGAGGTCATTCGCTCAGGGTCTGAATCAGGATCGATATTGAAGCCGTAATTCAGAGTAAGCACTTCTTTAACTGATTCAAGATCTATGAAATGGAATATGTAGTCTCCCATTGCATCAGTGCTGATAAACATCGTCTGCGGTTCGAAGCCGGGGATGTCGCTCATAGGGATGAAGCTCTGACTGCGCTCAAACAATGTGTGGGTTTTGTTTCCATCTGCATCATAAACATAGTAGGAGCGGAGTGTCGCATCATCATTGCCTGCAAGATAGTCCTGCTTTGTGATTATAAAGGAGGTTGCCTTGCCGTCGGCACTGTTAGTGAATCTGACATCCTGACGATAACGGAAATCTCCTACAGAGAACCATGACGCGAGAATCTTATCATTGCCAGTGCTTGGCGAAAGATATGTCGGGATCTTGGCAGTCTGGATAAGGTCGAAACCGTTGCCATCCTCTTTCTCACGATAGATGTCTATGACAAGATTATTGTTCTCACGCATTGTCATATCAGCAAGCGGGCTATAGTAGGGATTCCAGAACGTTTCCTCATAATGAGAAACCACAAAATACACTCTGCCTGCGTTTTCCATAGTGAGCATGAAAGGTGTGTTCTGCATGTCACCCGGAAGCTTTGCAATACTCATCTGGAAACTATTAACAGGCTGGATATCGGTCTCTCCGGCACGGGCACCACGATAGGTAACACCTTTCACTCCGGTTCCACAGTAATTTTCCCAATAACCAGGAATCACTATCTCAGACACATCATCCCCCTCTTCAAAATCAGGAAGCTCAAAGTCTACATCCGATTTAACATCCTGTATGAATGTCATGTATACTTTCTCTTTACCGCTGGAATCTGTAGAGGCATAAACATCTCCGATCAGCCAGGGATATGAGGCAATCTGCTTGTTGTAGGTTTGCTTCACGCCTTCATGGTCTTCCGCCTCATAAGTCTCTCCTCCAAGCTGATAGACTCGGTTGTAATCGTTATTGACATAATAGGTTGTCTGAACGCTCATGCCAACGATTATCTCGTATTTGTCATCAGTATTGAAATAATTCTTTGTGATGATAGGCGTCAGCTCGCATTTAGCAACTGCTACCTCGCGGTGATAGGGACCGTAAAGCTCCCAGTCATCCTTATTGATTACGGAATTGGGATCGCGGGGATGATCATAATATGTCTCATAGGTCATCTTGTCTTTGATCTTGCCAACCTCTTTCATTTCCGAATCGTAGATCGTGAACTCATATTCCTGAAGGATCGGACGGTTGTAGTCTTCACTCACCTTTATGTAGGTGTAACGAAAACGGGCGGTATAAAACCAGGTGTCGCCCCATGGAGTATCAATGTCTAAGATGCTCTCCGCAGGACCGATTTCATGAAGCTTGGGCTGCTCAACATAACCCTCCTTGTTGCGCTTTGCGACTTTCTTGCCATCAAGGAGGTCGTTCGTGCGCATGATCTTTTTCATCCTGTCACTTTCGAAAGGCGACGACACATGCTTTGCCTTGTAGGAGTGTCCGCTCAGATCGAAATTTGTCGGAATGTTTCCTGCTGCATCGGCAACTCCGATGCAGACCGCGGGAAGAACGAGTGAGATTAAAGCTTTAGTAAAAATACCCATAAAATTTTTGTTAAAGAAAGTTGTGTATAATTGTTTTCATTCTGAATGATGTTCACGACCTAATCGTATCATCAAGATTCAACCTCAAAAGATTTTCCTTTCAGATTGGCAAAAGTTAGCGTTAATTATTTTTCATTGTGTCATGATTTGATTCCGCTGTAAAGTTAATAACAATAAATGTAAAATTACCCCCCCCGATTGTTAAAAAACGTTAAATATACAAATTTTATTAATTTTGCATAGTGTTACAGATTAAAGTCAATAAAAAGAAAAAAGATATGCAACACGCAAAAAAATAAAATTGGCACACAATATTTGAGGCGTGCCAATTCTCCTATACCCTTTAACCTTTAACCTTTTCTCGAACTGCATTCGAGAAATCAGAATTTAAGAAGCTGTTTAAAACTCATTTCATTCGTTTCAAAAGATTATAGCTCGGAAGGATGCCGAGTTCGCCGGCTTTGCTCAGGTCAGAGAATGCCAGACGCTTGTTGCCTATCTGTAGATAAGTGATC
The DNA here is from genome assembly GCA_902495075.1 of uncultured Porphyromonadaceae bacterium. Lineage (GTDB taxonomy): Bacteria > Bacteroidota > Bacteroidia > Bacteroidales > Muribaculaceae > Lepagella. The sequence continues at coordinate 72,520 of CABUVO010000006.1, forward strand.
CCTCTGTTGAAATATGCCGAGCCGAACGTCGGATCGAGACGTATCGCCTCCGAATAACATTGAAGAGCCGAAGTGTAATCACCCATCTCATAATAGATGTTACCTTTATTGAACCACGCAAACACGAGCCTTGGATTCAACTTCAGGGCGGCATCGTAATCAGCCATGACATCTGCCAGCTCCCGCTGCGCCTGACGCTGGCGCAAAGCTGAGGCTGCCGCGTCATCGTCGGTTGCCGATCCATGCTGAGCCTTGATATTGGCATAGCGGGCATATGCTCTTGCCATATATGCCATCGTGAAGCCGGGATCTCCATCAATCGCCACATTAAGCGACTCTATTGCCGCCGGATAATTCTTAAGCATGGAGCGGATGACACCTAACACGAACCTATCGGCAGGACGCGCCTTTCCATCGGCGACAACTCCCTCATAAAAGTCTGCCCTGTCGAAAAGTTTCTTAACAACACTCTCCTCGCCGGTGTCGACACCGGTGGAGAGATAAATCTTATCGGAAATATAGCCCCGTTGGTTGAAATCATCCAGTTCGCGGAAATAATTGGAGGTGGAACGCAGCGACAATGGTGAATCCTGAAGTGAAAGCATGTATGCGGGCTCCGGTTCCACTCGTATGTCGCGATCTTGCACGCGACCCTTTATCTTCTCATTATACGTAAGTTGCTGCTGTTCGGTAGCACCGCCTACAGTAACAAGCTGGTTAAAGCGGTTCATTACCTCTATCTCGCTCTCGTCATCATCATCCACACTCCGGGTTGTGCGTGTTTTTCCGGGAGCAATTGTGGGACGATCGAGAGGATTCTTCTCCGGATTGCTTACATATCGCTTCACGAGATCATCACCGACATAAGCATTCTGCATGGCAGTGCGCATGTCTCCCATATTTCTGTAAACCTCCGCTTTCGCATAATAGGCAGGATAAAAGCGTGGATATTTCTTTGTAATCTTCTCGAAATCAGCCAAAGCCTCTTTATGATGTCCACGCTCCATGTTCACCAGTCCTAGATTATATCGAGCATGGAAATTGTCTGGATCATATCCCAGCACTTTGCTGAAATCTTCCGCCGCCCGATTCAGATCCTTTACCTCATAGCGGAGAAGTGCGCGGTTAAAAAGAGCCGCCGAATTATACGGTTCAAGTTCCAAAGTATAGTTATAATCCGACATGGCACCGAAATAATCATCAAGATTATAACGCAGATATGCCCGGTTCACATAAAGGTCAGCTTCCTGAGGTTGGAGACGTATGGCAGCATCCATATCTGCAAGCGCTGCATCCCATTTTTTCTGATCGGCTTCTATCTGAGCCCGCATCAAGAAGGCATTTATTAGATTTTTGGAGATGGAAATAGCTTTGTCAAGATCGGCAAGCGCACCTACCGTGTCTCCATCAAGAGCACGCAGACGCCCTCGGGCGGCATAGCCATCTTCAAACTGAGGATATATGCGCAGCAAGCGGTCGAACGTAGATTCCGCCTCCTTCCTTTTTTTCATCTCCGTCTGCGCCACTGCCTTATAAAAGAGGAAATACTTGTCTTCCGGATTATATTTCAGTCCTGAATCATAATCAATGACGGCGAGTGAATCCTTACCCATGTTCTGACGCGCAAATCCTCTCACCTTGTAAGATTCGGTCTTGAATTTGTTTCTTTCCAAGGCAAGTGTGCAATCTTCCTCCGCCCCTTTGTAATCCTCAAGATAGAGCTTGGCAAGAGCCCTGAAAAAATATGGATCCGACAGATATGGCTTCGCCTTTATTGCCTGGTTGAAATATTGAATAGACAGCATGTAATCCTCCATTGAGAGGACATTGCGTCCGATATTAAGCACCTGCTCGGCATTGACCTGCGCACTCGCCGACATTCCAGACATCGCAATGGCCCCAGCCACCACGAGCGCGATTGCCCTCGACACCGTGCTGAGTGCAAAAGCGCGAAGCTTCCGGAGGCGTCTGTTAATCTTTATATTTATTTTTATAGATTTCTTCACACTGCAAATTTACTAAATTATTTGAAACATTAACAGCTAATTGTTCGTTAAAAATTATGAAGAAACGGAGAAGGCTCGCGCCCGCTCCCTTATGTATAATTGCCATTATGGAAAAAATAGTGATAATAGGAGGGGGTTTTGCAGGATTGAATCTGGCAAAACGCCTTGATAAAGATAAATACAGCATAGCCCTTGTGGATCGCAATAATTTTCATTGCTTTCCTCCCCTTTTCTACCAGATCGCATCTTCCGGACTGGTGAGCGCAAACATCTGCTTCCCATTCCGCAGGGAATTCAAGAAAATGAGGAACACATCATACCACATGGGACATGTGAAGGATATCGATCTCACAGCAAAGACCGTTACAACCAGCTATGAGACATTGCCTTATGACAAACTGATCATAGCAGCAGGATCCACCAACAACTATTTCGGCATGGACAATCTGGCGGAAGAGACTTTCGGCATCAAGACTGTAGCGGAAGCCGCCCATACGAGGGATGAGATTCTTGACCGTCTCGAACGAGGCGCGATGTGCAAAGACACGGAACGCAGACGTCAGCTCCTCTCTTTTCTTGTGGTTGGGGGCGGTCCGTCGGGTGTAGAAATCGCCGGCGCAATCGGAGAGATGAAAAAATACATCCTCGCAAAGGAATATCCGGAATTGCAGCCAGAAGATGTCACGGTCACTCTGATCGAAGGAAGTCCGCAGCTTTTGGGAGCAATGAAACAGAAGTCGCGTGAGCGCGCCCTGCGTGATCTCGAAAGCCTGATGGTCAATGTCAGGCTCAACACGGCGTTGAAAAGCTATGAGAATAAATATGTGACATTTGCTGACGGACACAAGGAGTATTACGAAACCCTCATATGGACAGCCGGAGTAAAGGGAGAACCAATTCCCGGACTCCCCAAAGAAACCATAGGGCGAGGAAACCGGATAATCGTTGACGAATATAACCGCGTAAAAGGTTATGAGGACAACGTTATGGCAGTCGGCGACATAGCGATGATGCAGAGCGAGGACTATCCCAACGGACATCCGCAGATGGCTCAGCCCGCAATTCAGCAAGCCCGTAATCTCGCAAAGAACCTTAATGCAGGAGTGTTTTCCAGCAAGTTCAAATATCTCGACAAAGGATCAATGGCTACAATAGGCAAGAACAGAGCGGTGGCAGATCTCAAGGGATTTTCCTTCTCGGGATTTTTCGCATGGCTGACATGGCTGTTCATCCATCTGATATCCATACTTGGAATGAGAAACAAACTGAGTGTGATGGTCAACTGGTTCTGGAATTACCTTTTCTATTCCACTTCACTCCGTCTCCTTCTTCGTCCCACAAAATATCCTCTCCGCAGGCACTGGGGAGACTGAACCAGAATGCCATATAAACCTTTTGACAGTTTTGCAGTCTAAGGTTTAGTGAAGTTGTTTAAACAACTTCAGAATAAACAAGTAATAAATCAAACAATCAATAAATAATGATAGTTATGAAAAAAAACATATTGACATTGATGCTCGCAGCCGGCATTGTAATATCTCTTGGAAGCTGCAGCCTATTCAACAAGGTTACGGGTAAGACAGACTCTTCCGATGCAGGTGATGGCAAGGATGTGAGTCAGGAGGCTGTGCTTCCGCACGATCGACAGCATATTGCCGTAAAAAAGGAATTGAAGACATATACACCTGAAGAATTAGGGAAAGGGGTCGTGAAAGGAGATTGGGCAATCGAGACTGTCAATGGCAAGAATGCTGTTGGAGAGAAAGCGCCGTTCCTTAAATTTGTTCCTTCGGAAAAGAGAGTCTATGGCAACAACGGCTGCAACGTATTGAATGGATCTTATGAGTATAATTCCGCCGACAGCACAATCAGATTCTCCCAAATGGCATCCACAATGATGATGTGCGCAAAAGAGGGCATAACCGACTATGAAATAAACATCGCCCTCGAAGCTGTGAGATACTATACTTGGAAAATAAAGGGTTCGGATTATTACCTCTACCTCCTTGACGCCGGGAAACGTGAAGTGATGAGCCTGATGCATCAGAACTTTGATTTCCTCAACGGCAGTTGGACGGTGACAGCAATAAATGATAAAAAGATTAACAATCCCGATGTCCAATTAGTCATTGATGTTCCCGAGGGAAAAGTTCATGGCAACACAGGATGCAATATCCTAAACGGAGCATTCGAAACCGACATGGACGCAGCAAACTCTATTTCCTTCAGCGCATTGGCAACTACACGAATGGCTTGTCCTCCGGAAAACAATGAGACCGAATTTCTGGTAGCCCTCGAAGAGGCATCAACAGCCAAACCGATAAGCCCGACCGAAGTCATCCTCCTCGACAGCCAAGGGAAACAGGTGCTTCGACTCACTCGAATTAATGTTTAATGTGCAATGTGCAATGTGCAATGTGTAATGTGCAATGTGCAATGTGCAATGTGCAATGTGCAATGTGTAATGGTCTGCTGATATAATATCGAATCAAGCCATTAAACATTACACATTAAAAATTAAACATTAAAAATTAAACATTACTCAGACTCTTCCCAGTCAAGATAAAAGTCATCAGCCGTGTAGCTTTCTTCTTTAAATTTGGAAAGCTCGCGGCTGTCTCTTTTTGTTGGACGACCCAGACCTTTGCGACGATCCACGAATCCGGAGATTTTAGTCATCTCCAACAATTCATACTGATCGGGGGAGGTTATATTCTCCAGATACTCAGGCACGAGTTTTGCGCCCAAGCGATTACCGGTCACTTTCAACACACGGAAAGTATATGTGATAGGCGGTTTTCTAACATCTATCACATCACCCTCCTTAATCGAGCGTGAAGGCTTCACAGCCACTCCTCCCATCATTACTCTCCCCTTTTTGCAAGCCTCCGTGGCGATAGTCCTGGTCTTGAACACCCTCATCGCCCACAACCATTTATCTATTCGTTCTTCCATCTTCTATTAATGTGTAATTTTCAATGTTTAATGTTTAATTAATTGACTCGACTCAAATCATTAAACATTTCACATTTCACATTAAAAATTAATATTATTACCCATTAAAGTGCGTCATTGCGAAATCCGCACCTGAAAGGCAGAATGCCTTTACCGCCTCCGATGCCTTCTTCAATATTTCGGGCATCTTCTCCATCTCCTCCTTCGGAAATTTGCCAAGCACATAGTCTATCTGACCTCCCTTCGGGAAATCATTACCCACGCCGAAACGGAGACGGGCATAATTCTGTGTGCCAAGTTCCGAAGCAATGTTCTTCAGCCCGTTATGCCCGGCATCTGATCCCTGCTTACGCATACGTATTGCACCGAAAGGGAGAGCAATATCATCTACTATAACCAGAAGATTCTCCAATGGCAATTTCTCCTTGTTCATCCAGTAACGCACGGCAACACCGCTAAGGTTCATGAAAGTGGAAGGTTTCAAAAGCATCAGCTCACAATTCTTAACCCGTATCTTAGCCATATCGCCGTATCTACACGACGTGAAAGGCACACCTGCCTCCTCCGCCATGTAGTCGCCAAGCATGAATCCGGCATTGTGGCGCGTTCCTACATATTCCGGACCTATATTTCCCAAGCATGTAATCAAAAACTTCTTCATATCCTTACTTTCATTATCAACAATCCTATCCCCCTTTTTTCTCCAAAACCGGAATATTCTTTCCCAAGCCACTATATATAATGTTTAATGTGCAATGTTAAATGTGTAATTAATTGGCTCTCCCGTTATTTAATGTGTAATGTTTAATGTGCAATGTTTAATGTGCAATGTGCAATGTTTAATGTTTAATGTGCAATGTGTAATGTGCAATATGCAATATGCAATGGTGCTCTGGCAATGTCGCGTCAAATCATTAAACATTACACATTAAAAATTAAACATTAAAAAAACACCCCTTTCCAAAGCAAGGAAGAAGGGTGTTTTTTAATTTTCGGAATGCCTTATTAAGCCTCTGCTTTTGCGGCAGCACCACGTGCGGCACGTGTAAGCTGAACGGCGCAGACAACTGCGTTCTTAGCGTTCATAAGCTCAAGACCTTCATAGTGGAGGTCGCCAACTGCGAGTGATTTGCCAAGACCAAGATTGTCAACATTGATCACAAGACGCTCGGGAATCTCTGTGTAAACGGCTTTAACCTTAAGTTTACGCATTGACATAACGAGCTTACCACCGGCTTTAACACCCTCTGCATGACCCTCGATCTGAACAGGAACTTCCATAACGATGGGTTTGTCGGGATAAACCTCAAGGAAATCGATGTGAAGCACTGTGTCTTTAACGGGCTGGAACTGCAGCTCTTTCATCACAGCTTTCTTTGTCTCGCCGTTTACATTGAGGTTAACCTCAAAGATATCGGGAGTGTAGATAAGCTTGCGAACATCCTCGTTCTTCACGATGATGTCAGTTGTGATCAAGCCACGCTTGTCGTCAATCTCAACGAGTTTCTCACCCGGTTTGAGAGTGCCCTTGAAGGGAAGTTCAACAACTGCGCCGCCATTGATCACTGCGGGGATCTTACCCTCTTTACGGAGAGCTTTCACCGATTTCTTGCCCAATTCGATACGGGGCTCGGCATTCAATTCAAATGTCTTCATTTCTTTTCTTTAATGTGTTACTCAAAATAAGTCTGCTCCGGCATTGAATCGCCTTAGGGAGCGGTGCTTACAGCACCTGCAAATTTCCCATCACACGTTTTTGCTCAAAAGCGCCGCAAAGTTAACTTTTTTTCTCGAAATATGCAAATTACATTCTCCTTCCGCATAAATCGTGGAGGCCGCAGAAGCGGCAATGCTCGTCATCTTCTGCGGGCACGAATGGCTTCATCGGATCAAAGATGTCGGCAATAATGGTGTTGACACGATCAAGAAATTCTTCATTTATCTGTTTGTGTCCCTCCAGGCGGTCTTTCCCTATTTTAGGTATTATCTCTCCTTCTGCAGCAATACGCCCCACTTCATATATTGCAACCTTCACATCTTCATCCATCTTCTGATCAAGATTGAGAAGGTTGGCATAAAGGAGTAATTGGAAAAGATTTTTCGCTGTGTATTTTCCGTTGAAAATATCCTCAAACTCATCTGCCGTCACCAAGGCGCCTCCCGTCTTGTAATCCACGATCCTCCAGCGTTCGGAGGCTGTGCCGGGATTCATTATGTCGAGACGGTCGATGGCATATTTCATATTCACTTTTCTTCCGGGCATAAACTCCCATTCATAGAGTCCCGACATCTCACCTCCCGCAAGTTCAAAAGGAGCAAGCGACATGTCATAACGTAAGATATCCCTTATCTGCCTTTCCAGCTGACGAGCAACCATTGCCGCCGCGCCTTCAACCGCCATATCCGCATCCTCTCCCTTGCGGTTGAAATGATGCCTGTTGATTGCCCTGCGCAATTCAATCCTTATCTTCTCCCTCTCCTCAAGCATAGAGGCGATAAATTCCTTACTCACCAGAATCCGGTTGTCAAGGAAAACCCTGCGATCATTCTTAGGAAAATAGAGATGCAACATTGTGTCGTGCACGATGTTTCCTTGCGTGATCGGATCTATGAAATCGCTTTTTGCTGGGTCGGTATTTAGATTTGCAATCACCTCATAGAAGAATTTCACCTGACATTCCCCGTATTTGCGCAATGCGGAGGCTGAAAAGTTACGTCCCGATCCTTTACGGGCAAACTCCTCTATTAATGTCATCACTTTCGAGGTCTTTTCAACAGGACGCATATTCGAAGAGGCTTCAGAAAGGAGGAAACGGTAATTCTCATATTTTATACCATCACGGGCATAAAGATACCGCAATTGCATCAGGTATCTCGACTCACCGCCACTGCGCATCCCCTCCCCACTGCGGGCATCGTAAATGAGCGTTACGGATTTGGCTCGCGATATCATCCTATAAAAATAATAGGAGAAAAGACGCTCCTGATAGTTTGAATAAGGAAGTCCGTAACCATGACGCAACGAATCGGGAATAAAAGTGGCATGTCGCGCCTTTCGCGGCATCACCCGATCGTTTAGCGAAAGAATAACAAGATGTTCGAAATCAAGAGCTCGTGTTTCAAGAAGACCCATCACCTGCAATCCTTCGAGTGGTTCACCTTCAAAGGTGACATGCTCCCCGGCAAGAAGTTTGTCAACCATATAGAAAACGCCCTGTAAACCCATCTCTATGCCGTGTTCTTCAGCAGCCCATTCGAGCCGTTTGAGCGCATCACGATAGAGAGCAATATGAGAGCGGTCGATACGTGATTTCACTACACCTCCGCTTTCGTCGGCAAGAGCGGCATCGATATGCACCAGCACATTGTCTATATATTGGATTCCGGAAGCTGTTCCCTCTCCAAAAACCGAGATATCAAGCACCTCTGGAGTGGAATCCCCTGTTACAGCTTTCATTTCCGAGATACTGACGGTGAGTCGATGGTGTCGAAGGATATCCGTATTCAGAGCGGACACATTCCGGCTTCCGAGAAGAGCATGCGTGAAAGGATGCGAAAGAAGCATCTTCACATCCTCATGAAAATAAGCGGTCTCTCCGTTGCGTTTTCTTGCGCGCGAATGGAATTGTCTCAGATGATGCAGAAACGACGCCACTGATGTAAGCTTTAGCGAATATCCCATCGTGAGGTTGACTTCCGACAAGGATTCCGGCAGCGCATAGAGCAGCGGCAAAAGAAGATTCTCATCAGGAAGCACCACTGCCACTCTTGCTTCTTTAACCGAATCAGCGCCTACTTGATTCATAATATCCTCAACCCTGGCAGCCGCAATCTTGGTCTGCGCAGAATTCGACGGAGATGCTATCACGCGCATATCGACAGGCATGGTTTCAACCCGATTACGCTCCATATATTCCATAGCCCAATCCGGGGAGGGGAAATTACGTTTGTTAAGCCGCAGAAAAGCTGCGGCATCACTATCATTAGATTCCAACACGGGTCCTGTGGCATCCCAATAGAAATCCGCGAATGCATCTTTCTCATCTTCATGGAAACCTCCGCATTTTGAGATCTCCTCAAAAAGTAGGGCTTCCGTGGTGGAAAGAGCGTTAAAACCTACGAATATGATTTTCTTATAATCGAAAAGATCCTTCCCCGATTCGCGCACGCGTTCCAGAGCGATACGATAGGCTCCTCCCGGTGTGGCAAGTCCCTCCGCAGCAAGAGCATCGTCAAGAGCGTGATAGAGAGGACCCATAGGCTGCCAGAGATACATGAACCGCTCCTTTATGGCTGAATTATGATCGGGAGGAACAAGATTCTTCCAGAACCTTTCCACATCCTTGCGATTGGGAGAATAACCGAAATAGCGTTCCAGTATCTCCATCTGTTCTTCAGTAAGGAAATTGGAAGCAATCTCGCGATAATCACTCACATTCCCGAACAAGGCATCAGGATCCACATCATATTGGTCTACCTCACTGAAATCGGAAAGCAGGATCTCACCCCAACCGCGAAAAGCATCGAACTCAAGAAGTCCATTATCCTGAGCTTTTCCGGGCACAAGCGATTTGTTACTTTTATAAATATTGAAGAGGCGGAATAGCATATCGATGCGCGAAGCGACCTCCCTACCCGAGAGTGTCTCCACAAAATCGGCAATCGACAGCACCTCTGGCGCCATGGAAAACCGGCTTCCCAACTGCTGCGACAGACTGCGCAGAAAGAAAGTGCCCGACCGTTTATTGGGAAACACAAAACAAAACTCCGATATATCCTCGAAATTCTCCACATATGCCCGCGCCACAGAATCCAGAAATTTTTCCGCCATATCAATTTTCATAAGCTAATGCAAATGTAGTGAATTTACCTGTCTAATCAAAATTTGATTCAATCAAATCAAAAAATCGAAATCTTGCTTCATTATGCCCTGATTGCAGAATATTACCCCTTATTTATGAAATTTTACCCTATAAAGCTGAAATATTTTTATTAACTTTGTAGAAATTAATTGAGAGGGGCTTCCGGCTATCCGGAGCCAAGGTAACTATTACAGCATGAAATTCTCTGATATACCCGGACATTCAAACATCAAAACAAGCTTACGCAATCTTGTTGACAGCAGCAATATGCCGCATGCCATCATGCTCTGTGGCGTATCGGGAATAGGGAAAATGTGCATTGCCCGCGCATTCATGCAGTATGCTCATTGCCTGTCACCCCGCAACGGCGAGCCATGTGGAGAATGTCCCTCCTGCCGCCAGCATCTCTCTTTCAATCATCCCGATGTCCATTTCATATATCCCATTGTAAAGAACAAGGCTCAGAAAATAGAATCATCCGAAGACCGTATAGAATCCTGGAAACGTATGCTATCAGAATATCCTTGGATGCCGCAGGAGAAATGGCAGGAGATAATTGATTCCGGCAATTCGCAGCCTCTAATATATGTCAATGATGCTGACAATATCGTTCGCGCTGATGCATACTCCTCTTTCACTTCAAAATATAAATTCTTTGTGATCTGGCTGCCTGAAAAACTGCAGCCAGCCGCGGCAAACAAGCTCCTCAAAGTGATAGAAGAGCCTACGGAAGGCACGGTCTTCGTGCTTGTTTCCAACAATGAATCGGAAGTGCTTCCCACCATCTCATCCCGCACCCGCAGATTCAACATGCAGCCTGTGGATCAATCCTTGATTTCGCAATATGTGACAGGGAAATATCACCTTGACACGCAAACAGCTGAAACTGTGGCGCGTCTCTCGGAGGGGAGAATATCGAAAGCCGATGAACTTGCATCGCATTCCGGAGAGAGGGAAGAATTCAGCATATTGTTTCAAGACATAATGCGTGCAGCCTATGCCAAGAAACCGGCAAAACTCCGAGAGATCGGGGATTCCGCCTCCGGCATGGGACGCGAAAAGTTACGCAGGTTTCTAAGCTACATGACCCAGATGGCGCGTGAGAACTTCATCTACAACCTTCGTGTCCCTGATCTTTCCTCCATGACTCGTGAAGAGGAAGCCTTCTCGCAACGTTTCTCTCCCTTCATACACCATGGCAATGTAGAAGAGATAGTAAACCGCATCGAAGAAGCCTCCACCCACATCGAGCGCAACGGCAACTCCAAGCTCATCCTCTTCTCCCTCTTCCTCTACATCATCCCCCTCCTCCACAGACGGAGTAATTTGTAATGTGCAATGTTCAATGTGTAATGAAAGTCGACAACATCATATTGACTAAAACAGCAGATTTTGCAGTAAGGATTGTTAATCTTTACAAGCATATTTGCAACACATTCAACGATCGCACAATTGCATCTCAATTATTGAGATCCGGAACCTCGATTGGAGCAAACGCTCAAGAAGCAACCAGTGGAATCTCCAAGAAAGATTTTCTTTCTAAAATGTATATTTCATTGAAAGAAGCAAATGAAACCAAGTATTGGTTAGTTTTACTTCACCGCACTGATTATTTAAGTGACAATGAATTCACTTCAATATACAACGATTGCTTAGAGATAATTAAATTGTTGACATCAATAACAAAAACAACAGTCGAAAATTTAAATAAAAAAATTTAGCATCAAATAATTAAACATTAAACATTTAACATTTAACATTTAACATTTAACATTTAACATTAAACATTAATAAAAATGAAACCTACGTTATTTATTCTCGCAGCAGGTATGGGCAGCCGTTACGGCGGCCTCAAACAGCTTGATGGTCTTGGTCCTTCAGGCGAAACCATCATGGACTATTCCGTTTACGACGCTCTTCGCGCCGGTTTCGGCAAGATCGTATTCGTTATCCGCAAAGATTTCGAGCAGGAATTCCGCGAGAAAATCATTTCCAAATATGAAGGTCACGTGCCCGTAGAGGTCGTTTTCCAGTCGATCGACAAACTTCCCGAAGGCTTCACTCCAAATCCCGACCGGTCAAAACCCTGGGGTACAAACCACGCTGTTCTCATGGGTAAGGACGTGATCAAAGAACCCTTCGGTGTTATCAACGCTGACGATTATTACGGTGCTGAAAGCTTCCAGCTTCTTGGCGACTTCCTCCGCTCAGTGGAAGGCAAAAAGAACTGCTATTGCATGATCGGTTTCAACATCGAGAACACTCTCAGCGAGAATGGTGGCGTTAGCCGCGGTCTCTGCGAAGTTGATGCCAACGGCAATCTTACAGGCGTGACTGAATGCCACGGCATTGAGCGCAAAGAGGGCAAACTCATTCAGGTTGTAGAAGGTGAAGAAGTTCCCTTCCCCGAGGATGCCAACGTATCAATGAACATGTGGGGTTTCACTCCCGACTATTTCGACTATTCTGAAAAAGCTTTCGTGAAATTCCTCAACGAAAATCAGAACGAGCTTAAAGCTGAATTCTACATCCCGACTGTTGTCAACGACCTCATCAACGATGGCACAATCGAGCTTAAAGTTCTCGGCACACCCTCGAAATGGTTTGGCGTGACATATGCAGCCGACCGTCCCGCAACTGTAGCCCAGTTCGCAAAACTCGTAGAAGACGGCACTTACCCTACTCCTTTATTTAAATAGAAAATGAAAGACAAAATATTAGTTACCGGAGGAACCGGCTACATTGGAAGCCACACAGTGGTGGAGCTTCAGAACGCCGGCTATGATGTTGTCATCATCGACAACCTCTCCAACTCAAATGTAAAAGTGCTCGACGGAATCGAGGCAATCACAGGCATCCGTCCTGTCTTCGTTGAAGGCGACTGCACAAATATCGATGTTCTCCGCAAGCTCTTTGAAGCCAATCCCGGCATCAGGGGTATAATCAACTTCGCTGCATCCAAGGCGGTTGGAGAATCTGTTCAGAAACCGTTGCTCTATTACCGCAACAACCTCAACACACTCATCAACCTTCTTGACCTCATGCCTGAATTTGGAGTGAAGGGAATCGTATTCTCATCCTCATGCACTGTATATGGTGAGCCAGATATGAACCCCATCGATGAGACAGCTCCCATCAAGCCTGCCACATCTCCCTACGGCAACACCAAGCAAATCAGTGAAGAGATCATCGAGGATTATATCAAGAGCGGCGCTCCCATCAAGAGCATCCTTCTCCGCTATTTCAACCCGATCGGTGCTCATCCATCGGCTGAGATCGGCGAGCTCCCCTTGGGTGTTCCCCAGAACCTCGTGCCTTACCTCACTCAGGCTGCTGCCGGAATCCGCAAGGAGCTGACAGTATTCGGTGATGACTATAACACTCCCGACGGCTCCTGCATCCGCGACTATATCGATGTCGTTGACCTTGCAAAAGCTCACGTGATCGCCATCAAGCGCATCCTCGACAAAGAAGACACTGATGCTGTTGAGATCTTCAACCTCGGAACCGGTCGCGGACTTTCAGTGCTCGAACTTATAGACTCCTTCGAGCGTGCAACAGGTGTTAAGGTTCCCCACAAGATCGGAGAACGTCGCGCCGGAGATATCGAGAAGATATGGGCTGATCCCAAGAAAGCGAATGAAGTGCTCGGATGGACCGCCGGTGTGCCCATCGACGAGACAATGAAGAATGCCTGGGCTTGGCAGTGCAAAGTCACTCAGAAGTAATTATCTCTCCCGCCCTTGAAGAGGAGATAGAGTTATCTCCCCTCCTGCCCTTGAAGAGGAGATAGAGTTATCTCCACTCCTGCCCTTGAAAAGAGGTAGAATTGTTATCACGTCTGCCCTTGAAGAGGGCATATAGTTATAACCCCATGTTTCCCAACCGGGGATCCGGTTGGAAAGCATGGGGTTCCTTGTTGTATCTAAAGCGGCCTCGAAGAGGTCGAATAATATTTAACATTATTTCCACATATCAATAATTTTTGTTAAATTTGCGCTAAAATTGGTAAATTGTTCGCATTTCCACAATTTTCTTTTCAAAATATAGATATTTTTTTGACATTATGAAATCCCGTTTAATCAGTTTCGGATCCCTTGCCGGGCTTGCCGTTATTCTGACGGGGTGTGTCGACAATGATTACGATCTTTCGAATATCGACACGACCTCGGAAATTAAAGTAAACAACCTGACTTTGCCGGTCAAAATAGACGCTATCACCCTCAATGATATTTTTGATATTGAGGAAGGCAGCAAAATACAAACCGTTACCGTCAATGGACAAGAGTTTTATGCCGTAACACAGCATGGTGACATCAGCTCCCAATCCATCGACATCCCTGCATTCACAACTTTCTCCCCTACAATCGCAGAGACTAACGCCACTTTCGAGCTTCAGCTTCCGGATATCAATACTCGTGCAGATCTCCCCTCTTTGGAATATCGGTATAATCTGAAAGATTTTGATCCTCAACCTGTCAGCATAAAGGCTGAGGGCATAGATGAAGCCGTAAAGGACATCCTTATGCTTGAATCAAAACCTATGACTTTCAAGGTGACATTCCATGAAACAGAGCTTCCATCTTTCATTGATCTCTATTTCGAAAAACTTGAGCTTGAGATCCTGAAGGGTTTGCAATTCACATCGCTCCCTTCCAATTATTCATATAATCCTACTTCAGGAATTTTGACACTTACTGATATTGCGTGTCCCGACAAAACCGCGACAATCGCCCTTACCGCCACAGGTATCGATTTCACTAAGAATAATACCAAAGTGCAGAACGGCAATTTCGATTTCACCGGTGAGGTGCGCCTGCTATCAGGAGTGCTGAAAACGGTTATCCACCTCTCTCAGATTGAATCCTTTACTCCTTCTGCTAAAGTCAATTTCAATGTCAAAACCGTTGTGGATCCTTTCGAGGCTACCCATTTCACAGGTAATGTGGAATATCACCTTACTGGAAACGGACTTGATATTGCACCTGTTACCCTCAACGACATCCCCGATTTCCTCAATCAACCGGGCACTGACCTTAAGCTTGCCAATCCACAGATATACCTGAACCTCAACAATCCTGTAGCCAACTATAATCTGTATTATCAGACAGGACTCGAGCTCGTTGCAGTGCGAGGAGAAAACAAGACTCCATATTCTCCCGATAACGGGAAGCTTATAGCAACAGAGGTTTACAACCCTGGTCCTTATAATTTCGTGCTCTCACCGAAGGAGCCAACAAGCCCTCTTGAAGATTATGCCTCTCGTCTCCAGCATATCCCATTCACCGGCTTATCCGACGTGCTCAGTGGTGACGGGTTACCGGAACAAATCGAAATTAACCTCCTGAATCCGGGACTCCCATTCCAGAAAGTGGTCCGTTTCGAACTTGGCAATCCTATCAACGGAATCTCAGGCTCATATGATTTCATCGCACCAATCGCTCTGAAAAACGGCTCTACAATCGTTTACAGCGACTCCAAAGATGGATGGAACGATGAAGATATCGACAAGATAAAGATCACAACTCTTGAAATCGAGGCTGATGTCACCAGCACCATTCCTCTTGAAGCTTCTCTTGTGGCATATCCTCTGGCAGTAGGCGGCAACCGCATTCCGGGAGTGAAGGCTACCGGATCAATACCGGCAAACGCCAATGGCAAGCATATCATCATCAAGATGGAGGGAACTATCGAACATCTCGACGGCGTAACATTCGAGGCAACAGTGCATCCGGGCTCTGAAAACGCTCTCGCACCGACACAGACAATTCGTCTTGAAAACCTTCGCGCCAAAGTTTCTGGTTCTTACACTACTGATTTTTAACACCTTCAACCATCTAAACTTAACAAAATGAAATCTTTAAAGAAATTCCTTATCATAGCTTCGGTGGTTGCAGGTTGCTTCACTGCCGATGCGCAACATACCTACTCAGGCTATTTCCTCGACAACTATACCTACCGCTATGAGATGAACCCGGCTTTCGGCAACTGCCGTGGTTTTGTTTCAATGCCTGCCATTGGCAACTTCAACACAGCAATCCGTGGAAATCTTCACCTCTCCGATATCTTCTACAAATCTCCCGATGGCGGCAAGACCATGCTCTTCACCAATCCGAGCATATCTGCGGCGGAAGCAATGAGCAAATTCGGAAATTGCAACAAAATCGGGACCAACAATAAGATCAATATCCTTTCCGTTGGTTTCAAGGCATTCAAAGGGTTCAACACAATAACCATCTCTGCCTCCGCCAACCTTGAAGCATCCCTGCCTAAAGCTTTCTTCTCCCTTGCCAAAGAGGGCATCACCAATACTACCTACGATATCAAGGACATGTTCGCGAATGCCAACGCCTATGCCACAATCGCCTTGAATCACTCCCACGATATCAAGCAAGTGCCGGGACTGAGAATCGGAGCATCTCTTAAATTCCTCGTGGGTGTCGGCAACCTTGACATGCGTTTCAACGAAGCCGACCTGACCCTCGGAGAGAACGCCTGGACCGCACGCACAAATGCCGACATATACGCATCTGTCACCGGTCTGCGTTTCGACAAGGACACGTACACACCGGAAGGTCCAAATGGCGGTCGTCCGCGCGAGTATGTGTCCGGTGCCAACCTTGACGATGGTTTCGGCATCAACGGTTTCGGTCTCGGATTCGACCTCGGTGCGGAATATAAATGGAGAGACTTCAGATTCTCGGCTGCCGTTCTTGACCTCGGCTTCATGAACTGGGGAAAGACACAGTGGGCATCGACCGATGGCACTCAGACTTTCACCACAGACGCCTATACATTCAGCAGCAACGGGGATGCCAACAACTCTTTCGACAATGAGCTCGACAACATGAAAGATGATCTCTCAAAGCTCTATCAACTCAAGGATATGGGCGAACTGAGTTCACGTACACGCGCATTGGCTGCCACGCTGAATTTTGGTGTAGACTATGAACTTCCCGTTTACCGTAATCTACATTTCGGTTTGCTCAACTCCACTCGCATCAACGGTCCCTACACCTGGACGCAGTTCCGTCTCTCCGCAAACGTTGCCCCCGTAAAAGTATTCTCCGCTGATATAAACGTTGCAGCCGGCACATATGGCGTTGGCTTCGGCTGGATGCTCAACCTCCACGCTCCCGGCATTAACCTATTCCTTGGCATGGACCACACTCTGGGAACCCTCAGCAAGCAGTTCATTCCCCTCAACTCCAACGCTTCATTCAACTTCGGTCTCAACTTCCCCTTCTGATTCCGGCTTGAACAAAGCAATGGGATAATAGATTAGCTGGCGAGGCCGGTTGAGTGAAAGCACCTTGGTGCTCCATATACCGTAAAATAAAAAAGGAATGCTCAATTGAGCATTCCTTTTTTATTTTATTATCGCTTCTCAAGCTTCGCTTTAGAAGCGTCTTCCTCCCTGCTGTTTCATCTGGCGCATCATCTTCATTGGATTCTTCATAGATGTTGCCATTTTCATCATCTTGCGAGTGTCTTCAAACTGTTTCAGAAGTTTGTTCACATCCTGCAATGAGGTGCCGGAACCCTTGGCTATGCGCTGACGGCGCGTGCCCTTGATCACATCAGGATTCTGACGTTCATAGGGCGTCATGGAATGTATGATGGCTTCAATTCCCTTGAACGCGTTGTTATCTATATCGACATCCTTGATGGCTTTCCCCACGCCGGGAATCATCGCGGCAAGATCCTTGATGTTACCCATCTTCTTGATATTTTCTATCTGCTTGAGGAAGTCGTCGAAATCAAATTTGTTTTTCTTGATCTTCTCCTGAATGCGTTCAGCCTCTTTCTGGTCGTAGATCTCCTGTGCGCGCTTGGCTAGCTCAACGATATCCCCCATGCCGAGAATACGGTTTGCCATACCCTCAGGATTGAATTCCTGGATATCTTCGAGCTTCTCGCCAACACCGACATACTTGATCGGCTTGTCTACAACCGCACGTATGGAAAGGGCTGCACCGCCGCGGGTGTCACCATCGAGTTTGGTAAGAACCACACCTTCGAAATCAAGACGATCGTTGAAGGTCTTGGCAGTGTTGACGGCATCCTGACCGGTCATCGCATCAACCACGAAGAGTGTTTCCTGAGGATTAATAGCTTTCTTGATACGTTCGATCTCATCCATCATCTCCTCATCGACTGCCAGACGACCGGCAGTATCTACAATCACGAGATCAAGATGATTGGCTTTGGCATGGGCAATGGCATTGAGCGCGATCTGTACCGGATCCTTGCTGTCTTCCTCTGTATAAACAGGAACGTCGATACTCTCCGCAAGCACGCGCAACTGTTCGCGGGCTGCAGGACGATATACATCGGCTCCAACGAGCAACGGACGCTTCCCTTTCGTTGATTTCAACTTGCGGGCAAGCTTTCCGGTAAACGTGGTCTTACCGGCACCCTGCAAGCCTGCCATCAATATCACGGAGGGATTAGCATCGAGACGAAGAGGTGCTTCCTCTCCACCCATCATTTCAGTCAGCTCATCATGCACGATCTTGACCATAAGCTCTTTCGGCTTCAAAGCATTGATCACATTCTGACCCAATGCTTTTTTCTTCACCGTGTCGGTGAAAGTCTTTGCCACCTTATAGTTGACATCGGCATCAAGCAATGCGCGCCTTACATCCTTCAAGGTCTCGGCAACATTGATCTCGGTGATCTTACCCTCACCCTTCAATATCTTGAACGAACGCTCAAGGCGTTCCGATAGATTCTCAAACATGTGTATTTAAGGTTTTAGGCTTTAGGTTTTAGGCTTTAGACTGCTTCCTAAAACCTGACACCCATTGCCTGTGATTTCCTAAATTTAATTTTAATGATTTATTTATACCAGATCCAATTCCCTAATGCCTAAGACCTAATGCCTAATGCCTAATGCCTAAAGCCTAAAGCCTAAAGCCTATTACTACTCGTATCCGGGAAAATAACCTTCGGCTTCCACTCTTTCGCCTCTTCAGGAGTCATCTGGGCATAGGTCATGATTATGACTATGTCTCCGGGCTGAGCCTTACGGGCAGCGGCTCCGTTGAGACAAATCACGCCACTATCGGCTTCCCCTTCGATTACATAAGTGTCAAATCGTTCGCCATTATTATTGTTCACGATCCAAACCCTCTGCCCCGGCAGAATCTCGGCAGCTTCGAGAAGCCGCTTGTCGATCGTGATACTTCCTATATAGTTGAGATTCGCCTCAGTCACTGTGACGCGGTGAATCTTCGATTTCATCATTTCTATCAACATTTCTGTCTAATGTTAAATTTTTAATGTGAAATGTTTAATGCCTTTATTTAATGTGTAATTTTTAATGTGAAATGTTTAATGCCATTGTTTAATGAGTAATTTTAAATGCGGAATGTAGAATGGATATCGCGTTAGATCATTAAACATTACACATTCAACATTAAACATTACTTTCGGTAGGCAATATTATCTATGAGTCGGACATCGCCGCAATATACCGTTATGCAGCCAACAATCCAGGGACTCTCCTCCCACTCTTCTACAGGAAGAAGCGTGCGTGCGTCCACAATCTCAAAATATTCAACTTTCATGTGCGGCACGGCGTCAATCCGCTCTACGACCGTATCGTGAGTGGCTCGTACACTATGCTCTTTCGAATATTCTACGCTATATTCCAGTGCCTTGTGAATCTCTGGAGCAACCTCCCGCTGCTCGGGAGTAAGAAGAGCATTGCGGCTTGAGAGAGCCAGACCGTCATCAGCCCGCTTGATAGGACACGGCACAATATCCACATCAATACCTTCCGTCTTTATCATATTGCGGATCACGGCAATCTGCTGGAAATCTTTCTCTCCAAAATATGCGCGCGTCGGACGGCACAGACGGAAGAGAAGACTCACCACCTGAGCAACGCCCTGGAAATGTCCCGGACGGAACTTTCCTTCCATCACTTCGGCTGCGGTGCCAAGTTCAAACTCATGACGCGGTTGCGCCTCTGGTCCGCCGGGATACATCTCCTCTACCGAGGGAGCAAACACCGCTGTGACTCCTGCCTCCGCCAACAATTTGAAATCGTCTTCCTCCTTGCGGGGATAAGTGGCAAGGTCGGTGGGATTATTGAATTGAGTCGGATTTACAAACACACTTGCGATCACACACGGGTTCTCCTTCACGGCTCGCTCCACGAGCGATAGATGACCGGCATGCAATGCGCCCATAGTGGGCACGAGTCCGATCGCGTTCCCGTGTTCCTTCTGCAGCTCCACAAAATCAAGGAGCTCAGCAACCTTTCTGATTATTATCATTTTTTCGATTGGTTATTTTCAGCCTGCAAATTTACGAAATTCTTGCTAAATTCTAAATTTTTTACGCTATTATCGCCAAATATCGTCATTTTCACATATTTTAAGACGCTCCCAAAGGGCGTATCGGCACAAAATGACCCAAATCTCGTTTTTTTTTATTAACTTTGCATCCGCTTGATGCGCACTGTTGCAAACGTGCGCTTCCGGCTCGCAAACAGAACAGTATGGCAAAACAAAGAATCCTTTATGTCTCTCCCGAAATCGCTCCTTATCTCCCGGCTTCCGAGATAGCGACCTTAGGTCGCGACCTCCCTGTTGCCATGCATGGCAAAAAATACGAAGTGAGAACATTCATGCCTAATTTCGGCAATGTCAACGAACGTCGCAATCAGCTCCATGAAGTGATACGGCTAAGCGGCATAAATATCCCTATAAGAGATGCCGATCATCCTCTGATCATAAAGGTGGCATCAATGCAGCCCTCCCGCATTCAGGTCTATTTCATAGACAATGACGACTATTTCCAGAAACTCGATGATGATGTCGACAGCATCGGAACAAACCGACCCGATAATGACGAGAGGGTGATATTCTTCTCTCGCGGCACAGCTGATACCGCCCGCAAGCTCCGTTGGGAGCCGGACATTCTGCATGTCTCCGGATGGATCGCAGCGCTCGTGCCGCTCTACGCAAAGAAAGTTTTCTCCGACGGAGTTTCTTTCAAAGGCACAAGGGTGGTATATTCTCTGCTTGATGAAAAACCGGCGGAGACTATCGACGCAGATTTCCTTGACAAACTGAGTGAAGACGGCATCAAGCCTGAAGATCTCGAGCTCTTCAAGGATATGCCTGCAAATACCAATCTCCTCCACAAAGTTGGCATCGCCAACTCCGATGCAGTGATTTTCAACAACCGCACTCCTGATCCTGAACTCGTGGAATTCGTTGAGAAGCTCGGTCTTCCCTTGCTTTTCCTTAATCCCGAAGAGGATAATACTGATAAATACCACGAATTCTATCAATCGCTTTTAGCCAATGAAGATTAAATCCATATATGCGGCTGCGGCTGCTCTCTTTTCTCTCGCTGCTTTCTCTTCTTGCGAGGATTCCACAAGCCCCATCGGTGGCTCTCTCGTAAATGGCGAGGTAACTATCGTTGTTGACACTCTGGAGATGAAGCTTGACGCATCATCTATCCTGGAGCCAAACTTCGACTCCCGCACCCAGACTAAGCTCTTGGGGCGCATCAACGTGCCTGAATACGGTTCTCTCGACTGTTCTTTCGTGAGCCAGCTGATGTGCGCCACAAAGATGAACATACCTGATTCAATCACCGTCAATGATGTCGACTCCATGCGGATGGTTCTGACAGTGCCTCGCGGATCGCTTACCGGCGATTCCCTTGCTCCGCAGCAGCTCAAAGTGTATCAGCTCACAAAGCAACTGCCCTCGGATATCAACAGCACATTCGATCCCAAAGGGTATTATAATCCTTCAGACCCTCTCGGGGTGAAGAGCTATACCCTCTCCGCCCTTTCGATGAACGATTCTCTCTTCAAACTTCAGGAAAGCATCCGGATACCCATAATGTTGCCCCGCAAGCTTGCTCAGGATATTTTCACCGCTTACCGAAACAATCCCGAAACTTTCCAATGGCCGCAGACATTCGCCCAGTATTTCCCCGGTGTATATGTGGAGCAGAATTTCGGAAACGGGTGTATCGGCGTAATATCGTCAATGAAATTCTATACCTACTGGCATTACATGAAGCAAGTATATCAGAAGAAAGATGATGATTCCGGTGAATATCATTACGTGCCTACCCTCGCCCGCGATTCGGTATGCCTCTTCTCTTCTCAGCCTGAAGTATTGTCAGCAAACAAAATAACATATAACGTATCGGATTATCTTAAGAACCTTGCCAACAGCGGCAAGTCTATAATAACTACACCGGGCGGATATTACGTAAACGTGAAATTCCCGGCTCAGGAAATTATCGACAAGTATGACCGCGATCTTTACAGCGTGGCTGTGGTTTCCAAACTCTCTTTCGAAATACCGGCTGAGGCAGTGGAGAATGACTACGGTCTGGAGGCAGCTCCGCATCTCCTTATGGTTAAGGCATCAGAGCGCGAGGCGTTCTTCCGCGAGAACAAGATTCCCGACGGAAAGACATCTTTCTATGCCGCATATAACTCGGAAAAGAAATGTTACACATTCGCTGGAATGCGTGAATACATCCTCGACCTCATCAACAGTGGCAAACCGGTTGAGCCGGCTGATATGGACTTCTCTCTCGTACCGGTAGTGGTATCAACAGAGGAGGTGCCCAACTATTCCTCATCAACCACTTACGTAACCCGCTGCGCGCCATACATCGGTCGTCCGACTGTCACCCAACTCGACACAGACAAAGCCATCATCTGCTTCTCCTACTCCCGCCAGACGATGGAATAGTTTTAATAATGTGTAATGTTGAATGTTGAATGTTTAATGTTTAATGTTTAATGAAGTTTGAAGCGAATTGTCTCAAGCTCTGTGGCTCTGTCGGCATCTCAAGATGCCTCTTGTGCCTTTTAAATTAAACATTACTCATTTAAAATTAAACATTTAAAATTAAACATTTATACCAACCTCTGTATTTAGCTTTTCGCGTCTAACAATTACACATTACACATTAACAATTACACATTAATTAGAAATGAGCCTTCTCCTGTTCAGTCTTCTTTCATTCATCACCGGTGCGGTTGCTACCGGTGAGCCGCAGCGTGCAGAACTCCTGTTCGTAGGAGATGCCATGCAGCATCAGGCACAACTCGATCGTGCGAAAGAGATAGGAGGAAACGGCTACGATTATTCCGGTTGCTTCACATATATCGCACCTGAGGTGACATCTGCGGATTATGCTGTCTGCAATCTGGAAGTTCCGCTTGGCGGAGGTCCCTCATACACAGGATACCCATGCTTCTCGGCTCCTGACTCATACGCCCAAGCCCTCAAGGATGCAGGTTTCGATCTCTTCCTCACAGCCAACAATCACTGCCTCGACCGGCGTGATCGCGCAGCAAGACGCACCCTCACTGCCCTTGACTCGCTCGGAGTAGACCATATCGGCACATTCCACGATGCCGCAGAGCGCGAAAAACTCGTGCCTTTCATAAAGAATATCAACGGATTCAAAATCGGATTCCTTAATTATACCTACGGCACCAACGGTATTGAGCCAAACGATGGCGTAGAAGTGGCGCTGATTGAACGCGACCGAATGGCAGATGAGATCCGTAAAACCCGCGAAGCCGGGGCGGAGATAGTAGTGGTCACGATACATTGGGGCGTAGAATACGTATTGCTGCAAAATAAAAACCAGGAGAACATCGCCAATTTCCTTGTGGATCAAGGCGTGGATCTGATAATCGGCGGGCATCCCCACGTGATCCAGCCGATGAAGGTGGTGCGCAATGAGAAAGAGGGGAAAGATGTATTGCTCGTGTATTCTCTCGGCAATTTCATATCCAATATGAAAACCGCCGATACCCGTGGAGGTGCACTCGTGCGAGCCATCATCGAACGCGATGCCGACGGGAAAGCATACTTCAAGGAAGCCAACTACGACACCCTCTTCGCTGCGAAACCTGCGGGCGGCAATACCAACTTCACCGTGATTCCCTCCTGGATGCCGGAGAAGATACCCGCCGCCCAGCGTGCCCATTGGCAGCTCTTCGATCGCGGAGCCAGGCGCATCTTCGATGCCCACAACGTCAATGTTCCTCCAAAGCATAAATAGGTTCAGTTTAGCGAGCACCGCTCGCGGCTAAAATATATTATACCCTAAAATGATTCAGACAAACAATCTCTGCATGCAGTTTGGGAAACGCGTGCTCTTTCAAGATGTAAACCTCACTTTCAACCGCGGCAACTGCTACGGCATAATCGGCGCAAACGGTACCGGCAAATCCACTCTTATGAAAATCCTTTCGGGAGAGCTCTCTCCCACTCACGGATCCGTGACTTTCGGACCCGGGGAGCGCCTTTCCGTGCTGGAGCAGGATCACTTCGCTTTCGATGAATGCACCGTCATCGAGACCGTGCTTCGCGGTCACACCGTGCTCTGGGATATCATGCAGCAGAAAGATGCCATATACGCAAAGCCAGATTTCTCCGATGAAGACGGAATCAAGGCTGCCGAGCTCGAAGAAAAATTCGCCGAGCTCGAAGGCTGGAATGCCGAAAGCGATGCGGCTGCGCTCCTTTCCGGTCTGGGCATTAAGGAAGACCGCCATTATATGCTTATGAAGGACATGAGTGCCAACGAGAAAGTGCGCGTGCTTCTCGCCAAAGCTCTTTTCGGTAATCCAGACAACCTCCTCCTCGACGAGCCCACCAACGACCTCGACCTCGAAACTGTCTCCTGGCTTGAAAATTACCTCGCCAACTTCGAGAATACCGTCCTCGTGGTGAGCCATGACCGCCACTTCCTCAATGCTGTCTCAACTCATACACTCGATATCGATTACAACAAGATATCCCTATTTGCCGGAAACTACGATTTCTGGTATCAGTCTTCACAGCTTGCTTTGCGCCAGCAGCAGGCTGCCAACAAGAAAGCTGAGGAGAAACGTAAGGAGCTTCTCGAATTTATCCAGCGTTTCAGCGCCAATGTGGCAAAGAGCAAACAGACCACTAGCCGCAAGAAGATGCTTGAGAAACTCAATGTTGAGGAGATTCAGCCCTCTTCACGCCGCTATCCGGGAATTATATTCACGCCCAACCGCGAAGTGGGCAACAAGATTCTTGAGGTCAAAGGTCTCAAGGCATCTATTGAGGGTGAATTGCTATTTGATGATGTCAACTTCCAGATAGAGAAAGGCGACAAAGTCGCATTCCTGAGCCGTGATCCACGCGCAATGACAGCCCTCTTCGAGATAATAATGGGTAACCGTAAGGCTGATGCCGGAGACTTCGAATGGGGACAGACCATCACCAACGCCTACCTCCCCCTTGATAATAGTGCATTCTTCGAATCAGACCTCAATCTCGTAGACTGGCTTTGCCAATACAGCTCAGACTCATCGGAGATCTATCTTAAAGGCTTCCTCGGCAAGATGCTTTTCAGCGGAGAAGAGGTATTAAAAAAGGCAAGCGTCCTCTCCGGAGGTGAAAAAATACGCTGCATGATCGCACGCATGATGCTCACCGACGCCAACACCCTCGTGCTCGACTCCCCGACCAACCACCTCGACCTCGAATCGATCCAGGCATTCAACAACACTCTCCAGAATTTCAAAGGTGTTGTCCTGATGTCGAGCCACGACCACGAATTCATCCAGACCGTCTGCAACCGCATCATCGAGCTCACCCCCAACGGCATCATCGACAAGATGATGGACTATGACGACTACATCATCGACGAGAAAGTAGCCGCCGCCCGCGAGCGCCTCTACAAATGAGGCTTTAGGCTTTAGGAATTCCATCTATGGAAAGCGATCTTATACGCAGGCTGAAGCAGAACGACCAGCAAGCTCTCGACTCCATATACAATATGTATGGCCGCCAGCTTGTGGTCTACTGCCATGCCTATGTAAAGAGTCCGCAGGATATTGAAGAACTCGTACAAGACGTATTCCTTGCGTTATGGAACAGCCGTGGAAAAATCCGCAATACCGAAACCTTGCGACCCTTGTTGTTCAAGTCAATGCGCAACAGGATTATAAATTTTTATCGTTCTCGGTTCAATACGCCACTCTTCGAAGATTACATAAGTATCAACGAGGAGTCTGTTTTCGACGAATCTACTCCAAGGATAGAATACAGGGAGTTTGAGCAGGCGGTCATAAACCATATCACCTCTCTCCCCAAGACACAGCGTGAAACCATCATACTCTCAAGAATTGAAGGGAAAACAAATGAGGAAATTGCTGAAATACTTCATATAAATGTCCAGTCTGTCAAAAATGCCCTTCATATTGGTTTGAAAAAGCTTAAGGAGATTCTTGACAAGACAAACGGAATCTCTCTTGTCTCTATATATGCTTTGTTCGATACATTCTCCGATATAATCTAATCACTAAGGAATTTTACTCAATGAATAATCCTATAGACAAGCTCAAGAACGGCAACCTGTCAGCAGAAGAATTCGAAGTGTTAAAGAAACTATTCAATTCTTCTTCCGATGAAGAACTTGCTGCCTTATTTCCGGAAACTCAATCAGATAATGGCGATATTGACGTTGACGGCATGCTTCAACATATCAAAACTGGTATTGATATGGAAATCAAGACACAACGGCAAGGAGAAAGAATCAAGCGGTTCAAAATAATTGCCATTGCAGCAACCATATTATCAGTTATCCTGATGACAGGCATAGCATATATATGGATCGGGAACAAGATAGATGCCAAAGACTCTATTGCATTATATTCAGATAAAAACGGCTCAATAACTGCCGATCTTTCCGACGGGACACGCGTGATAATGAAAACCGGCTCCGAAATTATCCTTTCAGATAATTTTTCACCTCGACATCGAAAGGTTTCCTTTCGTGGAGAAGCATATTTCAACGTGGCAAAAGACGGGAAACATCCTTTTACCATACGGACATGCAATATGGAAGTGAATGTTCGAGGCACAAGTTTTAACCTTTTCGCTGCCGACAATGCAAAATATTCAGAGCTGTCGCTTGACAAAGGTGTTGTAAATATCACCTCGACAAAGACTTCGGAAACGATCACATTGAATGCCGGAGAATGTGCACTACTTAATAACACAACAGGCGAAATTTCCATCAGTCATCCGGGCAGAGATTCTTCAAACTGGCAAAATAATGAACTATATTTCGATCATGCAGACGCGCGTTATGTCATAGATCGCATAAACAAAGCCTATGACGCAAATCTCGACACCCTTATGGTGAACTCTATGACAGAAAAATTCACAGGTGTTCTCCCAGCGGACAACCTTGAGGAAGCCCTGTGCATATTAGAAAATCTTTATAATATAAAAATCAGGCATTAGGGCTTAAAAGCTATAAATAAGCTGTTTAAATGCGGTGTGTCAAATTCATGAATTTGACACACCGCATTTTTTTTGATTTTTGGAGTACTCTCCGCAAAAATCTGTGTCCTTATGTGTAAAGAATAATTTTTAACCTAAACTATTTCATGAAACTTCAATGGAAATGTAAGAACCTGTTGCTTGGAATCCTTGCCACTTTTCTATCAGCAAGTGCGTTTGCCAACGATCGCATTGTGGCAAGTATCGAAGTGAAGGACGTGCCTATTGAGCATGTCTTAAAAGAGATTGAACGTCAGACTCCGTGCCGCTTTTCATACACCGGAGACATTCTGAAGGGTTTGCCTCCGGTGTCGATGTCAATCAAATCGAAACCTATCGGTGATATTCTTGATAAACTACTAAAGAATACCGGTTTAACCTACAAATCTATTTCGCCCAAGTCAATAATTATAATGGCGAAGAAAAGTGTAACATCTGAGAAAAAAGATGCATTGCCAGAAAAGAAACCGGTAAAAAGAATTTCAGGACAAATTCTTGATAAAAACAAAGAACCGGTAATCGGAGCTTCAGTAATGGTGAAAAGCACCCGTATTGGAGCATCTACCGATATCGACGGTAATTATAATCTTTCGGATGTTCCGGTCGGCACCACGGTAACGGTAACCTACGTAGGTATGAACCCTACATCTTTCAAGGTTGGTAAAAGTGACAGATATGACATCACTATGGAGGAAAACAGCGAACTGCTGAATGAGATAGTTGTCGTGGGTTACGGAACACAGAAAAAGGTGAATCTTACCGGTGCGGTATCATCCATATCTCAGGATGCCATAAAAGACCGACCCATCGATAACCTTGGGAGAGCCCTGCAGGGTCTTGTGCCCAACCTCAACGTATCAATATCTTCGGGACAACCCGGAGCCGGCGCATCGCTCAACATCCGCGGCACAACCTCGCCTAACGGAGGAAGCCCCCTTGTGCTTGTCGATGGTATAGAATCTTCTCTTGATCGTATCAATTCCAATGATGTGGAGTCAATTTCTGTGCTTAAGGATGCCTCTTCAGCAGCAATTTACGGAGCACGCGGTGCTTTCGGGGTCATACTCGTGACAACAAAGAGCGGTAAGACAGAGCAAAAGCCGCAGATAAGCTATAGCGGCAGTTTCTCCGTGTCGAAACCCACGACTTCCACAGATTTCGAAACCAGAGGATATTATTCGGCAAAAATCGCTGACTTCTTCATGCTCTCCTCCCAGAACACCCCCTACACCTCATACACGGAAAACGATTATCAGGCACTATGGGAACGCCGCGACGACAAAAAGGAGAATCCGGAACGTCCCTGGGTACTTACCCGAGAGAGAAACGGCAAGCTCGAATATCTCTACCTCGCCAATTTTGACTGGTACAACTATCTTTACGACGATTCGCGCCCCACATGGGATCACAACCTCAATATCCGCGGGGGATTCAAATCATTCACCTACATGGTGTCAGGGAGATACAACCAACAGAAAGGAATCAACCGAATATCTCCGGATAAATTCAGATCCTACAACTTCCGCGTAAAGCTTCAGGTAGATATTACACCGAAACTCAAGATCTCCAACAATACGAAATTCTTCAGTTCCGAATATACATATTCCGGTTTCGAAAGTGAAGCAGACAACTTCCGCAAACCCACTCTCCACGCACTGTCATCAATGGTGCCTGTTAACCCCGACGGCACCGCAGTGTCGCACACATCAGTCACCAACTCCGCCGCACACTATCTTATGGATGGTTACAACGCCATGATGCAGAAAGGGAAAAGCGGAGGCCACAAGAAAGTGAGGGAATTCTCTACCCTGTTCGAAGCGCAGTATAAATTCACCCCGGAATTCGATATCAAGGCGGATTTCAGCTACACCTACGGCAACCTGCGCAACGACTACCGCAGCGTGAATGTTGAATATTCCCAATATCCCGGACAAACACAGACAGAACCTGAGGGACGCTTCCCCAACTCTCTGAAGGAAACAGTATGGGACCAGAATTATTACGTGGCTGACATCTACGCCTCATACAAGAATATATGGAAGGACGTGCATGACTTCTCCGCTATAGTCGGCTACAATTACGAAGCAAAATATTATCGAGACCTTGGAGCGAAGAACACTGACCTTCTATCCGAAGATCTATCTGATTTCAATCTCGCCACAGGCAAAAACAATTTCTCTATCAACGGAGGACGCAACGAATACGCCATCATGGGACTCTTCTATCGAGTTGCTTACAATTACGACGGCAGATATCTGGTGGAGATGAACGGTCGGTACGATGGTTCATCCCGTTTTCCAAAAGGGAAACGGTTTGGCTTCTTTCCGTCGTTCTCCGTTGGCTACCGCATCAGCGAAGAGAAATTCTTTGAACCACTGCGTTCCATAGTGAGCAATGCGAAAATCAGAGCGTCATACGGATCTTTAGGAAACCAACAGATCGGCTATTATGACTTTATTCAGACAATATCAACAGAGGGCAAGATGAACAACTATTCGTTCGACGGCACTTCCTTAGGCAACCATGCCACGGTCTCGGATCCCGTTTCCGGCAACCAAACCTGGGAAAAAGTGATCACGAAGAATCTCGGTCTCGATCTCGGATTCCTCAACAACCGACTTTCGTTCACAGGCGAAGTATATACCCGCGAGGTCAAGGGAATCCTCGGACGTGGTAAATCCCTGCCTTCCATATATGGAGCGGATGAACCTCAGGTCAACGCCAATGACCTCCGGACCCTCGGCTACGAGCTGATGCTGAACTGGAACGATTCATTTATTCTCTGTAGTTCCCCTTTCAACTATAGCGTTGGGCTCTCATTCTCCGACTATACATCAAAATATACAAAATGCGACAACCCTTCGGGGTTGATCGGTGATCCATACGTAGGGCGCAAGGAGGGAGAGATATGGGGATATAAGGTCGACGGGCTCTTCCGCAACGATGAGGAAGCAGCTCGTTATGCCAAGGATGTAGACCTCAGCCTTGTGGCTCCGGGATGCTACAATGCCACCGGCGCATACGGAGCAGGAGTCAGAGGCGGAGACCTTAAATATCTTGACCTTGACGGCAACCACATCGTCAACAGCGGCAAAGGCACACTTGATGACCCCGGTGACCGCCGCATAATCGGGAACTCCACCCCGCGCTACCATTACGGCATCAACGTGACAGCCTCATGGAAAGGAATCGACCTGTCTGTGTTCGTGCAGGGAATAGGGAAACAGGACTGGTATCCGGGCAACGACAACATGCGTTTCTGGGGACCATACGCCCGTCCTTACGGCACATTCGTGCCCCGCAACTTCATGAGTAATGTATGGAGCGAGTCAAATCCGGACGCTTATTTCCCCAGAGCAAGAGCGTATTCTTCACTCAACACCACCAACGGGACTGTATATTACGCAAACGACCGTTATTTGCAGAACCTCGCCTATTGCCGTCTGAAAAACGTAACCATAGGCTACACTTTCCCTGAAAAGTGGATGAAGAAAATATATGTCAGCAATCTCAGGATATACGTTTCTGGAGAGAATCTGCTTACGGCGACAGCCCTTAAAAACAAATTCCTCGATCCCGAACAGGCATCGGCGGCATCCAACAAACTATCCAATGTATATCCATGGAGCAAAACATTCTCCGTAGGTGTAAACCTTACATTCTAAATCACGCAGAAATGAAACATTCATTATATTATCTGATTGCAGCATTCCTGCCGGTGATGTTCGCCGGCTGCGAATCCGAACTCGACAGATTCCCCAAAGACAGACTCACACCCGACACCTTCTTCAAAACCGGTGCGGAGTGTGAACTTTACACCAGCGATTTCTACACCCTGTTTCCCGACGGCTCGGACATCTACGGAGAGGGTGCGGACATCATATCAAAGACAAGTCTCAGCCCGGAGGTAATGGGAACGCGCACCGTACCCGCCACATCCTCTACATGGACCTGGACGAAACTGCGCGACATAAATTTCTTCCTTGAGCACTCGCACAACTGCACTGACGAAGACCAACGCCTCAAATATGAAGGGATTGCAAGGTTTTTTCGAGCTTATTTCTATTTCGAAAAGGTGAAGAGATACGGTGATGTGCCATGGGTCGACAAAGCTCTCGATTCTTCAAGCGATGAGCTCTACATGGGACGCGCTCCAAGAACGGAGATCTTAAAACACATCTTCGAAGACCTCGATTTCGCGATAAAGAATATCGGAGCCTCGAAAGAACTCTACCGTGTGTCGAAATGGACTGCCCTCGCGCTCAAGAGCCGTGTCGCCCTATTCGAAGGGACATTCCGCAAATATCACGGCATCGACGGATGGGAGGATATCCTGAAAATATGCGCCGAGGCATCGTCCGAATTCATATCAAATTCCGGCTATTCAATCAGCAACAGCGGCTCCACCCCATATCTCACGCTCTTTTCCAACCTCAAGGCGGACGGAACAGAATTCGTGCTGGCGAGAGCATACAACAGCGATATCGGGCTGCGTCACGACGCAAACGGATATGTGACCTCCATGAGCATGGGACGTCCCGGACTGCTGAAGGATATAGCCGACATGTATCTGATGACCGACGGGACTCCATTCACCTCGCGTCCAGGATACGAGACAATGTCGCTGCCTGACCAAAGCAAGAACCGCGACAAACGTTTCGCGCAGACATTCCGCACTCCCGGGTACAAACGTATCGGCGAGTCTGCGCAGTCAGCTCCCAACCTGTCGGTTTGCGAGACCGGATATCAGCCGGTGAAATATCTCCAGGCAGCCAAATACGACTCTTACAACGCTTCAATGGTGGATCTTCCGATATTCCGTGCCGCAGAGGTTTACCTCAATTTCGCTGAGGCAAAAGCAGAACTTGGCACGCTAACACAGGCAGACATCGACCGAGCCATCAAGCCTTTGCGCGACCGTGCGGGAGTCGCAAGCCTATCCCTCTCGAAAGCTAATACCTATCCCGACCCCTACCTGAGCGATCCTCTCACCGGATATGTAAATGTAAAGGGCGACAACAAAGGGGTGATACTCGAAATCAGACGAGAGCGCACCGTGGAACTGATAATGGAAGGATTCCGATACTGGGACATAATGAGATGGCATGAGGGACAACGCTTCGAGCGTCCTTTCCTCGGGCTGTATTTCCCCGGTCCGGGAGAATACGATCTTAACGCCGACGGCAAACCGGACGTATGTCTCTGGAGCGGTTCCAAGCCGGCAACATCTGCCACAAACTCTTACGAGCTTGAAAAGGAAATCTTCCTGACCGGGAAGACTTCAGGAAATATTATCCTGCATACCGACTACCCACGAAAATGGACAGACCCTCGCGATTACCTTTATCCAGTCCCAACCGACGACCGCATCCTGACGCAGGGAGCAATCACTCAGAATCCCGGCTGGACCGACGGATTAAGTTTCTAACAGTTTTTATAAATAAATCAAATGAAAACCAGATATATGTTTATCGCCCATATCCTGCTGCTCTGCGGAGCACTCTGCACCGCAGGCTGCGAATCGCTTGAAGGCGACAACTCGGATTTTGATTTCGAGAGCAACACCAAGGCGGAAGACCCTTCGAGGCTTCCCGACACTTACCGTCTCGCCACTTACAACACCCACCGGTGCTCGCCGGCGAAGACCAACAACGCCAACTATGACAACACGGCGAAAGCCATATCGCTGATAGACGCAGATGTCATCGCCTTGCAAGAATTAGACCGCAACACACGCGTCTTCCCTGCCGACCAGATCGCTGAGCTTGCAACGCGCACTGGACTGCATCCCGTATTCTGCAAGACAATAAATTACAGCGGCGGCGAATACGGCATAGG
The DNA here is from genome assembly GCA_902495075.1 of uncultured Porphyromonadaceae bacterium. GTDB lineage: Bacteria > Bacteroidota > Bacteroidia > Bacteroidales > Muribaculaceae > Lepagella. The sequence continues at coordinate 105,517 of CABUVO010000006.1, forward strand.
AATGTTATGTCGCGAGGAGCCCCTCAAAACTGACTCCGAAGAACTGCCGGGGGTTGAGACGCGACGTTTTCTCGTGGCGGAGTTCAAGGATTATGTTTACATATGCACTCACCTCTGCGTTTCGAGCGAAGACAACCGCAGCTGGTCATTCGATATAATAAACGAATATGTCGACAAGAACTATGGAAAATCTGGCAAACCTGTGTTCATCGCCGGGGATATGAACACTACCGTGCTGCCTAACAATGCACTCACGCATTGGTCTGTGATCAGCGCGTCTACCCCCACATTCCCGAGCAAGAGCACACGCATAGACTATATCCTCGCCTACAAGGGAAATTCTGCTCCATATTCCGTAGCACGCACATTCGTACCGGTATTCAGCGAGCTCAAACTCGCCGATGTCTCCGACCATCTTCCCGTAATCGTCGACTTGAAAAAGTAAATACAAATGAAAAGAATACATTCCGACATATCACGCCTCGCATCCTTGCTCCTTGTCTTCACTGCCATAACAACGGCATGCAAGGATGAGGTGGAGCTCCCCCGCGCATTCGTGACACCAGACACAGAACGCATCGTTGCGCCAGCCATGGCAGCGACCTTCAACGTGGAGGTTGACGCCAACTGCGAATGGATCGCAGAGATCGACAATGATGCCGCATGGGTATCAATCCCCGAGGAAAAACGGATAGGCAAAGGGACACTCGCCATCTCTGTAGAAAAAAACGCAAGCGGAGCAAAGCGCACATTGGATATAAAAATCCACGACAGCAAGAACACGGTATCCTCCACTCTCTCACTTGAGCAGAATCCGCAGAGCGGTGACGGCTTCACTTCCATCACCGACCTCCGCAAGATAATATCTTCCGGAAACATATCCGCGTCCGAAGGTCTTAAGATACGGGGCATTGTGGTTTCAAATCAACGAAACGGCAACATCAACGAGAACACCATTGCTATCGAAGACAACACCGAACCCGGTTCAGGTGTAGCTGTACGCACACAGTCGCGTGTCTTCGTCAGCCCCGGCGAGGAGATAGAAATCGATCTGTCGGGTGCTTCCTTCGATTCAAAGGAGGGTATGCTCACAGCGGTCCCCGCTTCTGACGACCGGATATCACGCACAGAAAGCTCACGCATCGACCCCATGCCGGTAGAGGTTTCGGTAAAAGATCTGGAGAACTCGGATTATGAATCGATGTATGTCAGAATAAAGAGTCAGGTAACATATCAGGACATGCGCAAGGAAACGATAGCCGAAAACATATCTATCCAGGATGCAGAGGGGGCGGTCATGCCGCTACTCATTCTGCAGGGATGTCAGTTCTCCGACATTCCGGTTCCGACCGGTGGAGGAACTGTATCGGGACTTATCAGATATGTCGATGGTAAAGCCGCAATAATGCCATGCTCTTCTTCCGACATATCCCTCTCCTCTTCGCGTTTCGACGGCGGAATAATGTTGCCCTATGTATTCTCCCTGATGACCGAAGGATCCAACGATCATGGTAGATATGTAGATTTCATAAAAGATGCTTCCGATGCCAACAAGACCTATATGGAAGCCAAAGACGGAACAGGAGCGACATTGAATGTCAATCTAAATGCCAAGAGCAAAACATTCTACTATTGGAATGAGAATAGCGGACATCATAATCTACAGCTTGCATCATGGCTCGACGGCAACAAGAACTACATACAACTGGCATTCCCTCTCGGGCAGGAACTGAGAGATGGTTTCCGACTCAGCTTCGGACTTGCAGGACAGAAGAACGCACCCGCCAACTGGGAACTGCAATATTCCACCGACAATTCGAACTGGACCACATCACCGAATAAAATCAGTATCCCCACGGGGGAAGTTTTCGGAGGAGGAAAAGGTTATTTCTATTTTACAATCGAGACTCCTCTCTCAATGCCGATAGAAAGCAAATCGACACTGTATGTCAGATTGCGACCCGCCGACAAAGTTTCGATATCTGGAGGCGCTCTCTCCGATGGCTACGGACGCATCGCATTGCACAGCTGCGTTGTGCTCAGCTCGATCACCCCTGAGAAAACATCGAGTCCCGCCGGAGCGATATATTTCGAGCCATTTGATGGGTTGACCCAAGGCACCGACTATCGTCAGGGAGACCGTCTCGGAGGAATGCTCAACTATTGCGGTGAGGATATTCAAGGTTGGAATGCGGAAATTACCAAGGGTCTCACAGGCACCAATGTTCGCCAGCGTCCCGGATACGCACAGATCGGATTTGTGGAGACACAGACCGTGAACCAGACGAAAATCACCAACAACACCGGTAGCCTCATGACTCCCGCAGTTAACGTTTCCGGCAATCTCAAATTGAGATTCAAAGCAATGGCATATAAGAATACGAGCGTGTTCCAAAGCGGCAACAACACTGCCGCCGACATCTCCGGTGACGCTACATCCGCGATTGTCGAGATTATTGGGGCAGGCACAATCAATGGTAAAAAAAGCGCAGAAATCTCATCAATGGGATACGCTTCTTTCAAAACCTACGAACTCGAAATCGAGAATGCCAATGCGGATACTAAAATCAGATTCACTTCCGATCCTTCCAAAGGAAATTTCACAAGATGGTTTATCGACGAGATATGCATAAGCAAATAATTAAACATCACATGCTTGGATTCCTGTCAGTGGGATGCGCGTTTGCCGTCTGCGCGACGGCAAGCGCCACCCTTATACATGACATGGACGAGGCATACGAGTGGGCTGACAGCAAACTGAAAGAGCTGACGCTCGATGAAAAACTGAAATTCACCCGAGGATACTCTGAATTCTATTTCTTCGGCGTGCCTGAAAAGGGTGTCCCCTATGTGTATCTCTCCGACGCCACCCAGGGAGTACATATCCGCCGCAACCTTAAGGATACAACCCTTGTCCGTCAACTCGACAAATCAACGGCTTTCCCGTGCCCAGTCATGCTCGCGGCATCGTTCGACAACGATCTCGCCTTCTCCTACGGTAAAGCCGTGGGAGAAGAATGCAGAGCCGGCAGTATCGGCGTGCTCCTCGGTCCCGGCATCAACATAGCCCGCAACTCACAGTGCGGACGTAACTACGAATATTTCGGTGAAGACCCATTCCTGACCGGTGAAATCGCTGCATCATACGTAAATGGAATCCAATCCACCGGTACGGCTGCATGCGTGAAGCATTTCCTTTGCAATGAAACCGAATTCTATCGCCGACGCTCGAATTCGGTGGTAGATCAACGGGCTTTACGGGAAATATACCTCCCTCCCTTTAAGAAATGTATTGACGAAGGAGTCGCGTTTGTCATGACATCCTACAATCGTCTTAACGGAGAATGGACCGGACAAAGCAAACCGGCAATCGATTCGCTTCTGAGAAATGAACTCGGATTCAAAAATGCTGTAATGTCTGACTGGAGCTCGGTCTATGATATGAAGAAAGTTGTGAAAAGCGGTCAGAATGTTGTCATGCCCGGATCTTCTAAACTTAGCCGGCAACTATCAGACCTTTTGAAAAAAGGTGAGATTAGTGAAAATGATATCGACAACATGATTCGACCTTTGCTCGCCACCTGCTATGCATACGGACTTTATGAAAAGAGAGAAAACACTGCAGCGTCTCCTATAGATTTTACACACAATAACGCCATTGCTGAAAAAACGGCAGAAGAAGGCACCGTGCTCCTCAAGAACTCGGGTATTCTTCCCTTGAAAAATCCCGGAACAATCCTGGTTACCGGATCAGCCGTTGATTCCAGTCCGAGAAACTGCGACAACCCAGCCTCCTCTGCAGATGTTGAAGGCTATGATTATATATCTCTCAAAAATGCCCTAATTGCCGAATTCGGAGATAGAGTGAAATTCATAGAGAATCCAAATACCGATGAATTGAAAAGTGCTGATGTTGTGCTGACAACAACGGGAACGGTCGACATGGAGTCGTTTGAACGCCCATATGCTCTTCCTCGTGCCGAAGAAACCAGACTCCGAAAGATTGCATCAGCAAATCCCAATACAATTGTTCTGGTGTTTTCCGGCTCCGGAATCAAGATGACCGGATGGATCGACAATGTTGCGGCTCTTATATATGGCTGGTATCCGGGACAAAACGGCATGCGTGCGATAGCAGGCATCATTTCAGGTCGGATAAACCCTTCGGGAAAACTACCGATAACCATAGAAAAGGATTTCAAGGATTCCCCTGCAAAAAACACAATGCCTGATGGTGCTGAATTTTACAACACAGCCTTCCGGGCATACAATGAAAAGCTAATCATGCCTTATGATGTAAGATATGATGAATCGATTTTGGTGGGATACCGTTGGTATGAAACAAAAAACATTGAACCGCTATTCCCCTTCGGACATGGACTGACATACACGGACTGGGAAATATCCGGTGTAAAAGCCAAAGTAAAAAAGGATTGTATCAACCTTTCGCTTAACGTGAAAAATTCCGGAAAAAGGGAAGGCTCCCAGGTAATCCAGATTTATGTTTCGGAAGATAACCCAAGTGTGATCAGACCCGTCAAAGAACTCAAGGCTTTTCGCCGCGTTTCATTGAAACCCGGTGACAGCAGCAAACTAACTATTGACATCCCTCTCGATGATCTCGCATTTTGGGATATTGAAACCCAAAAATTCACTGTCAACAAAGGTAAATACACAATTTCCATAGGCACATCATCCAAAGACATATCTCAAAAAATAAACATTAATATTTAACCTTTTAATTACACCATTATGAGAAAAAGATTCCACATTCTCTGTGGCATCGCGACGGCTGCATTCCTTTTCGCGCCGTTTGCAAACGCCCAAACCACTGTAAACAAGATTGTTTACACTTTAAACAGTGCCGGAACTGCATATACTGTAACCGGATTTGAAGAGGGGATTGTAGATGCAGTCATTGAATCATCTATCGATGGTAAGCCGGTTACAACAATCAATCAGAATGTATTCAAAACAGCAGCTACCCTTAAAAGCGTTATGATTCCCGCATCCGTCACCACTATGGGGAATTCAATATTTCAGAATAACAAATCCCTTGAGATTGTAACCTTCGAAGACGGAGACCAACCCCTCGCGATGGGTGGCTGGACTTTCAACGGATGTGACAAAATCAAAGAGATAGTTATGCCTGCCCGCCTCGCTTCGTTTGGAGCAAACAGTAATTTCAATAAGTGTAGTGTTCTTGAAAAAGTGACATTCAAAGGTCCAAGCAAACTAACGAATTTCCAAAAATATACTTTTACAGAGAGTAAACTTGCGGAACTTGATCTTTCAGGTCTGGAGAATGTAGAAAATTTCGATGCTACTAACCTGCAAGCAATTTACTCATCTTCCATTAAGGTGACTTTGCCAAAGAAGATGACTCCGCTGCCCAAAGATGTCCTTTCAAAATGTACTGCAACTGAAGTGATTTTCCCTGAAGGTACAACTGCTATCCCCAATCAAGCTCTTGACGGTTACAAGACTGTGATTAGTGTGTCCATACCATCCACGGTTACATCAATAGGAAACTCAGCATTCAGGAACTGCACTTCCCTCAGTAACGTGACATTCGCCTACAACAAAACCCTCAACTCTTCAATGAATTATGCATTCCAAGGCTGCACTGCTCTCGAAAGCATAGATCTTTCTCCATTACCCGGCGTAAAAGGTCTTGTAGCAACATTTTTGAATTCAGGTCTTAAAACGGTGAAATTCAGTCCTGAAAGCAATATCACGACATTAAACTGGGATTTATTCAACGGAACACAGTTAGAGACAATCGACATTCCGGCAACTGTAACCAAACTTGGGGCACGCGCTTTCTACAACTGTACTAACCTCAATACCATAAACATTCCCAAAGGTGTCAGCCAGATATTGACCAACGCATTCAGCCACGATAAAGATCGTGCAGGAATAAAGAATGTTGTATTCAATCAAGAAGGAGGCAATTGGCCTGCCGCAATTGAGGCGGATACTGTCGATATTATTCTCGCCGGTGATACCAAAGCCTATTGCTACAAGGATATGTCGGACATACCTGATGGTGTTATAAAAGTTGCTCCAATTCAGACAGCGAAATATACTACATACTATAACTCCAAAGCAGCCATAATGCTTCCCGAAGGAGTAAAGGCATCATTGGTTTCAGCAGTAAATGGATCAAATGTAGTGCTCGATTTCACTAAATATGAGGCAGGTTCAACAATTCCGGGACAGACAGCGGTTCTCCTTCAGTGCGAGCAGGAAAATACCACACTCTATCCACGTATTCTTCCCAACGGTCCTGTTGTGCCAATGGCATCCAATCTGCTTGTCGGATCAGAAGACGATACACCCTATCAAAAAAGCACCGTGAATTATGCTCTCAGTAATAATAATGGCTCATATGGCTTCTATAAGGTAACGGATGGTTCTAACCCTGCCAATAATGCATATCTTGCGCTCAGTGCGGACGCGGCTGCAGGAAAAAATTACTTCATGATTGAAAATGTTTCCACCGGTTTGACAATTATTGAAGACAATAAATCTTCACAGGGGAAAATATATAACCTTATGGGTATTGAGATGGATCCTGAAAAGCTTTCTCCTGGCATATACATAAAGAATGGTAAAAAATTCATTGTCCGATAAATAACTTCTATCTGATGAAAAGAAGCGTTGTCTTGATACTAAACGCCTTTATAGCAATCACGGCATCCTCGCAGAGTGTTGCTGTCTTCAGTGAAGGTGACAAAGTCATGGGGCGACTTTCAACCGCTGTTGACTCCATCGTATTCTATGATGATGACAAGGCTCTGCAAGGAGTGTCAACGGAGAACCCCTCTGTACGTGAGATTGACGGCAGGTGGTGCTCGTTGGGAACTTCCATAACTTGGTATAACGACCAGATTGCCAAAACAAATGGCAAAATCACAGCCGGCTACCAGACTCGCGTGATGAATAAGCTCAAATTCAAGTATTTCACAAACAGCGGGGTAAATGGCGGAACTGTGTCAAGTTCTATTAACAATGTAGTATATGCCGATTACTATACAATCGAACATGGCATAAATGACTGGGGTAAAAAAGTTACTCCGGGAACATTCGATGATTATCTTAATGACACCGGAAATGGCAGCTTCGCAGCATCATACCGAAAACTTATCGACAAGATATACCAAACCAATCCTGATGCCCGCATTGTCATCTGCACTCCGCGCAAAGGATACGGCTACAAAGGATATCTGCCGGATAAATGGGATGATGCGATTAACGGCAATTATCTTCAAGATTATGTAGACATAGTGCGTAAGATTGCTGATTACGAAGGTATTCCTGTTGCGGATTTCTTTTCAGAATGCGGTGGTCAGCATAATCTGCATAGATTGTCTATGGATGTGGCTCTGCATCCTAACGATATCGGTTATCAGCTTATGGCAAATGTTCTGGTTCAGGCATTGATCAAGGTAATTAATTGACCGCTATGTGTAATAATAGAACGAAAAGATACCTATTTCTACTGGCAGCAATGCTGTATAACACCGCGACATTGCTGCCGGCAGAAAAAATCCGTATCGATTTCAAGGATGGCGAAATTATCAGCTTTAATCTTGAATCTCATCCTGTTATCAGCATATATGGCAATGAAATCTATATGGTGATTGACGGGAAAGCCGTCTCAACATGTCTTTTTGATGATATCCGCAAAATTACATTTGACAAGAATATATCATCCGCCCCGATCTTGCCAATCGGACAGAGCGAAGTGCATCATGAAGGTAACGTGATTGTTCTGACCGGTTTCAAGCCTGACGGACTCATAAGAGTTATTGGATTGGATGGCATGACAAAAATATCCTCCGAATTTGATTCCAAAGGATGTTATAGATTCAATACTGCCGATCTACCATCGGGTATATACATCCTGGTAACAGATAGACAAATTATAAAAATAATGGTTGGTGAATAGTTTGTATTCACTGAATAAGCGATTCAAGATTTATGAGTAAATTTATAATCCTATGCTTGCTCTTTATCGCGTGGCAGCCTGTCGCTGCCACGCGATATTTCGATGCCACGGAATTTACCATATTAGGCAAAGTTTCTGCAGCGAACCCCGGATTCTCACGTATAGACATAAGCCGTTTCCCCAAACAAGGGAATACCATCACGAAATATGCCGGATTCTCTACTGGTGTTGCCGTGCTGTTCGAAACTGATAGCCCTTATATCAAAGCCCGATGGCGGAACAGATATAAGTCTGAAGGTCTCAACACAACTCCTCTTATGCAGAGCGGACTTGACCTCTATATCGAACGCGATGGAGAATGGATACATGCCGGTGTCGGACTCCCTACGGATTCCCTTTTTGCAGAACACACCCTTGTAGAGAAGATGGACGGATACAAACATACATGTATGCTCTATCTCCCGCTATGGAACGAAATAGAAGAACTCTCAATCGGCATATCCGGCAGCGCACATATAAACGCGATCGAGTCTCCATACAAAAAGAAGATAGCGTTTGTGGGGTCGAGCATCACGCATGGAGCTTCCGCTTCTCGTCCTGGACTTGCATTTCCGGCAAGAATTGGCAGAGCATTGCATGCAGAAGCATTAAACTTAGGCTTTGCGGGAGTATGCAAACTCGATGATTTCTATGCCGACCTTATTATATGCACAGATGCTGATGTCTTCGTTATTGATGCTTTTTCCAATCCGTCTGCAGAACAGATTCGCAAACGCCTTCCACATTTTATCAGCAGAATCAGAAAAAAGAAGAAAGATGTTCCGCTTATTTTCTTACAAACGCTCGAAAGAGAAACTGGCAATTTCAATCTCAAGAAAAGTAATGAGGAGAAATGGAAACGGATAGCGGCAGAAGAGGGAATGAAACAAGTAATGAAAAAAGATCCAAATATATATTTCATAAATCCGGGAATGCCTCTTGGTGAGACTCACGACCGGACTGTTGACGGAGTGCACCCCAACGATGCCGGTTTCGAATCCATTGTCTCAAACCTCTTTCCAACATTGATTTCTATTATTCCTACGGAGCGATGATAAAACATCATCGCTCTCTGTTTGTTATTATAGAAAAAAGATTCTGCTATGAAGACATATCTCCCACTCAGCCTGTGCCTGCTCGCCGGCATCATGCTGCTCCCTGCATGCAGCGACGACGAGCCTTCAATCTCCCCCCTCCCCGAGAAAACATACACGGGCAATGCTGCCCTCAAACTCGAATATAATGACGCTCCCATGAGCGGCAAGTCCGTAACATACTCCCAAAGTGGCAACACCGCCAATCTGGTGATGAACTCTACCGTCTCTCTCGAAGAATTGTCAGCCGCTCTGAAAGGACTACCTGCCATCCCCGGTCCCGGCGTATTACCCGGCACACCGGTGCTGACTCTTCCTGTGAATCTACATGCTGACGGCGGTAAATATGAGTTTGAAGGCTCCGGTGAGACCGATTTCGTCACCTACCGCTATTCAGGAGATGTCAATGCTGATGTCCTTGATTTCGAATTCGAAGATGTGATGCTCAAAAATCAGCGTCTTGCCAATACCGTCTGGGTTCCGGCACCGACAGAGAAAGAGACGGGCGGCATAGGCTATAAATCCTTACCGCTTCATATCGTATGGGAATGTTCGCTGCCACCTATCCTTGAAGGTTTCGACGGCACCATACAGGATGCTCTCATATTGATGGCGACACTACCCATCATACCTGTATACAACAACACCGCATACATGTCTTTAGTGCAAGCCATCGGCAGCGCATTGAAGACAGTAGCATTCCGCCCCGACGGCAATGCCGTCGTAACATATCTGCAGACCAACAACGGCGCGGCACAGTTCGCGCAAGCACCCATCTGCATGATCCAGTATCTTCCCCTCACCGACAACATCCTAAAGCTCTACATCAACCCCACCGATCTCATGGGGCAAATCCTCATCAACAGCTCCAGCCATCCCGACCTACCTGCCAACCCCTTCGGCAAATCGTCAAGGAAAATGGCACGCGCAGATGCCGGTAGCGCCGCGACCGGAGACACTGCGGCAACAGAAGGCACCACGTCAGCACCCTCGCTTCAGGATATGATGCAGATAATCTCGAAATTGGCACCGATGCTTTCCGAAGGCATTCCGATGCAATATGATCTGACGCAAACGAGCCTCCAACTCTACCTCAACACGGAGACCTTGCTCCCATTACTCCAAGGGGTAATAGTACCACTGCTTGAAGATCCCATCATACAGGCAAGCATAATCGAGAAGATCTCCGCCAATCCGTCGCTCAGCGGTTACCTCCCCGTCATCAAAGCCCTCGTCGCCGCCTTCCCCCAGCTCCTCTCCACCACGACCCGCATCGAGCTCGGCATCAACCTCACAGCCTACAAACCGTAGCTGCTGTTGCAGTTAATGACAGCCTCTGATCGTAGCTGCTGTTGCTCGCAACTGCAGCCCCATTTTTATTGACAGGAGAACAGTAGTAACAGTATTTTTATCTTGCAATAGAAGATTTTTATTGAACATTAGAACAGTAGTAACATTAGTTTGATTCAAAATTCTAATGTCCTATTGTTCTAATGTTAAAATTTTATCGATTATCTTCTCCTGTTTCTCTTGTTCTCCTGTCCAAAAAAAACAAAAGCCGCAAGGCTTCGCGCCCCGCGGCTTTAATATTGATTAAGTTCTCCTGTCAGAAAACCATTAATTATTAATTTTAAAGAATGACTTTGCTTGCCTTGCCATTGACAACGCGAACATAGATGCCTTTCTCCGGCTGACCCTTGACCTCGCGACCCTGCATATCGAACCAGCGAACCTCACCGGCACCCGCAGCCTCGATCTCCGCAACCCCGGTTGGAGTATCAAGCATGATATTAAGAGTCTTGGTTGCGCTGGGCACTCCGTTGGCATAAGCATAATATTCAAGAGCGCTATGGTCTTTTGTGACTTTAATACCATTCACATAGTCTGCCTCTTCTACTTTTTTAAAGTCAGAGTTTTCTACTGCTTCGGCGCGAGTTGTAGGATTATTATTTTTTAGTATGTGTCGATAATAGATATCCACACCCTCAACTTTCTTAAATTTCACCCAATATTCAGATTTCTCAGAGGTAAGAGTGCCATCTACAATCTCCGTATGTTCCTCCGCAAATTCCGGATCAGCAGGAGCCTCCGGCTCAACTACGGGCAGCAATGCGTATTTCACTATTATTGTAGAAATACACCCAGATGTCCAATTGGAAGAACCATTATATGTGAATTTCACTGAGGATTTAGTTTCTTCGCCAGCATTTGTCCAACTACCATCTGTAAATACACCTGCATCTGCACTTAGATTAGCATTAGACTTATCCATTATAATTGAAGTAATATAATAACCTTCAACTACTGAAATCGTAAACACATTTCCTTTATAAATAGATAATGTGTTGTCTCTATTAATATAAGCAAAGTTGCTTCCGTCAGTATCACTAAAAGTTATATTTGCCAAATTAGAATTGAAGCCACCTTCAACAGCACATAAAGCTTTTGTAGCAGTATTATTATTTCCTCCTACTTCACCACTTTTATTCATGAGTTTAGTCGCATAAACTGGTGCTGTAGTCACAGACGGAGAATAAAAATATCCTTCAAGTGGCAATGTTGCTATAGTGATAGTTAAATCTGCAACTGGAGATTCTATCATAGAAGATTCACCTTGTACATGTGATTGAGCGCGGAATGAATAAACATCTCCTACCTTAGCATCTACAGGAATGGTATACTCGTTCCCACTAATCGAAGTCTCATTTACTGTCCAAACTGTCTCAGCTCCTGAAGTAGCACAGGAAACAGATATTTGGGTACCTGCATACGCTGTTACTTCAGTTTCGGTTGTCTCAATACCATTGATTTTAAATACCGGCGCAGCGCATTCTGTAGGGAATACCGGACCTTGATCTTCGTTGGCATAAAATTCACAACTGGAGAGTTGCATATTTCCATTACTACCCTTCGCCATATCAAATACTATCTTATAATATTGATTTGGAGCAGGAGACGGTATATTAAATACACAACCATCGTTTAGACTCGGAGTATTCGATGGAGCTATTTTTTCTCCACTGAATGTTGCAGAATCTGAAATATATAAACCGACACTGCTAACTGATGCATATTTTTTAAATGTGAGTTTTATCTGAGAAATACTTTTATCAAGGGCAACATTAGAACGTATATAAGCCGTAACAGCGGCTGATGTTCCGCATCTAATTGGATCTACATTCTGGGTGTTAAAATTATATGAAACCCAATTGCCATCTTTCGAGACTACTTCTTTATTATTTTTATAGCTTGAATTGCCAGGCCAATTAGATGTATCGCCTTTTGTCGGCACAGAAAAAGCGATTGTCTCTGCTGCTGTCGAGGCGAATGCCGTGGTCAGCAGGAGAAGTGTTGATAGTAAAAACTTTCCCATAAGTTATTGGAGCGATGAAAAATTATTATTATCTTAGCAGTGGAAATCAAATGGCGTGCATTTCGGCGCTAAATAACTTAGGTAGAAAAGCTGAGGAAAGCTGTCAGGCGAAGCTGGTTGAGTGAAGGCACCTTGGTGCCCCGTATGCCGTCACCCCCATCCTCGCTTCCCAATTCATATCCGCCTCTCTCCTTTCTCTTCTCCGTCTCAAATTTCCATCTATCCCTCTTAAAATTCAAATTGCAAATTCTGACAATCCTCTAATATTTTCCCGATGATTCCCTATAATCCTCATCCGCGTTCGCGACATAGCATGCATCGGCGCGCAAAAGGCAATGACTATCGCGCCCGTCGCATCTATATGATCACTATGACCAAAGCCGCAGGAGTGAGGAATTTCAGTCGCGTTACGGGCGAGCCGCAATATCCTCCAGGACATCCGCTCGCTCCCAAGGTACAGCTCCTCGCCGCCGGCAGAGTTATCGCCGAGCAGCTCTTCCGCATCAGGGAGATCAATCCCGACCTTGAGATTTATGACTCAATCATTATGCCAGATCATATCCATTTTATTGTGCATGTGAAAGAGGTCATAAAGCGCCATCTGGGGAAATATTTAGGCATGTTCAAGGTCAGGATAACCCAGGAGCTGCGGAAACTTGACCCGGTGATGGCTTCTACCGGCGCGAGCACTTTCGAGGAGAACTATCACGACCGCATTCTATTGAAGCGCGGTCAACTTGATATTATGAAGAAATATATCCGCGACAATCCACGCCGCTTGCTTATCAAGCAGAAATATCCTTATTTCTTTCAGCGGCTCCTCGGGGTGAATATCGGCGGGGAGTTATATGATTGCTACGGCAATCCTTTCTTGCTTCAGAATTCCGATAAGCAGCAGGTTATGGTTCGCTCCGCCTGGAGTGATAAGGATTTCGATGAGCATAAACGGCGCTGGCTCGCCTATGTGAGTCACGGAGCTATCCTTGTTTCTCCTTTCATTAGCTCCCGTGAGAAAATTGTTAGGGATGAGGCTTTGAATATGGGCGGATCGGTGATTGTGATCAGAAAGGAGAGATTTCCGGTGAGATACAAACCGGAGAAAAAATATTTTGAGCTTTGCTGCGAAGGGCGATTATTACTGATCTGCCGCCATGAGGCTGCGGAATATTCTCCGGAATTAAGGCGTAGCGAGGCAATGGATATGAACGGCATCGCCAAGAGGATTGCTGACATTGCCACGGAGAAGATAATTTTTACCGCTCCAAGGAGATAACTCACTCGACGGCATACGGGGCACCAAGGTGCCTTCACTCAACCGACTTCGCCCGACGGGCTCTCCGCTTCCGCTGCGCCGCCGAGCGGCTAATTGTTAAAAAATAATGGGAACGATTGCGGAATATAAAAATTAATTGCCATAAGAGGATAATATGTGAGAAATTCTTTATACCTTTGTATTAATATTTGAGCAAAAGGTTTAGATGTATAATCTTGAGCTTAAATTTAGCAACCAAAATTCGCCAAAATTGCTGAATATCAACAAATTTGCCGTCTGTAATTTATAAAATATACGAACACAATAACTAATCAAACAATAACAACTAAATTAACAACTTATGGGAAAGTTTTTACTATCAACACTTCTCCTGCTGACCACGGCATTCGCCTCGACAGCAGAGACAAAAAAACTAGAACTGACAACATCAAATTTCAAGTTTAATGGAACGTCTTATTCCGATTCGGATTATGAAAGTGATGGAATTAAAATTTCATTACATACTACTGGCTCATCTTCTGTATTCGGGATGAACAAGGGCAAAGGTTCTTACATTGCATTAACAGGCAATGCTAATAACTATAAAATTGTTTCAGTTTCAATAGATGTTGCTTCATCAGGAAATAAGGGACAACTTGATGTCTTCAAAAAAAATCAACCTTTTACTGCCTCAACTGCAACAACAGGAGTTGCTGCTATAGGACAAGCCGGTCTTACCTCTATTTATACGATTAGTAAATCAGTTAACACAACAGGTGGTACAGTACAGATTGATGATTTAGCATTTGCAATTGTTTATACCGCAACTTCAGGGAATCAATTCACAATTAATAAAATTACTATAACCTATGAATCGGGTGATTCATCAAAGAATTCTGCAGATGTAGCATTCCCTCAGAATGCCTATACATTCTCGATTGGAGAATCTTTTGAGTCTCCTGTGGCAACAAAAGCTACAACAGCAGAATTGGCATATTCCTCAGACAATGAAGAAGTCGCAACAATCAATGCATCAACTGGCGAATTAACACTCAAAAGCGAAGGGACTGCCGTTATTACAGCAAAAGCAGAAGAAAACACAGAATACAATGCTGGTTCGGCTTCATATACTTTGACTGTAATTGATCCTTCAATAAAGATAATTTTAAATGCTCCATTTACAGATAGTATTGATAATCTCACATTTGAAGGAGAGGGTGCTGATAAAATATGGACTTATGGTGGAGCAACATTTGGGCTTAAAGGTACAGCTCACAATGTCACCGATGCGCCTTCAACACCATGTTATGCTGTAACACCGGTAATTAATCTTGCAGGATACTCAGAAATCAAAACAACATTCAAACAAGCTGCCAACTTCTTTAATAATACATCTAATTTCCAAACTGACTGCCAAATCATGATTAGAGAAGTGCCCACAGGAGAATGGACGCCAATTGAAATGACGGGGTTACCCGATGGCAAAAGCTGGACTTACGTAAATTCAAGTATTGATCTCAACACCTATGCGGGAAAATCTATCCAGATTGGATTCTGTTACACTAACGGTCAAACAGGTACATGGGAAATTAAAGATTTGCTTATAAAAGGTAAATATACACCAGTTGCTCCTGCCGTTCCGGAAATATTAATAAATGGGAAGGAAGTAACAGACCTTAATAGCACTGAGAATGGAACGGTTTCATTCGTTGTTGCAGATGGAACAGAGGTATATTACAAGGTTACTAATACATCAGAAGCAATGCTGACGGCTGAAGACGACTATACAAAATATGAGACTCCCTTCCAGATTCAGATAGGACAGTCAGTTTCTTATTATGCACAGAGCATATCCGATCCTACACTTCGTTCGGAGGTAACAAAAGCTACTGCAACTGTACCAACAGGTGTTGCGGAGATCGAGGCTGCGGGTGCCGGCGAGGTTCGCTGGTTCGATATGCAGGGTCGCGAGGTCAAGGGCCAGCCGGAGAAAGGCATCTATGTTCGCGTTGTCAATGGCAAAGCAAGCAAGGTCATTCTTTAAAATTAATAATTAATGATTTTCTGACAGGAGAACTTATATAATTAATGGTTAATGGTTAATAATTAATAATTAATAGTTTTCTGACAGGAAATTATATCATATTAAAGCCGCGGGGCGCGAAGCCTTGCGGCTTTTGTTTTTTGGACAGGAGAAGAAGAGAAACAGGAGAAGATAATCGATAAAATTTTAACATTAGAACAATAGAACATTAGGATTTTGAATCAAGCTATTGTTGCTACTGTTCTCCTGTCGATAAAATAAA
Organism: uncultured Porphyromonadaceae bacterium; assembly: GCA_902495075.1. GTDB lineage: Bacteria > Bacteroidota > Bacteroidia > Bacteroidales > Muribaculaceae > Lepagella. The sequence continues at coordinate 121,535 of CABUVO010000006.1, forward strand.
TTCTCCTGAAAGGAGAATAAAGGAGCCTTGCGGCTTTTGTTTTTTTTGGACAGGAGAACATGAGAAACAGGAGAAGATAATCGATAAAATTTTAACATTAGAACAATAGAACATTAGGATTTTGAATCAAGCTACTGTTGCTACTGTTCTCCTGTCGATAAAATAAATTCTCCTGAAAGGAGAATAAAGGAGCCTTGCGGCTTTTGTTTTTTAGACAGGAGAAACAGGAGAATTTTTTTAACATTAGGACATTAGGACATTAGGATTTTGAATCAAACTAATGTTACTATTGTTCTAATGTTCAAAATTATTAATTATTAATTAGTCTGCGAGTTCCATCAGCTCGAGGAGGCGGAGCTCGGCGGCGTCAAGACGAGCGATGAGCTCGGCGTGACGGGTGCCGGCAGCCGCGATTTCATCAGCACTGAGCGTGCCGCTGCTGAGGGAGGCTTCGAGCGTGGCGCGCTCTGCGGTGAGGTCTTCGACCTCTTTCTCGAGGGCTTCCATCTCGCGTTTCTCCTTAAATGTGAGCTTGCGCTTCTCGTCACGTGGACGCCATGAATTCTTGGAGGTGGAAACTTCGGCTCCCGCACCGGAGCTTTTCTGTGCGGCTATGCGCGCCTGCTCTTTCTCAAGAGCTTTGCGCTCGCGTTCTTCTCGCTCTTCTTCAGCCACGCAGTGGCGATATGTGGAGTAATCTCCGGGGAAATCACGCACTTCGCCATCACCTTTGAATACAAACAGATGATCAACGATGCGGTCAAGGAAGAAGCGGTCGTGACTCACCACGATCACGCATCCTTTGAAATTTACAAGGTAATCTTCCAACACTGCGAGAGTCATGATGTCAAGATCATTCGTCGGCTCGTCGAGGATGAGGAAGTTGGGATTGCGCATCAATACGATAGCAAGATAGAGGCGACGACGCTCTCCCCCACTGAGTTTATAGATATATTTCTGCTGCGTTTCGGGGGTAAAAAGGAAATGGGATAGGAATTGCGATGCGGAAAGTCTGGTCTTGTCATCAATCCGCACATCTTCCGCAATCTCACGCACGGCATCAATAACCTTTTTCTTCTCATCAAAATCGGTCATCCCCTCCTGACTGTAATACCCCCAGCGAACGGTCTCGCCAATGTCGAAATGTCCACTGTCGGGCTGCATTAATCCCAACAACAGCTTGATGAAAGTACTTTTACCGGCGCCATTATCTCCGACAATACCCACCTTCTCATAGCGCGCGAAGGTATAGCTCCATCCATTGAGAATCCGTTTGTCGCCAAACGACTTAGCCACATTATGCGCCTCGAAAATTTTCGAACCGATATACGTAGATTTCACATTGAGGGAGACATTGCGCTCGGTCAAATTGATACGGCTTTTCTTCTCCAGTTCGTGGAAATTGTCGATACGGTATTTCGCTTTCGAACCGCGAGCCTGCGGTTGGCGGCGCATCCATTCGAGCTCAGTGCGCAGGAGGTTCTTCACTTTCGCCAGTTCGGCGGATAGGTTTTCGTGACGTTCGTCACGTTTCCGTAAGTAATAGTCATAATTACCATCGTAGGCATAAACCTGACGGCGATCAATCTCGATAATCTTATTGCAGACCTTATCGAGGAAATAACGGTCATGAGTGACCATCAAAAGTGTCACCTTTTGTTTGGCAAGATACCCTTCGAGCCATTCTATCATGTCGATATCGAGGTGGTTGGTAGGCTCGTCGAGTATAAGCATGTCGGGTGCGGATAGCAACACGCGGGCGAGAGCCACACGCTTTGTCTGTCCTCCGGACATCTTACCTAACGGGGTGACAAAATCTGTGATTTTAAACTGCGTGAGCATCTGACGCGCAAGGTCCACACCATTTCCCTCTTCATTATCCTTGATATCAAGAGAGGCATATTCGAGGGCTGTCATGGTTGGATCCATCGGAGGCAGCTGCTCGAGATATCCGACACGGATGCCATTGCGGAACGTCACCTTCCCTGAATCGTAATCCTCGCGTCCGGCGAGGATGTTAAGGAAAGTGGTTTTCCCGGCACCGTTTTGCGCCACAATCCCGATCTTATCTCCCTGGAACACGCCCAGCGACACATCCTCAAAGAGGATGCGGTCGCCAAACGATTTTGTCAGTTGCTCGATCTGCAGTAGGATCATAATGCTGCGATAACTTCAATCTCAACGAGGGCTTTCTTGGGAAGCTCCTTCACAGCGAATGCGCAACGTGCGGGATAAACCGCCTTGAACTCCTCGGCATATACCTCATTCATCGGCGCGAAATATTCCATGTCGGCAAGGAAGACGGTGGTCTTTACAACGTTGTCGAGAGTTGCGCCTGCCTCAGCGAGGATTGCCTTGATATTGGCGATTGATTCGCGAGTCTGCGCCTTGATGTCGGATGGCATTTCGCCGGTAGCGGCGTTGATGGGGAGCTGACCGGAAACGAAGATAAGGTTACCTGCCTGCACAGCCTGACTGTAAGGACCGATTGCTCCGGGAGCATTAGCGGATTTGATTTCTTTTTTCATAATTTTATTCTCAAATAGGTAATTTAAAAGAAAAAGGACAGCTCCGAAACGGGGTCTGTCCTTTAGTTGAGCCGCGAGTGGGACTCGAACCCACGACCTTTTCGTTACGAATGAAATGCTCTACCAACTGAGCTATTGCGGCTAATCGCCTGCGGAAAAACCGAAAGCGTTGCAAAGTTAATAAAAATATGCAAGAATGCAAAAAATAATTCTTAATGAGAAAGGAAAAGGTTAAAAGTAAAAGGGAAAAGGAAATTACCTTTGTCACTTTTCGAGGGAGATGGTGTCCGCGAGGATATCGCGCGGAGGGGCTGAGGCGGATTTATTCGAGGCGGAGCGCTTTGAGGATTTTTTAGAGGCACGGGAGCGACGCGCATGGCGGCGCTTGCCGTTGGCATTGTCGGCATCGTCAGCAGTGCTGTCGGAGGCGAGAGTGACTACCTGCTGCTGATCCGAAGCGGCTTCGCGTGCGCAATCTTCGCGCATCTGACGCCCTCCGAGACCCCAGACCAGCGCCCCAAACAACAGCACTCCTATCAATAGGGTCCACGCCCCTTTTCGCTCGTTCGTCCGCACTTAGTATAATTTTAAATTTTTAATGTGTAATGTGTAATGAATGGGCTCGCCTCGAATAATTTAACATTACACATTCAACATTCCTAATTTTTCAAAAGGTCCGGGCGGAGGCGACGGGTGCGCTCGAGAGCTTGCTCATAGCGCCATTCAGCGATCTTTGCTTCGTGACCGGAAAGGAGAATGTCGGGCACTCGCCAGCCGTTGTATTCGGCAGGACGGGAATATACCGGAGGTGCAAGGAGATTGTCCTGAAATGAATCGGAGAGTGCAGACTGCTCGTCGCCTATTGCCCCGGGAATGAGTCGCACCATAGCGTCGGCAATCACTGCCGCGGGCAATTCCCCACCGGTAAGGACATAATCGCCTATGGAGATTTCTTTAGTAATGAGATGTTCGCGCACACGCCAGTCAACGCCTTTGTAATGTCCGCAAAGGATTATCACATTATTAAGCATCGACAATTGATTTGCCATCGGCTGGTCGAACTTTTCGCCATCGGGCGAAGTGAATATGACTTCATCGTATTCACGTTCTGCTTTCAGAGCCGAGATACAGGCATCGATAGGTTGGATCTGCATCACCATACCGGCTTCGCCGCCGAAGGGATAGTCATCGACCTTGCGGTGCTTGTTGGTGGTATAGTCACGAAGATTGTGAACTGCGATTTCAACGAGTCCCTTATCCTGCGCACGCTTGAGGATGGAGCAATTGAAAAACGGCTCCAACATCTCCGGCATCACTGTTATCAAATCAATTCTCATGACGCAAATTTACTAAAATTTTCCCAAACGGCAATAAGACCTCATCTTACAAAAAGGACACAGCACTGGCATAACGCAGGAAAGCCGGACATCAAGCCCGGCTTACCTTACATCTGTGTAATTCTATATGTGTGTTTTCACGTATAGGTATGTGATTTTCACGTATGCGTTCAGGAAGAGGATTAGTCCATCTCCTCGTCAGCCTCGTAACCGCCCATTTCGCGGATGGCGTTACGGAGCATTGTGTGCTGCTGATAGAGGTTGTTGACGGGCATCTCACCCTTGGTGTAATCGTGCATCGGGCTCTTGAGGAAGAAACTGAGGAAACGCTGTATGCCGTAACGTCCGGCACGGGCAGCGAGGTCGCTCAGCAGCACGAGGTCGAGACAGAGAGGAGCTGCAAGGATAGAGTCGCGGCAGAGGAAGTTGATCTTGATCTGCATCGGATAACCCATCCAGCCGAAGATATCGATGTTGTCCCAGCCCTCTTTGTTGTCGTTGCGCGGAGGATAGTAGTTGATACGTACCTTGTGGTAATACTGTGTATCCTCATCGTTGCCATGGCCATAGAGATCGGGCTGATTTTCAGGCACGAGAATTGTCTCAAGAGTGGAAAGTTTTGAAACCTCCTTTGTGCGGAAGTTTGCGGGTTCGTCAAGCACGAGACCATCGCGGTTTCCAAGGATGTTTGTAGAGAACCAGCCGTTGAGACCGAGACAACGGTCGCCAATGATCGGGGCGAAACCTGATTTCACAAGAGTCTGACCTGTCTTGAAGTCCTTGCCGGCGATAGGCATCTTGGTCTTCTCTGCGAGCTCCCACATGGCGGGGATATCGACAGTTGTGTTGGGGGCACCCATGATGAATGGGCAACCCTCTGAAAGCGCTGCATAAGCGTAGCACATAGAAGGAGCCACGTGTTCTTTGTCGTCAGCCTTCATTGCAGCTTCAAGAGCGGCAAGAGAGCCGTGAACCTTCTCGTCAACCGGAACATAAACCTCTGTAGAAGCAGCCCAGAGCACAACCACACGGTCTACACCTGATTCCTTCTTGAAGTTGCGGATATCCTCACGGATCTGCTCGGTCATATCCCAACGATCCTTGCAATCCTTAACATTATTGCCATCAAGGCGTTTTGCGTAATTGTGGTCGAAAGCAGCCTTCATAGGCTTGATTGCTTCGAGTTCCTCTTTTACAGGATTGATATCCTTCTCTTTGAGAACCTCGGCATTGATTGCCGACTCATAAGCATTTGCAGGGTAAACATCCCAAGCTGCGAATACAATGTCATCAAGATTTGCGAGAGGCACGATATCCTTATAGTGGAGGTATTTTTTTTCTTCGCCTTTGCCAATACGGATTTTGTCATATTGAGTACATGAACCGATAGGTTTTGCGAGACCTTTGCGAACCATTAACACTCCGGTCATAAATGTAGAGGTGACAGCACCGAGACCTACTACCATAACGCCAAGTTTACCTTTAGGCGCTTCTGCTTTTTTTGTTGCCATAATAAATTCGTGTGTGTATTCTTTTATAATTTTTAATTCCAAAATTTAAACACTCCGGAAATCTCCAACATTTCAAAACTGATTTGCGGCTCAACCGCCTGATGAAATCGTTTTCAAATTTCCGGCGGTAAAATTAGGTCCGATTTTAATAATGGCAAACTATTTTGGACAAAAAATAAGGGGGTCAATTCTTAAACTTTATTAAGAGACCCCTTTATTAGACAATATTTATTAAATTATATGGCTTTAATAAAATTTCTGTTAATTTGTGTTAATTAGGCTTATTGGCAAAATTCGTTAATTTTGGTCAATTTTCTGCAACATTTCCGGCACCTCGCGGATGTCTGAAATAGTATTGGGATATGTCTGTGCATCTTCATCATCAGTCCAACCCTTACCTTTTATCCAGATTGCCTTGCAACCAATCTTCTCAGCCGGTTCTATATCCTTACGGTAGCTGTCGCCGACAACTACTGTCTCATCGGGCTTGCACCCTAAAGCCTCAACGCCAAGACTGAATATTTTGGGATCGGGTTTACGGACACCTACTACTGCGCTCTCCACAATCTTCGTAAAATACTTGTCAATACCGAAATCCTTAAGCACAGTCTCCACATTGCCATAGAAATTAGACACGAGGACAAGCTTATACTTCTTGCTCAATTCTTCAAGCACAGGTGCAGCTTCCTCTACCTTAGAACGAGCGGAATGATAACATATGCCGGCGATCTCGCCCGCCTTCGCTTCTACCTGCACAGGAGGGAAAAGCCCCTGTTCGGAAAGCCACTGCAACTCGAGACGCATCTTAATGAGAAGAAGATCGCCGAAATTATGCTCCGGCAGGATATGGCGTGTACGCGCCAGCTCTCTCTCTGCATATACGTATGCTTCTCGGAATTCAGCTTTATCAACAGCTACGCCGGCTTGCTGATAAGCTCGCCAGATAACCTCACTCCAATGGTCGCCCCCGGTGTCGAGAGTGCCTCCATAATCAAAAATTATTCCCCGGATCACTATAATTAATTTTTAATGTGAAATGTGAAATGTTTAATGCCTTCGGTTAATGTTTAATGCCTTCAGTTAATTTGTAATGTGTAATGTACAATGTGTAATGAATTGGCTCGCCTCGAAAAATTTAACATTACACATTTAAAATTACACATTACTATTTGTAATGTGTAATTAAGGGGTTTGCCTCAAACAATTTAACATTACACATTTAAAATTAGACATTTAAAATTAGACATTTTTGGTAAACTGTCGGCAGATGCGCTCGTGGCGCCAAACCATATATATTAAAACACCATTTAGCACCGTGAGTTCGAATGCGAAATAGAGCCAAGGCATGCGGAAAATAAGGATTGCCGCAAAAAGCGCGAACGTACGCGTGTTGAAGGAGAGGATGTTGGTATATTTCATCAGCGGCTTGCTCTTGGCGCGGAATTCATCGCGGAAAGATTGCGGGATGGCATTGCCGTATTTCGCACGCAGTGCGGCACGCAGTTTCTGCATCTGAGGAGTGCGCTTCTCCTGACCAACAGTATAATTGGTATAGAAAGCGAGCGTAAGCTTCTGCCAGAAATTATGTTTCCAGCTCAGTGAATGGAATTTATCCCAAAGATGCTCGGCACGTTCGAGTTCACTGCCATCCTCCCCTTTTAGGAAGTATAGATGGAACTGGCGATAATAATCTCCCATAGCAGCCTGGACACCATGACAAATTCCTGTCACAACAGCCATCACCCATATCACCCAATGATGCGCGGAGAAAAATTCGCTCGTAACATTCTCGCGCAAACAAATAGCGATATATATGGCGGCAAACCAGAAATCACCGCTCAAGCCGTCAAGGATTCGACCGATACGTGAATATTGTTTGGTCATACGGGCAAGCTGACCATCCGCGCTATCAAAAGAATCCGCCCATACCAGGAGGAAAACACCGATGATATTCCACCAGAAATAATTCATCCAGGGACTTACATTCTCATTGAAATAGAAACATACACCGGCACCGACGCCAAGAAAAATCGAGACAATCGTGATTGCGTTGGGTGTAATACCGAGTTTTTTGGCAAGAAGAGCCCACATGTAACCGATCGGGCGATAGAAAATAAGATCGAAAGTTTCTTCCGTATCCATCGATTTCAAGGAATCCTTGAAGCCCTGTTTCTTACTCTCTTTCATTTTCTCCTCCTTTCTTTGATTGCCTGAAGCACACATTTTGCGATGGGCTGCGCTGCCTCTACGCGACAAGGCGCGAAGCTGGGCCAGTCGTTGAAATCTATAATTCTGATGGAGCCATCGGGATCTACTATGCAATCGCCCCCATAAATCTTCACATCCATTATCTCGGATGCTTTCTGGCATATCTCCTTGAGATAGTTCTCATCGAAAACAAGACCCTGCGACTTACCATTCACAGCCTCATAGCCGTATTTGCTGTGTCCCTCATCGAAGGGATAGAACCAGTAGAACCAGTCCTGACCCTGCACCCCGTAAAATTTGATAAGGTCACCCACAAGGTGACGGTTGATCACAGCGCGTTTGATGCCACGATAGAAATATTCATGAAGCACCTCCTGAGCTTCCTGAGGATGGCGGCAATAGCTCACATCCTCCTTGTGCATCGCATGGAAGTCGCCACGCTTTATCCACACTTTCTCATAACCGCCCTTCTCGAGATCTGCACGCACATCTTCGTTGGTGTTCACAATAAGACTCTCGGGATAGGGAATACCGTTGCCAAGCAGGATGCGCGTCATCTTCTCACGGGTGCAATTTTCAATCCCATAACCGGAATTGATCACGAGTTTGCCTTCGTCTTCAAGATGCATCAGTTTTTCAATAGATGCCTTCTCGCGACACATGTTAAGGATTATATCCTCCGTGATATTTTCTTTCTGAAATTGCTCTTCATTATAGATCTTCACCTCACAACCCCGCTTGCGGAGCTGATCGGCGACGGCGTTGAAAATCGCCGCATCGTTTCCTATATGGTTGGGGGAGTAAGCACCTGCGCGCATTACTCCGGCAATCTTTATATCTGCCATATTATCTGATGATAGTTTAGGAATTTTGAGTTAGGAATTGTTCAGCTTTCGCGATGTCACCTGCATGGTCAACATCTATTATCTTGCCCATGTCGTATGCCTTAAGGCGCAACCCTGCCGACACAAGCGCACGCTGATAGTTACGCATGCGACTCACGCCGTTTTTGAGGCATTCGTCAAGCACATCGACAGCCTTGTCACCAAGACCATATATGCCGCCCGACACGAATTCCCGGGTGTAAACATCTTTCAAATCACCGTCAGTTGCCGATTTGTCAAGGAACGCCGTGATATTCATCTCCGCATCCGTCTCTACATAGAGAGGCTTCTCATCGTCTACAAACGAGGTGACAGCCATCATTCCGTCAACATCAGCAGCCGCATCGGAATATGCCTTCACATATCCTGAAAAATCCGGCTCACGGAAGATTGTATCAACTGTGGTTACGATGAAACGCCCGTGCCCCTTCAGCAACTTGCCGAGTTCATAGAAACTATGCATGGAAGATGGGGTTGTCTTCACCACAAGGTCTACCGGTATTGAGATCTCCTTACGAAGATTCTCTACGAATTCGCGCACTTCCGTCATCTGCTCATTCACAATGATGCTGATACGGCCCGCGCCATTTTCCTGAAATATTCTAACAAGACGTCCGATCATCGGTTCGCCGTTAAGCGGCACAAGGGGTTTGGGGAACTCCACCCCCTCCTGCACCAGCCGCGAACCCTCGCCGGCTGCTATGATTCCAAAATTCATTATTCGGTTATTTCTTCTTTAGTAAGATCTATCGTTTTGTCAACACCCTTCTCAGTGCGCACTTTGCGCAAGGGGTTAGCTGATGCCATCTGGTGGTTAACACGGTTGCGGTAAAGGTCTATCGCCTTATAGATCGCCTGACGCATGGAAGTTGGATCCGCCTTGTCTTTCCATGCGAGATCGTAGGCTGTGCCGTGATCGGGAGAGGTGCGCACATACGGGAGACCACCGGTGAAGTTGACACCGGTCTCTCCTGCAAGAGCCTTGAAAGGTGCGAGCCCCTGGTCATGATACATCGCAAGGATACCATCAAAATTGCGGTATGCGTCTGTCGCGAAGAAGCCGTCGGCTGAATAGGGTCCAAACACGAGGATGCCCTCCTTCTTTGCCTCCTCAAGAGCGGGAATTATTTCATCCTTCTCCTCGTTGCCGAGAAGACCCTCATCGCCACAATGCGGATTCAGGGACATAACCGCTATTTTGGGACGTTCACATGTAAAATCGCTACGAAGCACTTTCTCGAAACTGTGAATCTGGTCAAGCACTCGCTTTTTAGTGATAGCCTGTGGCACTTTCGACAGAGGGAGATGGGTTGTGACGAGAGCCACTTTCAGATAGTCGTTGAAAAGCACCATCAACGCATGTGCTCCTTTGCCAAGACGCTGCTGGAGATATTCAGTATGACCCGGGAACTGGAAATCTTCGCTCTGCACAGCCTTTTTGGAGATAGGAGCAGTAACAAGCACCTGTATTTCCCCCTCTTCAAGAGCGGCAGTTGCCAATTCGAGAGCTTTTACGGCTGCCTGTCCGGATTTAGCTGTAGGAATACCCGGTTCCACATCATTGTGAGTTACTCCAATCTCCACGATATTCAGTTTACCATCGCGGATATCCCCTTTGTTCTTCACAATATGTATAGGGAGAAGTTCGAGATTGAATTCCCTGCGGGCTTTCTCCACAATCTGCGGACTTCCGAAGAATACGGGAGTAAACAATTCAGGGATCTTTTCATCCGAAATCGCTTTCAAAGTCACCTCATAACCGATTCCGTTTATATCGCCGTGGGTGATACCCACTCTTATAGGTTTTGCCATGTTCTAATATTTTAACCTACAAAGATAGTAAAAAATAATGTGAAATGAGAAATTAGGTTTTAGGTTTTAGGCTTTAGGCTTTAGAAACTTCACAAAATCAATCCTATTCCCAACGCCTAACGCCTAACGCCCAACGCCTAACGCCTAACGTCTAATGCCTAACGTCTAATGCCTAATGCCTAACGCCTAATGCCTAACGCCTAATGCCTAATGCCTAACGCCTAATGCCTAATGCCTAACGCCTAATGCCTATTTAACATTTATTTGAGAGCATTCCGCATGCTGCCTCAATATCTTCGCCGCGCGAGGCGCGTATTGTCGCAGTGATTCCTTTGGAATTGAGATAACTGCGGAACATCAGCATCTTGTCTTCGCTGCTCGGCTGAAGCTCCACGCCGGGGATTGCATGGAAGCGAATCAGATTCACACGACAGTCGAGCTGCCCAATAAGCTTAACAAGCATTTCGGCATGGGCAATATCATCGTTTACGTTTCGCCACATGATGTATTCCAGCGAAAGACGCCGCTGATGACTGAAATCGTAAGCGGCGAGCACTTTCATCACCGAAGAGATGGGAAAGGCTTTCTGCGCCGGCATCATGGATTCGCGCTGAGGCGTATCTGCCGTATGCACGCTTATAGCCACATGCACTTGCGTCTCCTCAAGAAGTTCTTTTAACTGCGGAAGCTTTCCTACGGTAGAGACCGTGATGCGTTTCGGACTCCATGCGAGTCCCCATGGGGCGGTAAGTATTTCAATCACACGCTTCACCTCCTTGAAATTGTCGAGAGGTTCACCCATCCCCATAAACACGATGTTTGTAAGGGGATTCATAGGTTCAAAACCTTTCTGCGGTGCAGGAGGAATGCTGAGAATCTGATTGATAATCTGCGCGGCTGTAAGATTTGCCTTGAAACCCATCTTGCCGGTGGCGCAGAAATAGCAATTCATCTTGCAGCCCGCTTGGCTCGAAACGCAAAGTGTAGCTCTATCCTTATCGGGTATATACACCGATTCGATGGAGTTACCGTTGCCTACCTTGAAAAGATATTTAACAGTGCCATCAGAGGATTTACGCGCTGCGGAAGGAGCCTCTCGCCCGATTTCATAATTCTCCGACAACCATTGCTTATTCTTTTTGGAGATGTTAGCCATCTCATCGAAAGTTGTAACCTTCTTATCATAGAGCCATTCGGCAAGCTGCTTCCCCACAAAACGGGGCATCTTGCCGCGAAGAGCTACATTCTGCAGCTCCTCTAGCGTCATCCCTATCAGTTTTATCTTCTCATTCTTTTCCATACTTCCCGTCAACATATTAAACATTAAAAATTAAAAATTCCACATTAAAACAAAAGCCTCCCGCGGGAGGCTTTTGTTTCATTCAGCCGAATGCGGATTAATCGCCGGCTTCGAATTTGTAGATATTGTTTTTCAGTTTCTTGTCACCCTTGACCATGTCGAGAAGATTGGGATTGACAAACTGATAATACTGCTGCTCATACATCTGGTCGTTGAAGGGGAAGTTTTCCTTTGCCTTACCGGTAACCTGATATACATACACGCCATCCTCACCCTTGGTGATAACGACTTTCTTGTCTGCCTTCGAACCATTGATGCGACCCATCACAGCAGGATCGGCAACACCGGCATTGTGACCGAAACGGAATGTTGCAACATTCGTGGGCTGCACACCCATTGCCTGAGCTGCACTCTGGAGGCTCTGTGTCTTCTTACCGAATTTCTCAACGAGCTTGTCGCCGGCTTTAGAAGCACGAATCTCATGAGTAAGCATCGCATTCACGTCGGGGTTGGTTACAGGCACATAATCCTCGTAGCTTCTTTCCACTGCCACTGCATAGAGGGCTGGGGTGATGGCATTCTTGGATTCATAGATATGGCTCACCTCTCCTTCATCTCCATCAATCATCACCCAACGAACAACCTGACGGCTGTCGGGATAATATGAGTTCATGCCCATCATGCGGGGAACGGCGGGAGTTGACTGAGTAAAGCTATAGTTCTGAAGAGTATATCCTGCTTTCTCGGCATTCTTAACGAAATCTGCAGCCGTCTTGTTCTCAAGAAGGAATTTCTCGAGTTTTGCACGCTCATCGCTCACAGTCTTAAGGCTGGGACCGAGAACATACTCAGCTTCGTCATATTCATAAATGGTCTTAGGAGCTTTCTGCTCTGTGATCTTACCGATCAGCATACCCTGAGCACCGCCCTGAAGGGTTACGTAGCGACCCGCTGCGTTGCGGAGGCTGTCAAGCATCTCGTCGGCAATAGCGTTTGTGGGACCCTGAGCTGTATAGAGAGGTATCCACTGGTTGAGCTGGGGAGCAACGCTATCCATTGAGAAGCGAGCTGTGATTGAGTCAGCGGGAAGACCATTGTTGAGGGCTGTGAGAACTTTATTGCCAAGAGCCTCGGTTGCAGTGCTTACGAGGTTAACCTGAATAGAGTCGACAGCCTCGGTGCGTTTGCCGACGCGAACCACGGTGAAGCCCTGGACGGTCTCGGAGATAAGTTTTACGCTGTCTTTGGGAGCGCTCATCACGAAATCTTTCACAGCACCTGACGGAAGGTCGGTGGCACGGACTGCATGGTGAGTCATGCTCACACCCTCTTTCTTGGTTGCCTTGCTAAGCTGACCCGTGCTGTCGCGGAGTTCCTTGACAGTGTTCTGAGCGAGCTGACGGGCTGCCGCACGGTCGGCAGAAGAAGCGGAGATGCTCACACTGATGAAGCTTACATCTTTGGTAGCTTCGTCAACTTTGAAGAGCCCTTTCTTCTCGGCATATGCCTTTTTGAGCTCATCCGCGCTTACGGGATATTCCTTGGCATCAAGTGTGCCGTAAGGGAGATATGCCACGTCAACAGCTGTTGTATTTACATAATCGTTATAAAGAGCTTTCTTATCGAGGTCATTAGCCTTTACCGTGCCGGCAAGCACACGCTGGTAAACAGTGCCCTTGATAGTCTCCTGCATCTCTTTTTCGGCTGCAAGCCACAGACGCTGGAAGGGTTCCATCTGAGCATCGGTAAGACCGTTACGTTTGGGGTTGAAGATCACCTCATATGCCTGCTGGGGAGTCTGAACGCTCAGACCTGAGGCATTGAGCTGACGAACGATATCCATAACGCGCTGGTTCTGCGGATTCTCGATCATATAATAGCGAAGAAGGTTGCCAGTGGTGCGGATACCAGCTTTATTTGCGGCAGAGAGCACGATGTCTTCCTGCATAAGCTGGTCGAGTGCCATCTGGGCGAGCACCTGGGTGTCAAAATTTGCGAACTGCGCCGGATTCTGACGGCGTGCCTCCTCAAGCTGATTGTTGAGTTCTTCGCGTTTACGCTGATAGTCAGTAAAGTCGATTTTGGTGCTTCCTACTTTTGCGATTGTGGTGCGCTCGCCGAAAATGTTCTGGCTGTTGGTCAGAGCATCGCCGATGATGAAGGCGAGAAGAGCCACACCGATCACGATGATGAGGAACACCGATTTGCTTCTGATTTTCTCTAATGTTGCCATTCTTTATATAGCTGTTTTAATTAATTTTCTGCCAATAAACGTGCAAAGATAACATTTTTAGCAATAATCGGCAAATTTCAGCTTAATTTTATTATTTCTTAGCAATTCCGAATGCTTCGCGGATGCTATCAATGGCATCGAGTTTCTCCCATGTGAAGAGCTCAACTTCCTTCACAATCGTCTCGTTTTCGTAGCGCGATTTGAACTCCTTTTTCACGGTGCGGGGCTCGCGGCCCATATGCCCGTAAGAGGCTGTCTCCCGGTAGATAGGATTGCGCAGTTTGAGACGTTCTTCAATCGCTTTCGGACGCATATCGAAAAGCTCGGAAATACGAGCTGCGATCTCGGTATCGCTCATATCCACACGCGATGTGCCGTAAGTATTCACGAAGATGCTGACAGGCTGAGCCTTACCGATTGCATACGCCACCTGCACAAGCACTTCACGGGCAACGCCAGCTGCCACAAGATTCTTGGCAATGTGACGGCAAGCATAGGCTGCAGAACGGTCAACTTTCGATGGATCCTTGCCCGAGAACGCGCCTCCGCCATGAGCACCGCGACCACCATAAGTATCAACAATTATCTTACGCCCTGTCAGACCGGTATCGGCATGCGGACCACCAAGCACAAACTTGCCTGTCGGATTGACATGAAGAATGAGCTTGTCGTCGAAAAGGTTCTGTATCTCTACCGGAAGTTTGGCTTTCACACGCGGAAGAAGCACCTCCTCCACATCTTTGCGTATCTGCTCGAGCATTTGCTCGTCGGCTGCCCTGCGTGCTTCGGGAGTGTCCTCCAGTGGTGCAACAAATTCATCGTGCTGGGTAGAGATGACGATTGTGTGAATCCTTACCGGACGATGATTCTCATCATATTCCACAGTCACCTGGCTTTTTGCATCCGGACGGAGATATGATGTAAGTTTCCCTTTGCGATAATAATTCATGGCAGTGCCCTCACGACGGATGTCGGCGAGTTCACGAAGAAGGAAATGCGAGAGGTCAAGAGTAAGAGGCATATAGTTGGAAGTCTCGTCAACGGCATATCCAAACATCATTCCCTGGTCGCCGGCACCCTGCAGATCCTCCACAGCGACATTCTCAGCCTGACGGCTCACGCCGCGATCAATATCTTCGCTCTGCTCGTGGATGGTGCTAAGGATTCCGCAAGCGTCCCCGTCGAAACGATATGCGCCACGGTTATATCCGATCTCGTTGATAAGATCGCGTATGCTGTGCTGGATGTCAACGTATGCCTGGGAACTTACCTCACCGGCAACCACCACCTGACCGGTGGTGCAAAGGGTTTCGATGGCAACGTGGCTCTGAGGGTCGCGCGCAAGAAATTCATCAAGCAATGTATCGCTGATCTGGTCAGCCACCTTATCAGGATGACCTTCGGAAACGGATTCCGATGTAAAAAGATAATTCATTTCTATCTAATGTTTAATTTTCAATGTGCAATGTTTAATTGTTAAAACACAAAAGAGCGGTCGCTGTTGCGATCGCTCTATATATAATGCGTATGCTGTCGTCATTGTTGATGACGGCTCAGGAAGAGCCGCACCTTGAAGATGCAGTTTTAGCATTTTTTTGAGTGGTTGCAAGCAGCCAAATTTTTCCACTTCCGTCTCCTGCTTTGCCTTATCTTCGGAAAGATAGACGCAGTCCGCAGAATTGCACCGCAAATTTACAAAATTTTTCTCTCAATACAAAAAAATATTCAACCCTTCGTTATAATATAATTAGACATTAAAAAATATAAACGCTATAAGCTATGTTCAAAATGATGCTGCTTGCAGGTGCAGGAGGTTTTGTTGGCACCTGCGTACGATTTCTGGTAGGGAAATGGAGCTCCG
The DNA here is from genome assembly GCA_902495075.1 of uncultured Porphyromonadaceae bacterium. Taxonomy (GTDB): domain Bacteria; phylum Bacteroidota; class Bacteroidia; order Bacteroidales; family Muribaculaceae; genus Lepagella. The sequence goes on from CABUVO010000006.1 coordinate 137,209, forward strand.
CAATTTTCCACGGAGCCTTTCCTTTGGGAACATTCCTTGTGAATATTATAGGATGCTTCATTATCGGACTGCTTTTCGGACTCCTTGAAAAAGTACATGTAATGACTTCCGCAGACGTAATACTGATAACGGGTTTCTGTGGTGGTTTCACCACATTCTCCGCGTTTGCAAACGACATGTGGGTATTGGGAACCAAAGGCGATTGGACCACATTTATCCTCTATCTCGTCCTTTCAGTCGTGATCGGCATCCTCCTCGTTTGGGCTGGACGCGCAATCATCCGGTAATGTAACGGTTACTTACGAGACAACGACTTTATAAAGGCGACACCTTTGTCCACCACAAGAGCATGTCCTGCGGCATTAAGGTGGGCAGTGTCGCCTACACCTTTGTTCTGAAAATACTTCGCGCGGAATCCATCATCGTTCACTTCAATTCCGCAATCTGCACCAGCATCAAAAACCGGGATGGAATGCCTCGAACAAGCGGTGCGTATTTCAGAGATGACTTCTTCAAAACCGGCTCTTTTAAGATGCCAGGGCAACACATAACCAATCGCAGCATCAGGATAACGCTGCTGAAGACCCGTCAGGAATTTTTCCAGAGATGCCTTGAAGACATCCATTTGCGAGGGATCCTTGCCAACAGTAAAGGCATCGTTATGACCGGCAATCACAAGAACATAATCTGCTTCGGAAGGCATTTTCAAATAACGTTTTGTCATAGCTTCGCCAAAACCTTCTTTAGTGCGATCGAAGGCGATGCAACTGCCGTTCCTGCCGAAGTTAAGATAATACATGCCTAACCTTTTCGCGGCACGGGCATGCCAGCTCTCGCTCCAAGGACGACTATGATTCTCCACGTAGCTGTCACCTATCACAACTATTCGCTTCCCCTCCAATGCATTCCCCTGCGTATTAGTATCAGCGTTAACTGAAAATCCACACAAACCTGTAACAATAACCAATAATGCAACAATCTTCTGCATCGTTCTCATCAATTTGAATTAACGATGTCAAAGTTAATAATTTTTCAGTGACTAATCAAAATTATAGAAAGAATTGGATAACCGACGTTCATAGGGCGGCAAGATTGTCTGCCGGAGTGAATGCCTCCGGTTCAACCGAGAGGCACAACACGTAACGACCCTCGGAATTGCTTGTTGACTCCTCCGACAGGCATACCTCAATGAAATTTCCTTTATAGTCACCGCATATCTTAAAAAGCGAGTCAGGGCTGACGATAACAGAAAAAGAGACACCGATGTCGTGCATCTCCTGAAGGAGGCTGCCGCAGAATTGTGCCTGCCGGCAATTCATTTCATCGCGGTTTGCTGCATTATATGGAAACAGAAAAAAGAATCCGAAATTAGCTACGGAATCGCGCTCTATTGAAGCCATAGCTGAGACATCGGGAACTGTCAGTCCATAATAACTGAATCGATATCCGTCCGAGCTGTCGACCCAAAGCCCCATATCTTCTTCCGACGGGCGGAGATTAAGTATTGTGGCACAATCCTCGCATATCTCCGCCTTACTGCTTTCCGGCGAAAGAACGCCATAAACTTTTGTTACAAGATCTTCAGCAGTAAGATTAACCGGAGCATGATTCTGTGAATATGCCGGTGACCAGGCAATTGCTGCAATGACTACGAACAATATCGCGATGAGAGATTTCATATCTTAGGCATAGAAGTTTTATATACCGCTATGCCATCATAACCAAATTTCTGCATAATTTGTTTAACTTGACAGAGTGTTAAATTTCATATTCCAAATTTCACCAATAAATCCACGTTTATCGAACCGAGTTCGATAAGGTAAGAGGTAAAAGGTAACAGGTAAGAGGGATAAATTGGCATAACTCTAATGTCTGACCCGTGTAATACTTCTACAAAATTAAAACGCGAAGGCGCGAAGAATAAAAGCTTTGGACACAACAATTTAAAATCTTTTGACACAGCTGTTTAAACACAGAGACACAGAGAAACAGAGCTTTTAATCAATGTTCAATGCGAAATGACAAATATTGAATGTTTAATTGGATGGCACGGAGGCATCTGGCGATGCTGACAGAGGCACAAAGTTAGAGACTCCATCCGAGACAACCCTCGGTAAAGCACAGAAGTCAGAGCCGATTTCGTGACAACCCGCGGTAAAGCACAGAAGTCAGAGCCGATTTCGTGACAACCCTCGGAGAGGGTAATTGGTTATAACCTCATATCGGTTAAGCACTTATGAAATAATGCTTAACCGGTGTGGGGGTGACACAGATCGCGTCGCTGCGGCCTCGGAGAGGTCCATTAATAAACTTTGCGCGGTACTATTCGACATCTCCGATGCCGTCTGACGCGAAGAGGTCCAACCCCACACCGACCGGTTCGTTCCTTGCAGAAACTCCCGGTCGATGCGGGGTTATAATTATATGCCCTCTCCAAGGGCTGACTCGATATTTAAGCTACGGACTCTGTGTCTCCGCAAGGTCGTTAAGACCCTCCGCGCCTGAAAATTAACATTATACATTCAAAAATTTCACATTACTTTAAACCTCTGT